>NZ_SZWR01000010.1:317605-327996 GCF_005280875.1 Citrobacter sp. wls827
TAAGCGTGTGTTCGGTCGACTCCTGTGAGCCTGGCAGAGCTGTCTCTGCGGTTGTACAAGGGCGAGAATTGCCCAGTTTGCGGCATACTGCGTCGGTGGCCCATTCCGCCATCAGGCGGTAGGTCATCAGTTTGCCACCGGTAATGGTGATAAATCCGTCCAGTCCGTCGCGCGTTGCGTGATCGAATAACACAATACCGCGGCTGACGTTACGACCGGTCGGATCGTCGTCGCTGGCCACCAGCGGACGCACACCGGAGTAAGCACGCAGGATGCGAGTTTTCGCCATAATTGGTGCCAGCTTCTCACCCTCACGCAGCAGAATATCCACCTCTTCTGCGGTGACGCGGTTGCTGTCGATATCGTCGTAATCAATGTGTTGTGAGGTTGTACCGATCAGCGAAATGGTATCGCCAGGCACCAGAATATCGGCATCAGATGGCTTACGGCAGCGGTTGATAACATGCTGATTTATGCGATGATCCATGATCAACAGAGAACCTTTCGCCGGGAACATACGGATGCTCAGATCGGCATATTCCGCAATGCGCTGACCCCAGATCCCGGCGGCATTCACGACCACCGGCGCATGCAGAGATTGCATCTCGCCCGTCAGATGGTTGCGTACGTTTACCCCGCACACCGTCGCACCTTCACGAATCAGCCCCGTCACTTCATGGGCCGTTAAGATAATCGCACCGTGCTCTCGTGCATCCAGCATGTTGGCGGCGGTTAAGCGGAAAGGATCAACGGTACCGTCTGGTACTTTCACTGCGCCAATCAGTTGTGGGTTTACCGAAGGTTCGATAATACGCGCCTGTTGTGGATCAATCGCTTCTGCGCGGATGCCCGCGTCTTCACAGGCACGAATAAAGGTTGCCTGGAAAGAGAGTTCATCTTCCGGCAGCGTAATAAACAGACCGTCCGTCGGCTCAACACAATGGCGGGCGATACGTTTCAGAATTTGGTTTTCGCTAATGCATTCGCGGGCAGATTCAGCGTCAGTAACGGCGTAACGTGCTCCGCTGTGCAGCAGACCGTGGTTACGGCCCGTCGCGCCTGTCGCGATATCGTGGCGTTCTACTAAGATGACGCGCAATCCGCGCAGGGCACAGTCGCGTGCGATCCCTGCACCTGTTGCTCCTCCACCAATGATAATCACGTCACTTGTTTGCGAGTCGCGAGTTTTCATTGTTTTTCCTCACAGTTCGTTTTTTATCATTTAGCCACATAAAAAACATGGATTGTTTGATTTCGCGCATAATCGCTCATAATTCGAAAATGAAACGTGATTCCGTGCGCTTTTATGAACATTTGTCATAAATGTGTAACAATCTGTGCTGTAATTCACATTATTGCCCGGAATGTTTCCTTAACATCGCGGCCACACTGGGAGCGGTAGGGTTGCTACGGCAATCTGCAGTGTTTCCTTCGAATGAAAGACGGCCACGGAGGCTACTATATATGTTGAGCATTTTTAAACCTGCGCCACACAAAGCGCGTTTAGCTGCAGCGGAGATCGATCCGACTTATCGTCGATTGCGCTGGCAGATTTTCCTGGGAATATTTTTCGGTTATGCCGCGTACTATCTGGTACGTAAGAACTTTGCTCTGGCCATGCCGTATCTGGTTGAGCAGGGTTTCTCGCGTGGCGATCTGGGTTTTGCGTTGTCCGGTATCTCCATTGCATACGGATTTTCGAAATTCATCATGGGGTCCGTCTCAGATCGCTCGAATCCGCGCGTTTTCCTGCCCGCGGGTCTGATTCTGGCGGCTGCGGTGATGCTGTTCATGGGCTTCGTGCCGTGGGCGACATCCAGCATTGCAGTCATGTTTGTGCTGCTGTTCCTCTGCGGTTGGTTCCAGGGGATGGGGTGGCCGCCGTGTGGTCGTACTATGGTGCACTGGTGGTCGCAGAAAGAGCGTGGTGGTATCGTTTCTGTCTGGAACTGTGCGCATAACGTAGGTGGCGGTCTGCCTCCGCTGCTGTTCCTGCTGGGTATGGCCTGGTTTAACGACTGGAAAGCGGCGCTGTACATGCCTGCCTTTGGTGCGATAGTCGTTGCGCTGTTTGCTTTTGCGATGATGCGTGATACGCCGCAGTCCTGTGGCCTGCCGCCTATCGAAGAGTACAAGAACGACTATCCGGATGATTACAACGAAAAAGCGGAAGAAGAGCTGACTGCCAAGCAGATCTTCATGCAATACGTACTGCCGAACAAACTGTTGTGGTACATCGCTATCGCCAACGTGTTTGTGTATCTGCTGCGCTACGGCATCCTCGACTGGTCGCCAACTTACCTGAAAGAAGTGAAGCATTTTGCACTGGATAAATCATCCTGGGCCTACTTCCTGTATGAATATGCGGGGATTCCTGGCACGCTGCTGTGTGGCTGGATGTCGGATAAAGTCTTCCGTGGTAACCGTGGTGCCACCGGCGTGTTCTTTATGACGCTGGTTACCATCGCGACCATCGTTTACTGGATGAACCCGGCAGGTAATCCGAACGTGGATATGGCTTGTATGATTATCATCGGCTTCCTGATCTACGGCCCGGTCATGTTGATCGGTCTGCATGCGCTGGAACTGGCACCGAAAAAAGCGGCGGGGACGGCGGCAGGCTTCACTGGACTGTTCGGCTACCTGGGCGGTTCTGTCGCGGCGAGCGCCATTGTCGGCTACACCGTCGACTTCTTCGGTTGGGACGGCGGCTTTATGGTGATGATTGGCGGTAGCGTGCTGGCGGTGATTCTGCTGGTAGTCGTCATGATTGGTGAAAAACGCCATCATGAAGAGATGCTGCTCAAGCGTAACGGGGGCTAATAGATGAAAACCACATTGAAAAGTCTTAGCGTGGCGCTGATGCTGGCAGGTATGGTTGTGAGCAGTGCGGCGGTTGCCGCAGATAAAATTGTCATTGCGCACCGTGGCGCCAGCGGATATTTACCGGAGCATACTTTACCTGCGAAAGCGATGGCTTATGCTCAGGGCGCGGATTTTCTGGAGCAGGATTTGGTGATGACTAAAGACGACCATCTGGTCGTCCTGCATGACCACTATCTTGACCGCGTCACCGATGTTGCTGATCGCTTCCCGGATCGTGCGCGTAAAGATGGGCGTTACTATGCCATCGACTTTACGCTGGATGAGATCAAATCGCTGAAATTTACCGAAGGTTTCGATATCGAAAATGGCAAAAAGGTACAGACATATCCAGGGCGTTTCCCGATGGGTAAATCTGATTTCCGTGTGCACACTTTCGAAGAAGAAATTGAATTTGTTCAGGGATTAAATCATTCAACCGGCAAAAATATCGGTATTTACCCGGAAATGAAAGCGCCGTGGTTCCATCACCAGGAAGGGAAGGATATCGCCGCTAAGACGCTGGAAGTGCTGAAAAAGTACGGGTACACCAGTAAACAAGACAATGTCTATCTGCAGTGCTTTGATGTTGCGGAGTTAAAACGCATTAAGAATGAACTGGAACCGAAGATGGGGATGGATCTCAATCTGGTGCAGTTGATTGCGTACACTGACTGGAATGAAACTCAGGAGAAAAAGCCAGACGGCAGTTGGGTGAATTACAACTACGACTGGATGTTTAAACCGGGTGCCATGAAGCAGGTTGCGCAGTATGCGGACGGCATTGGGCCGGACTACCATATGCTGGTTGATGAGAAGTCCAGTAAGGGCAACATCTCATTGACGGGTATGGTACAGGACGCGCACCAGAACAAGATGGTGGTGCATCCTTATACTGTTCGAGCCGATCAGTTGCCGGATTATGCAACGGATGTAAACCAGCTGTATGACGTGTTGTACAACAAGGCGGGCGTTGACGGGCTGTTCACCGACTTTCCCGACAAAGCGGTGAAATTCCTGCATAAAGAGTAAGGGCAGAAGGCCTGCGATGAACGTATTCCCGCAGGCCTTATTTGTGAAGCGTGAGCAGATTGCTAGATGAGGCCGTCAGCAGTCAACGATTCCATATATGCCTGCAGTAGAAATAAAGGGCTGCCGTCTACCGGCGGCTCTTTTGCCAATAACGATATTTGTCGATAAAACGTTGGCTCCAGCGCCACTGAGCGAATTTCCCCGCCAACCGCCTTCAGCGTGAGTTCCGGTAATAATGCAATCCCCAGCCCCTGGCGAATAAAGCTCATTGCGGTATCCGGGTGGTTAAATTCGTATTTAATAATTGGCTCAATCCCTTTTTCTTTAAACAACGTCATGATGCTTAATTCATAGCGGCCTTTACTGATAATCAGCGGTTCTCCCATCAGTTCTTCCAGCGAAATAGTGGTGTTGGCTGCCAGTGGGTGGCTTTCGGGGACCACTACGGTAAATTTATCGCGGTAAACCGGTACGCAGTACATGCCATTGACCGGGAAATGCACAAATCCCGCATCGATATCCCCGCTGCGCAGGGAATCAACGATCGCCGGGCTGTTCTCTTCGAAGGGGATAATTTTGATGTGCGGATGCTGCTGTTCAAAGTGGCGGATAATGCCAGGTAAAATGCAGGCGCAGGCGCTGGGAAAACAGCCGATACGCAGGGTTCGGGCTGGATTTTGTCGTTCCTGCTCGGCAATTTCTTTCACCGCGTTGGTTTCTGACACGATGGCTCGCAGGCGTGGCACGATCCGGTGTCCCGCCGGGGTGAGCCTGATGTCTTTGCGGCGTTCGCGGATTAAAATATCAACGCCCAGCTCTTCCTCTAGTGCTGAAATTGCCTGACTCACGGCGGACTGGGTCATGTACAGCCGCTTGCTGGCTTCGGTAAAACCGCCGTACTCGAGCACGGCAAGCAAAGCGTGGATCTGTGTTAGTGTCATTAGTTCCTTCTAATTAATAATATTAAAACGATTAATTTCTCTAATATCATGAGCCTATTTATACTGGCGTTCTGGTGTTTAACTCACATTTTGACGCACTTGTCCGTCGTTCAGTTGTGCTGAGCGTTGCCTGCGTGCGCCGTCTGGACAAGGTTGTCGAATATGAAAGAAAAACTGTGGACGAAGGATTTCTGGGCAATAACGATTATCAGCTTTATTATCTTTTTTGTTTTTTATGTCCTGCTGACCCTGCTTCCGATCTATATTTCGGATCGCCTGCATGCTACTCCTGATAAGGCCGGTTTATTAGTCACGTTCTTTTTGGGCTCTGCCATTCTTGTTCGTCCTTTTGCCGGGCAGTGGGTGGGGAAATATTCGAATAAAACGATTCTGGTGCTCTCTTCTCTGGCCTTTTTGGTGGTCACTGCGCTGTATCCGGTTTGCCATTCAATTGAATCACTCCTGCTGATTCGGGTGCTTCATGGTGTAACGTTTGGCGTTATAACCACGGTAAAAGGAACGATTTCCGCGCGGTTGATACCGGCCTCCCGACGTGGGGAGGGCATCAGTTTTTTCTCTTTAGCCATGGGACTGGCAATGGTTGTGGGGCCATGGGTAGGGCTGAATATGGCGCGCTGGGAAGCTTTTACCCAGGCATTCTGGCTGTGTAGCGCGGTTGCCGCACTGGGTATCATTCTGTCTTTTATTGTCGCGGTGCCGCCGGTCATTCGCCATGCTGACGGCTCTAAACCGACGCTCGGGTTTGCGGCAATGTTTGATCGCGCCGCGCTGCCTTTCGCACTGGTGACGTTTTTCATGACCTTCTCTTACGCAGGCGTTTCCGCCTTCCTGGCACTGTATGCCCGGGAGTTAGATCTGATGGCAGCCGCCAGTAATTTCCTGCTGTGCTACGCTATTTGCCTGATGGTCTGCCGAACCTTTACCGGCAATATCTGTGATAGAAAAGGGCCGAAATACGTGGTTTATCCGTGCTTACTGGCCTTCACCGTTGGGTTGGTGGCGCTGGGTTACACCAACGGGAGTATCATGATGATTCTGGCCGGAGGATTAATCGGTATTGGTTACGGTTCGGTTACGCCGGTATTTCAGACACAAATTATTAGTTCAGTGGAGCCGCACAAAATCGGTGTTGCCAATTCGCTGTTTTTCAATGCAATGGACGCGGGAATGGCGATTGGTGCGTTCATTATGGGGATGATGGTTGAAGGCGTGGGGTATCGGGCGATTTACCTGGTCGGGGCTTTGCTGGTGGTGCTGGCCGGGGCGTTGTATATCATGCAGATGAAAAAACGCCCAGACGTGGTATTGGTCTCCACGCATGAAGTCCACTAAGCACTACATTTCAATCTCAATATCCCCGTTTGCCCGGCAACAGCAGGGCAATATCTCACCCGGCTGAATAAAGGCCAGAGGTTCTGTAATCCAGTCAACCTGTCCCGCCACCAGGCGGGTACGGCAGGAACCGCAGTAACCTTCACGGCACTGATACTCGACTTCGACGTTGTGCGATTCGAGCGCGGCGAGCAGGGAAGGATGTTCATCCTGGCACAGCAGTTGTGTGCCAGAGATGCGCAGAGTAACGCGCCCCATCAGAGCTGGAAGTTACTCAGGTCGTCGGTATCAACTTCGGCGTCGATTTGGCCGACCAGGTAAGAGCTGACTTCCACTTCCTGCGGTGCAACCTGGACGTTATCGGATACCAGCCAGGTATTGATCCACGGGATCGGGTTAGAGCGTGTCTGGAATGGCAAGTCAAGGCCAACAGCCTGCATACGGATATTGGTGATGTACTCAACGTACTGGCACAGGATATCTTTGTTCAGACCGATCATCGAACCGTCACGGAACAGATAATCCGCCCACTCTTTTTCCTGCAGCGCGGCCTGTACAAACAGGTCATAGCACTCTTGTTTACACTCTTCGGCGATTTCCGCCATTTCCGGATCGTCCACGCCGCTGCGCAACAGGTTCAGCATATGCTGGGTGCCGGTCAGATGCAGGGCTTCATCACGGGCAATCAGACGAATGATTTTTGCATTACCTTCCATCAGTTCGCGTTCTGCAAAAGCGAAAGAGCAGGCAAAGCTGACGTAGAAGCGAATCGCTTCCAGCGCGTTAACGCTCATCAGGCACAGATACAGTTTTTTCTTCAGTTCACGCAGGTTGACGACAACCGTTTTACCATTGACTGTATGGGTGCCTTCGCCCAGCAGATGCCAGTAGCTGGTCATCTCGATCAACTCATCGTAGTAGCTGGAAATGCCTTCCGCGCGTTTCTGGATCTGTTCGTTGGTGACGATATCGTCGAACACCACCGCAGGATCGTTCACGATGTTACGAATGATGTGGGTGTAGGAGCGGGAATGGATCGTTTCAGAAAACGCCCACGTTTCCACCCAGGTTTCCAGCTCAGGGATAGAAATCAGCGGCAGCAGCGCCACGTTCGGGCTACGTCCCTGAATAGAGTCCAGCAGCGTCTGATACTTCAGGTTGCTGATGAAGATATGTTTTTCATGTTCCGGCAGTGCCTGGAAGTCAATGCGGTCACGTGAAACGTCGACTTCTTCCGGACGCCAGAAGAAAGAGAGCTGCTTTTCGATCAGTTTTTCGAAGATGTCATATTTTTGCTGATCGTAGCGGGCGACGTTCACCGGCTGGCCGAAAAACATCGGTTCCAGGAGCTGGTCATTTTTCGTCTGTGAAAAAGTGGTGTATGCCATTGATGTGAATCCTTTGTGGGATGAGCGCCGGAGGCGGTGCAAGCACCTTGTCCGGCCTACAAACCGTGCAATCGTGGCCGGGTAAGCGTAGCGCCACCCGGCATCATTCATCAGATCTTACATGCGCCGCTTTCGCAGCCATCATCCTGAATGGATGGCACCAGATCGTCCTGAGAATCTTCCGCACCGTCGCGGGTGTTCTGATAATACAGCGTTTTGACACCAAATTTGTAGGCGGTGAGCAGGTCTTTCAGTAACTGCTGCATCGGCACTTTTCCTGATGGGAAGCGTGACGGATCGTAGTTGGTGTTGGCAGAAATCGACTGATCGATAAATTTCTGCATGATCCCTACCAGTTGCAGATACCCGTCATTGTTCGGCATCTCCCACAGCAGTTCGTACGCGTCGTGCAGGTGTTCGTAGTCCGGCACAACCTGGCGCAGAATGCCATCTTTCGATGCTTTAATGCTCACGTAGCCGCGCGGCGGTTCAATGCCGTTAGTGGCGTTGGAGATCTGCGAAGAGGTCTCCGACGGCATCAGCGCGGACAGCGTGGAGTTACGCAGACCGTGGGTCTTAATGGACTCACGCAGTTGCTCCCAGTCCAGGTGCAACGGCTCGTTGGCAATGGCATCGAGGTCTTTCTTATAGGTATCGATCGGCAAAATACCCTGCGCATAGGTGGTTTCGTTGAACCATGGGCATGCGCCTTGCTCTTTTGCCAGTTCGTTAGAGGCTTTCAGCAGGTAATACTGAATAGCTTCAAAGGTTTTGTGAGTCAGATTGTTCGCGCTGCCGTCAGAATAACGCTTACCGTTTTTCGCCAGCCAGTAGGCGTAGTTGATTACGCCAATACCCAGCGTACGACGGCCCATGGCGCCACGTTTAGCGGCCGGAATTGGATAATCCTGGTAATCGAGCAGCGCATCGAGAGCACGCACAGCCAGTACGGCCAGCTCTTCCAGCTCGCTCAGATCTTTGATTGCCCCCAGGTTGAATGCGGACAACGTACACAGCGCGATTTCACCGTTTTCGTCGTTAACGTCGGTCAACGGTTTGGTCGGCAGGGCGATTTCCAGACACAGGTTGGACTGGCGTACCGGTGCGACAGCCGGATCAAACGGGCTGTGGGTGTTGCAGTGGTCAACGTTCTGAATGTAGATGCGACCAGTAGAAGCACGTTCCTGCATCATCAGCGAGAACAGCTCAACCGCTTTCACGCGCTGTTTGCGGATGCTGTCGTCGTTTTCATATTTTGTGTACAGGCGTTCAAACTCGTCCTGATCGGCGAAGAATGCGTCGTACAGACCCGGGACGTCGGACGGGCTAAACAGAGTGATGTCACCGCCTTTCAGCAGGCGGGTATACATCAGCTTGTTGATTTGTACACCGTAGTCCATGTGACGCACGCGGTTGCCTTCGACGCCGCGGTTGTTTTTCAGCACCAGCAGGCTTTCAACTTCCAGATGCCACATCGGGTAGAACAACGTGGCAGCACCGCCGCGAACGCCGCCCTGGGAGCAGGATTTCACCGCCGTCTGGAAGTGCTTGTAGAACGGAATACAGCCGGTGTGGAACGCTTCACCGCCGCGAATCGGGCTACCCAGCGCACGAATGCGCCCCGCGTTGATACCAATGCCAGCACGCTGAGAAACGTATTTTACAATTGCGCTGGACGTGGCGTTAATCGAATCCAGGCTGTCGCCACACTCGATCAGTACACAGGAACTGAACTGACGGGTTGGGGTGCGCACGCCGGACATGATGGGGGTTGGCAGCGAAATTTTAAACGTAGAAACGGCGTCGTAGAAACGTTTAACGTATTCCAGACGGGTTTCACGCGGGTAGTTAGAAAACAGGCAGGCAGCGACCAGAATGTAGAGGAACTGTGCGCTTTCATAAATCTCACCGGTAACACGGTTTTGCACCAGATATTTGCCCTCTAACTGCTTCACTGCAGCATAAGAGAAGGTCATATCACGGTCGTGCACGATGAACGAGTCCATCTGCTTGAACTCTTCTTCCGTGTAGTCTTCCAGCAGATGATTGTCGTATTTGCCCATTTCAACCATTTTGACCACATGGTCGAACAGTTTTGGCGGCTCAAACTCGCCGTAGGCTTTTTTACGCAGGTGGAAAATAGCCAGGCGAGCAGCCAGGTACTGATAATCCGGCGCGTCGCGGGAGATCAGGTCTGCAGCTGCTTTGATGATTGTTTCATGGATATCGGAAGTCTTGATACCGTCATAAAACTGAATGTGGGAGCGCAACTCGACCTGTGAAATCGATACGTTATTCAGTCCTTCTGCCGCCCAATCCAGAACTCGATGGATTTTGTCGAGATTGATGCGCTCTGTACTACCATCACGCTTTGTCACCAGCAGACTCTGATTCATGTGGTTTTTACCTGTCCGTGAAAGAAAAAATATCCCCCATATTATCCACAGTGCCACGTTGTGACTAAGTCTGTGGATAAATACTATATGTAGGGGTTGTTTGATAAAATAGACGCTATATGGTGAGTATTCTAGTAGGGATTCTTTTCAGCACAAGAGTTGATTTTGAGGTTAAATTGAGGTTGCAAAAGGGTAAGAATCGCTAAGTGCGCGTCTTATAAGGCCTGGCGGGGATGTCAATAATTGAGAAAAAAAATAGAAAATTTGATCGAGTGCTGATTTCTTCATCTAAGGCAAAGAAAGTTCTTATGATCTGGCACAAAAATTGCCCTGAGACGCCTACTCAGGATCAGTAGGCGATGCATAATCACGTAGGCCTGATAAGCGAAGCGCCATCAGGCGTTAAAGCCCGGAGTCGT
>NZ_SZWR01000010.1:328099-331665 GCF_005280875.1 Citrobacter sp. wls827
AGCGCTGGTTTATTCGCTTTTGGCGGTGGTATGCACCATATAGTTCACATCAACGCCGGGGCCCAGTTTAAAGGTGTTGGTAATGGGGTTGTAGTGCAGGCCGGTCATATGACGCTCTTTCAGTACGGTCTGGTCAACCCACTCTAACAGTTCAGCGGGCTTAATAAATTTTTTCACATCGTGCGTACCTTTAGGCACCATGCGCAGAATATATTCCGCGCCGACCACCGCCATCAGCCAGGATTTGCCGTTGCGGTTTAGCGTGGAGAAAAACACTTCGCCGCCCGGTTTAACCAGTCTGGCGCAGGCCCTGACCACCGACTGCGGGTCTGGTACGTGCTCCAGCATTTCCATGCAGGTCACAACGTCATACTGGTGCGCATGCTTATCCGCATGTTCTTCGACAGTTTCTTGTACGTACTCCACCTGGATGCCGCTCTCCAGCGCATGCAGTTTTGCGACCTGTAACGGTTCAAAGCCCATGTCCAGCCCGGTGACGGTTGCGCCTTCGCGCGCCATGCTTTCCGCCAGAATACCGCCGCCGCAGCCGACGTCGAGTACCTTTTTACCAAACAGACCGCCTGACCGTTCGGCGATATAGCCCAGACGCAGCGGATTTATGCGGTGCAGAGGCTTAAATTCACCCTCAAGATCCCACCAGCGCGACGCGACTGCTTCAAATTTGGCAATTTCTTCATGGTCAACGTTGTGAGTTACCGGGGGTTTTTCGGCATTCATTGGGGCTTCTACTCCTAAATTTGCGATGCAAACGAGTATATCAGCCTGACGGGATGAATAAAGCCTCTGTCTGGGGGAATCCATTTACCTGAATCTTCACGTATGTGTTATAATTTGCGACCTTTGAATCCGGGATACAGTAGAGGGATAGCGGTTAGATGAGCGACCTTGCGAGAGAAATTACACCGGTCAACATTGAGGAAGAGCTGAAGAGCTCCTATCTGGATTATGCGATGTCGGTCATTGTTGGCCGTGCGCTGCCGGACGTCCGAGATGGCCTGAAGCCGGTACACCGTCGCGTACTTTACGCCATGAACGTATTGGGCAACGACTGGAATAAAGCCTATAAAAAATCTGCCCGTGTCGTTGGTGACGTAATCGGTAAATACCACCCTCATGGTGATACCGCCGTTTACGACACCATTGTTCGTATGGCGCAGCCATTCTCCTTGCGTTACATGCTGGTGGATGGTCAGGGTAACTTTGGTTCTGTCGATGGCGACTCCGCAGCTGCGATGCGTTATACGGAAATCCGTATGTCGAAAATCGCCCACGAGCTGATGGCTGACCTGGAAAAAGAAACGGTTGATTTCGTCGATAACTACGACGGCACCGAACGCATTCCAGACGTTATGCCAACCAAAATTCCTAACCTGCTGGTGAACGGTTCGTCCGGTATCGCGGTAGGTATGGCAACCAATATTCCGCCGCACAACCTGACGGAAGTGGTCAACGGCTGTCTGGCATATATTGACGATGAAGACATCAGCATTGAAGGGCTGATGGAACATATTCCGGGTCCGGACTTCCCGACCGCAGCGATCATCAATGGTCGTCGTGGTATCGAAGAAGCTTACCGTACCGGTCGCGGCAAGGTATACATTCGCGCACGTGCAGAAGTCGAAGCTGACGCGAAAACTGGCCGCGAAACCATCATCGTGCATGAAATTCCGTATCAGGTGAACAAAGCACGCCTGATCGAGAAAATCGCCGAGCTGGTAAAAGATAAACGCGTTGAAGGCATCAGCGCGCTGCGTGACGAGTCTGACAAAGACGGTATGCGCATCGTGATTGAAGTGAAACGCGATGCGGTCGGGGAAGTGGTGCTGAACAACCTCTACTCCCAGACCCAACTGCAGGTTTCTTTCGGTATCAACATGGTTGCGCTGCACCATGGTCAGCCGAAGATCATGAACCTGAAAGAGATTATCGCTGCATTTGTTCGTCACCGTCGTGAAGTGGTTACCCGCCGTACTATTTTTGAACTGCGTAAAGCCCGCGACCGTGCGCACATCCTCGAAGCGCTGGCGATTGCTCTTGCCAACATCGATCCGATCATCGAACTGATCCGTCGTGCGCCGACCCCGGCAGAAGCGAAAGCGGCGCTGGTTGCGCGCTCCTGGGAACTGGGGAACGTCTCTGCCATGCTGGAACGTGCGGGTGATGACGCTGCGCGTCCTGAGTGGCTGGAACCTGAGTTTGGCGTGCGTGATGGTCAGTACTACCTGACTGAACAGCAGGCCCAGGCGATTCTGGATCTGCGTCTGCAGAAACTGACCGGCCTTGAGCATGAAAAACTGCTCGACGAATACAAAGAGCTGCTGGAGCAGATCGCCGAACTGTTGCACATTCTGGGCAGTGCCGATCGTCTGATGGAAGTTATCCGTGAAGAGATGGAGCTGGTTCGCGAGCAGTTCGGCGACGCGCGTCGTACCGAAATCACCGCGAACAGCGCTGACATCAACATCGAAGATCTGATTAGCCAGGAAGATGTTGTCGTGACCTTGTCTCATCAGGGCTACGTGAAATATCAGCCGTTAACCGACTACGAAGCACAGCGTCGTGGCGGGAAAGGTAAATCAGCAGCACGCATTAAAGAAGAAGACTTTATCGACCGCCTGCTGGTGGCCAACACCCATGACACGATCCTCTGCTTCTCCAGCCGCGGTCGTTTGTACTGGATGAAGGTTTATCAGTTGCCAGAAGCCAGCCGTGGCGCGCGTGGACGTCCAATCGTCAACCTGCTGCCGCTGGAAGCTAACGAACGTATTACCGCGATTCTGCCAGTACGCGAGTACGAAGAGGGCGTTAACGTCTTCATGGCGACCGCCAGCGGTACCGTGAAGAAAACGGCGCTGACCGAGTTCAGCCGTCCGCGTTCAGCCGGTATCATTGCGGTTAATCTGAACGAAGGCGACGAACTGATTGGCGTTGACCTGACGTCCGGTTCTGATGAAGTCATGCTGTTCTCTGCTGCCGGTAAAGTGGTGCGCTTCAAAGAAGACGCCGTTCGTGCGATGGGGCGTACCGCGACCGGTGTACGTGGTATCAAGCTGGCCGGGGAAGATAAAGTTGTTTCTCTGATTGTTCCGCGCGGTGAAGGTGCCATCCTGACCGTGACGCAGAACGGCTACGGTAAGCGTACCGCAGCGGAAGAGTATCCGACGAAGTCTCGTGCGACGCAGGGCGTTATCTCCATCAAAGTCACCGAACGCAACGGCTCTGTTGTTGGCGCGGTACAGGTTGAAGATACTGACCAGATCATGATGATCACCGATGCCGGTACGCTGGTGCGTACACGCGTGTCGGAAATCAGCGTGGTAGGGCGTAACACCCAGGGCGTGATCCTCATCCGTACTGCGGAAGATGAAAACGTTGTGGGCCTGCAACGTGTTGCTGAACCGGTTGATGATGAAGAGCTCGACTCCATCGACGGCAGCGCTGCGGAAGGGGACGAGGATATCGCTCCTGAAGCTGAAAGCGACGATGATGCGGCAGACGACGCAGAAGAGTAATTAAGTTGTGATGAGAAGGGCCGGAGAAATCCG
>NZ_SZWR01000010.1:331726-332062 GCF_005280875.1 Citrobacter sp. wls827
TGCGCTCCACGATCATCGCAATACCCTGGCCGCCGCCGATACACAGCGTTGCCAGACCGAGCGTTTTATCCCGTGCCTGTAACGCGTGCAGCAATGTGACCAGAATACGCGCGCCGCTGGCGCCGATAGGGTGACCCAGCGCAATCGCACCACCGTTAACGTTGACCTTTTGTGCATCAAACCCCAGTGTTTTACCCACCGCAAGAAACTGCGCGGCAAAGGCTTCGTTAGCTTCGATAAGATCGATATCCGACAGTTGCAGCCCGCTCCGTTGTAGCGCTTTTTGCGTGGCAGGAACGGGTCCCATGCCCATCATCGCCGGGGCGACGCCGCCGC
>NZ_SZWR01000010.1:332201-349040 GCF_005280875.1 Citrobacter sp. wls827
GAGGCGTTGCCAGCGGTAACAGTACCTGCTTTGTCGAAGGCCGGACGCAATGCGGCAAGACCTTCCGCCGTGGAGTCTGCCTTGGGAAACTCATCGCGTTCAAAAATGAGGGTTTTCTTACGTGATTGCACGCTGACAGGGACGATTTCGGCCTGGAAAGCGCCGGACTCTATTGCGGCAATGGCTTTCTGCTGTGATAACAGTGCCAGTTCATCCTGCATTTCGCGGCTGATACCGTACTCTTTAGCGACGTTCTCGGCGGTAATCCCCATATGATAGCCATGTTCGGCGCAGATCAGCCCATCGCGCAGAATGACGTCTGCCAATTGCCCGTCACCGAGGCGATACCCCCAACGGGCTTTCGCGTCTAACAGGTAGGGGGCCAGGCTCATGTTTTCCATCCCCCCCGCGACGATCGCCTGGGCTTGTCCTGCTTTGATTGCCTGGGCGGCAAGCGCCACGCTTTTCAGGCCGGATCCGCACACTTTGTTGACGGTGAAGCCGCAAACGGTGTCGGAAAGACCGCTTCTTAGCAATGCCTGACGCGCCGGATTCTGTCCCAGGCCGGCCTGCAGTACGTTACCCATAATCACTTCTTCAACCTGCTGCGGATCAAGATGAGCGCGCTCGATTGCCGCTTTTATCACGGTTGATCCCAACTCGATAGCACTGGTGGTCGCCAGTGCGCCATTAAAGCTACCGATTGCGGTACGTGCCGCGCTGACAATGACACAGTTTTTCATTTTTCTGTTCCTTTATGTAAGTAATGGCTGTCAGAACAAGGTCAATCCAATGACAAAAATGACGCCTGAGAAGAGCAGGGCGGTGATGCAGTACCCCATGATGTCGCGCACCCCCAATCCGGCGATAGCCAATGCAGGTAGCGCCCAGAACGGCTGCGCCATGTTCATCCACTGCTCGCCATAGGCGATAGCCATCACTGACTTACCAAGATCGGCACCAAGCGCCTGAGCGGCGGGCATGACGAACGGTCCCTGAATAACCCAATGGCCGCCGCCGGATGGCACAGCAAAGTTAATCAGTGCTGAACTGAAGAAGGTCATCAGCGGGAAGGTGTCTTTGTTGGCGACGTTGATGAAGAACTCGGTAATCAATCCGCCGAGACCAGAGTGCTCCATCATCAATTGAATACCGGCGTAGAAGGGGAACTGCACCAGGATGCCGGCGGTGCTACGTGCGGCAGCGCTAACGGCACGCATATAGGCCATCGGCGTTTTATGCAGCAGCAGACCGGCAATCATAAACATCAGATTGACGGTGTTGATGGTGATGTTGAAGCCTTTCTCGGTGAAATAGAGGGCCAGATAAGCAATCCCTAATGCCCCGATGATCAGGGCCAGAATGCGGCTCTCTTCCAGTTTTTCCGATGGTGGAGCGTCGGGTGGCAGTTTTTTCTGGAAATCAGCTTCTTCCAGTAACAGCTTCGGATCGATGCTTACCACATCGGAAGGTTTTGGCGTCATCATGCGTGTGATGAACGGCATTACGACGATCAGTGCCACGGTGATGAAGATGTTGAAACCGGTAAATAGCGTGTCTGCGACCGGAATTAACCCTGCGACGTGCTCAACCGGGTTGCCTGGCGTTGCCGCCAGCAATGGCATTGAACCGGAGAAGCCACCCCCCCAGGTGAGAAAACCGATGTAGGCACAAGCAATCAGCAGGGGATAGTCGGAGCCGGGTACCCGGCGTGCGACTTCACGGGCAAACATCGCCCCCACTACCAGACCAAAACCCCAGTTGATGACGCAGGCGACTGAACCGAAAAACGTCACCAGCATGACACCCTGAGCGGGGGTTTTGGCGGCAGACGCCGCCGTTCGCAGCAGACTTTTCACCGGTCCTGAACTGGCTAGCGCATGGCCTGTGACGATGATCAGCGCCATCTGCATACCAAACGCCAGCAGGTTCCAGAAACCATCACCCCAGAATCTCACCATGCTGACTGGCGTTTGTGGCGTCAGCCACAGCGCGATGCCGAAGGTCAACAGCGTTAGCAGCATGGCGAAAATTAGCGGATCAGGCAGCCAGCGGCTGACCACGCGCGTCATAAAACGAGCAATGCGGCCGATCATGCATCACCTCGCAGGATAATCAGCTCGGCGGCGACATCAAACTGCGCTTCGGTTTTTTCACGCAGCGTGGCGATATCGCATCCTTCCGCGATTTCCGTAAGCCACATTTTGCCGTCAATGAAGCGGAAAACGGCGAGTTCGGTGACCAGCATATGCACCGCATGTTGTGCCGTCAGCGGCATGGTGCAATGTCGGAGGATCTTCGCTGAGCCGTCTTTTGCGCAATGCTCCATCGCGATAATCACTTTGCGCGCACCGGTCACCAGATCCATTGCGCCACCCATGCCGGGAACCATTTTGCCGGGAACGACCCAGTTAGCGAGGTTGGCCTGCTCATCGACCTGTAACCCACCGAGCACGCAGGCATCGACATGGCCCCCACGAATTAACGCAAACGACATGGCGCTATCAAACATCGCCGCGCCCGGCAAAATACCGCACGGTTGGCCACCCGCGTTCACCAGATCAGGATGTGCAGTGGTGACAGGGCCCAGTCCCAGAAAACCGTTCTCAGATTGCAGCGTAATGTGAATATCCGCGGGCAAATAGTTGGCTACCATCGTCGGCAGGCCGATACCTAAGTTAACGATATCGCCATCGCGAAGCTCTTGCGCCACACGGCGCGCAATACGTTGTTTAGCATCCATGATTAGCTCTCCTGTGGAATGACGATATGGTCGATAACGGCACCAGGGGTGACGATCTGGTCTGGCTGGAGTTCACCGATCTCGACCATTTCATCCGGTTCAACCAGTGTGATGTCGGCGGCAAGGGCAATCAGTGGGTTAAAATTACGGGCGCTAAGTTGATAGGTCAGGTTGCCAAGCGTGTCTGCGCGGTGTGCGCGGATCAGTGCCAGATCGGCACGTAATGGACGTTCGAGCAACCAGACTCTGCCATCGAGCGTCATGGTCTGCTTGCCATCTTCTACTACGGTGCCGACACCGGTTGGCGTCAGAAAACCGCCAAGGCCTGCGCCACCGCAGCGAATTTGCTCAATCAGAGTGCCTTGCGGCACCAGTTGTACGTCCATTTCGCCGGCAATCATGCGGCGACCGGTTTCAGGGTTGGTGCCAATGTGCGAGGCAATCACTTTGCTCACGCGACCGTTGACGATTAAGGGGCCGATACCGGTATCGACAAATGCGGTATCGTTGGCAATTAACGTCAAATCTCTGACGCCAGATTCAAGTAAGGCTTCGACAAGGCGAGGTGGCGTGCCAACCCCCATAAAACCGCCGACCATGATGGTCATGCCGTCACGAAAGAGGCTCGCTGCGTCTTGTAAAGTAATCAGTTTTGTTTTCATTATGTTTCCCTTTTGCATACTCCATTTTGGGTACGCTCAGGGAATTGCAAGCCGGGTGCCAGAATGATAAATGGTAAAATTATTTTTTAATTATTTGAATTTTATGGTTTATTTTTTATTGTCTGGCGAGAGGAAGGTGGAGTTGCTATGCAGAGTTTTGCGCAGTGTGCAAAATTCTGCATAGCAAATTTAGGTATCAGGAGCCTGACGGATCAATGCCATACTCTTGCAATTTGTACATCAGAGCGCGCCGACTGATCCCCAGCATTAGCGCGGTGCGGGTGCGGTTGCCATCCTGATTGTCCAGCACCTCAAGGATGATGCGTTTTTCCTCACGCTTAATTTCTTCCTTCAGATTGCGTTCTCCGGTCTGAACTGCTTTTACTTCTGTTACGGTACTGACAGGTGATCGGAACTGCGCAGGCAGGTCTTCGGCAAAAATCACCGCGCCGGTATTCATGACCACTGCACGTTCGATGACGTTAGACAGTTCACGAATGTTTCCTGGCCATGGCCAGGCTGTAAGCATGGACATCGCCGTTGGATCGATCTCAATGATATCCCGCTGATTTTCTGAGCTAAATTTTTGTAAAAAGTGATTCGCTAACAGAGCGATGTCTTCGCGGCGTTCGCGTAACGGGGGAAGGGTCAGATGAATCACGTTGAGCCGGTAAAACAGGTCTTCACGGAACGTTCCTTCCTTCACCATTGTTTGCAGGCAGCGATTGGTGGCAGCAACAATACGGATATCGACGCGAATAGTTTGGTGTCCGCCGATGCGCTCGAACTCTCTTTCTTGCAAAATACGCAGCAGTTTGGCCTGCAGAACCAGCGGCATTTCACCAATCTCGTCGAGCAGAAGCGTTCCCTGATGCGCACGTTCGAACAGTCCCTGGCGTAGAGTTTGCGCACCGGTAAATGCCCCCTTTTCGTGACCAAACAGTTCGCTTTCCAGTAATGATTCCGGTAAGGCCGCACAGTTGATTTTGATAAAGGGACCGTTGGCGCGTCTGCTGTTGTAGTGGATGGCGCGGGCAATCAGCTCTTTTCCTGTGCCACTTTCACCGCTAATCAGTACGTTCGCCTGTGAGAGGGCGATTTTTGCCGTGTCTTTACAAATATCCATCATCACCGGGCTGTTAGTCAGGATATGCCCCCATTGCCAGCTGGTGCTTAGCGCCTGATGTAGATTGCGGATCTCCTGCTTCATTGCCTGAAGCTGTAGTGCGCGCTGAATGACCAGATTGAGCTCATCCAAATCAAAGGGTTTAATCACATAGTCAAACGCGCCGCTACGGAGAGCCTCCACTGCGGTCTCCACTTCGGCGTAGGCCGTCATCAGAATAACGGGGATCCGCGGCTGCTGGGCGCGCATGTCTTTCAAAGCATCAATACCGTCCATCTCTGGCATGCGGATGTCCATCAGTACCACGTCAGGATGCGTATCAGCAAACAGAGTCAGCGCGGCTTTTCCATCGCTGGCGCAGTGCGTCTCATGCCCTTGCAGGGAAAACGCAGTGGCAAGCATACGGCGAACATTTTCTTCGTCATCAACGATGAGAATACGGTAGGTCGTTTTCATTCTGACGGATTTCCCTGCGGGTTAAGAGGTAAAATCAGGGTGAAGGTTGCGCCGCAGCCCGGCATACTTGTCACGTGGATATCCCCCTGATGCGCGTTGATAATGCGCTGGCTTAGCGCCAGTCCAAGACCCGTACCTGATGCTTTGGTCGTAAAGAAGGGGTCGAATATTTTCTTCTGAATGGCAATATCGATACCGTTGCCATTATCTTCAATCATCACCGCCTGCTGTGAGGCCGAGTATTGCCAGGTGCGGATTCGAATTTCGCCCCGTGCGGCTATCGCCTGCACCGCATTGATTAAAATATTGAGGATCACCTGCTTGAGGAGTTCGCGATCGGCGACGATGGCTGGCAGGCTGGTATCTAATTCCGTGGTAAACGTGATTCGAGCCTGTAGGCCCGCGGTTTGCACGAGGATCAGCGTTTCTTCAATCAACGCATTGAGCTGTACCTGCTGCCACTGGCTTTGTCGCGGGCGTGAGAAATCCAACAGTTGTTGGATGACTTTATTGATTGAGTCAATTTCGTTCAGCACAACGGATAAATATTCCTGATGTTCTGGTAAAGATGTTTGTTGGCGGATGATCTGTACATAGCCACGGATTGCCGTCAGCGGGTTACGTACCTCATGCGCCACTCCAGCCATCAACTCGCCGAGCGTCGCGAGCCTTTCCGTTTGTGCCAGCCGGCGCTGTGTCTCTTTGCGGGCCGTTAAATCAGAGAAGATCACCAGAGCTCCGATTAGTTCGCCATGCGCGTTATGGATCCTACTGGTGGTGACGCTTATTTCAATAGTGCGGTCGCGGCCAGGAAAACTCACCTCCTGGGCGACATGTTCGGTGCCGTGCTCCAGCGTATCCAGTACCGGGCTGGAGAACTGAGTATCGGCAAAGAGGGTTGCATAGGGTTGCCCGACCAGTTCATGCAACTGATAGCCAGTGATTTGCTCTGCCGCCGGATTCATGGTGGTGACATCACCCTGTCTGTCGATGGCAATGACGCCGTCTGCTGCGTTCTCAATTATCAGGTCGTTAAGGGTTTTGGTTTCCCGAAGCGTTTGTGCCAGCGCATTGACGCTGCGGCTGATTTGCCCCAGTTCGCCGGGCAGTTCAGGCAGGCGGGCTGGTGTTTTTTGCGCCAGCGTGGAGAGGCCGTCGGTGATAATATCGATATTCGCACTGAGACGGCGAGAGAAAAGCACAATCAACAGCAGGCTACTGATGAGTCCGGCAGCCAGTACGGCAATGATCCTGACGTCCATTTTCCAGGCTTGCTGGCGGATATCTTCCGTTAGTTCATTCGCCCAGATATAGCCAATGACTTCACCTTGCCGTTCGATGGGGATCATGGAGTTGAGGATGTCGCCACGAACCTGTCGTCCGGAAAAAACCACAGGTGCGTTGCTGCGCATCACTTCGCGACCGGGGTGATCCTCGGTGATGGTGATACCGACATTACTTTGGTACAACGCAGAGGGGGCGTAGGTGATGATTGCATCCAGTGCTTTGTTGTAATACCCCGCACCGATGCCAGGAAATGCCTGGGTGATCCGTTCGTTGATGGGCCCCAACTCAAGATTCAGCGCCCGAATGCGCGCTTCACGCGGTAAATCCGCGTAGTGGCTAAAGCGATCGCCCAGCGCGCCGTTAAGCAGAGTGAGCACCGATGACAGTTTTTTCTCTTTTTCAGATAAGACTGCTGACCGGCCTTCGGTTTCTACGATATAACCAATAGAAATCGTCGGCACAATGACCATCAGAATGGCCATCATGATCATTTGGTTGCGTAAACGTCGCGGGTATAAACGACGCGTCAGCCATCTCAGCTTGCGCATTCTCACATCCGTGCAGTGTTTTTTAGGCAAACGACGATTATCAGGGGTTAAGACAACGGTGTCAGAGCGGTGTATCATATTCCCGTAAAGAGAGGGCATTGCGACGTCGGACATTTACCGCTACCTTAACCACACTCTATTGATATCCTGAGGCGGAGCTTCGCCCCTTTGAAATACCTTGCTTCCGTTCATTCAACTCTAAAAGTCTCACGCTACCTGTTCAGAGCGCTGGCCTTACTGGTCTGGTGTCTGATTGCTTTTGCGTCGGTGTTCTACATTGTGAATGCGTTGCACCAGCGAGAGTCTGAGATCCGCCAGGAGTTTAATCTCAGCTCCGACCAGGCTCAACGCTACATTCAGCGTACTTCTGACGTGATAAAAGAGCTGAAATACATTGCTGAAAACCGATTAACGGCAGAAAACGGCGTGATGTCATTGCGGGCACGGGATGATAAAACCGTGGTGCCGAATTTTGAACCGCTGTTTGCCGATTCCGACTGTGCGGTGATGGGTAATGCCTGGCGTGGCTCGCTGGAGTCATTGGCGTGGTTTATGCGCTACTGGCGCGACAATTTCTCAGCGGCTTATGATTTGAACCGTGTGTTCCTGATCGGCAGCGATAACCTCTGCATGGCCAATTTCGGTCTGCGGGATATGCCTGTCGAACGTGACGAGGCGCTGAAAGCACTGCATGAGCGCATCATTAAGTATCGCAATGCGCCGCAGGAAGAAAACGGCAATAACCTGTTCTGGATAAGCCAGGGACCGCGTCCGGGCGTGGGGTATTTTTATGCGCTGACGCCGGTCTATCTTGCCAATCGTCTGCAGGCGTTGCTGGGTGTGGAACAGCCGATTCGTATGGAGAACTTCTTCACGCCGGGCAGTTTGCCGATGGGGGTGACAATCCTTGATGAAAATGGTCATGCGCTGATTTCACTCACCGGTCCTGAAGGCAATATTCAGTCTGAACCGCGCTGGATGCAGGAGCGCTCGTGGTTTGGCTACACGCCGGGTTTTCGCAATCTGGTGTTGAAGAAAAACCTGCCGCCATCATCGCTCAGTATTGTGTACTCCGTGCCGGTCGATCTGGTGCTGGAGCGGATACGCATGATGATCCTGAATGCGGTTCTGCTGAATGTGCTGGTAGGTGCGGCGTTGTTTATGCTGACGCGCATGTATGAGCGGCGTATTTTTATTCCAGCGGAAAGCGATGCCCAGCGCCTGGAAGAGCATGAACAGTTTAACCGTAAAATTGTGGCTTCTGCGCCGGTCGGTATTTGTATTCTGCGCACAATTGATGGCATTAACATTCTGAGCAACGAGCTGGCGCATACCTATCTCAACATGCTGACGCATGAAGACAGGCAACGGTTGACGCAAATTATCTGCGGCCAGCAGGTTAATTTCGTCGATGTGTTGACCAGCAATAATACCAATCTGCAAATCAGCTTTGTGCATTCACGTTATCGTAATGAGAACGTAGCCATATGCGTCCTGGTCGATGTGAGTGCGCGTGTGAAAATGGAAGAGTCGTTACAGGAGATGGCGCAGGCGGCGGAACAGGCCAGCCAGTCAAAATCAATGTTCCTTGCGACGGTGAGTCATGAACTACGCACGCCGCTGTATGGCATTATCGGCAACCTTGACCTGCTGCAAACGAAAGAACTGCCCAGCGGAGTGGATCGCCTGGTGACGGCGATGAATAACTCCTCCAGCCTGTTGTTGAAGATTATCAGCGATATTCTTGATTTCTCGAAAATTGAATCCGAACAGTTGAAGATTGAACCGCGCGAATTTTCACCGCGGGAAGTAATGAGCCATATTACGGCCAACTATCTGCCGCTGGTGGTACGCAAGCAACTGGGATTGTACTGTTTCATTGAGCCGGATGTGCCTGTGGCATTAAATGGCGATCCGATGCGCTTGCAGCAGGTCATTTCTAACCTGTTGAGTAATGCTATTAAATTCACCGATACCGGCTGTATTGTGCTGCATGTTCAGTGCAGCGGCGACTACCTCAGCATTCGTGTGCGTGATACTGGCGTGGGGATCCCGGCCAAAGAAGTCGTTCGTCTATTCGATCCCTTCTTCCAGGTGGGGACGGGCGTGCAGCGTAATTTCCAGGGGACCGGGTTAGGTCTGGCTATCTGTGAAAAACTGATCAGCATGATGGACGGGGATATTTCCGTTGATTCTGAACCGGGGATGGGGAGCCAGTTTACGCTGCGGATACCGCTGTATGGAGCCCAGTATCCACAGAATAAAAGTGTGGACGGTCTTGCCAGTACCCGCTGCTGGCTGGCGGTGCGAAACGCGTCACTCTATCACTTTATCGAATCCAGCCTCACGCGTACCGGGATGACGGTGCTGCGTTATGAGGGGCAGCAACCTGATGCAAATGATGTATTGATTGCTGATGATGTGCTGGATCAGGCGTGGCAGGGACGAGCCACGGTGATTTTCTGTCGTCGCCACATTGGTATTCCGCTGGAAAGAACGCCTGGCGAGTGGGTGCACAGCGTGGCATCACCGCACGAGTTGCCGGCGCTGCTGGCGCATATCTACAGCGTTGAACTGGGCAGTGAAGCGCTTTCCACCGCACTGCCAGCTCCGGACAAAGTGGGAGCCACAAACGATGACATGATGATTCTGGTGGTTGACGATCATCCGATTAACCGTCGTTTACTGGCCGATCAGTTAGGATCGTTGGGGTATCAGTGTAAAACCGCCAACGACGGTGTGGACGCGCTCAATGTGTTGAGTAAAAACCATATTGATATCGTGCTGAGCGACGTCAACATGCCGAATATGGATGGTTATCGCTTGACGCAGCGTATTCGCCAACTGGGGTTAACGCTGCCGGTGATTGGTGTGACGGCCAATGCTTTGGCGGAAGAGAAGCAGCGTTGTCTGGAGTCGGGAATGGACAGTTGCTTATCCAAGCCAGTGACGCTAGACGTGCTGAAGCAGACGCTAACGGTCTATGCGGATCGCGTAAGAAAAACGCGGGGATAAAAGAGGCAGGGTAGCGGTGTTTGCCTTATCCGGCCTACAGAACATACACAACACTGTATTGTTCGTAGGCCAGATAAACGCGGTGCCATCAGGCAGATGATATGAAACCGAATTACTCTTTGTCTGACGGGCTTAACGTCACGGATGACAGGTAATTCAGCAGGGCGATATCGTTTTCTACGCCGAGCTTCATCATTGCAGACTTTTTCTGGCTACTGATGGTTTTAATACTGCGATTGAGTTTTTTAGCGATTTCAGTCACCAGGAAGCCTTCGGCAAACAGGCGCAGAACTTCACTTTCTTTCGGTGACAGGCGTTTGTCGCCATAACCGCTGGCGCTGATTTTTTCCAGCAGGCGAGAGACGCTTTCCGGGGTGAATTTCTTACCTTTTTGCAGCGCCGCCAGCGCCTTCGGCAGGTCAGTTGGCGCACCTTGTTTCAGCACGATCCCTTCAATGTCGAGATCCAGTACCGCGCTCAGGATGGCCGGGTTGTTGTTCATGGTCAAAACGATGATCGACAGGCTCGGGAAATGGCGTTTGATATATTTAATTAACGTGATCCCATCACCATATTTATCTCCCGGCATTGAGAGATCGGTAATCAACACATGAGCATCTAATTTAGGCAAATTGTTGATCAGTGCAGTGGAGTCTTCAAATTCGCCGACAACGTTCACCCATTCGATTTGTTCAAGTGATTTACGAATACCGAACAGTACAATCGGATGGTCATCGGCAATAATTACGTTCATAGTGTTCATGTATTGGGCTACCTTGCTACAGCAAGCTCTTGACGTAAACGTCAATGTCGCTGATGTACTTTTCTATACCTGGAGCATCTTTCTCTTGAATAAGATGTTCCAGCGCTTCACATAACTGCTTGCCGGGTACCAGATTAAGCATGGCAAACACGCCTTTCAGGCGATGGGCCGTTTGGGCTAACGCAGCGAAATCGCTGGTTGCTGCCTCAGTATACAACCTCTTAACATCATCCGGTACTGTGTCTACAAAGAGTGCATAGTAACCACTGGCATGAAGTTCGGCGTTTTCATCACCGCCGAGGGGGAGTTCCTGGATCTCTTCTTGCGCCAGTTGTTCTTCTATTAGCTCCAGGACAGCTTCCTGCATAGCATTGCTCATATTAAAGTTGACGCGCAGCTGACCGGGGCCAATTTTTCGCACGCCAGACTCATCATCGCTTAAAAGCAAGCCCGAGGCAGTAAGATTAGACGGATTATCAGTGATAAAGAGATCATATTCTTGACTATTCAGTCGCTCATCGGGCGTGATGCAGGTTGCTCCCCAGTTTTCCAGCTGACGCAATACAATGCTGCGTACGTCATTCGAGGTGACGTCAACCATCACGCAGACGTCATCTAACAGCCGTTCTTCATTATCAGCATGTTGGTCATGCAGCGGCATCTTAACATGGACGATATAACGCGTTCCAAGTTCTTCCCGCGCTTTAATATTCAGATGTCCACCCAGTTTGCGCGCTAGCTGATCGCACAACCAGAACGTGAGTGGATTCGCTTTGCCATATCGATCGCTCTGCGTGTCATTGCTGAACGGAAAGTGCAGATTATCAATTTCATTCAGCGCGACGCCTTCCCCGGTATCCAGAATACGGAAGGTCAGACGCTCTGCCTCCGACTCATCCTGGTCGACGTCCAGCGTAATTTTGCCAATCTGCGTTGTGGTCACGGCATATTGGATGAGCAGCAGCAAAATACGACGCAGGGCATCGCGGTCGCCGCGGCGCTCATCATTGGCGCTCAGGTGATTTTTAATCAGCAGCTGTAACCCCTTACGCTTGATGGCGGGTAGTACTTCAGGCACTACGTCGTCAATTAACGCCTGCACGGAAAACAGCGTTGATTCACTTTTCCAGTCATCGCTTTCCAGAAGATTGGCCAACTGAATCTCATCGACCATACGTACCAGAACGTCTGCCTGGTTTGCCAGTTTGTGGCTGTCGGGCGTATTGAGTGCGGCAGCATTGATGGCCAGCGTTTTGGCGGGATCTTTCAGTGCTCGACCAATGTTTTGCATAAAGGCGGCGCGAGCCTGTTGGTTTTTCTCATACAGTCGCTGCGCTTGTTTCAGCTTTTTATTTACCAGCACTTCGCGGTCCTGGTCGCGAATGATAAAGATCTGCGTGCGGGCTGAGATCAGGCTGCGGAACAGCCTGATCTCATACAATTCATTATTGATTGTGGCCTGGATTACCCCCTGATGCTGCTCCGCCATGCTGGTGATATTTTGCAGATTTAAATGTGGCAGCAGGTGGTCGGCAATTTTATTGCTGATAACCGTGCGGTTGGATTCCTGGTCGTGTACCAATAACCCCAGCGGCAGCAGCGAAACAATTTCTTCATTGATTGCACGAAGCACCCGGAGTTCATTATTTGCGGCAAGGTTTGGCGCTACTTCGTTTGAGCGGGCAGGGAGGTGGCGGAAAGTGGTATAGCCAAACAGCGCCAGCGCCAGCAGAGCGATATTCAGTAACAGCGGCAGCAGAATGCTTTGCAGCGTATCAAGCAGTAATGAACCAAAGGGAACCTGCCAGACCAGTCGCATATCCGTTGAATTTAGCGCTGAAGAGATCTCAATCTTGCTATTGTTAAAGTTGATGCTGACGCTGTCAGGCGACTCTTTTTCACTGAGATGTTCAGCCGTAGACGTGGCATCGGGCTCCAGGTGAAAGCTGTCCAACTGCATGCCCGGGGGGATCAAATCATTAATCGGCAGGTCAAACGCGACCACGGTTGCCAGATGCCCTGGCTGATTAAAGGTTGTGCGTAACGTGAAGTAATGACCGTTTTGCCAGACCAGCCGGCGAAGGGACGAGAAGCTTTCACGCTCATCGAGCGCATTGGCCTGTTGTAACATCTCAGCGCGGCGCGAGTCGACAATGTTGCCAATTGTCGATTCTTTAAAGCCGGAGGTGAGATCTTTCAGCGGCAATGTTGAGATAAGAATCAGGCTATTGTCCTGACCATTCAGATAATACATGGACCATGGGACATTCTCCGCGCCCCACAGTGTATCCAGATAGGTTGAGATCCGCTGGGTCATTTCCAGCGTAGAACTGTCATGCGAGCCGAAAATCAGCGCTTCAGTCTTTCTACGGGGTTTTTCAAGATAGTAGACATCTTGCTTGAGTCGGGTTTCCTGTAACCCGTCGGCAGTCGATGAGTTGGTTGTCGCTGCAATATTGTCATAGATTTGCCAGGTCACGTATCGCCAGGTATCTACCCTTTTATGAATAGCGTGGGTGATATCGACAATCTGATAGCTCTTATCTTTAAGCCAGGTGTTGACCGCGCTCTGGACCATCACGCCCATCATCACCAACAGCACCACGATCAGTAATAAGAAGAAACGGGTAATACTTCCCGGAAGCAGGGAGAATCGGGTAGAAGCCGTTGTGTCAGACTGACTCATTCGTGTTTATGACCTGTTAAAACGACGCTAAAGATGAAGGGGCAGTATAAAGGGTAATGTATGAATTGCCATACTTACGCAACATCTGCGGAGCTGCGTTTTTTATTGCTGTGTATCGTTGCCAGGCAGGCAATGCAAACGTGTACAGCCGGTCACTATCAGTACAAATAAAGGTATGAAACCTACAGATTTAGCATTAAATAACAAGAAATTATTTGCCTGGTTTATATGCGATGGTGAACAGGTGAGATAGTTAATAGTCGTTATAGTTTTTCATCGGTAGCACAGAACCGCGATGTTTGTGTAAAGAAGGGTAAAAAAAAACCGAACGCAGAGCATTCGGTTGAAATAGGGGTAAACAGACATTCATGAATGAATGACGGTAATAAATAAAGTTAATGATGATAGCGAGTCTATTTTAGTTGCGAGTGAAGATTTTGTTTTATCATTCAGTGCTATGGTTGCGCTTTGTGTAATTTATTGATTTATATATATTTTGTAATGATTCTTGACTATTCGTGCTTATTCTCTCCATTTTCTTAATTAAAAAAAGTTCCCTTTTGTTAATGTTTTGAAACATCTACATAGATAAATGAAACATCTTTAAAGTATTAGTATCATATTCGTGTTGGATTATTCTGTGTTTTTGCGGAGAATGAAGTTGCCGACTGGTTAATGAGGGTTAGCCAGTGAGCAGTGGCATAAAAAAGCAATAAAGGCATATAACAGAGGGTTAATAACATGAAAGTTAAAGTACTGTCCCTCCTGGTACCGGCTCTGCTGGTAGCAGGCGCAGCAAATGCGGCTGAAATTTACAACAAAGACGGCAACAAATTAGATCTGTACGGTAAAGTCGACGGTTTGCACTATTTCTCTGATGACTCTACTAAAGATGGTGATCAGACCTATATGCGTATCGGCTTCAAAGGTGAAACCCAGGTTAACGACCAACTGACCGGTTACGGCCAGTGGGAATACCAGATCATGGGTAACTCCTCTGAAAACGAAAACAACGCCTGGACGCGTGTCGCGTTTGCCGGTCTGAAATTCGCTGATGCAGGTTCTTTCGACTACGGTCGTAACTACGGCGTGGTTTATGACGTCACGTCCTGGACCGACGTTCTGCCGGAATTCGGCGGCGATACCTACGGTTCTGACAACTTCATGCAGCAGCGTGGTAACGGCTTTGCAACCTACCGTAACACCGATTTCTTCGGTCTGGTTGATGGTCTGAACTTTGCCCTGCAGTACCAGGGTAAAAACGGTAGTCCGGAAGGTGAAGGCATGACCGGCGTGACTGGCAACGGTCGTGACGCACTGAATCAGAACGGTGACGGCGTCGGCGGATCTATCACTTATGATATCGGCGAAGGCTTCTCCCTGGGTACCGCAGTCACCAGCTCCAAACGTACTGATGAGCAGAACAAGCTGAACTTCGGTACCGGCGATCGTGCTGAAACCTACACTGGCGGTCTGAAATACGACGCGAACAATGTGTACCTGGCAGCACAGTACACCCAGACCTACAACGCAACGCGTGCAGGTAAATTGGGCTGGGCTAACAAAGCACAGAACGTTGAAGCTGTTGCGCAGTACCAGTTCGACTTCGGTCTGCGTCCGTCCGTGGCTTACCTGCAGTCAAAAGGTAAAGATCTGGACAACGGCTACGGCGACCAGGATATCCTGAAATATGTTGATGTTGGCGCGACCTACTACTTCAACAAAAACATGTCTACCTATGTTGATTACAAAATCAACCTGCTGGATGACAACCAGTTCACCCGTAATGCAGGTATCTCTACCGATGATATCGTAGCACTGGGTCTGGTTTACCAGTTCTAATCTGTATCTATTTCTATCAAAGGCCCTACGGGGCCTTTTTTAATGCCGTTTTTCTGACGTACAAACACTCTTTTTTGGTGTACTCTTGCGCCCGTTTTCATAAGGGTAATCACGTATGGATATGATTTTTTGTCGTGCAGCGCTCCTGGCTGTAACACTCTTTTTTGTCGGGTGCGATGAGGCCCCGAAATCAACCCAGACCCCGTCCTCAACCGCGACAGTCCTGGAAGGCAAAACCATGGGCACTTTCTGGCGGGTCAGTGTGGTTGGCGTGGATGCCAAACGTGCCGGGGAGTTGCAGGTGAAGATCCAGACTCAGCTCGATGCTGATGATCAACTGCTTTCTACCTATAAGAATGATTCTGCGCTGATGCGTTTTAACCTGTCAAAAAGCTTGTCACCGTGGCCGGTGAATGATGCGCTGGCGGATATTGTGACATCGGCGTTACGTATTGGCGCAAAAACCGACGGCGCGATGGACATCACCGTCGGTCCGTTGGTCAACCTGTGGGGCTTTGGCCCGGATCGGCAACCGCTACATAT
Source organism: Citrobacter sp. wls827 (assembly GCF_005280875.1). Lineage (NCBI taxonomy): Bacteria > Pseudomonadati > Pseudomonadota > Gammaproteobacteria > Enterobacterales > Enterobacteriaceae > Citrobacter > Citrobacter sp. wls827. The sequence goes on from NZ_SZWR01000010.1 coordinate 347,873, forward strand.
TCCCACCCAAGGGCAAATTGACGCTGCAAAAGCGCAAACCGGACTTTCACATCTGAAGGTTGTTAATGAGGCGCACCAGAATTATCTGCAGAAAGATCTGCCGGCGCTGTACGTTGATCTCTCCACCGTGGGGGAAGGGTATGCGGCTGACCATCTGGCGCGATTGATGGAACAGGAAGGGATCGCCCGCTATCTGGTTTCTGTTGGCGGCGCGCTGAATAGCCGTGGAATGAATGCCGAGGGGCAACCGTGGCGTGTGGCAATACAGAAACCGACCGATCGTGAAAACGCGGTCCAGGCGATTGTCGATATCAATGGGCATGGTATCAGCACCTCCGGTAGCTATCGCAACTATTACGAACTGGATGGCAAGCGTCTTTCCCATGTCATCGATCCGCAAACCGGCCGTCCGATTGAACACAATCTGGTCTCTGTGACGGTGATTGCACCCACGGCGCTGGAGGCTGATGGTTGGGATACCGGGCTAATGGTGCTTGGCCCGCAAAAAGCCAAAGAGGTTGTGCGTCGCGAAGGGTTAGCGGTGTATATGATTGTTAAAGAAGGCGAAGGGTTTAGCACCTGGATGTCGCCGCAGTTTAAAAGCTTCCTGGTCAGCGAAAAAAATTAAAAAGCAAGATTGCGGGTTTTTATAACCCGCAATGCGGACACACTGAGGCTAAGCGCTATGCTTAACAAAGGAGTCCATCATGACAAATCTCTTACACATCACTGATGATGAACGCTGGCAGTCTGTGCTGGATCGTGACGCCAGGGCTGACGGTCAGTTTGTTTTTGCTGTTCAGACTACAGGCATTTTTTGTCGACCGTCCTGTCGGGCAAAACATGCGCTGCGCAAAAATGTCAGTTTCTTCGCGGATGCCGAGCAGGCACAGGCGGCAGGGTTTCGTCCCTGCAAACGCTGCCGGCCGGACAAAGATAGCGCGCAACAGCAGCGGCTGGACAAAATAGCCCACGCCTGTCAGTTGCTGGAGCAGGAGTCCCCCCTCACACTGGAGGCTCTTGCGCAGCATGTTGCGATGAGCCCGTTTCACCTGCATCGCCTGTTCAAAGCCACCACCGGGATGACCCCCAAAGCCTGGCAACAGTCGTGGCGTGCCCGTCGCCTGCGTGACGCGCTGGCAAAAGGCGCACCGGTCACGCAGGCGAT
>NZ_SZWR01000010.1:349085-353696 GCF_005280875.1 Citrobacter sp. wls827
TCTTGACGCCGGATTCCCCGACAGCAGCAGCTATTACCGCAAAGCGGATCAGGCGTTAGGCATGACCGCCAGGCAATTTCGTCAAGGCGGCGGTAATGTTTCTGTGCGCTATACCCTCACAGATTGCGCCCTCGGCCGTTGCCTGGTGGCGGAAAGTGAACGGGGTATCTGCGCGATCTTGCTGGGCGACGACGATGCTACGCTGATAGCAGAATTGCATGAACTGTTTCCGACGGCACGTGACGAGCCCGCCGATACGGAGTTTCAACAACATGTGCGTGAGGTGATCGCCGTGATTAACACGCGCAATACCGCACTGTCACTGCCGCTGGATATTCAGGGAACCGCCTTTCAGCAGCAGGTATGGCAAGCGCTGCGGGCAATCCCTTGTGGTGAGACGGTGAGTTATCAGCAACTTGCCAGCACTATCGGCAAGCCGAAGGCGGTGCGTGCCGTAGCCAGCGCCTGCGCGGCGAACAAGCTGGCGATTGTGATCCCGTGTCACCGCGTAATCCGCGGTGATGGCGCGCTTTCTGGCTATCGTTGGGGAATAACGCGCAAGGCGCAACTGTTGCAACGTGAAGCCACCCGCGAGGAAACGTAATGCTCGATCTCTTTGCAGATGAGAAACCCTGGCACGAGCCGCTGGCGTCAGGTGCGGTGATTTTGCGGCGCTTTGCATTTGAATCCGCCCCCGCTTTACTGCGGGCAATCGCGGCGACAGCCAGACAGTCGCCGTTTCGCCAGATGGTCACCCCTGGCGGTTATACGATGTCGGTAGCCATGACGAATTGCGGCCATCTGGGCTGGACAACGGATCAACATGGCTACCTCTATTCACCGGTCGATCCATTAACCGGCGTTCACTGGCCGCCATTACCCGAGGTCTTTGCTGAGCTGTGCCAACAGGCGGCAACGGCCGCAGGCTATCCTGATTTTCAACCGGATGCTTGCCTTATTAATCGCTATACGCCGGGGGCAAAACTGTCTTTACATCAGGATAAAGATGAGCCTGACCTGCGAGCGCCTATCGTCTCTGTATCGCTGGGCCTGCCGGCGATTTTTCAGTTTGGCGGCTTACGGCGCAACGATCCCTTAAAGCGAGTATTGCTGGAGCATGGTGATGTGGTGGTATGGGGGGGAAACTCGCGGCTGTTTTATCATGGCGTCCAGCCGCTTAAGACGGGGTATCATCCATTGACGGGAGATTGTCGTTATAACCTGACGTTTCGCCAGGCAGGTAAAAAAGAATAAAAATAAGAATTATTATTGCTGTCAGCGAAGAGATGTTTAAACTGCGGGCTGTTATTACTTGTCCGGGTTGTTTGCATGGAACTTTTACTTCTTGTCTGGCGGCAGTATCGCTGGCCATTTATCAGCGTCATGGCGCTCAGCCTTGTCAGTGCCGCGCTGGGGATTGGGCTGATTGCGTTTATCAACCAGCGCTTGATTGAAACGGTCGACACCACGCTGATGGTGCTACCGGAGTTTCTTGGCCTGCTGCTGTTACTGATGGTCGTCACCCTCGGTTCACAGCTGGCGCTCACCACGCTGGGGCACCACTTTGTCTACCGTCTGCGTAGCGAATTTATCAAACGAATTCTGGACACCCACGTCGAACGTATCGAGCAAATCGGTAGCGCCTCGTTACTGGCCGGTTTAACCAGCGATATCCGTAACATTACCATTGCCTTTGTCCGCCTGCCTGAGCTGGTACAGGGGATTATTTTGACCGTGGGGTCGGCGGCGTATCTGGCCATGCTGTCGACTAAAATGCTGCTGGTGACGGCAATCTGGATGGCAATCACCATCTGGGGCGGATTTGTGCTGGTGGCGCGGGTGTATAAACACATGGCTACCCTGCGTGAAACCGAAGACAAGCTGTACAACGACTACCAGACGATGCTGGAAGGACGCAAAGAACTGACGCTCAACCGGGAACGTGCTGAGTATATCTTTAACCAGCTGTACGTCCCGGATGCCAAAGAATACCGCCACCATATTATTCGTGCTGATACCTTCCACCTGAGCGCGGTCAACTGGTCGAATATTATGATGCTGGGCGCCATTGGCCTGGTATTCTGGATGGCCAACAGTCTGGGTTGGGCGGATACCGCCGTGGCGGCGACCTATTCGCTGACGCTGCTATTCCTGCGCACGCCGCTGCTCTCTGCCGTCGGCGCGCTGCCAACGCTGCTGACTGCACAGGTGGCGTTCAACAAGCTGAATAAGTTCTCCCTGGCCCCCTTCAGGGCTGAATTCCCACGGCCAACCGCATTTCCGGACTGGCAAACGCTGGAGTTGCGCGACGTGGTTTTCCGCTATCAGGATAATGCGTTCGCCGTTGGGCCAGTGAATCTGACCATTCGTCGTGGTGAACTGATCTTCCTGATTGGCGGTAACGGTAGTGGGAAATCTACGCTGGCGATGTTGCTGACCGGGCTATACCAGCCGCAGTCTGGTGAGATTTTACTGGATGGCAAGACGGTTGCTGTCGAAAAACCGGAGGACTACCGCAAGCTGTTCTCCGCGGTGTTTACCGACGTCTGGCTGTTTGACAAATTGCTGGGACCTGAAGGCAGAGACGCTTCTCCGGCGCTGGTAGCGAAGTGGCTGGATCATCTGCAAATGGCGCACAAGCTGGAACTGAACGACGGGCGCATTCTCAACCTGAAGCTGTCGAAAGGGCAGAAAAAGCGTGTGGCGCTGTTGCTGGCCTTAGCAGAGGAGCGCGACATCATTCTGCTGGACGAATGGGCCGCCGATCAGGATCCCCATTTCCGGCGTGAATTCTACCAGGTGTTGCTGCCGCTGATGCAGGAGATGGGCAAAACCATTTTCGCCATTAGTCATGACGATCATTACTTTATTCATGCAGACCGTTTGCTGGAAATGCGTAATGGGCAATTGAGTGAACTGCTGGGCGATGAACGCGATGCGGCTTCGCGCGATGCGGTGGCGCGCACTGCATGATCCCACATGCCGCCGGTTTTTTATCCACCCGGCGGCCTCGTTTATTGTTATTTACATAATTCGGCATCATGATTGATGATATTTCATATCATGGATTTATGATTAATGTCCGCAATAAACAAAAACAGCGCCAGGCTACGTGATGAAGAGCGTGCGCGTCTAATCTGGCTGCTGACCACTGATAAAGCCATTATTTCAACACTGTTGGGCAAGCTTACCCTGGCTGAGCAATATGACGTCGGCACGTTAGCCGACGATATTGCTGAGGTAGGGGCTCTGGTGGCGCATCTGCCGCCACCCGATCTGGCCGATACCCTTGAAGCACTGCCCTCCGAAGAGCGTCACGCCCTGTGGCGACTGGTCGAAAGTGAAAAACGCGGCAACGTCCTGCTTGAAGCATCAGAAAATGTGTGGGATGACCTGATCGACGAGATGAGCGACCGCGAGCTACTGGATGCGCTGCAATATCTCGATATCGACGAACAGATTTATCTGGTACAGCATTTACCCCGTAACCTTACCGGTCGACTGCTGGCATCATTGCCTGCTGAAGAGCGTGCGCGCGTACGTCAGGTGCTGCACTACGAGAAGAATCGCGTCGGTGCGATCATGGAGTTCGAAGTCATCACCGTACGTCCGGACGTGACGCTGGAAGTGGTGCAGCGGTACTTGCGGCGGCTGGGAAAAATGCCGGAGAACACCGATAAACTCTTCGTAACCGATCGCAATAAAGTGCTGGTGGGTGAACTGACGCTAACCTGTATTCTGCTCAATGACGTGCAGCGTAAAGTCAGCGAAGTGATGGAGGATGATCCGCTCACATTTTCTCCGGAAGATATCGCCGAGAATGCTGCGCGTACGTTTGAACGTGACAACCTGGTCAGTGCTGCGGTGGTTGATCCCTCAGGCAAACTGATGGGACGCTTAACCATCGATGAGATCGTCGACGTGGTTTATGAAGAAACCGATACCGATCTGCGTCGAATGGGGGGCTTAAGTGCCGAAGAGGATGTATTCGCTCCGGTCACTAAAGCGGTAAAAACCCGTTGGGCGTGGCTGGCAATTAATCTCTGTACCGCTTTTATCGCCTCGCGGGTAATCGACGGTTTCGAGCACACCATTTCACAACTGGTGGCGCTGGCCTCGCTGATGCCCATTGTGGCAGGGATTGGCGGTAATACGGGTAATCAGACCATCACCATGATTGTCCGGGCGCTGGCGTTGCAGAATATTCAGCCCGGCAACCTGACGTTTCTGATCCTGCGTGAGATGGGGGTAGCGCTGATCAACGGCCTTGTCTGGGGCGGCATCATGGGCGGCATCACCTGGTGGCTGTACGATGATATGGCGCTGGGCGGCGTGATGACCCTGGCAATGATGCTCAATCTGCTGATGGCGGCGCTGATGGGCGTTATCATTCCGATGACGATGGTGAAGCTCGGGCGCGATCCGGCGGTCGGCTCCAGCGTCATGATTACCGCTATCACCGACACCGGCGGATTCTTTATTTTTCTGGGTCTGGCGACGCTGTTTTTGATGTAGACGCCCGTTTCCTTCTGACGATGCGCGGCAGTATCAACATCGTGATCACGCCGGCAACCACGCCAATCGCCAGGTTGCCGGTAGAGACTGTCGCGG
>NZ_SZWR01000010.1:353769-358534 GCF_005280875.1 Citrobacter sp. wls827
GCGACCGGCATGTTGGTCAGCGTCGCGGGTCGGATGCTGTGCCAGCTAAACGTTTTTACCGCCACAATCACCATAATTCCCGCCAGTACTGACATTGGTATCTTTGCCATCACCTCGCTGAGTGCGGTGACGAGCAGCAGCAAGACCAGGCTGGCGGCAAATGTGGAAACGCGGCTGCGAGCTTTCCCCATCTCAACGTTGACAATCGTTTGACCGATCATCGCGCATCCGGCGATGCCGCCATAAAAACCGGCCAGGATATTGGCTACGCCCAGTCCGGTGCTTTCACGGTTTTTATTCGACGGGGTGACCGTCAGGTCGTCAACCAGCCGGGCAGTTAATAGCGATTCCATCAATCCAACAAAAGCGATGCTCAGCGCGCAGGGCCAGATAATGGCTAACGTTTGCAGGTTGAGTGGTACAAGTAACTGCGTCAAGCCCGGCAGTCCGCCGCTCATTGAACCTTCGTCACCGACGGTCGGTAACAGTTGCCCGCTGGTGACAGTGAACACCGTCAGCAGCACGATAGCGATCAGCGGTGCGGGGATAGCTTTAATAAACCGCGGAACCCACAGCACAATCAGCAGCGTCAGGACGAACAGCCCCCAGATGAGCGGGCTTTTCCCCCAGAAATGCGGGACCTGAGCAAAGAAAATCAAAATACCTAGTGCGTTGACAAATCCTGTCATCACGGCCGTAGGGATGAACCGCATCAAACGCGCCATTCCTGACACACCAAACAGGATCTGAATAATCCCGGCCAGCACTACCGCAGGCAGGATGTACTGCACGCCGTGTTGATGCACCATCGGGCCAATGACTAATGCAACCGATCCTGCAGCGGCGGTAACCATTGCCGGACGCCCACCTAAAAAGGACATCGCCAGGCACAGTACGACCGAGGCTATCAGGCTGACTTTCGGATCGACGCCAGCAATAACGGAAAAAGAGATCACTTCCGGGATCAGCGCCAGGGCGGTTACCACACCGGCCAGCGTTTCACGAACCAGCAGGCGGGGGTGGCGTAACACGGTGTGGGTGGTGTGTTCTGCCACCGCGGCAGGGGAAGAGTGTGTTGCAGACATAGTTACTCTCAGGTCAGAAAAGGCCTGATGACAGCAGACCGACAGGCATCCGTGCGGTGAATAGCAAAGCGCAGCATAGTACCCGTCTGACGGGGAGGTTTCCAGAAATGATTGTCAATAACCATATAAAGAATCAACGTATTAATAACATTTTTAAAATTTAAATATAATTTATAAACAATATTTAATTATTTTTACTTAAGTGTTACCGTTGTTACCGCTCGATTTTCACCTGCATAAAAAGCAAAAAGCGATACTAAAAGTAAGGCATTAACATTATGAAAAAAGTGACTGCCATGCTCTTCACCATGGCTGTAGGGCTGAATGTTGTCTCGATGGCAGCAAAAGCGAAAGCGGCGGAAGAGCAGGAAACGGATGTACTGTTGATTGGCGGCGGCATCATGAGCGCCACACTGGGAACCTATTTACAGGAGCTGGAGCCGCAATGGTCAATGACCATGGTAGAGCGACTGGATGGCGTTGCTCAGGAGAGTTCAAACGGCTGGAACAACGCCGGAACAGGCCACTCCGCACTGATGGAACTGAACTACACGCCTAAAAAGGCTGACGGTAGCATCAGTATTGAAAAGGCGGTCGAAATTAACGAAGCCTTCCAGATTTCCCGCCAGTTCTGGGCGTATCAGGTCAACAACGGCGTGATGCATGAACCCCGCTCGTTTATCACCACTGTTCCCCATATGAGCTTTGTCTGGGGCGACGAGAACGTGAATTTCCTGCGTGCCCGTTACACGGCACTCCAGCAAAGCACCCTGTTCCGCGGTATGCGCTACTCTGAAGATCACGCGCAGATTAAAGAATGGGCGCCTTTGGTTATGGAAGGTCGCGATCCGAAACAGAAAGTCGCGGCAACGCGTACCGAGATCGGTACTGACGTGAACTACGGTGAAATTACACGCCAGCTGATTGCATCGTTGCAGAAAAAACCTAATTTTGCGCTGCAACTGAGCACCGAAGTTCGCGGCTTTAAGCGTAACGCGGATAATAGCTGGACCGTCACGGTTGCCGATCTGAAAAACAACGAAGCGGAACACGCTATTAAGGCGAAGTTTGTCTTTATCGGTGCCGGGGGCGCTGCGCTGAAGCTGTTGCAGGAAACCGACATTCCGGAAGCGAAAGGCTATGCCGGATTCCCGGTGGGCGGGCAGTTCCTGGTTGCGGACAATCCGGACGTAGTCAACCGCCACCTGGCGAAAGTGTACGGTCAGGCCTCCGTTGGCGCGCCGCCGATGTCCGTACCGCACATCGATACCCGTATTCTGGATGGTAAACGCGTAGTGCTGTTTGGGCCGTTCGCAACCTTTTCCACTAAGTTCCTGAAAAACGGTTCATTGTGGGATCTGCTCAGTTCTACCACCACGTCGAACTTTATGCCGATGGTCAACGTGGGTCTGGATAACTTCGATCTGGTCAAATATCTGGTAAGCCAGGTCATGCTCAGCGACGACGAGCGTTTTGCCGCGCTGCAAGAGTACTATCCACAGGCGAAAAAAGAAGACTGGCGTTTATGGCAGGCAGGCCAGCGTGTGCAGATTATCAAAAGTGATGCGGAGAAGGGCGGCGTGTTGCGTCTGGGGACTGAAGTGGTCAGCGATAAAGAAGGCACCATTGCTGCGCTGCTGGGTGCATCACCGGGGGCATCAACCGCGGCACCGATCATGCTGCATCTGATGGAAAAAGTGTTTAAAGATAAAGTTGCCAGCCCGGAATGGCAGGCGAAGCTGAAAACCATCATTCCGTCTTATGGTACTAAGCTGAACGGCAACGTTGAGGCTACGGAGCAAGAGCTGCAATACACCAGCGAAGTACTGGGTCTGAAGTACGATAAACCGCAGGTTGCTGATGAAGCGCCGAAACCACGGCTAAAACCTCAGGCGCAACCGCAGCCTGAGCAGAAAGCTGTGGCGGATATCGCGCTGTAAAAAAAGGCCGGATGGCGCTGCGCTTATCCGGCCTACTTCTACTTCATGCGTCTGTATGCCGGATAAGGCGGTACGCCGCCATCCGGCACATTCTCACTTATCGCACGACGGCGTCCTGAATTTTATCTTCTGCTTTCCAGATGCGGTATTTCACCTCCACGTTTTCCGGGGTGTAAACCACAATCGGTAATTTGCTGTTGTAACGCAGCATACCGTCTTCACCCAGATACGCGGTGATGAATTTCTTCTCTTTCTTGCCGTCCGGGCAGGCCATCATGGTTGAAACCGGAGACGTAACTTTGTCGAATACATAGTAGTCATAACCCCAACCTTCCAGCGTTTTGCTGTCCAGTTCTCCGCCAAGGCGATGTTTGTTGCAATCAACTTCCAGCGTTTGTCCGATCAGCAGTTCTACTTTCAGAGTAGATTCATCTTTCTCAGGAGTAAGCTGAATAACCTGACGCTTCATTCCCTTGTCCGCTTTAGGATAAGGGGCGACTTTTTCCAGCGGCTGAGCGCTGGCATCGGTGGTTGTCGCCCACACAGAGGTGCTGGCGAAGGCGGCAAGGAGTACGGCAGGGACAATTGTCTTCATCTTATTGTTCACAGTGTTTCCTTTCTTCTGTCTTATGAACGTATCAAGGGCAGGTTAGCATATTCATATCGTCTATTAATCTAAATTTACTTATATTTTAAGTGCATTAATTAAAGGTTTATAAGTTGTGTAGAGATAAATACCAGGAATTATCTTAATTGTGAGATTATTCTCTGTTTCATGTTTTCGTTATATAATTGATTATATAACTCATTGAAATGTGAGCAAAAGCGCACTTTTTCCCGCCAACTCAACACTCTTTTGATCCGGCAACAGCATTTACCCCAATTGGGGTATGCACCTCAAACACATCCTGAAATATCTTACGGCTAAAAATAACTACTCATAAATAGTGCGTTTTTTATTGTCGTTCAACCCGCCGAGGGAGAGCGTCATTATGGAAGGACAATGTCATGGTTGATTTATCCCGTCGAGGCATGTTGACAGGCAGTTGGCGTAAAGCCAGCAATGGGATTCGTCCGCCGTGGAGCATGGAAGACTCACATTTTCTGGCTCATTGCCTCCGTTGTGACGCCTGCATCCAGGCGTGTGAAACCGACATCCTGCAGCGAGGCCAGGGTGGTTACCCGAGCGTAAATTTCAAACACGGCGAATGCAGCTTTTGTTACGCCTGCGCAGAGGCCTGTCCCGAATCACTTTTTCTTCCGCGCCACACCAGGGCATGGGATCTGAATTTTTCGATCGGTGACAACTGTCTCGCGCATCAGTCCGTTGAATGCCATCGCTGTCAGGATAGCTGTGAACCCATGGCCATTACCTTTCGTCCCACGCTGTCCGGTATTTATCAGCCTCAGCTCGACAATCAGGCATGTAACGGATGCGGCGCGTGTGTCGCTATCTGTCCGGTATCAGCCATTAATGCGGAGTACAACCATGGACACTAACTGGCAGGTCTGCAGCCTGGTCGTTCAGGCCAAAAGTCAGCACATCAGCGATATCGCCACGCAGTTACGTTCGTTTCCGGGTTGCGAAGTTGCTCTCAGCGATGTGGAAAGCGGTCAACTGATTGTGGTGGTGGAAGCAGAGCACAGTGAAACGCTAATGAAAACAATTGAGTCAGTGCGCAACGTTGCGGGCGTGCTGGCGGTGTCGCTGGTTTATCACCAGCAGGATGAGCAAGGTGA
>NZ_SZWR01000010.1:358685-361148 GCF_005280875.1 Citrobacter sp. wls827
TCGGTCAGCAAGAAGCGATCAAATGGGATAAAGCCCCGTGCCGTTTTTGCGGTACCGGTTGTGGCGTATTGGTAGGCACTCAACAAGGGCGTGTTGTGGCATGTCAGGGTGACCCGGATGCGCCGGTTAACCGTGGGCTCAACTGCATCAAAGGTTACTTCCTGCCGAAAATCATGTACGGAAAAGACCGTTTAACGCAGCCGATGCTGCGCATGAAAGACGGCAAATATCACAAAGAAGGCGAATTCACCCCGATTAGCTGGGACCAGGCCTTTGATGTGATGGAAGAGAAATTTAAAACCTCTCTGAAAGAGAAAGGGCCAGACGCTATTGGTATGTTTGGCTCCGGTCAGTGGACCATCTGGGAAGGCTACGCTGCCGCAAAACTGTTCAAAGCCGGTTTCCGTTCGAACAACATCGATCCGAACGCGCGTCACTGCATGGCGTCAGCCGTTGTGGGCTTTATGCGTACCTTTGGTATGGATGAGCCGATGGGCTGTTATGACGATATCGAGCATGCGGATGCTTTCGTCCTGTGGGGCGCTAATATGGCGGAAATGCACCCGATCCTGTGGTCGCGCATCACCAACCGTCGTCTGTCCGATCCTAACGTCAACGTCGCCGTTCTCTCTACCTTCCAGCATCGTAGCTTTGAGCTGGCGGATAACGGCATCGTCTTTACGCCGCAAAGCGACCTGGTGATCCTCAACTACATCGCAAACTATATCATTCAAAACAATGCGATAAACCAGGACTTCTTTAGCAAGCACGTTAACCTGCGTAAAGGGGCGACGGATATCGGCTACGGTCTGCGTCCAACCCATCCGCTGGAAAAAGCGGCGAAAAATCCAGGTTCTGATGCCTCCGAACCGATCAGTTTTGAAGAGTACAAAGCGTTTGTTGCGGAGTATACGCTGGATAAAACTGCAGAAATGACCGGCGTGCCAAAAGATCAGCTGGAACAGCTGGCGCAGTTGTATGCCGATCCTAAGAAGAAAGTCATCTCCTACTGGACTATGGGCTTTAACCAGCATACCCGTGGCGTATGGGCTAACAACCTTGTCTATAACCTGCACCTGCTGACCGGTAAAATTTCTCAGCCAGGCTGCGGCCCATTCTCGCTGACGGGTCAGCCTTCCGCTTGCGGTACCGCGCGTGAAGTCGGGACCTTCTCTCACCGTCTGCCTGCGGATATGGTGGTGACGAACGAGAAACACCGCGATATCTGTGAAAAACACTGGAATATTCCGGCGGGGACCATTCCGGCGAAAATCGGTCTGCATGCTGTGGCGCAGGACCGCGCACTGAAAGATGGCAAGCTCAATGTCTACTGGGTGATGTGTAACAACAACATGCAGGCTGGGCCGAACATCAACGAAGAGCGCATGCCTGGCTGGCGCGATCCGCGCAACTTTATCATCGTTTCCGATCCGTACCCGACGGTCAGTGCTCTGGCGGCCGACCTGATCCTGCCAACAGCGATGTGGGTAGAGAAAGAAGGGGCTTACGGTAACGCCGAGCGCCGTACTCAGTTCTGGCGCCAGCAGATTAAAGCACCGGGTGAAGCGAAATCTGACCTGTGGCAGATGGTGCAGTTTGCCCGCCGATTCAAAACGGAAGACGTCTGGCCGGAGGAACTGCTGGCGAAGAAACCCGAGCTACGCGGTAAGACGTTGTATGACGTGCTGTTCGCCACGCCAGCAGTAACGAAATTCCCGGTCAGCGAACTGGCTGAAGATCAACTGAACGATGAATCTCGCGAACTCGGTTTCTACCTGCAAAAAGGTCTGTTCGAAGAGTACGCCTGGTTTGGTCGCGGACACGGACACGATCTTGCACCGTTCGATGATTACCACAAGGCGCGCGGGTTACGCTGGCCAGTGGTCGATGGTAAGGAGACTCAGTGGCGCTACAGCGAAGGCAACGATCCGTACGTGAAGGCTGGAGAAAGCTACAAGTTCTACGGCAAACCGGATGGGAAAGCCGTCATCTTCGCGCTGCCATTTGAACCGGCGGCTGAAGCACCGGATAAAGAATACGATCTGTGGCTCTCCACCGGTCGCGTACTGGAGCACTGGCATACCGGCAGCATGACGCGCCGCGTGCCGGAACTGCACCGTGCGTTCCCGGAGGCGGTACTGTTTATCCATCCGCTGGATGCAAAAGCGCGCGATCTTCGTCGTGGCGACAAGGTCAAAGTGGTATCCCGTCGTGGTGAAGTGATTTCGATTGTTGAAACACGCGGCCGCAACCGTCCGCCTCAGGGGCTGGTGTACATGCCGTTCTTCGACGCCGCACAGCTGGTGAACAACCTGACGCTGGATGCGACGGATCCGCTCTCTAAAGAGACGGATTTCAAGAAGTGCGCTGTGAAACTGGCGAAGGTGTAACGCGTTATGTCCCGGTCAGCAAAACCCCAAAATGGCCGCCGCCGCTTCCTGCGCGATATGGTTCGCGCAGCAG
>NZ_SZWR01000010.1:361219-373291 GCF_005280875.1 Citrobacter sp. wls827
TGGGGTTGCAACAGCAAACCGCACGCGCAACCGGCGTGCGGCTGCGCCCGCCTGGGGCTCTGAGTGAAGACGCATTTGCCAGCGCCTGTGTGCGCTGTGGCCAGTGCGTCCAGGCCTGCCCGTATGACACGCTGAAACTGGCAACGCTGGCCTCCGGGCTGGCGGCCGGAACACCCTATTTTGTCGCTCGCGACATCCCCTGCGAAATGTGTGAAGACATTCCGTGCGCCAAAGTCTGCCCCAGCGGCGCGTTGGACAGGGAAATTGCATCCATTGACGATTCGCGTATGGGACTGGCGGTTCTGCTGGATCACGAAAACTGCCTCAACTATCAGGGGCTACGCTGCGACGTTTGCTATCGCGAGTGCCCGAAAATCGATGAGGCTATCACCCTGGAGCTGGACCGCAACATGCGTACTGGTAAGCATGCGCGGTTTATTCCGACCGTGCACAGCGATGCCTGTACTGGCTGTGGGAAATGCGAAAAAGTCTGCGTACTGGAGCAGCCGGCAATAAAAGTGCTGCCGCTGTCGCTGGCGAAAGGGGAGTTAGGACACCATTACCGCTTCGGTTGGCTGGAGGGGAACAATGGCAAATCGTAAACGTGATGCGGGGCGTGAAGCACAAGCGAAAAAAGGGTGGTGGAAGAGCCATCGCTGGCTGGTGTTGCGTCGCCTGAGCCAGTTCCTGGTTCTGGCGATGTTCCTCAGCGGTCCGTGGCTTGGCGTGTGGATCCTGCATGGTAATTACAGTAGCAGCCTGTTGCTGGATACCATTCCGTTAACCGACCCACTCATTACCCTGCAAAGCCTGGCCAGCGGGCACCTGCCAGCAACAGTCGCGTTAACAGGGGCCGCCATTATTACGGTTCTGTATGCCCTTGCAGGTAAGCGACTGTTTTGCAGTTGGGTCTGCCCGATGAATCCGGTGACTGATTTGGCGAGCTGGCTGCGCAGAAGGTTTGACCTGAATCAGTCTGCGACCCTGCCGCGCCATATACGGTACGTCCTGCTGGTGGTTATCCTGGTCGGTTCTGCCCTGACAGGAACGCTGCTGTGGGAGTGGATAAACCCGGTTTCTTTGCTGGGACGTAGCCTGGTCATGGGCTTTGGCAGCGGTGCGCTGCTTATTCTCGCGCTGTTTTTATTTGATTTACTGGTCGTTGAGCATGGCTGGTGCGGACATCTCTGCCCCCTGGGTGCGCTGTATGGCGCATTGGGCAGTAAAGGTGCAATAACCGTATCAGCAAAAGAACGTAAGAGATGTAACCGCTGTATGGATTGTTTTCATGTTTGCCCGGAACCGCATGTGCTACGTGCGCCGGTGCTGGATGAGCAAAGCCCGGTGCAGGTGACCAGTCGCGATTGCATGGCCTGCGGTCGCTGTGTGGATGTCTGTTCTGAGGATGTTTTTACAATAACGATACACAAAATCATTTGAGATGCATCGCGGCGGCAAGCGAGAAATTCCCCAGGAGCATAGTAACTATGTGACTGGGGTTTCGGAGCGCAGCCAACAAAGAGGCAGCTTAAAGGATGAAGTGTAAATGCGATGGAGTTCGGGAGCGAAACAATGAAAAGCCATGACCTGATTAAAGCGCTGAGTCAATGGACAGCCGCGCTGGCCCTGGTAGTCAGTGGGGCCGTTTGGGCTGCAAACGGAGTGGATCTGAGCCAGTCACCGGAGGTCTCAGGGACACAGGAAGGGGCGATTCGCATGCCGAAAGAGCAGGAGCGTATGCCGCTGAATTATGTGAATCAGCCACCGATGGTTCCGCACAGTGTTGACGGTTACCAGGTGACGACCAATACCAACCGTTGCCTGCAGTGTCACGGTGTTGAAAGCTACCGCACCACCGGTGCACCGCGCATCAGCCCGACGCACTTTATGGACAGCAACGGCAAGGTATTGGCTGAAGTCGCCCCGCGTCGTTACTTCTGTCTGCAGTGTCATGTCCCGCAGGCTGACGCCGCGCCGATTGTTGAAAATACCTTCACCCCCTCGAAAGGTTACGGGAAATAAGAGGTCATTATGGAAAATTCTAACCGTAAACCAGGCTGGATTAAGCGCGTCTGGCAATGGTGGCGTCGCCCCAGCCGTCTGGCGCTCGGCACGCTGTTGTTAATCGGCTTTGTGGGCGGCATTATTTTCTGGGGCGGCTTTAATACCGGTATGGAAAAGGCCAATACTGAAGAGTTCTGCATTAGCTGTCACGAAATGCGCAACACGGTATACCAGGAATACATGGAAACCGTACACTACAACAACCGCAGCGGTGTGCGCGCGACTTGCCCTGATTGCCACGTCCCTCATGAGTGGGGGCCGAAAATGATCCGCAAAATCAAGGCCAGCAAGGAGCTGTACGCGAAAGCACTGGGGTTAATAGATACACCGCAAAAATTTGAAGACCACCGTTTATCGATGGCGCAAAATGAATGGCGGCGTATGAAAGACAATAATTCGCAAGAGTGTCGGAACTGTCACAACTTCGAGTTTATGGATTTAACCGCCCAGAAAGGCGTAGCGGCTAAAATGCATGATCAGGCCGTGAAAGAAGGGCAAACCTGTATTGACTGCCATAAAGGGATAGCGCACAAACTGCCTGATATGCGCGAAGTCAAACCGGGCTTTTAACAGGATGTAAATAATCAGGATGCTTGAGGCCAGAGAACTGCTCTGCGAGCGAGATGACAGAATACTGTTTAGCGATCTGTCATTTCGCGTCAATGCAGGGGAATGGGTACAAATTACCGGGAGCAATGGCGCAGGGAAAACCACCCTGCTGCGGTTGCTTACCGGGCTGGCTCGTCCTGACGCCGGAGAGGTTTGCTGGCAAGGGAAATCGCTGCACCAGGTGCGGGACAGCTACCATCAGGAACTACTGTGGATCGGACATCAGCCGGGGATAAAAACCCGGCTTTCGGCGTTGGAGAATCTGCGATTTTTCCATCACGATGGCGACTGTCTGGCGGCACTGGCGCAGGCAGGGCTTGCCGGATATGAAGATATTCCTGTTAATCAACTCTCCGCCGGACAACAGCGGCGCGTGGCACTGGCTCGCCTCTGGCTGACCCGCGCGCGACTGTGGATCCTCGATGAACCCTTTACGGCAATTGATGTGCACGGCGTTGAGCGACTGACTCAGCGCATGGCACAGCATACAGAGCAGGGTGGTATTGTGATCCTTACAACGCACCAGCCTCTGGGTGTTGAGACCGATAAAGTTCGACGTATTGCGCTGACCAGCGAGAGGGCCGCGCAATGATGTGGCAAATCTTCCGTTTAGAACTGCGGGTTGCGTTCCGTCATAGTGCAGAGATCGCCAATCCGTTATGGTTTTTCCTGATCGTTATCACGTTGTTCCCTCTGAGCATTGGGCCGGAGCCACAGCTGCTGGCGCGCATCGCACCGGGCATTATCTGGGTTGCCGCATTGCTGGCCTCATTACTGGCGCTGGAACGTTTATTCCGGGATGACTTACAGGATGGCAGCCTCGAACAATTGATGCTGCTGCCATTGCCGCTACCGGCCGTGGTGCTGGCGAAGGTGATGGCGCACTGGGTTGTAACCGGTTTGCCGCTGCTGATCCTCTCGCCGCTGGTGGCATTGCTGCTGGGAATGGATATGTACGGTTGGCAAATTATGGCGCTGACGTTGCTGCTTGGAACGCCGACGCTGGGTTTTCTCGGCGCACCGGGCGTGGGATTGACGGTGGGGTTAAAACGCGGTGGCGTGCTGTTGAGCGTGCTGGTACTCCCGCTAACCATTCCATTGTTGATTTTTGCGACCGCTGCGATGGACGCCGCCTCGATGCACTTACCCGTTGAAGGGTACATGGCGATTCTTGGCGCGTTGCTGGTAGGAAGCGCCACGTTAAGTCCCTTTGCGACGGCGGCGGCGTTACGTATCAGCGTGCAATAGCGCAGATATGACTTGTGCCGGACAAGGCGAAGCCGCCCTCCGGTAAAACGGAAATTTACTAATTTATTGAGTCTGGTGACTGAACTATGTGGAAAACACTTCATCAACTGGCGATGCCCCCACGTCTCTATCAGGTCTGTGGCTGGTTTATTCCATGGCTGGCGATTGCCAGCGCAGTGGTACTGGTAACAGGATGGGTTTGGGGATTTGGCTTCGCGCCAGCGGATTATCAGCAGGGGCAGAGCTATCGCATTATCTATCTGCACGTCCCGGCGGCAATCTGGTCGATGGGCATTTACGCATCAATGGCGGTTGCCGCGTTTATCGGCCTGGTCTGGCAGATGAAAATGGCCAATCTGGCGCTGGCGGCGATGGCGCCAGTTGGCGCAGTGTTTACCTTTATTGCACTGGTGACAGGTTCCGCATGGGGCAAACCGATGTGGGGGACCTGGTGGGTCTGGGATGCCCGACTCACCTCTGAACTGGTGCTGCTGTTTCTCTACGTTGGCGCCATTGCGCTGTGGCATGCCTTTGATGACCGCCGCCTGGCGGGGCGCGCTGCCGGTATTCTGGTGCTGATTGGTGTCGTGAACTTACCGATTATTCACTACTCGGTTGAGTGGTGGAACACGCTGCATCAGGGGTCGACCCGCATGCAGCAAAGTATTGATCCGGCGATGCGTACGCCACTGCGCCTGGCGATCGTCGGCTATCTGCTCCTGTTTGTCACGCTGGCGCTGATGCGCATGCGTAATCTGATTTTATTGATGGAAAAACGCCGCCCGTGGGTGAGTGAACTGATCTTAAAAAGAGGCCGCCAATGACCCCTGCATTTGCATCATGGAGTGATTTTTTCGCGATGGGCGGTTACGCCTTATATGTCTGGCTGGCCGTGGCCATGAGTGTAATTCCGTTGCTGGTGCTGGTGCTGCATTCTGCACTACAGCATCGCGCAATCTTACGCGGTGTGGCGCAGCAGCGGGCGAGAGAAGCGCGTATGCGTGCAGCGCAAGTGCAACGGGAGGCGGCGTGAATATTCGACGTAAAAATCGGCTATGGATAGCCTGTGCGGTGCTGGCGGGCCTGGCTTTGACCATCACGCTGGTGCTCTATGCGCTGCGTTCCAATATCGATCTGTTCTATACGCCGGGAGAAATACTCTACGGCAAGCGCGAAACTCAGCAGATGCCGGAAGTCGGTCAACGCCTGCGCGTTGGCGGTATGGTTATGCCCGGTAGCGTAAAGCGCGATCCGCAGTCGCTGAAAGTTAACTTCAGCATCTATGACGCCGAAGGCGTGGTGGATGTGACCTATGAAGGTATCCTGCCGGATCTGTTCCGTGAAGGGCAGGGCGTCGTTGTTCAGGGAGAACTGGATCAGGGAAATCATGTGCAGGCCAAAGAGGTCCTTGCCAAGCATGATGAAAATTACACCCCGCCGGAAGTCGAAAAAGCGATGCAGGAAAACCATCGTCGTCCGGAAAGTGTTTATAAGGATAAAACGTCATGATGCCTGAAATTGGCAACGCGCTGTTGTGCCTTGCGCTTGGCGTTGCACTGTTGCTGTCGGTTTATCCGCTGTGGGGTGTTGCGCGTGGCGATGTCCGGATGATGGCCTCTGCGCGACCCTTTGCCTGGGTGTTGTTTATCTGTGTGATGGGTGCGTTTCTGGTGCTGGTAAACGCCTTCGTGGTTAATGACTTTACCGTGACCTATGTCGCCAGCAACTCCAATACGCAACTTCCGGTCTGGTATCGCGTCGCCGCGACATGGGGCGCGCATGAAGGCTCATTGTTGCTGTGG
The DNA here is from genome assembly GCF_005280875.1 of Citrobacter sp. wls827. NCBI lineage: Bacteria > Pseudomonadati > Pseudomonadota > Gammaproteobacteria > Enterobacterales > Enterobacteriaceae > Citrobacter > Citrobacter sp. wls827. Next base: position 366,943 of record NZ_SZWR01000010.1, read on the forward strand.
GTGTTGCTGATGAGCGGCTGGACGTTCGCTGTGGCGCTGTTCAGCCAGCGGATGCCGCTGGATATCGTCGCCCGCGTACTGGCGGTGATGGGCATGGTCAGCGTTGGCTTCCTGCTGTTTATCCTGTTTACTTCCAATCCGTTTGCCCGCACGTTGCCAGATTTTCCTATTGAAGGCCGCGACCTGAATCCGCTGTTGCAGGATCCTGGGCTTATTTTCCACCCACCGTTGCTGTACATGGGGTATGTCGGTTTCTCCGTGGCCTTTGCGTTTGCGATTGCCGCGTTGATGAGTGGCCGATTGGACAGTACCTTCGCCCGTTTTTCGCGTCCGTGGACGCTGGCGGCGTGGGTGTTCCTGACGCTGGGTATTGTGCTCGGTTCCGCCTGGGCCTATTACGAGCTGGGCTGGGGCGGCTGGTGGTTCTGGGATCCAGTTGAAAACGCCTCGTTTATGCCATGGCTGGTGGGAACGGCGCTGATGCACTCGTTGTCGGTCACCGAACAGCGTGCCAGCTTTAAAGCCTGGACGCTGCTGCTGTCAATCTGCGCCTTCTCGCTTTGCCTGTTAGGGACGTTCCTGGTGCGCTCTGGCGTGCTGGTGTCGGTGCATGCCTTCGCCTCCGATCCGTCACGCGGGATGTTTATTCTGGCCTTCATGGTGCTGGTTATCGGCGGTTCCCTGCTGCTGTTTGCTGTGCGCGGTCACAAGGTCCGCTCACGGGTTAATAACGCGCTGTGGTCGCGTGAATCGCTGCTGTTGGGTAATAACGTGCTGCTGATTGCTGCCATGCTGGTGGTGCTCCTGGGCACGCTGTTGCCATTGGTGCACAAACAGCTGGGGTTGGGCAGTATTTCGATTGGCGAGCCATTCTTCAATACCATGTTTACCTGGCTGATGGCGCCGTTTGCGCTGTTGCTGGGAATAGGGCCATTAGTGCGCTGGGGCCGTGACAGACCGCGCAAGCTGAAAACGCTACTGATTGTCGCGTTTGTCACCACGCTGGTACTGTCACTGCTGCTGCCGTGGCTGTTTGAAGACCGCATCGCTGCCATGACGGTCGTGGGTATGGCAATGGCATGCTGGATATTCGTGCTGGCGATGTCCGAGGCGTTCCTGCGTATTTCGCGCGGCACGAAGCTGACGCCGAGCTACTGGGGCATGGTTTCAGGTCACGTAGGACTGGCTGTTACCATCGTCGGTATTGCCTTTAGCCAGAACTACAGCGTTGAACGTGATGTGCGCATGAAGGCGGGGGATAGCGTCAGTATCCATAACTATCAGTTCACGTTCCGCGAAGTGAAAGATATTACCGGACCTAACTACCGGGGCGGTGTCGCCATTATTGGCGTTACCCGTGACGGCAAGCCGGAAGCGACGCTGCATGCGGAAAAACGCTTTTACAACAGCACCAGTTCAATGATGACTGAAGCGGCAATTGACGGCGGATTCACGCGTGACCTGTACGCTGCGCTGGGCGAAGAGCTGGATAACGGCGCATGGGCTGTACGTCTGTACTATAAACCGTTTATTCGCTGGATTTGGGCCGGAGGGTTGCTGATGGCGCTGGGCGGGTTGTTCTGCCTGTTTGATCCACGCTATCGCCAGCGCACGCGTCCTCGTGCTGCTGCGCAAAAAAACGCGCAGGAGGCTGTATGAAGCGCAATGCATTGTTAATTCCATTTATTATTTTTCTGATTATTGCGGCGGCGCTGCTGTGGCAGCTGGCGCGTAACGCTCAGGGGGACGATCCCACTAATCTGGAGTCGGCGCTGATCGGCAAACCCGTTCCGACATTCCGCCTGGAGTCGCTGGAAAATCCGGGTCAGCATTATCAGGCCGATGTGCTGACCCAGGGCAAACCGGTACTGCTGAACGTCTGGGCGACCTGGTGTCCGACCTGTCGCGCCGAACATCAGTACCTGAATCAGCTGTCTGCGCAGGGCGTGCGGGTGGTGGGTCTGAACTATAAAGACGATCGTCAGAAAGCCATTGTCTGGCTGAAAGAGCTGGGCAATCCTTACTCATTAAGCCTGTTTGACGGCGACGGTATGCTTGGTCTGGATCTTGGCGTGTACGGCGCGCCGGAGACGTTTCTGATCGACGGTAAAGGTATTATTCGCTATCGCCATGCCGGTGATTTGAATGCCAGAGTGTGGGAGAGCGAGATCAAACCGTTGTGGGATAAGTACAGTAAGGAGGCTGCGCAATGAGATTTTTACTGGGCCTGCTGATGCTGGTTATCTCGGGATCCGCGCTTGCGACCATCGATGTGATGCAGTTTAAGGATGAAGCGCAGGAGCAGCAGTTCCGTCAGCTTACCGAACAGTTGCGCTGTCCTAAATGTCAGAACAACAGTATTGCCGATTCTAACTCGATGATTGCCACCGACCTGCGTCAGAAAGTGTACGAACTGATGCAGGAAGGAAAAAGTCAGAAAGAGATTGTCGACTACATGGTGGCGCGCTACGGCAACTTCGTCACTTACGATCCGCCGTTGACGCCGCTTACTGTGCTTTTGTGGGTGATGCCGGTGGTCGCGATTGGTCTGGGCGGCTGGATTATTTTCGCCCGTACTCGCCGACGTGTCCGGGTGAAACAGGAAGCGTTTCCTGACGACGTTATCCCGGATGGCAAGCGCGGTGGATTCGGGTTGTTTGTGCCCGGCATCGTGGTGGCGCTGGGGGTTGGCGCAGTGAGCTATTATGAAACCGGCAACTATAAGCAGGTTCAGGTCTGGCAGCAGGCGACTGCACAGGCCCCGGCGCTGCTGGAGCGGGCGTTGGATCCAAAAGCTGATCCGCTCAATGAAGAAGATATGACGCGCCTGGCGCTGGGATTACGCACCCGGCTGCAAACCGATGCCGGAAACGTTGAAGGCTGGATTATGCTTGGTCGCATAGGCATGGTTCTCGGTAATGCCAGTACGGCCACTGAAGCCTATGCCAATGCTTATCGACTGGATCCGAAAAACAGCGATGCTGCGCTGGGCTATGCGGAAGCGCTGACCCGTTCTTCCGATCCTGACGATAACCGTCGGGGAGGGGAGCTGCTACGCCAACTGGTACGCGGCGAACATGCCAACGTGCGGGTTCTAAGCATGTATGCGTTTAACGCTTTTGAACAGCAGCACTTTGGCGAGGCGGTTGCGGCGTGGGAGATGATGCTGAAATTATTACCGGCCAATGATACCCGTCGGGCGGTAATTGAGCGCAGCATCAAACAGGCGATGGAGCAGCTAACGCCGCAGGAGAAGTAAGAGTGGAAGATGCCGGATGGCGACGCAAAGCGTCTTATCCGGCCTACTGATGCACGTGACTTGTAGGCCCGATAAGCGTAGCGCCATCGGGCAATATCTGATTACTGCATGCCGCGTGTTTGTAAAAACAGGATGGTGGCGGCAACGCGAGAGCGGACGTTAAGTTTTCGCAGCAGGTTGCGGATATGCACTTTCACCGTTTGCTCGGAAATATTCAGTACGGATGCAATCTGTTTATTCGATAATCCCTGAGCCAGTTCATGTAACACATCCAGCTCGCGTTCGGTGAGTACGCTGAACGGATCTTCCTCGGCGCCAAACAGTTCCCGTTCCCGCAGATAATCGCTGACGCGTTGGCTAAAGGCTTTACCTCCTTTTGCGCCAGCGCGAATGGCTTCCAGCAGGACTTCAGGATCGCTGTCTTTAAGCAAATAGCCATCCGCGCCGGCATCAATTAAGGCATACACATCGCTGGCGGCATCCGAAACGGTAAGAATAATAATTTGCGCTGTGACGCCATCCCGGCGCAGCGCATTCAGGGTGTCCAGTCCGCTCATGCCTTTCATATTGAGATCCAGCAGGATCACATCAAGATCCAGACGGTTTGCCAGATCGATAGCGCTTGCGCCATCGCCGGCTTCGGCAACTACGTCAAATGCGTTATCCAGCTGCAGTAATTGACTGATTCCTCGCCGCATGAGTGGGTGGTCGTCAACAATCATCACCTTAAAAGGTGTTAATTCAGGCATCTTCTTCTCCTGAGCACTCTTAATTTCGTTATATTCCGGGGCATGGGATAATCCTGATTTATCACGTAGATGATAAGGCAACGTGACCTTACTTTTTACAGGTGCAAATAGTATATCCTGACTCAAAAAGCTCTCATTGGAATTTTTACAAAGAAAACTCTTTATGATTTGAATCAAGGTGCTGGCGCTTTGCGAGACGAAAGTATTCTCGATTTGCTGTTTGACAACATTAATTAAATATCAACATTAATAAGTGGCAATAATAAGCAATGTTGATATTAAGGGTGCGAGCAGTTGGAAGAAAACTTCGCAGACGTCACCCATGCGGCACGACGTGCGCGACATACTCATCCCCGCGATCTTCATGCAAATGGGCGACTAGCTATGGGATTGGGCCAATAGAGTAATTTAACTTAAGAATATAAAAAATCCTGAAATGCAATAGGAATAAAGTGAAAACGCATTTATTGCCTTTACTTTTGTTTGCATTTTGTGCTTTTTTGGCAAGAGTCGTATAGCCAGGTTCGGTTTCGTACTTTTTGGGGGGTAGGGTGAAGTTCAGGGATGAAAGAAAGTTGGCATTACTGATTGGGATGTTAGTTTTGCCGTTCACAACGGTTTCTGCCGCACTACTCTCTCCTGCGGATCGTAATACCATTCAGCAGCAACAACAGCAGCTACTAAATGAAAACCAGCGCCAGCGTGAAGAGCTGGAGCGTAGCGTTACGCTGCCCGAAGCCGTCACGCCGGAAACGCCAGCCCGGACTGAAGGACCATGTTTTATGATTTCGCGCATTGATATTGACGGCGCAACGAAGTTGTCCGTCGCTGCCTCGGCAAAGCTTACCGCGCCGTGGGTGAATCAATGCCTGGATATTTCTCGCCTGACGGAACTGACAAATGCAATTTCCGACTGGTATATCAGCCGAGGTTACATCACCAGTCGTGCCTTTTTAACCGAACAGGATCTCTCCTCTGGGGTGCTGCACATTGCGGTGCTTGAGGGAAAATTGCAGCAAATACGTCTGGAAGGTGTCCCATCGCGCACGCTGAAAATGATCTTTCCTGGGCTGGAAGGAAAGATTCTCAATCTGCGTGACATTGAACAGGGTATGGAGCAGTTGAACCGGGTTCGCCAGACTCCGGTGGAAATTGAAATTTTGCCGGGCAGCCAGCAGGGGTTATCAATAGTTAATCTGAGCGCCACGCCTGAATTCCCCGTTAACGGCTCCGTCAGTTTTGATAACAGCGGACAAAAGAGTACCGGAACCGGACAACTAAGCGGGGCATTATTTTTCAATAATATGCTTGGGCTGGCGGATAAATGGTTTATCAGCGGCGGGCGTAGCAGCGATTTTTCGAGCAGTAAAGATGCGCAGAACGTTGCTGCTGGTGTGAGTGTTCCTTACGGCTACGGATTGCTGGATTACAGCTACAGCTGGAGTAACTATCTCAGCACCATTAATAACAATGGCTATGCCTGGCGCTCCACTGGTGACAGTGAAACCCATCGTCTGACCGGCTCCTGGGTTTTGTTTCGCAACGGTGATATCAAAACCGCAGCATCGCTGGGTCTCACGCATCGAATCAACCGTAACAGATTGAACGATGTGCTGCTGGAAACCAGTAGCCGCAAGCTTTCCAGCGTTTCGCTGGGTATCAACCATACGCAAAAAATTGCGTCCGGCGTTGCGACGTTTAACCCCACATTCACCCAGGGCGTGCCGTGGTTTGGCGCAGAGGATGACAATGATAAACAAGGTGATGTGCCAAAGGCAGAATTTCGAAAATGGAGCGTCAGCGGCAGTTTTCAGCGCCCGCTGACAGAAAAACTGTGGTGGCTGAGCAGCCTCTATTTTCAATGGTCACCGGACCGCCTTTACGGCAGCGAACGGCTGACGCTGGGCGGTGAAACATCGGTACGCGGCTATAAAGAACAATACATTTCAGGAGATAACGGCGGCTACTGGCGCAACGAAGTGAATTACTCGCTTTTTACGCTGCCGGTGTTGGGACAGATTGGCGCGATAGCGGCATTCGACGGCGGCTGGCTGAAACAAGATAGCGTTGACAGGTATGCCTCTGGCACGTTGTGGGGGGCCGCGCTGGGATTAACCAGCTCAGGGCGCTGGTTCTCCAGTCAGTTTACCGTAGGAACACCGGTGAATTATCCGGGCTGGCTGGCACCGGATCATCTCAATGTGTATTACCGCGTTGCGGTGGCATTTTAAGGAACAAGGATGATGAAAAAGGATCAGGTTCGTTTCTCCCAGCGTTTGCTAAGTGGCATGTTGAGTTTCCTGCTGGCTACCCAACCACTGCTCCCGGCGATGGCTGCCGC
>NZ_SZWR01000010.1:373363-378456 GCF_005280875.1 Citrobacter sp. wls827
TGGATAAAGCCGCCAATGGTGTTCCGGTGGTGAATATTGCCACGCCGAACCAGTCCGGGATTTCACACAACAAATATAACGACTACAACGTGGGAAAAGAGGGACTGATCCTCAACAACGCGACCGGGCAATTTACCCAAACCCAGCTCGGCGGCATCGTCCAGAATAACCCGAACCTGCGTCCCGGAAAGGAAGCATCAGGGATCATCAACGAAGTTACCGGCGCTAACCGTTCGCAGCTACAGGGCTATACCGAAGTCGCGGGGAAAGCCGCCAACGTCATGGTCGCCAACCCCTACGGCATTACCTGTAACGGGTGCGGGTTTATCAACACGCCTAACGCCACACTGACTACCGGTAAACCGGTGCTGGATGCTAACGGTAACCTGCAGTCGCTGGATGTGAGCAAAGGCAGCATTACCATTGAAGGCAAAGGGCTGGATGGAAGCCAGAGCGATGCGGTGTCAATTATTGCCCGCGCCACGGAAATTAACGCAGCGCTACACGCCAAAGATCTGAATGTTATCGTCGGCGCGAATCGCATCGCGGCGAATGGCCAGACGAGCCCGCTGAATGGCGAAGGAGAAGCACCGAAAATCGCGGTAGACACTGGCGCATTAGGTGGGATGTACGCTAACCGTATTCATCTGGTCTCCAGCGAGAAAGGGCTGGGGGTCAACCTCGGGGATCTGAATGCCCGCCAGGGTGATATCACCCTCAATGCTAACGGGAAATTAACGATCGGCAACAGTCTGGCAAACGGTGGTCTTTCTGCCAGGGGAGAAGGTGTCACGTTGACCGGTAGTCATAAGACCGCAAGCGGGATGGCCATCAACAGCACCGGGGCGTTAGCGCTACAAGGTGCAAATCTCTCCAGTGGTGCAGGCGTGCTGCTGGGCAGCGATGGCAAGATGACGATCGATGGTGGCGGGGTTGCCGCAGCTGGAGAGTTGCAGATTACGGCTAAACAGGATGTAGCCATTGCCGCAACCACTCTGGTTAGCCAGAAAAACACCTCACTGCGTAGCGACGGTTCGCTGACAATCACCGACGGCAGCCTGACCAGTAAAGAAAAACTGGATGTCGCGGGCACTAATGGGATGACGCTGACCCGTTCCACACTGGGGAGTGATGCTGATGTTAGCCTTAACAGTCACGGCAATCTGTCGGCTAAAGGGGGATTGCTCTCTGCAGGTAACGGACTCACGCTGAAGGCACAGCGCATAGCACTGGATAACGCCAGTCGGGCCGATGCGAAAGGAGCATTAAGCCTGGCCGGTAGCGAAATGAACAACCAGGGACAGGTCAATGCGGGAGGCGCGTTGTCTCTTTCCGGTGACCACCTCGTGAATGGTGGTCAACTGGCTGCGAACGGCCATCTTGATGCGTCGGTAACCCGCCTCGAAAATGGGAGGCTGATGCAGGGTAACAGCGTATCGGTCCATAGCGGGTCGCTGGATAATAGGGGCACACTGGCGAGCGGTGGCCTGCTTTCAGTACAGACAACAACGCTGAACCAACAGGGCACCCTCAGCGCGAAAAACGATGCGGATATCCGGGCAGATGCCACGCTGCTAAACGGTGGAACGTTGCTCTCTGATGGCTCATTAACGGTGCAGGCCGCGACAGTTGAACAATATGGCGTCCTCTCTGGCAGCCGGGGGGTGACAGTCAATGCTGAAAACCTCACCGCCGCGAAAGATTCGCTGATCTCCGGGCAACAGGGCATACAGTTAAACGCTGCGCAAAACCTGAACCTGAACGGTCAGGTTAATGCCGCTGGTGCGCTTAACGTGGGCGCAAAGCAGCTGACTACTGGCAAGGACGGCCATCTGCAGAGTGGTCTGGACCTTGCGATTACCGGCAACAGCGTCACGCTGGACGGTGTACAGGCGGCAAAAGGTTCGCTGGACGTAACGGCGGACAGGCTCAGTCATGGCGGAAAATCCACCGGGACACGCGTTGGTTTCAGCGCGCAGCAGTCAGTTGATAACCAGGGTGAACTGCTGGCCGATACCCTGATGCTCAGCACGGCGACGCTGGCTCATAGCGGTAGCGCCAGCGCTGAACGCATCTCGATTATTGCCCCTGAACTTTTCACCAGCAGCGGCTCTCTGGTAGCCGAAACGCTAGTTCTTCACAGTCAGAATGTTGTGAATAGCGGTCTGATGCAGGGCAACGCGGCATTGGATCTGCAGATTGATACGTTAGATAACCTTAGCGGCGGCTCGCTCTATGCCCGGCGTTCTCTGGCGCTGGATATACCGTATCTGACCAACCATGGGCTGATTACTACCGACGGTTCATTGCACCTCAACGGTCGCCAGTTGGTTAACGGCGGAGAAATTAACGGCGTTGATCTGCAAAGTGAATATGCGACGGTAAAAAACGAAACCACGGGGCGCCTGCTGGCGGACACGTCATTATCTGTTAACGGACAGAAGACAGATAACCTCGGACTCATGGCCGCCGATACGCTTGTGCTGAACAGTCGGGACGTGAATAACGACGGCAATGTGCTGTCGGCGGGGGAATTAAGCCTGAAGAATCAGACCCTCCACAACGCCGGCTTGCTGCAGGGCAGCACGCTAAATCTGGAAGCAAATACGTGGCAAAACAGCGGTAATGCGTTGGGTGAAACAGGGGTAACGGCAACGGTACACGACGTGTTCACGAATCAGGGCAACGTACTCAGCCAACAGGGTATGACCGTGCATGCCGCCAGCGTGAATAACGGCGGACTGCTGGCGGCGAAGGTGCTGGCATTACACGGCGATCTCAGTAACAGCGGGATCCTGCAGGGGAATCAGATGCTCGGCTGGGATGGCAATCGCTTCACTAACCTTGCTGGCGGGCAGGTGACCGGCGGCGAAGCGTTGCATCTTAGCGGAAAGCGTATCGACAACGATGGCCAACTGGAGGCCCGAACTGCGGCGATTACGCTGGACATTCTGCGGAACGGCGGCAGTATTCAGGCTCAGAATAGCCTGAAGATCACTGCCAGCGAGCGACTGGACAATCAGGGAGCGCTGCGCAGTCTGAATCTGTTCGAACTGGCTGCAGCGCAGTTGTTTAACGACAAAACGATTGCAGCAAAATCCCTTAGCATTTCCGCGCCGGAGCTTATGAATAACGGCACTGTGCAGGGTAATTCGGTGCTACAGCTCACCACCCGCAATCTGTTTAATGGTCAGCAGGGACAACTGGTTAGCGGCGCGGGGCTGGATTTAGGCCTCGACACGCTGGAAAACCACGGTCTGCTGTTGACGAATACCGACTTCACGCTGCGCGGCAGCACATTAATTAACGCCGGTGATATTCAGGCCGATTCCCTGGATCTGACGCTGGCAAACTCAGTTGAAAACCAGGGTAACCTGGTGGCGAAACAGGGGGCGTCGATAAATACCGCCTCTCTGGATAACCGCGGTATGCTGGCGGCGAAAAGTGTCACTCTGGATGGAAAATCCATCCGTAACAGCGGTCTGGTTCAGGGTAATGACAGTACCTCGGTTTCTGCGAATACCTTCACCACGGATGCCACAGGTAAATGGCTGGCCGGTAATGCGCTGTTGGTGCATACCAGTGCGATGGAAAACACCGGTGTACTGCAGGGCGATGTCCTGACATTTACTGCCGACTCGCTGAATAACAGCGGCGTGCTTAACGGTTTACATGGCCTGGAAGGCAAGCTATCCGGGCGACTTATCAACCCCGGATACATTCAAAGTGGCGGCGCACTGACGCTGGCGGCTGATGATATCAACAGCGCCGGGCGTATTGCCGGTGACTGGCTGACACTTGCAGCCTCGACGCTAAACAATACTGGCCTGTGGCAGGGGACGAACGGGCTTGCGCTGTCTGGCGATGTGCTCACGACGGGTATAACGTCCCGTACGCTGAGCGGTGGCGCGTTGACCTTCGATGTCGGCAATATTACGACGCAGGGAACGCTGCAGGGGCAGCAACTTACGCTGACCGCTGATGACTGGCTGCACAAAGGCTCGCTGATAAGCCTGGGTAATCTGACGGCGACTGTAAACAACGGCCTTACCACGTCAGGCGACGTGATGAGTCATGGCGGAATGTCACTGACCGCGCAGCAGCTTGATAACAGCGGAAAGCTGCTCAGCGAAAGCGACGTAACGCTCGACGGCGCACAGCTTGATAACCGCGGCACGGTACAGGGAAATACCCTGACCCTGCAGCAAAACCGGATCCACAATCAGGGCACGCTGACCGGCCTGCAAAGCCTGACGCTGGAAGCGCGTCAGCGTCTGATGGCGCGCATGGCGATGGCTTCACCGCAACAGGAATTGATTAACGCAGCAGGTGGTTCACTACTGACGCAGGGAACGCTAAAACTCACGTCTGGCGATGTGACGAATAATGGTACATGGCAGGGGCAGTCGATTCTGCTCAATGCGCAAACGCTGACAAACAATGGGGCAATACACAGCGCCGACGCTCTGCAGCTTACGCTCGCGAATAACCTGACTTCCACGGCGGGCAGCAAAATTACCGCGCTGGGTAACGCAACGCTACAGGCGCTTTCTCTGACTAACGCCGGGCAATGGACGGCGAAAAATCTTACGCTGAAGGGGGCAACCCTCGATAACAGCGCGGTAATTAGCGGCGTAAATGCGCTCACGCTTGCCATGAACGGCGCGGTCAGGCAGCAGAAAGCGGGCAGTATGCTGAGCGGCGGCGCGTTGGATCTGAATGCGGCGTCAGTCACCAACGAGGGCAAAATTCAGGGGGCGACGCTGGGCATGACGTCCGGCACATTGACCAACAGCGGACGCCTACAAGGGGATAATGGCGCAACGCTGTCGCTGAGCAGCGATTTGATAAACCAGGCTTCCGGGGAGATTGTCAGCCGTCAGGGGCTGACACTTTCTACTCCAGTGCTGTCCAACTACGGTTTAATGCAGGGCGGTGGAGAGACCCATCTTAACGCCACAACTCGCGCGCTCAATGACGGCAAACTGCTTTCCGGCGCGGGAATGACGCTGACCACGCCGCAGTATTCCGGCGCAGGCTGGTTACAGGCGACAAACCTCATTCTGAATGCGGCAACGGCCGCCAATGGCGGG
>NZ_SZWR01000010.1:378526-390707 GCF_005280875.1 Citrobacter sp. wls827
CTTACAGGTAACAATTTTACCAACCAGGGAACGACGCAGGCCGGTCAGCTGGCGGTGAAATACACGCAGGTGACGAATAACGGTACGCTGTTGGGCAACTCGCAACTGAGTGTTAATGCCAGTCAGGTTAATCAGAATGCGGCAGGCAAACTGTTCAGCGGTGGCGATCTGACCGTTGAAAGCCACGGGCTGGATGCGTTGGGGCAGGTGGTTGCGCTGGGTAATCTGACGCTGAAACTGGTGAATGGCTTTACTGCGCAAAGCGCGTTTGCCGCGGGTAAAACGCTGACCATGACCAGCGAGGGTGCTATCGACAACCGTAGCGTGCTTCAGGGGCAGTCTCTCAACCTGACGGCGGGCGGGCAGCTCAGCAATAACGGGCAAATCACAACGGGCAACGGAGCGAGCCACCTCAGCGGCAGCAACGTGGCGCTCAATGCCGCCGGAACGTTACAGGGTGGTGGGGATATTACGCTGACCAGTCGCGGTAATATTTCAGTCGATGGTTTCACCGGCACGCGTGGTTCTCTGACGCTCAATGCACCAGGCGCTATCGTTAATACGGCGCTGTTGTACGCGGCAAATAATCTGGCGCTTTATGCCAACACCATTACCAACCAGCGCGGCGATATCCTCGCAGGCAACAATCTGTGGATGCAGCGAGATGCGGCGGGAAATGCCAACAGCGAAGTGGTCAACACCTCCGGCAATATCGAAACCCAGAACGGTGATATCACCATCAAAACCGGGCATCTGCTGAACCAGCGGGATGGGTTGACTATCAGTCAGAGAAAGCAGGATTTTTCTAATGCATTACCTTCGGGACCATTTTTATTTCCAATCACGATTGGTGATGGTAAGAAAAAGCCGGATGTTGAGCTTAGTCTGCAGGAATGGCTGAAATCACCTGAAAATATTATCTGGAGCTTTTGGGGAGAACGTTGCGCCGGAAATAGTCAGATCTGCCACGATAGATATAAGTATCTTTTAGTTGGGAATGATCTTCGTCGTTTTATATTAAGTGAATCAATAGTTGAAGCGAATGCTACGGGGGATGCCGCACGTATTGCCTCAGGTAGGGATATTGTTATCAACGCTACAATAATGGATAACCGTGCAAGCCATATTCTTTCGGACAGAGAGGCATTACTGAGAGGAGATTCGTTGAATAATCTTTCTGCCGAAGCCGGGCATGAAATCGTTTATCAAGAGGCTGAATACCGGTGTGAGTGGTTCTCTGATAATTGCAATTTAACCCCTGAGAGACTTAAGGGCTATCCCAGATACGGTAAATGGTATCAGTCCACTGATACTTACGGAGGACTGGTTATACCCAATAAAGATGGCTTCGAATACATAGGGGTTCCGTATGTTTTAGGGGAAATTAAAAAGGAGTTTACAGCTGATAGTGAGTCATACCGCTCAGTAATTAGTGCGGGTGGGAATATTACAGCGACTTTCACTAATGACATTAGTAATACCAGCATCACAGCGAACAGTGGAGTTGGCACCACTATTTCTGTGCCAACCCTCAACACTCTCAGCAACCAAACCCTCAGTAATGGGGTGCAAAAGCAGGCGCTGGCAGGCAATGACACGGTGAGCGTCAGCTCCCCACAGTGGAACGACCAACTGCAGGATGCATTACAGCAGATTACCGGCGGCGGCGCGCTGGAAAGCGGTGGCGTATCAGACGCCACGCTCAGTTCTGTTTCTACCACGCAGAAAGGTGATGCCAGCCTCGGTCAACTCAATGGCCTGATTAACCCAGGCGAGAAGGGCGTGAATACCGCCGGGCAAAATCAGGGCAAAACGGTGGATACCAGTGCGTATCCGTTGCCTTCCGGAAAGAACGGTTATTTCGTCGTCTCCGACGATCCGAAAAGCCCGTACCTGATCAACGTCAACCCGAAACTGAATGGCCTTGGTCAACTCGATCCCAGCCTGTTTGGTGATTTGAATGCCATGTTGGGTATCAAACCGGGCGAAGCGCCGCGTGAAACTAACGTTGCGTATACCGATCAAAACCAGTTTCTGGGATCGGCCTATATGCTCGATCGTCTCAAACTGAACCCGGAATATGACTACCGTTTCCTCGGTGATGCGGCGTTCGATACCCGCTATGTCAGTAACGCCATGCTGAATAAGACGGGAAGTCGTTACATCAACGGTATAGGTTCTGACCTGGAGCAGATGCGTTATCTGATGGACAGCGCTGCCAGTACCCAGCAGTCGCTGGGGCTGAAATTTGGGGTGGCCCTGACGGCCGATCAGATAGCGTCCCTTGAGCACAGCATGCTGTGGTGGGAAGCCGCGACCGTCAACGGTGAGACGGTAATGATACCGAAGCTGTATCTCTCGCCGAAAGATATCACGGTGAGCAACGGTAGCGTCATTGCCGGGAATAATGTTCAGCTTACCAGCGGGAATATCACCAACGCTGGCAGTACGCTGCTGGCGAGAAAAGATCTCACTCTCGACAGTCAGAACAGCATCAGCAACCTTAACAATAGTCTGATGCAGGCCGGGGGCAACCTTGAGCTGAGTGCGATTGGCGATATCAACAACGTCAGCTCCGCCATTAGCGGAAAAACGGTGACGCTGGAAAGCCTGGGCGGCAACATCAATAACCTGACGCTGGCGGAGCAGATTGATGTAAGTGCCAGGGACAAATACCGCAATGTGAGCTTTAAAGATACGTTGCTAGGTTCTGTGGCGTCCATTACCGCGCAGGACGGATTGTCGCTCTCGGCAGGCAAGGATATCACCGTTACTGGCGCGAATCTCTCTGCGGGTGGCTCATTGCTGATGGCTGCGTGGGGAGATATTGCGGTAAATGCCAACCAGATTAACGATGCCCGGAGCCATTCCGGACGCAGGGTTACAGAGACCGGTCGTTCGTCCGTGGACTGGCAGGGGAGCACCATCAGCGCGGGCGGTAACCTCGGTATCAATGCCGGGAATAACCTCAACGTCACCGCCAGCAATGTTAACGCGTGGGGGAATGCTCAGCTTACAGCGGGTAACGATCTCAATCTGAATGCGGCCACCACTCAGCAGAATAGCCGTAACGGCGGCAGTGAATCGCACAGCACCGGGCTTTCCCGTACCACCGTCTCAGCGGGTGACAATCTGGTGTTGAAAGCGGGTCAGGATATTAATTCTCACGCGGCCGGGCTGGCAGCGGAAAATGATGTGGGTCTGCTGGCCGGGCGTGATGTTAACCTGCTGGCTGAAGCAACAACCGACGGCAACAGCTATCGTGCGAAGAAGAAAACCGTGGTCAATGACGCCGTACGCCAGCAGGGGACGGAAATTGCCAGCGGTGGCGACACGGTCATTATCGCCGGGCGCGATGTGAGTGCGCAGGCAGCGGATGTTACGGCGCAGGGCGATATCGGCGTCACGGCAGGCCGGGATGTGAATCTCACGACCGCCACAGAGAGCGATTATCACTACCAGGAAACCACGAAAACCAAAAAAGGATTCCTCAGTAAAAAGACTACCCATACGATTGAAGAAGACAGTGCTACGCGGGAAAAAGGCGCGTTGCTGAGCGGGGACAATGTGACTGTCGCCGCCGGGAATAACATTCTGGTACAGGGCTCAGCCGTTGCCGGTGACGGCAATGTGGCGCTGGGGGCTGGCAACAATGTGGATATCGTTGCTGCCACCAATACGGATACCTCATGGCGCTTTAAAGAGACGAAAAAGAGCGGGCTGATGGGGTCGGGCGGGATCGGCTTCACCATCGGTAGCAGTAAAACGACGCACGATCTGCGCGAAAAAGGCACCACCCAAAGCGAGAGCTTCAGTACGGTCGGTTCTACGGGGGGCAACGTCAGTATCACCGCAGGCCAGCAGGCACATATCGGCGGCGCGGATATCATCGCCCAGAAAGATATTGCTGTTGGCGGCGATAGTGTACTTATTGAACCGGGACACGACAAACGCACCCGTGATGAGAAGTTTGAGCAGAAAACCAGCGGACTGACGGTGGCGTTGTCAGGGGCTGTGGGCAGTGCGGTGAACAGCGCGGTTTCAGCAGCGCAGGATGCGAAAGATGAGAGTGACGATCGTCTTGCGGCTCTGAAGGCAACGAAAGCGGCGCTTTCCGGCGTGCAGGCTGCGCAGGGGGTTGCAGTTGCTCAGGCTGGCGGCGATCCGAATAACGGTATAGGCGTCAGCATTTCTCTGACTTCCCAGAAATCAAAGTCTGAGCAGCATGCCCGGAGTGATACTGTGGCAGGCAGCACCCTGAATGCAGGCAACAATCTGGCTATTACGGCGACGGGTAAAGGTCAGAGCGGGAACAGCGGCGATATTCTGATCGGCGGCAGCCAGATAAAGGCGGGTGGGGACACCACGCTTGCAGCAGCGAATGATATCGTACTGAGCGGTGCGGCAAACACTCAACAGACAACCGGGAAAAATAGCAGCAGCGGCGGCGGTGTAGGGGTCAGCATTGGCGGAGGAACCAATGGCTATGGTATCAGCGTCTTCGCCAACGTGAATGCGGCAAAAGGACATGAGAAGGGTAACGGCACGGCGTGGACGGAGACCACGCTGGACAGCGGTGGCATTGTATCGATGACCAGTGGTCGCGATGCCCTTCTGAATGGCGCGCAGGTCAGCGGCGATAAAGTGGTCGCGGATATTGGTCGCGACCTGTGGATGAGCAGCCAGCAGGACAGCAACGACTACAAATCGAAGCAGAACAGCGTAGCGGCAGGCGGCAGTTTTACCTTCGGTAGCATGACCGGTTCGGGCTATATCAGCGCCAGCCAGGACAAGATGAAAAGCACTTATGACTCGGTTCAGGAGCAGACAGGGCTTTTTGCCGGCGATGGCGGGTTTGATGTGACGGTGGGACGTCACACGCAACTGGATGGCGCGGTAATCGCTTCGACGGCAACGGGGGACAAAAACAGCCTGGATACCGGAACGCTGGGGTTCAGGGACATTCATAACGAAGCGGATTTTAAGGTCAGTCATTCAGGTGTCAGCCTGAGCGGCGGCGGTTCTTTTGGCGGTGACGCGTTCAAAGGCAATATGCCTGGCGGGATGATATCAGCCGGAGGCAACAGCGGGCATGCGGAAGGAACTACGCAGGCGGCGGTAGCGGAAGGAACAATTACGGTTCGTGATACAGCGAACCAGCAGCAGGATGTATCCGGTCTGAGCCGTGATACGGAACATGCGAACGACAGCATCAGCCCGATTTTTGACAAAGAGAAAGAGCAGAAGCGGCTGCAGACGGTAAGTCTCATCAGTGATATTGGCGGTCAGGCAGCGGATATTGCAAGAACACAGGGAGAGATAAATGCGCTGAAAGAGGCGCGCAGGGACAATCCGAATCTGCCTGCGGATAAGCTGAAAGATACGCCGAAGTATAAGGAAGAACTGGCGAAGTATGGCACGGGCAGCGATATTCAGCGGGGGATTCAGGCGGCAACGGCGGCGCTTCAGGGGCTGGCTGGCGGTGATATGGGGGCCGCGCTGGCGGGGGCATCGGCACCGGAGCTGGCGCATCTGCTTAAATCGACAGAGGGCAATACTGCGGTAAATGTTATTGCCCACGCGATACTGGGCGGCGCAGTGGCGGCGATGCAGGGCAACAGCGCGGCGGCGGGCGCAGCGGGTGCGGCAACGGGTGAACTTGCGGCCCGGGCGATTGCAGGTATGCTGTATCCTGATGTGACTGACCTGTCGCAACTGAGTGAGGATCAGAAGCAGACCATCAGCACGCTGGCAACGATATCAGCAGGGATGGCCGGTGGTCTGTCGGGCGATAGCACGGCGTCGGCGGCTGCCGGGGCGCAGGCCGGGAAAAATGCGGTTGAGAATAACTCGCTCAGTGCTGCTCAACAGAAAAGCCGTAGCGAAGAACTGGTTGCCTGTGGCAACAACAGTAGCTGTAAAGCCAGTGTGCGTGAGCGATATGCCAAAGAGTATGACAAAGTTCAGGAACAGATAAACTCCTGTTCGACTGTCAGGGAGTGCGTGGCTGTTGCGAAGGAAATGAAGCAATGGCAGTCAGACATACGGGCCAGAAGTGATGAACTGGCAGCCAAAGCACGCAATGAAGGTATTGACTCGCTGACTCCGGCAGAGAAGCAGGAATGGATAAATCTTCGTGGTGCGCAGTCAAACTTCGATGGTTCCATCAACTCACTGATTTATCGTGCACAAATGCTGGGTGGTTCGGAAGAGACAGATACTGAACTTGCCAGTATTTTTGGGCATGCGGCAATAGCAAATGCGGCGGGTGCTGCCGCAGGAATTGGCAAAGCTAAATCTGATAATCAGCCCAACAATCGAATCGAAACAGTGCTTAAACCAGAGAAAAACTGGGAAAGTGCTCGTAATAAAGCTTTAGATATTGTTGGTAACTTAGGCGCTGATTCAAAGCCCGTCATTGGTCGGTTAGAAGTAAGCGCCGGAAATGGAAAAGTTATTGGTCGTCAGTCCAGCGATGGTAAAGTTGGCTGGCGAGTAGACTATGATCCTGAAAAAGGCACTCATATAAATATATGGGATTATTCTCAAGGAAAAGGCCCCGGAAAGGCTGTTAAACAAGTAATACCATTTGATGGTAATGAAAAGTCCTTTGAGACCATATTGAAGCAATTGAACAGGTAAGCTTATGACTCTATTTGATGAGTGTAAAGAAGCACTTAGCGCTGATTTCAATGTGCTTGATGAAAAAGATCAAGTAAGAGTAATGGGTATTTTTAATAAGTACCCATCTGCTAACGGGAATATATTATGGTCGGAAATTGACTTTAAAGATTTTGAGACTGTTAACGACTTTCTGAATGAGGCAGTTCTAAAAAATGAGGATGTATATGTTATTGCAGATAATGCAGATATACCTATTTTCAAAACAAATCTAAGACTGGTTTTTGAAAATATTTATGATGTAACAGCATTGTCACCAAAGCTGTTTATTTTTAACGAGAATGTGATCCTGCAACCTTTATTTCCAACAGATAAAATACGGCTTGGCGTTAGGTTGAAGTAAATACAATTTACTGTACATGATGATCTTTTCTGGAACTCTGCATTGATGAACGATTAACGCTATTAACATACTGTTTTATAAAATAAAAGGAAGCGCAGGCGGTTAATATCTTAACCGTCTGCGCGGTTCGTCCTTCTGAACTGCGTATAATCTCCCTGCATTATGTTGAATGACAGGAGACTATTTACTTGGTGGGAGCTTCGCCAGGGCGGTAGCGTGTTCGGGCGAAAAAGGCGCGTCGGGGCAAAAAGTTGTCCCGCCGGAAGTGCAGCAGGAAAAAATGACTGTAACTGACGGAAAGCACAGGGAAAAATCGTCTTCGTCACCACAATGCGCGTCAGAGAGAGTTGTTGTTGAGAATAACTATCTGAGCTACGACGAGGCTCATGCTTTTGACAGAGAAATGACTGCCTGTCGTAAAGCCGGTCGTGAATGCGGAGATATTCAGAACAAGTATGCTGTAATTAGTGCTGATAACCGGCTGAAATTGCATATTGATTTGGCTGCCGACCCTCTGACGGCGCTGTCCGGGGAAGATAAATGGAATATTGAGGGCGGACTTAGCGCGGCAGGTCGGCCTGGCTGGCTGTATGGTTCGCTGGAAAACCCGGATGTGAAGGACTACGTCATTGAAGGTAACCGCTACGACTTAAACTATCTGAATAGCAATACGTCACAGGGTGATAGAGCTCTGGCTTTCTTCGGTGAGCCAGAAAATTATTGGGGTACGGTTGCCGGAGCGGGTTCGTTGTTAACGTCATCAGCCACGCTGACGGAAAAATTTGTTAGTGCCGGGCTGAGTTACGGAGCAAATGGGGCTGTCCAGGTTGCAACCGGCAATACCGGTGAGAAGTTCGATTACCTCAGTTTCATGATGTCAGGCTTAACTGGTGTAGGTACAGCCAGGAAAGGATATTACGCTAACCAGTTGTTAGGGGCCGGTAGCGCTTACATGAGCAGTCAGATTGAAGGCCAGGACAGTACCGCATCAGTAGTGGGCAGTATGGCCGGTACAGGTTTTGGCTATAATATTGGTGCTTCAATTACTAATAAGTTTGAATCACAGTATATAAAAAATCAGCTAGGAATGGATGCCAGTAAGTATTCACTGAAATATTCGGAAAAATCTATCGGATACGGTATATATCAGGGCGGTCAAATGAGCCCATACCCTGGTATACTGGGTGGTTTTGGTGGTTCTGTAATCTCAGAATGGACTGGCAATGTGACGCAAAAAGAAGCTAATGGAGATAGTAAATGAAACATCCTCTATTAGAACTTATTAAGTTGGTGTTTATACTGGCAGTTACGTTCTCTATTGGAATGGTTGCTAGTACCTGGCTGATCAGTAAAGGAGATGTTCCCTTTTCGGAATATATCTTAGCTGGAAAAATTGGTGCAATTGTTGGTGTGTGGGGAGGGGCAGGAGTTTGGCTACTGCTCTATTTACAAGTACTAAAATATAATCGTAAGTAGTTGTTGTTGAGAATAATTTCCTTTGTGCAACATCTTCAGACAAACTTGATAAGGCCGTTGAGAAAATTAAGAACGGTGATAAGTCATTAGCAACTGCTAATGACTTATCAAGCTGGAGAATGCCGATAAACGTAGCGATGCACTGGTTCCTAAATTCACCAAAGATCCTTCACATATGCGCCGGGGTTTTTCCCCGATAATTCCCCATTGCTTCCCCATACAGAAAACAGGCATAAAAAAACCA
This sequence comes from Citrobacter sp. wls827, assembly GCF_005280875.1. Classification (NCBI taxonomy): domain Bacteria; kingdom Pseudomonadati; phylum Pseudomonadota; class Gammaproteobacteria; order Enterobacterales; family Enterobacteriaceae; genus Citrobacter; species Citrobacter sp. wls827. The sequence goes on from NZ_SZWR01000010.1 coordinate 387,271, forward strand.
ACCGTAGAAGGTTGGTTTTTTTGGGGAATTTTGGTCGGCACGAGAGGATTTGAACCTCCGACCCCCGACACCCCATGACGGTGCGCTACCAGGCTGCGCTACGTGCCGACACTTATGGCTGCTAATACTACTGCTTTCCACCACGAATGCAAGAGGATGGACTGCTAACTGATTTATAATTAATCAGTTAGCGATAAATCGTTTCTCATCCGTCAGCACTTGCAGCAGCAAACTTAGCTGCGGTTTCTGATCTTTAATTTTCTCGCCGCGTAAATTATAGGTCTGGTAATTACCGTTGTTATTAAGCACCAGCGTCATCTCTGGTGTGGTAATGGCCATGGTGCTGCTGTCAGCTGCCGTGACCCAGTAATGGCGGCGTGTTGCATTAAACAAATCCTGACCCTGTGAGTACTCGCTTGCTGGGGTACTGACGTGGAGCAGGCGCTGCATCAGTGTTGTCATCAGGTCAGTATGATCGGTCAGGCTATTAATACGCTGCGCAGGTGTTCCCGGCCAGTGAATAACCAGAGGCACCTGTAGATGGCCACGCGACCAGGCAAAGTTATTCTCTTCCTGCGTCAACGGCACGCCCCGGCCCGCGGTAATAATGACCACCGTGTTGTTCAGTTTGCCGGAGTCACGCAGGGCGCTGAGTATACGGTTGATGTTGGCATCCACATCTTGCGCCGCGCTGGCGTAGCGTTTGGCAAAATTCTTCTGGTTGCTGTCATCAAGGTTCGTTCCGTTAAAGGAAACCCATGAGAACCAACGGTTATCATCTTGCGCATAGCGGCCCAGCCAGTTAATCCACTGGCTTGCAGTTTGTTGATCAGATTGCGTTTGCACGTTTGGCATCGAAAAGTCTGACAGCAATGCCTGGCGATACAGTGGGCTAGTGAAGCCATCAGAGGAGAACAATCCCAACTGATAGCCTTGTTGATTCAGCGCAGAGATTAGCGCGGCAGGCGTTCGGGTCGACAAAATGCCGTCCATGTAGCTTGGTGAAACGCCATAAAACAGGCCAAAAATCCCGTTGTCGGCAGTATTTCCCGAACTCATGTGGCGCGTAAAGGAGATATTCTGCCCGGCAAATTCTGCCAGAGCAGGCATTTGCTGTTCAAAGCGCGAGTAGTTCAGACCGTCAACGGTGATCAGCAGGACATTCTGACCCGTTCCCATATCACGGTAACGCAGCTCACTGAGCGGATACTGGACGGAGACCGCTTCCGGATTACCCTGTTCAATCAGGCGGCGTTGATACTCTTGCGCATCCAACAGACCATGTTTTTCCAGAAACTTACGCGCCGTCATCGGGTAAGAGAGCGGCAGGTTTGCGCGCTGCATGGTAATCGGGCGATAGAAGTTGGCATCAGCCCAGATGTACACCACGTGCGAGGCGATAAAGCAAATGAAGAAGAATGCGGCTAACGGTTTGGCAAAATGGCGGCGACGCGTCAGGCTGCGCAGTTTCTGCCAGCTCCAGGTCGCAAACAGCATTTCGATTAGCAGAATGATTGGCACACTGATAAACATCAGTTGCCAGTCACGCGCCGCTTCATTCTGGTCAGGGTTAATGACCAGCTCCCAGACGATGGGGTTGAGATGCAGGTGGAAGCGGGTGAACACTTCGCTGTCGATGAGCAACAGCGTCATACCTGCTGTCGCCAGAATGGCTGATAAGAATCGCATCAGCCTCTGGGACATGACGATAAACGTCAGAGGAAACAGGATTAGCAGATAGGTGGCAAACACCAGAAAACTAAAATGTCCGACCAGGCTTACATAGGAATAAACACGCCCTGCAAGCGTTGTCGGCCAGTCGGCGACAAACAGGTAACGGCTACCGAGTACCATGGCCAACAGAATGTTGAACAAGGCAAACCAGTGCCCCCAGCTAACCATCTGGGAGACTTTCTCACGGTAGCGCTGACGATGAGTTACCATAAACTGTTGTTCGTTTCCCCGGAGCAGGCTCTTAATGCGCTTGGTCGTCGTTTACCGAAGACTGCAATGCGCGGGCAAAAGAGTTGGCAATCGCCTGGCGCTGGGCCGGTGCGATGCTTGTATTGATAAGGTTAGTCACCATATTTCCCAATACCATCAGGGAAAGATCGGTTGGCGCCTTATGTTTTTCCAGTACGTTGAGCATCTCATTCAGCAGTTGTTCAACGTGTTCGTCACTATAGCGGGAAATTTGTGGCATAAATCGAAATCAGTCTGTTCATGAAAGGGCAACATATTACCGTACAGACAGTTTTTTTTCTGCTTTTTTATCTTCTATTGCGTCACTGCCCGGCAGGTGGTTGAATACCGCCCGGTCTAAAAGGAGAGTTTATCATGAGTCTGGATATCAACCAGATTGCCCTGCACCAGCTTATCAAACGTGACGAGCAGAACCTTGAGCTGGTCTTGCGCGATTCATTACTGGAACCGACAGCGACGGTTGTCGAGATGATGGCTGAGCTGCACCGGGTGTATAGCGCCAAGAATAAAGCCTATGGCCTGTTTAGCGAAGAGAGTGAACTGGCGCAAACGCTGCGTTTACAGCGTCAGGGTGAAGAGGATTTTCTGGCATTTAGTCGTGCCGCGACCGGACGCTTGCGGGACGAGCTGGCGAAATATCCTTTTGCCGACGGCGGTATTGTCCTGTTCTGCCATTACCGTTATCTGGCGGTAGAGTATCTGTTGGTCGCCGTGCTGAACAATTTAAGTAGCATGCGCGTCAATGAAAATCTGGATATCAATCCGACGCACTATCTGGACATCAATCATGCGGATATCGTGGCGCGTATTGATTTAACCGAGTGGGAAACCAATCCGGAGTCCACGCGCTATCTGACGTTCCTGAAAGGGCGGGTAGGGCGCAAAGTCGCCGATTTCTTTATGGATTTCCTCGGTGCCAGCGAAGGTCTGAATGCCAAAGCGCAAAACCGTGGCCTGCTGCAGGCGGTCGATGACTTTACTGCCGAGGCGCAGCTCGATAAAGCTGAACGCCAGAACGTGCGTCAGCAGGTGTACAGCTACTGCAACGAACAGCTACAAGCCGGTGAAGAGATCGAGCTGGAGTCGCTGTCCAAAGAGCTTTCCGGCGTCAGTGAAGTCAGCTTCAGCGAATTTACCGCAGATAAAGGCTACGAGCTGGAAGAGAGCTTTCCGGCGGATCGCAGTACGCTGCGTCAGTTAACCAAATTTGCCGGAAGCGGCGGTGGGTTAACCATCAACTTCGACGCCATGTTACTGGGTGAACGTATTTTCTGGGATCCGGCTACAGATACTTTGACCATCAAAGGTACGCCGCCGAACCTGCGCGACCAGCTGCAGCGTCGCACGTCGGGCGGGAAATAAAACCGTTTGCCGGATGAGAGCGTAAACGCCTTATCCGGTCGACGAGTACCATCAGTATCGATTACAAAATCCCATAAAAAAACCCCGCCTTG
>NZ_SZWR01000010.1:390784-414243 GCF_005280875.1 Citrobacter sp. wls827
AACGAAGTCGATGTGAGACAGCTTCGGCTTGAACGGGTGACGCTGTACAGCCTGAGCTTTAACTTTAACTTCTTTACCGTCAACAACGATGGTCAGAACTTCGCTGTAGAATTCAGCTTTAGCTTGCATGTTCATAACTGCATCGTGATCCAGTTCGATAGCAATCGGGGCTTCTGCGCCACCGTAGATGATTGCCGGGAACTTGTTAGCGGCACGCAGGCGGCGGCTCGCACCCTTACCCTGCTCTTTACGTACTTCAGCGTTGATAGTAAACATTTAAATCTCTCTTTAATAATTCCTGCTACAGGCGACCCAGCAACAGGTAAGTGATCTGCTTTGCGTATGCAAAAGCGGGCGAGATTCTATACTCAAACGGCTGGTACATCAATCAAAAGTACGATTAACCGCGTAATTCATGTGCCCGACGAAAGCGTCCTTCATAATCGAAGACCTTTTCACGGACCTGCCAGTACTGACCTTTCATGCGCGCGACCACGAAATCAGGATGACGTAACAGCGCCTGCTGGGCGAGGATATCGGCGGCGGTTATCCAGCGTAAGGGAATGCCGGGCGTTCGGGTGTGCGGGCGAATAAACAGTTGCTCGAAGGCTGTACGCTGCGCGGGAGTATGCAGGCGAAAGCGTTCGCTGACGTCGGCGCCATCTTCATCGTAATAGGTAATTTTCAGCCATTCGCCTTTTTCATCCTGCCCATTTTGTAGCGCCATCCCGCTGCAGCGCAAAACCAGCGCATCTTTAAGCCTGAGCGCGGCTTTCAGCATGTCATCCGGGTCAACCAGTACCGTGTCGCACTCCCGACAACGGCGGGCGGCGATGTCATTTTCCGCGTTGCACTGCGGGCAGTTTTTAAAACGGAAACGAAAATCGCACTGTTCGCGATGGCCGTCATCATCTTCAAACCATCCCTGACAGCGGCGGCCAAAGTGCTCAATCAGCGTGCCGTCGGCCGTTGTTTTTCCCCAGAAGGTGTTGGCAAAGCCGCAGGCAGGACAGAACACCTGTACCGGAACGTTGTCACTTTTCCCTTTGGGCGCACCCACTTCCGGGGCGTACAGGTCGTGTGGATTCCCGGCGTAATCAAGGATCAGACAGTCCGTTTTCCCCGGCGCCAGGCGCAACCCTCGTCCAACGATTTGTTGGTAAAGGCTAACTGACTCGGTCGGGCGCAGAATGGCGATAAGGTCGACGTGCGGGGCATCGAAGCCAGTGGTCAGGACCGACACATTCACCAGATAGCGAAAACGTTGGGCTTTGAACTCTTCAATCAACACGTCGCGTTCAGCGCCAGGCGTGTCCCCGGTGATAAGCGCCGCATCATCAGCAGGCAGCAGGCCGACTATCTCTTTGGCGTGCTCAACGGTAGCGGCGAAAATCATTACCCCTTTGCGTGTCTGAGCAAACTCGACAATCTGGCTGATGATATGCGGCGTTATTCGCTGCTGCTTTTTCAGTTCCTGATTCAGGTCCGCTTCGCTAAACAGGCCGTTACTTTGCGCCTGCAGGCGGCTGAAATCATATTGTACGACCGGCATGTCGAGGCGTTCTGGCGGCGTCAGGTAGCCATGTTTAATCATGTAGCGCAGCGGTAATTCATAAATGCAATCGCGAAACAGTGCTTTTTCATCGCCGCGCACCATTCCGTGATAATGAAAATGATAAATCCAGCCTTTGCCCAAACGAAAAGGCGTGGCGGTAAGCCCGAGCAGGCGTAAGTGAGGGTTTACGTTGGTCAGGTGTGTCAGGATTTGTTGATACTGGCTCTCTTCATCATCACCAATGCGATGGCATTCATCGACGATGAGCAGGGAGAATTCTCCCTGAAAGGCGTCCAGATTGCGCGCCACCGACTGTACGCTGCCAAATACCACTTTCCCGTGACTCTCTTTACGCTTCAGACCTGCGGCAAAAATATCGGCTTCCAGCCCCAGCGCGCAATATTTCGCGTGGTTTTGCGCGACCAGCTCTTTGACGTGCGCCAGTACCAGTACGCGACCGCGCGCCACGCGGGCCAGCTCGGCAATCACCAGGCTTTTGCCTGCGCCTGTGGGGAGGACGATAACTGCCGGAGTACGGTGATGGCGAAAATGGTTGAGCGTGGCATCCACGGCTTCTTTTTGGTAAGGACGAAGAGTAAAAATCATGGGCTCACAATATGTAACAGTCTCGCGTATAGTATGCCACGAATCTTTTTCCCTTGAGGGAAGTTGTTAGCTCGTTATACTGAGCGGAAAACGGCTCCACTTTTCGGGCATAACGCCCGATTTCCGTATTGTTACAGGCAAAATCACACTCATGCGACTTGATAAATTTATCGCTCAGCAACTCGGCGTCAGCCGCGCTATTGCCGGGCGTGAGATCCGTGGTAACCGTGTTACCGTCGACGGCGAAATCGTCAGAAATAGCGCTTTTAAGCTACTGCCAGAGCACGACGTAGAATATGACGGTAATTCCCTGGTTCAACAAAATGGCCCGCGCTATTTTATGCTGAATAAGCCCCAGGGTTATGTTTGCTCAACGGATGACCCGGATCACCCGACTGTGCTCTATTTCCTTGATGAACCTGTCGCGCACAAACTACATGCGGCAGGGCGTCTGGATATCGATACCACCGGACTGGTGTTAATGACCGACGACGGACAGTGGTCTCATCGCATCACTTCGCCTCGCCACCATTGTGAGAAAACCTATCTGGTGACACTGGAGTCGCCAGTGGCAGATGATACCGCCGAACTGTTTGCCCGTGGCGTACAGTTGCACAATGAGAAAGACCTGACCAAACCCGCCGTGCTGGAAGTGATTACGCCGACTCAGGTACGTTTGACCATCAGTGAAGGGCGCTATCATCAGGTTAAACGTATGTTTGCCGCCGTGGGAAACCACGTTGTGGAACTGCATCGTGAACGCATCGGTGCCATCAAGCTTGATGAGGATCTGGCGCCCGGAGAATACCGTCCATTGACCGAAGAAGAAATCGCCAGCGTTAACTTAACCCCGCGTTAATTTCAGGAGCTAAATGTGACCACCCGGCAGAACTCTTCAATTGCCATTGTTTTTATCCTTGGCTTATTGGCCATGTTGATGCCGTTGTCGATCGATATGTATCTTCCGGCACTGCCGGTGATCTCTGCTCAATTTGGCGTGCCGGCAGGCAGCGCGCAAATGACCCTCAGTACCTATATTCTGGGGTTCGCGGTTGGGCAGTTGATCTATGGTCCGATGGCCGACAGCATCGGGCGTAAACCGGTGATACTGGGCGGGACTCTGGTGTTTGCGGCAGCAGCGGTCGCCTGTGCGTTGGCGCAAACTATCGATCAGTTGATCACTATGCGTTTCTTCCATGGTCTGGCAGCTGCGGCGGCAAGCGTGGTCATCAATGCCCTGATGCGCGACATCTATCCGAAAGAAGAATTCTCGCGCATGATGTCATTTGTCATGCTGGTGACGACGATTGCGCCACTGATGGCACCTATTGTGGGCGGTTGGGTGCTGGTATGGCTGAGTTGGCACTATATCTTCTGGATCCTCGCTGTGGCGGCGATTCTGGCCTCGGTGATGATCTTTACGCTGATCAAAGAGACCTTGCCCGTAGAGCGTCGCCAGCCGTTTCGCTTGCGCACGACTCTGGGCAACTTTGCCTCGCTGTTTCGCCACAAGCGCGTCCTGAGTTACATGCTGGCCAGTGGGTTTAGCTTTGCCGGGATGTTTTCTTTCCTGAGCGCCGGACCTTTTGTCTACATTGAGATCAACCACGTTTCACCGCAGAATTTCGGCTATTACTTCGCGCTGAATATTGTGTTCCTGTTCGTGATGACCATCATCAACAGCCGCTTTGTTCGGCGGGTTGGTGCACTAAATATGTTCCGTACCGGGCTGTGGATCCAGTTTGTGATGGCGGGCTGGATGGTATTCAGCGCGCTGTTCGGCGTTGGATTCTGGGCACTGGTTGTCGGTGTTGCGGCGTTTGTAGGTTGTGTGTCGATGGTGTCATCAAATGCGATGGCGGTCATTCTGGATGAGTTTCCACACATGGCCGGGACGGCCTCATCGTTGGCGGGGACGTTTCGTTTTGGCATCGGCGCGATTGTTGGCGCGCTGTTATCTCTGGCAACCTTTAACTCGGCCTGGCCAATGATATGGTCGATAGCGTTTTGCGCCACCAGCTCAATTCTCTTCTATCTCTACGCCAGTCGCGCCAAAAAACGGTGATCTATTACACAACCTGGGGGTCATAAGGCCTCCAGAGTTGATGTACATCAACCGCAAATCTATCATTTTCCCCGCTTATGTTTATTTTATGTAAAATCAATTTATGTAAAAAGTCACATCATTGTAGTTAAAAAGGTTGAGTTAGATCGCAGAAACGAGTACATATAGCGCGGAAACATGCCTGAACCGTTGAATAAATTTAAATAGTGGGTTCGGAAAGCGGCATAAAGACTGGGTGTAAACGTTTACCAACTGTCTAAAGACGTATTGTCAATGATGTGTTAATATTGATGTAAAATAATTGTGAAGTGATTGTACTTCCAGGGAAAGAAAGTGATGACATTACAACTCTCAATCGTTCATCGTCTGCCGCAGTGCTATCGTTGGTCGGTGGGTTTCGCAGGTTCAAAGGTTGAACCGATTCCGCACAACGGTCAGAGCAATGAGAACAGCCTGGTGGCCCTCAAATTGCTTAGTCCTGATGGTGACAGCGCATGGTCAGTCATGCATAAACTTAGCCAGGCTCTCAGCGACATTGAGGTACCTTGTTCCGTGCTGGAATGTGAAGGGGAACCGTGCCTGTTTGTTAATCGCCAGGATGAGTTTGCCGCGACCTGCAGACTGAAAAATTTCGGCGTGGCCATCGCAGAACCGTTTTCAAACAACAATCCGTTTTGAGCGTCAGCTTAGCGCGAGCAGCTGACGCGTATAGGCTTGTTGTGGCGCGTTAAATACGTGCTCGCATTGCCCCTGTTCCACGACTTCTCCCTGCCGCAACACAATTACCTGATGGCATAACGCACGTACAACATGCAAATCATGGCTGATAAAAATATAAGCCAGACGATGCTTTTCCTGTAAGGACTTTAACAGCGTGAGGATTTGCGCCTGTACGGTTCTGTCGAGCGAGGATGTTGGCTCATCCAGAATGATCAGCGAGGGTTTGAGAATCAATGCCCTGGCAATGGCTATGCGCTGGCGTTGACCGCCAGAAAACTCTGCAGGATAACGATGGCGGGTTTCGCTATCGAGTCCGACTTCAGCCATCACTGCTTTTACCTGCGCTTCACGCTGTTCAGCGGAAAGTGTTGGCTGGTGAACGCGCAATCCCTCTTCAATAATTTGTAATACGCTCAAACGCGGATTCAGTGAAGAGTTGGGGTCCTGAAAGACCACCTGAATGCGGTGACGTACTGGCAACAGTTGGCGGCGATTTAAGGTATGCAGCGCCAGACCATCGAACACAATACTGCCTTGCGATGTGATTAATCGCAGTAGCGCCAGACCGGTGGTACTTTTCCCGGAGCCTGATTCACCCACCAGTCCCAGTGTTTCACCGGGTCTGAGGGTAAAACTGACGTTGTTAACCACGACGTTATGATCCACCACGCGCTTGAGGATACCCTTGCGTACGGGAAAGGCGACCCTGAGCCCATTCACTTCCAGCAATGGCGGTTGTCCGGCGGCTAAAGGGACTGGATCGCCGGAGGGTTCGCTATTTAACAGTTTCTGTGTGTAGGAATGGGTTGGCGCGGCAAGCAGTGGCTCGGCACGGTTTTGTTCAACGCATTGACCGTTCTGCATGACGGCAATGGAATCGGCTAGCTTTCTCACGATGCTGAGATTATGAGTGATGAACAGCAATCCCATGTTCAGCTCACGCTGCAACTCCCGCAGCAGTTGCAAAATTTGCGCCTGCACAGAGACATCCAGCGCGGTGGTTGGTTCATCAGCAATTAGCAGCTCCGGGCGGGTTAACAGCGCCATAGCAATCATTACGCGCTGGCGCTCACCGCCGGAAAGCTGGTGCGGATAATCTGTAAGGCGTTTCGCTGCATGGCGAATGCCTACACGATCCAGACAGGTCAGAATTTCTGCCCGTGCGGCTTCCCGACGCATTCCCCGATGCAGCGACAGCACTTCATAAAGCTGCTTTTCCAGGTTGTGGAGTGGATTTAGCGACACCATTGGTTCCTGGAAAATCATGGCGATTTTATTTCCCCGCACACCGCGAAGCGTCTGCTCGTTAGCGTGAAGTAGTGATGCGCCGTGAAAGCGGATATCACCGGAGAGGTACACCGCAGGCGGCGTGGGCAACAGACGCAACACCGAAAGCGCGGTGACGCTTTTACCTGAGCCGGACTCGCCCACCAGCGCCAGCGTTTGTCCGGCATCAACGCGCAGTGACAGACTGTTGACCACGGTGCGCACGGTGTTCTGTTGGCGAAAACCTACCGATAAATTGTCAATAGCTAACAGAGGTTGTGTCATCTTAAATCGCCTTATTGGGATCAAATGCGTCGCGTACCGCTTCACCAATAAAAATCAGTAGCGATAATAAGAGGGCAACGGAGATGAACGCGGTGATGCCAAGCCACGGCGCCTGCAGGTTGTTTTTACCCTGCAACAGCAATTCTCCCAGTGATGGCGAGCCAAGCGGTAATCCGAACCCGAGAAAATCCAGCGAGGTGAGTGTGGTGATTGAGGCACATAAAATAAACGGTAAAAAGGTCAGGGCGGCAACCATCGCATTGGGTAGCATATGACGCAAAATAATACTGCTATCGCTAACCCCGAGCGCCTGAGCGGCACGAATATAATCAAAGTTTCGGGTGCGCAGAAATTCCGCGCGTACCACGCCCACCAGGCTCATCCAGCCAAACAGCACGGTGATCGCTAATAGCCACCAGAAGTTAGGCTGAACGACGCTGGATAGCAAAATAATCAGAAACAGCGTTGGCATACCGGACCACACTTCGATGAACCGTTGTCCCCACAGGTCTACCTTACCGCCATAATAGCCCTGTAGCGCGCCAGCCATCACCCCCATGACGCTGGAACACAGGGTCAGCATCAAGCCAAACAGAATTGAGATGCGGGTGCCGTAAAGGATACGCGCCAGCACGTCACCACCATTTGCGTCAGTACCCAGCCAGTTTTGCGCAGAGGGTGGAGAGGGGAAGGGCTTATCGGTGGCAAAGTTAATGCTGGTAGCACCGAACCGGATGGGGGCCCATAGTATCCAACCCTGTCTCTCCAGACGGTGTTGCAGCCACGGATCCTGATAATCAGCCTTTGTTGCTAACGGGCCGCCGAAATCGCTCTCACTGTAGTTTTTAACCAGAGGGAAATACCAGCTGCCGTCATAGCGTACCAACAGCGGCTTATCATTAGCGATCAGCTCGGAACACATGCTCAGGCCAAACAACACCAAAAAAATCCATAATGACCAGTAGCCGCGGCGGTTATGACGAAAACGCGCCCAGCGGGCCTGATTGACGGGGCTTAATCGCGACATTAGCGTCCCTCAAAATCAATACGAGGATCGACCAACGTATAGCTGATATCACTGAGGATATTGAGCAACAGGCCAATCAGGGTGAAGATGTAGAGTGTGCCGAACATCACCGGGTAGTCGCGCGATACGGTAGATTCATACCCCAGTAATCCCAGACCATTAAGCGAAAACATCACTTCAATCAGCAGTGAGCCGGTGAAAAACATACTGATAAATGTGGCGGGAAATCCTGCGATTACCAGCAACATGGCATTGCGGAACACATGCTTCCATAGAATATTTTTCTCACTAACGCCTTTGGCGCGCGCAGTAACGACATACTGCTTACGAACCTCATCCAGAAATGAGTTTTTGGTCAGCATGGTCAGCGCGGCGAACCCACCTACCACGGTTGCCAGCACTGGCAGGGTAATGTGCCACAGATAATCGGTAATTTTTTGATACCAGGGCAGGGCATCAAAGTTAGCGGACACGAGCCCACGTAGCGGGAACAGGTCGTAATAGCTGCCCCCGGCAAAAAAAACGATCAGCAAAATGGCAAACAGAAAGGCCGGAATGGCATAGCCAATAATAATAAATGCGCTGCTCCAGACGTCAAAACGACTGCCGTTGTGAACCGCTTTGCGGATCCCAAGCGGTATCGACACCAGATAGATGATGAGCGTACTCCACAGCCCCAGGGTAACGGACACCGGGAGGCTGTCTTTGATTAGCGTAAGAACAGAGGAACTGCGAAACAGACTATCGCCAAAATCAAAACGGATATAGTCCCAGAGCATCTTGAAATAGCGTTCATGAATGGGTTTATCGAATCCGTAGCGACGGGTAATTTCCGCGATGACTTCCGGATCCAGACCCCGACCGCCACGGTAGTTACTGTCGCTGATATTCCCTACGCCGGTTTGCGCGTGGCTGGCGCGAACACCTTCGCTGCCCGCACCGGGCAACGCGCCGCTTTGTCCGAACTCAATGGCGGCGACGGCCTGTTCAACAGGACCGCCAGGTGCTATCTGTACGATAAAAAAGTTGATAGTAATGATGGCCCAAAGCGTTGGGATCACCAGCAGCAGACGTCGAATCAAATAAGCGCCCATTTACTCTCCCTGTCGTCTGGCTGCGGGAAGCTTCGCCGCTTTGTTGACGTCATACCACCAGTTGTCGATGCCAATGGTATAAATCGGGCGGATCGCCGGATGCGAAAACTTATCCCACCAGGCGATACGATCTTCAGCCATGTACCACATCGGCAACATGTAGTAGTTCCAGGTTAATACCCGGTCCAGTGCCCGCCCCAACGGGATCAGTTTGGCTTTATTCCCTTGTGCGGCAATGATCTGGCTAATCAGTTTATCAATGACCGGGCTTTGCACTCCGGGCGCGTTATAGCTGGAGTCTATATATTCAGAGGCCCAGAGAATTTGCAGGTCTGAACTTGGCCACGGCATTGCGCGATAGAGCCTGGGCATCATGTCATAGTCGCGACTGCGCAAACGGTTAGTGATTTGCGAGTTATCGACCTGGCGGATATTCATCGTAATGCCTAAGCGTTGCAGGTTGTGCTGGAACGGCAGCACCCACTGGCTGTTGCTACCTGCCGGGAGTAATAACTCGAAGGTCAGCGGTTTACCGCTGGTGCTATTTATCCGTTGTTGCCCTTTCAGTATCCATCCCGCCTGTTGGAGTAACGTATCGGCTTTCAACAGGTTTTCACGATCGTAGCCATCGCCTTTCGACATCGGTGGTTGATAGATTTGACTGAAGACTTCCGGTGGCAGCTCTTTTTTCAATGGCGCGAGGATCACCAGTTCATCCGCATCGGGATAACCTCTGGCTGCATACTCGGTGTTCTGGAAATAGCTGTTTGTCCGACTCCAGGCATTATAAAACAGGGCCTTATTCATCCATTCGAAATCAAAGGCCAGCGTAATCGCTTCCCGTACACGTCGGTCACTAAACATTGGACGTTGAATATTAAAGGCTAACCATCGTGTGTCCTGCGCGGACTCATTCTTTTGTTCGTCTTTGACAATGTAATGATTGGCGAAATTCTTGCCGGTATAACGGGTTGCCCAATTTTTGGCATCGTTTTCCAGTCGCAGGTCGAACGCTCCAGCCTTAAATGCTTCAAAAGCGACGTTATCATCTAAGTAGTAATCGTAGCGGAGGGTATCAAAGTTCCAGCGTCCGCGATTGACGGGCAAGTCAGCAGCCCAATAATCTTTGACGCGCGAATAGACAATATACTGGCCCATCTTCCATTTGGTAATGCGATAAGGGCCGCTGGCGAGCGGTGGTGATGATAAGGGATCGCTGAGCTTATGATCTTTCCAGTACTTCTCTGGCATCACCGGTAATGAAAACAGGCTGAGCATGTCCTCTTTACCCGGTTTGGCGAGTTCAATTCGCACTGTTAACGGGGCAATTGCCTTTACCGTCGTTCCTTTGTAGACCAAACGAAACTGCGGTACGCCTTCGGTCATAAATTTATGGAAGGTGAATTCAACATCGCGTGCGGTAATGGGTGAACCATCATGAAAACGGGCCCGCGGATTAATCGCGATTTCTACCCACGAATAATCATCGGCGTAACGCGCTCTGTCAGCGATGAGCGGGTAGTAGCTGCCGGGTTCGTCATCCGAGGTGGTAAACAGCGTATCGTAGAGCGTTTCAGTGCGTGAGCCAGGGTTGCCGCGCATCGAGTAGCGGTTGAAGTTGTCGAAGGTACCCAGGGCGGAGAGGGTGAGCTGCCCGCCTTTGGGGGCCGCAGGGTTTACGTAATCAAAATGATTAAAGTTAAACGCGTACTTGGGTTCGCCCAACACGGCAAAGGCGTAGCTTTCTTTGATGGATTGGGCATGAACGTTAAACCCGATAAGGGCGATAAACAGAAGCAGTACACGAGGAATCATATCACAGAGGTTTCCTTGTCCTGCCACAACCCGACAGGCTTCTTGCCTGAGAAATAGCGGTTGGGGTGGCGAGTGAAAATATATGAATCGCCAGGTGCGATCACCACGTTGGCTTATCGGATTGCGCCATCCAACGTACAAAATCATCAAGCATTAATGGGCGGCTGATCCAGTATCCCTGGAAGAAATGAACCCCGCGATCGCGTAGCCATCGGGCTTGCTCAGGCGTTTCTACCCCTTCAGCAACCGTCAGCATATTAAGACGCTTAGACAGTGTCAACACCGCATCCAGTACCGGAGACGTTAGCGTTTCTGTCCCAATGGCGTTGATAAATCCTCGGTCGATTTTCAGATAGTCAACGGTAAAGCGTTCCAGATAAATGAGTGCGCTATGGCCGGTACCGAAATCATCAATGGCAATTTCGAATCCGGCAGCGTGTAGCCATTCAAATAACTTTGAGGCTTCATGCTGATTGAGCATATCGCGTTCGGTGATTTCGAGTACAACCTGGAAATGGTGTGGCGGCAGGGAAGCGTTCAGGTGTTGAATATCGTCTTTAAAGCTTTCACCATGCAGGTGCGTTGGGGCGATGTTGAGCCCGAGCTTTGCGCCTTGCGGTAACACTTTTTTTAATGCGGGGGCATCACGGGCCACCAGTTTGAACAGATGCTGCGTCAGCGGCACGATCATTTGCTGTGATTCAGCGTAGTGAATAAACGCATCTGGCGGGATCTCACCTGTTGTCGGGTGGCGCCAGCGTAACAATACTTCTACCCCTTTTACTTCCAGCGTCTGCATTTCAACGACTGGTTGGTAGACCACATAAAACTGATCGTGCTTGATAGCGTTGAGAATATCCTTTCCCGGGCGTAAACGAACGGCGTAGTTGTAGTACCACAAAAGCAACCCGGTCATGATCCCGGCCATACATCCCAACATGACGGCATACCAGACGTCAGTGTACGTCCACTCTTGCGCGTATAACCGGATCTTCATCGGGATCCCTTTCAGCGTCGTCTGGCGCCAGGTGGTATCCGGAAGCGCGGAAACGTCCATCAGTTGGGATGAAAATGTCGTGATAGCGGTATCACCAACAATAATTGCAATACCGTCAAAATCATCTTCTCGGGCGGTATAGAGAAGGTAAGGCGCCAGATTGATATTCAGTGAGGAAAACACGCCGCTATTCTTAAATGAAGGATTCCGCTGCCAAATCATGATCGCCGGATTGTCCGGCATCATCGGGGTACCGGACAGTAATTCCACATCGACATCTTGCTTGAGATCCAGCTTCGGAACCAGCGACAGAATAGGCGAGTCCATCGCGCCAGTTGCGGATGAGCAGAAAGCAATACCATCTTTTACCAATAAAAAAGCGCGTACATTGAGGTTAAACGCTGCGCTGGCAGTTAGCCTGGCGGCAACTTGTTGGCAATTGTATGAGACCAGCGGCTGCAGGGCATCTGTTGTGCTTTTGAGGTCTGAGAGGTAACTGCTGATGTAATAGTCGATATCGGAAAGAAGCGTTTCGTACTTTACATCTCGTTTGTGCCAGGTGGCAAAAAACTGCAGGGTGCTGACAAGTATCGCGACGACTACCCCCGTAAAAATACAGGTAAAAAGGACATTTCGACTGGAAGATGAAGGACGTCTGAACATAGTTCCTTATGTTTACCTGGGGTATCTGCTTATTATTAAACGGCTTGATCTGTAAAACTATAACCTGGATTGATTCGTATAGTGAGATTTTTCTTAAACATAGCGCAACGCAAAAAGCACTGCCGAAGCAGTGCTTTTGATAAGTCTCATCAGGATAGCCAAGGGATAGCTGCCAAACGAAATTAACTGCGGCTCAGGACCCGGCGAGCTTCGTTGTAACGTTTTTTCCAGTAAGGCTCGTTCATGCTGGAAATGATAACGCCACTGCTGGTCGAGGCATGTACAAACTGGTTATTGCCGATATAGATACCGACGTGACGGCCGGTGGAACCCGCACGGAACAGAACCAGATCGCCTGTGCGCAGATTAGTGCGCGAAACGGATTTGCCCGTTTCCTGTTGCTCGTAGGTTGAGCGCGGAAGCTCTAAACCAAATTGCTCACGAAACGTACGCTGTACGAAGCTTGAACAATCAATACCTTTTTTGGTGCTGCCGCCAAGGCGGTAACGCACGCCTTTCCAGTCAGCATATTGGTCCATAATACGTGATTTAACATCGATATTACGTACCATATTTTCAAATTCATCCTGAGAGGCTTGCAGTGAAGAGTTATCTCCATTGCCCACAGCATGCGTCTCAGAATGCATATTCCTGGCGGTGTTCGTTGTGCTACATGCAGAAAGCAGAACCGCAACTGCTATCGCGGGTATGCCCCGCAAGATATATCTCAAAATCGGTTGAGATTTGACCATTTTGTTTGTTTTCCCTTGAAGTCCTTAACGATAAATATCGTTATAAAAAATGCCAAACGTGACGAGACTAATTACCAACGCATGATGAGACAATTCTTTAAGGTCAAATCTGTGGCAGAACGCACAAATTTATTCTTATAGTGAATAATTATCCCGCGAGGCAAAACGAGTCTGAGGTTACCCGATCGCTCCGGTCATTGCGAGTGATTTTATGTGATTTCTTATAAGAAAAAGTGATACAGAAAGTGAATAGACTGCATTGGCTAAATTAAGAACAAATAGAGTGAAAAACACGCAATTCATTCATTTTAAAAAGGAATAATATGACAGGAGAATGACAGTCAGAAGGATAATTTCCTGGCAGATATCATCAGGAAATCAGAAGCATTCCTGATGATGTTAATTACTTTGCGTTATTTGTTTAAAAATTGTTTGTTTTTGCCGGGGAGATAATGAATAAACAGCGTAACCAGACGGTCGCTTAATGGCGTCATTAACCACCAGGGCAAGCCAATCAATACGACGGTCATAGAACCTACCACGATATCTGTAAGCCAATGTGCGCCGATCATTACGCGTGGAAAGGCAAAAACCACAGTGATAATAAGGCCGATTATTCCTGCGACTTTTCCGAAATAACGTAGCATAAATGCGGAAAAAATAAGCAGCATCATACCGTGATCGCCAGGAAAACTGTCTCTGGACGCATCTTTTGTTGAAATATGCAGCAGCTCGCTGACGCGATTAATATTATCGAACGTGAGGGTGGGGCTGGCGCGCTTAACCGGAATAAGCGCCTGGCCCAGTTGGTTTAATATCACCGCTGTTAGCAGCATCACCAGCCCAATTGCCACAATACGACGACGACCTTCCTGCGTTTCTTTTAACCAAAAACTCAGCATTAATGTGCCCATCGCCAATAATGAGCAGCCGTCAAATGCCCGGTTATTGGTGACCGCGACAATCCACAGGAAGAGCGGGCTCTCAACCAGCTTATGATTGAAGAAGTGGAAGATGCCCGAATCGAGAGAAAACCAGAGCCCATGCCCATGTGGAAGGTACCAGGACAAAAACAGCGCCAGACCAGCAATATTAAGCAGGAGTATTAGTGGGTATCGGGTTTTCATCGTCGTTTACCATTGCCATAAAACGGAGGCAACCTTACGCGCCAGCGTCTAAACGAAGCCTCAACAATGCACTCTGTAATGCATTCCAGTCGGTCTCGGTATCGGAGATGAGTTCAATGCGGCTATCTGGAGGGGCGACGTTTTGGGTCTCAATATGCCAGTCCTCACCCTGACGATTGATACGCACCAGCCCCTCTTTAATACGCATCACTCCCTTCACGCGGCCGACAGGGGCGAGACGTGACCATTCCAGCAGGCCGATGGTATCGAACACCGTGTCAGCGTCAAAAATCCAGCCGCAGGCCTGATGCCCCTGACCGCTGTTCAGACTGCGGCGCCAGCGTTGCTGGGCAGGCAGGCTTAGTGCTGCCAGCCCTTTTTTATCAGCATGCTGGTGAGTATGTGCCGCACTGGAGGGAAGTTCCGTCAGATTCAGTCGGGGCAAATCCAGTAATTGTCCGTCGATCTGTCCATGATCGGCATAAACTAACTGGCGGTTACCGCCGTAGTGCTGCCACCAGGTTTGCAGAGCAGTTTCGCTTTCTGTCGTGGCACGATCGGATTTATTGGCAACGATGATATCGGCAGAGGCCAACTGATCGCGGAAATTCTCATTCGCGACGCTTTTTTCATCCAGCAACAGGCGCGGATCAAGGATACAGAGAGTTGCGCGCAAGTCGATCCACGGTTCGTAAACCGGCGCGGTGAGTAAATCCAGAATCTGTTTGGGATGCCCGAGGCCGGTGGGCTCAATCAGCAGCCGATCCGGTTTTCCCTGACGTAACAGCGTATTGAGGCCAACCTGCATGGGCAAACCATTAACGCAGCACATACAGCCGCCGGGGATCTCTTTGAGCATTGCGCCGCTGTCGGCGAGCAGTGCGCCGTCGATACCCACTTCGCCAAACTCATTGACCAAAACGGCCCACTTCTCTGCGGGATCTTTGTTGGCCAATAGATGAAGAATAGATGTGGTTTTGCCACTGCCGAGAAAACCCGTGATGAGATTGGTTTTAGTCACGCTTACTCCAGATTCATAAATTACCGTAATGGCTTTTAACAATCCTGGCGAAAAACGGGGGAAAAGAGAAGCGCAGAGAGGACGAAGACGAACTTCGTCCTGTTTAATGGCAGAAATCGTTAACTTTTTAACGTCTCGATGACCGCCTGATGTGCACCGTATTGGGCGATACGTTGCCAGGCTCGTTCCACGGTATCGATGAATTGTGGGTTCTGCGCGAGGTCAGTGGCAAAGATTTCGTGCAGTGAAAGCAACGCGCTGACGCGTTCTGATTCCGTACTCTGTTCGACGATAGTGCGGATTTTGTCACTCATCGGGTCACGAATATCGATAATTTCACCTGAATCATCAATCCCGCTTACGTAGCGCATCCAGCCCGCAATGCCGAGTGCCAGCAGCGGCCACTCGCTTTGACGTGCTAAATGAACGCGGATCCCGTCCAGCATACGTTGCGGTAATTTTTGGCTGCCATCCATTGCGATTTGCCAGGTTTTATGTTTCAGCGCCGGATTGGCAAAGCGTTCCAGCAGGCTGTCGGCATACTGGTCCAAATCTACATCGGTAATTTGCAGCGTGGGGGCCTGTTCGCTGAGCATCAGCCGGTAAGCGGCTTCACGAAATGCGCTGTCCTGCATACAGTCGCTGATATGCTGGAATCCCGCCAGATAGCCGAGATAAGCGAGAAACGAATGACTGCCGTTCAGCATCCGCAGTTTCATTTGTTCCCACGGCAAGACGTTTTCGACCATCTGGACACCTGCCGTTTCCCATTGCGGACGGCCGCTGACAAAATGGTCTTCAATAACCCACTGAATAAACGGCTCGCAGCTGATTGCGCAAGGGTCTGCCACGCCTAATTCGCGGGCGATTTCATCCAGTGATTCTTCCGTCGCTGCCGGGACAATCCGGTCTACCATGGTTCCCGGGAAACTGACGTGCTCCCGAATCCAGTTAGCCAGTTCAGGTGAGCGTTTCTCCGCCATTCCCAGTACAGCGTTTTTTACCACATGACCGTTGTCCGGGATGTTATCGCAGGAGAGGACGGTAAACGGTTGCAGCCCACGTTGACGTCGGCGGTGCAGTGCTTCAACAATAATTCCGGGCGCGGAGTGCGGTTCTGCCGGTGTCTGCAGATCGTGAATAATACGCGGGTTAGCGATATCGAGTGACCCCGTGGCAGGATCAATACAGTAGCCTTTTTCCGTAATGGTTAACGAAACAATAGCGACCTGAGGCTCGCAAAATTTTTCGATAATAGCCGCCAGTGAATCCAGCTTTGCATTCAGGCACTCGTTGACGGCCCCGACGATAATCGGCTGGTTGCCGGCCGCACCTTTTTCCAGCACGGTAAATAAATGATCCTGCTCGCGTAGCTGGCTCATCAGCCGGTCGCCGCTGAACAGGCTGATCTCACAAATCCCCCAGTCTCCACCCTGCGCATTCAGCACCCGGTCGGTCAATAACGCCTGATGGGCGCGATGAAATGCACCGAAACCAAAATGTACGATCCGCGTTTTTAGCTGTTGGCGATCGTACTGAGGCATCACGACATTTTCCGCAAGAGACGCTGAGGCAATAGTCTTCATTAAATACACCTGATTAACCATTAATTAACAATGGCAGTATAAAGTTATATGACAACAAATTGAATTGGTGTGCCTCATTTATCCGGGTAATGTGAGCTGGATCAATCAATGATGGGCGGTGTGTTGATCGTATACCGGATGCCTGTATGGTAGTCGTCATAAAAGTCGTTTAATTTGGTATAACAACTTGTGAGGTGAAGTAATGGAACAAACCTGGCGTTGGTACGGACCAAACGATCCAGTATCGCTTGACGATGTGCGTCAGGCTGGCGCAACGGGTGTTGTGACCGCCTTGCACCACATTCCCAACGGTGAAGTGTGGCCCGTAGAAGAAATTCAAAAGCGCCAGGCTACCCTGGCCGAAAAAGGGCTGACCTGGTCGGTGGTGGAAAGTATCCCTGTTCACGAAGATATCAAAACGCGTTCAGGTCAATATCAAACGTGGATTGCCAACTATCAGCAAAGTATTCGTAACCTGGCGACCTGCGGCATCGATACCGTGTGCTACAACTTCATGCCGATCCTGGACTGGACGCGTACTGACCTTGAATATCAGCTACCGGATGGGTCCAAAGCGCTGCGTTTTGACCAGATTGCGTTTGCGGCTTTTGAATTGCACATTCTGCAACGTCCGGGTGCCGAAGCTGATTACACCGCTGAAGAGCAACGTCAGGCGCTGGATTATTTCAATGCAATGACCGCTGCCGACATTGAAAAGCTGACCCGCAACATTATTGCTGGCCTGCCTGGTGCCGAAGAAGGTTATACGCTGGATCAATTCCGCGCGCGCCTGGCGGAATATGATGGGATCAGCAAAGATGATTTGCGCAATAACATGGCTGTCTTCCTGCGGGCGATTGTGCCTGTTGCTGAGGAAGTTGGTGTACGTCTGGCAGTGCATCCTGACGATCCGCCAAGGCCAATCCTCGGTCTGCCACGTATCGTGTCGACCATTGAAGATATGCAATGGCTGAAAGAAACGGTAGACAGTATCAATAACGGTTTCACCATGTGTACCGGTTCGTACGGCGTGCGCGCCGATAACGATCTGGTAAAAATGATTGAGACCTTTGGCGATCGTATTCACTTCACACACTTGCGTTCAACCTGCCGTGAAGAAAACCCGAAAACCTTCCACGAAGGCGCACACTTGCAGGGCGATGTGGATATGGTATCGGTGGTGGCAGCTATTTTGAGCGAAGAGCAACGCCGTAAGAAAGCGGGTGATTTGCGTCCGATCCCAATGCGCCCGGATCATGGGCATCAGATGCTTGACGATCTGCATAAGAAAACGAATCCGGGCTATTCCGCGATTGGTCGCCTGAAAGGACTGGCAGAAGTTCGCGGCGTGGAGCTGGCGCTGAAAAAAACGCAGTTCCGCGATCTGCTGTAATTCGCCCAACACCAGGCGATAAATTGCCGGATGGCGCTTGTCCCGCCCCCGGCAATACTCAGGTGCGTTGTTATTGCTGTAATAACGCACACCTCTCCTGCTCCAGTACGTTTAATACCTTTCTGAGGTGCGGCACCTGCAGTCCGCCAAAACCAAAGAACATCACCGCATCGGAATTTTTTTGCCGCCACGCTGTTTCTGAGCCGTTTTCAATTTCCTGTAATGTATCAAAGCGCACCCCTGCCTGCAGGCAGCGCTGGCGTAGTTTTGCGATGACGTCAGGCGACCAGTCAATGCGTAATGAGAGATGTAACCCTGCCGTGGCACCATCGATCTTTCCTTCAGGGAACAGGGCTGATAAGCCATCACGCAGTAATGCGAGGCGTGCTGCATAGTTGCAGGCTAGCTTACCGAGATGGGTATAAAACACCTGGTTTTGCATTAACTCGGCTAAAAACTGCTGCAATAACCACTGGCTACCATTGTTGTTCAGCGCTTTCATATTTTGAACGGCGGGCAGCAGCTCATCGGGGCAAACGAGGTAACCGAGACGTGCCCCCGGTCCCAGCGTTTTTGAGAAAGTCCCCATGTAGATAACCCGGTTGTGGTAATCCATGGCTTTCAGTGCCGGAAGGGGATTCTCGCCATACGTAAATACGGCATCGTAATCGTCTTCAATAATCCAGGCGCCCACTCGCTGTGCCCACGTGAGTAATGACTTACGTCGTTCAAGTGACAGAACACTGCCCATTGGATACTGATGAGCAGGTGTCACATAACAAAGCTGGGTTTCAACCTCGGGTAAATTATCGGTGCACAGCCCGTGATTATCCACGGCAATAGACGTAATATCGGCACCATAATAATTAAACAGATGCCATGCGCCAGAATAACAAGGTGATTCGGCGACCACGTGACACTTTTTATTCTGGCTTAGTGCATGATGAATAATGAATATTTGACTGAGCAGTGACAACCCTTCCTGAATTCCATCAGTAATGATGATGTTTTGTGCACTGGTATTAATGCCGCGGGATAAATTAAGGTATCTGACAATTTGCTCACGCAATGAAAATAATCCATTTGGTGAATGATATCGAGTCAGTAGCTGCTCTTTAAGTACGCTGGGGGCATTATTCCATTTACGCCAGCTTGACCAGGGAAACGCATTGGGGTCAGGGACGCCCATCCGGCAATAGCACTCACGTCCCATTTCAGCGTAAACATCGGTAGAAACACCGGCAGGCTTAGGCTTTATCGGTGGTGAGCCTTCCGCAGATGGCACGTGTGTTGGGGGACTACGCATAGGTGCCGTAAATGTGACTTCATAGCCGATACCCTGCCTGCTCTTAATAAAACCGGCCGCCATCAGTTTTTCATACGCCATCACCACCGTGATTTTGGCCACGTTTAGCGTCTGTGCCTGTTCGCGGATAGAGGGCAGTTTATCCCCACAAAGCAAATCGCCTTGCTGAATTGCCTGAAAGTAGAATTGAAAGATCTGTAATTGTAGCGGGGTGCGACTTTCCCTATTGAGAAACAGTGCCAGCATGAGGAAATTCCTTGTTTAAACAATAGCGGCATATTACACGTTTCAGAATATTGCTATTTTGACACGCCTCATAGAGTTAAGGCTGTTCCTATAATCTGAAATCGCTGTCTCTATTTTTGCTTTTTAATATCCCTTAGCGTGACGCTATTAAAAAAATGGAGGCAGGTATGTCGTGGATAAAAAAGAACGCGCTTTGGTGTGCGTTAGGTGGCGCTGTCGTAATGGCCATTGTTATTTGGGGAACATGGCAAGGAGTCCATTACACCAGCACTACGGAGTTTTGTTTATCGTGCCACTCGATGCGCACACCTGGAGAGGAGTATAAAACCAGCGTGCATTTTCGTAATGCCTCTGGCGTGCGAGCGGAGTGTAAGGATTGCCACATTCCCCCGGGAGTCGTCCCGACGTTGATGCGTAAAACCGAAGCCCTAAACGATCTCTATCACACCTTTATCTCACCCTCTATCGATACCCCGGAAAAATTCAATGCTAAACGGGCTGAGCTCGCCCAGCGAGAGTGGGCGCGGATGAGCGCCAACAACTCGGCAGCCTGTAAATCGTGTCACAGCTATGAAGCGATGGATCATGGAAAACAATCCGCCAATGCCGCGGCGCAGATGACGGCGGCAGCGGCGAAGGACAGCAACTGCATTGATTGCCACAAAGGGATCGCGCACCACAAACCGGACATGAGCAGTGGTTTTCGCGATCGCTACAAGCAGCTACAACAGCAGGGAGAAAAACTGTCAACTGCGACGACGCTGTTTTCGTTAAGCGAAAAAACACTGACAGCCACGGCAGGGGCACCAGCAGGGAAAGCGCTGTTATTTCCGGCGACCCAGGTCAAGGTGCTGCAAAAAGAGGGAGGCAACGTCCAGTTGGAAGTGACGGGCTGGCGTGAAAGCAAGGGGCGTGGGCGGGTGATCACCCAGTATATGGGTAAACGCGTATTCTCCGCGGTTCTGGATGCTTCACTGATGGAAAACGTGAAAGTCCTGCAAACCCAGACTGACCCAGGTTCGCATCAGGAATGGCAGCAGGTGAGCGTGACCGCATGGACCTCCGCGCAGGGACTCATCGATAGCATTACTCCGGTATGGGAGTACTCAGATCAGATGCTGCAATCGACGTGTAGCGCCTGTCACAGCACGCCGCCGGCTACCCGATACACCGCCAATGGCTGGATTGCCGGACTGAAAGCGATGTCGACGTATTATCGACTCAATCCGGTGGAAGAACGTACGTTGTTGAAATACCTCCAGACACACGCCAGCGATGTGTCTGAACCCAACAAATAATAAGGATAAGATATGGATATTCATGACTTTAATCCGTCCCGCCGTCGTTTTCTGACCGGAATGCTGGCGGTTGGCGCAGCCAGTGCGCTGGCGCCTAATCCGCTGATATCAAAAGTATGGGCGGCGGGGGAAAACCCCGAACAATGGATCCAGTCCGGCTCACATTATGGTGCTTTTGAAGCCAAAGTGGTTAACGGCGAGTGGACGGAAACGCGTCCGTTCAAACATGACAAACACCCGTGCGATATGCTCAATGCGGTACGTGAAATCGTCTACAACCCTTCACGGGTTCGCTATCCGATGGTTCGACTGGACTGGTTACGCAAGCGTGAGAAGTCGGATCGTAGCCAGCGGGGAGATAATCGTTTTGTGCGGGTTAGCTGGGATCAGGCGCTGGACCTGTTTTATGAAGAGCTTGAGCGGGTGCAAAAAACCTACGGTTCATCCGGCGTCTTTACCGGGCTGGCAGATTGGCAAATGGTGGGCAAATACCACAAGGCTGGCGGTGCAATGGACAGAGGGCTCGGCCTGCATGGTAGCTATGTGACGACCGTAGGCGACTATTCAGCGGCTGCAGCCCAGGTGATTTTGCCGCATGTTATTGGTTCGCTTGAAGTCTATGAACAGCAAACCTCGCTGCCGCTGGTTATCGAGAACAGTAATACCATCGTACTGTGGGGCTGTGATCCCATTAAGAACTTGCAGATTGAATTTTTGGTTCCCGATCACGATGCGTTTGGCTACTGGCAGCAGATCAAAGAGGCCGTCGCCCAGGGAAAAATGCGCGTCATCAGCGTTGATCCGGTGCGCAGCAAATCGCAAAATTTTCTGGGGTGTGAACAGCTGGCGTTACGACCACAGACCGATGTTGCGTTACTGCTGGCGCTCGCACATACCCTGTATGAAGAAAAACTGTTCGACACGGCATTCATTAACGACTACACCGTCGGCTTCGAGCAGTTTTTACCCTACCTGATGGGAGAAACAGACAAACAACCGAAAAGCGCCGAGTGGGCTGCTGAAATCTGTGGGCTGACGGCGGATCAGATCCGTGACTTTGCCCGGCTGCTGGTGAAAGGTCGGACGCAGTTTATGGGCGGCTGGTGCGTACAGCGTATGCACCACGGCGAACAGTATCCCTGGATGCTGGTGGTGCTGGCCAGTATGGTTGGTCAAATTGGCTTACCGGGCGGCGGTGTGGGGTTCGGCTGGCACTACAACGGCGGAGGGACGGTGACGTCAGCCGGGCCGGTACTTTCTGGTCTGGGGAGCATTAACAATCCGCCAGAGGCGAAGTATAAAGCAGATTTTCGCGGCGTATCCGAGCATATTCCTACCTCACGTATTGTTGATTGCCTGCTGGAGCCGGGCAAAAAGATTGCGTTTAACGGTGAGACGTTAATCTACCCTGACATCAAAATGGCGATCTTCAGCGCGGCTAACCCATTCCACGCCCAGCAGGATCGCAACCGGATGATCGAGGCGTGGAAGAAACTGGAGACCGTGGTGGTGTTAGATCACCAATGGACCGCATCCTGTCGTTTTGCCGATATCGTCCTGCCTGTTACCACACGCTTTGAACGTAACGATATTGAGCAGTTTGGCACCCATTCGAATAAGGGACTGATGGCGCTGCATCAGGTCGTCAAACCGCAATATGAAGCGCGGCATGATTTCGACGTGTTTGCCGGACTCTGTAAACGTTTTGACAAGGAGTCGGTATACCGGGAAAACCGCGATGAAATGCAGTGGGTACAAGCGCTTTATGACGAAGGGGTCAAAATGGGGGCCTCGCTCGGTGTTACGTTGCCAGACTTTGACACGTTCTGGAAAGGTGAAGGGTATGTTGAATATCCCGCGGGACAACCGTGGGTGCGTCATGGCGAATTTCGCGATCAGCCCGATCTTAATCCCCTGGGCACACCATCAGGTCTGATTGAAATTTACAGCAAAACGATTGCCGGTTTTCAGTATGACGATTGCCCTGGACATCCGGTGTGGATGGAGCCGTTTGAACGTAGCCATCAGAGTAGGAAAGATAAATATCCACTGCACCTGCAATCCTGTCACCCGGATAAACGCCTGCACTCCCAGTTGTGCTCAAGTGATGCGTTTCGCAGCACGTATGCGGTAGCGGGAAGAGAACCGCTTTACATCAGCGAGCAAGATGCTGCCGCGCGGGGGTTAAAAGCCGGGGATATTGCGCGGGTCTTTAACGCGCGCGGTCAGGTGCTGGCGGGGGTGGTGATTAGCCCTGATTTTACCCCTGGCGTGATCCGCATTCATGAAGGGGCATGGTATTCCCCACAGGAAGGTGGGAAAGCCGGGACGCTATGTACCTATGGCGATCCTAATGTCCTGAGCGCGGATATTGGTACGTCTCAACTGGCGCAAGGGCCTTCAGCGCATACCGTGCTGGTGGATGTCGAGCGCTATCAGCAACATGTTCCACCGGTCACGGGATTTGGTGGGCCGGAGATAGTGAAAGAGGAGGGGGACAATGCAGCATAGCCTTATTTTCCAGCAACGTGCCGCGGTCTATCAGTGGTTTTCACAATTGCTGTTTCGTGAGCTGGACCAGAAACAACTCGCTCGTCTTGAAAGCGAGGATACCCGACAGTGGCTTGCGTCGCTGGC
>NZ_SZWR01000010.1:414323-432049 GCF_005280875.1 Citrobacter sp. wls827
ACTGGAGCGTAGCCTGACGCAGGCTCTGCGTCGTGAAAGCCGACAACTGGAGCTGGCCGCAGATTTTGCAACGTTATTTCTGCTGGCGCCGCCTGGCGGTGTTTCCCCGTATGCGGGACATTATCCGCACACAACGGCGGCCGAAGAACGTCGACAAATGAATGTACTGTTGGTTGAACACGGGCTGGCTGTGCAGGAAAATGAGCCCTCCGATCATATCGCTATACAGCTGGCTTTGATGGCGAGGATGGCAGCCAAAGAGGAAACGCTATCTGCACAATATTACTTTTTACATCATCATATTATGTGTTGGGCACCCTTGTTTCGTGATAGCTGCCTGCAGCGTGATGAGAAGGGATTTTATGCGCGGGCGGTTAGCGTCATTGTGGGTTTTATACGGGAAGATGAGCAGTATCTGGAATCATTGTTGATGGATGATTTTTACCTCAGCAGTCAGCGCTGAAAATGACAAAGGGACAGCCTGCGCTGTCCCTTATACGTCAATGTGCGGCAGAAAATTAGTCTGCACGGCCCATATAGCGGCGTTCTTCGATATGAATACGGATTTTCTCACCCGCACTCAGATACTCAGGAACCTGGATCACCAGACCGGTGCTCAGGGTTGCTGGCTTGTTACGTGCACTCGCTGAAGCACCTTTAATACCCGGTGAGGTTTCAACGATTTCCAGGTCTACGGTCTGTGGCAGTTCAAGCGCCAGCAGCTGGCCGTCCCAGGTCAGTACCTGCATGTCTGGCATTCCGCCTTCCGGGATGAACAGCAGCTCTTCTTCAATCTGGTCTTTGGTGAAGGTATACGGGGTATAGTCTTCTTTATCCATAAAGACATATTCGTTGCCATCAACGTAGGAGAAATCAACCCCGCGGCGGCTTAGGGTGACGGTATCCACGATATCGTCACCTTTGAAGCGCTCTTCAACTTTCAGACCGGTACGGACATCAGAAAAACGCATTTTGTACAGCGTAGCTGCACCACGTGCGGACGGTGATTGAATATCGATATCTTTTACAATCAGCAGCTTGCCGTTGTAGT
Organism: Citrobacter sp. wls827; assembly: GCF_005280875.1. Classification (NCBI taxonomy): domain Bacteria; kingdom Pseudomonadati; phylum Pseudomonadota; class Gammaproteobacteria; order Enterobacterales; family Enterobacteriaceae; genus Citrobacter; species Citrobacter sp. wls827. Next base: position 415,375 of record NZ_SZWR01000010.1, read on the forward strand.
TCAGTACCATACCTTTTTTAATTTCGTTCGCTCTTGGCATCGAAAAAATCCTGTAGTGAGGAGTGTCTAAAATATCGCGTAAAACTACTCGCGCCGGGGCATTCAGGCAAGCGGAATTCATGCTTTTGCTGGTGCCAAAAAGGTGGTACTGTGCGCTTCCCGCACAATCCGATGGTTTACGATAAAGAGAGTACTGTATGGAATGCCGTCCGGATTGTGGTGCATGCTGCACCGCGCCTTCAATCTCCAGTCCCATCCCTGGCATGCCTGATGGCAAACCTGCTAATACGCCATGCGTTCAGCTGGATGAATCCCAGCGTTGCAAAATTTTTGCGTCTCCGTTGCGACCAAAAGTGTGCGGCGGTTTACAGCCCAGTGCGGAAATGTGCGGACAGACGACGCACCAGGCCATGATTTATCTCATCGAGCTTGAAGCGCTGACCGCGCCTTAAACGTCCTTGATGCGCGCCAGGCACACAACCGTCGCGACGATCATCACCAGCGCAAACCAGAACACCGCGTGATAGTTCCAGATTTCAGCGGCAATCCCCGCCAGTGAGCCGGCAATAATCCAGCCGACGCGGATGGTATTGGTGTACAACGTTGTGGCTGATCCCGCCTGCCCCGGCATTAAATCCTGAAAATAAAGCATGCCAATCCCACCGAGGATGCCGATGTAAATCGCGTTCAGCAACTGTAAGCCGAGCAAAACAGCCGGTGAATGTGCCAACAGCATGCCGGCATAAAAAAAGAACCCGGCGATGACGGCGATTCTCATCAACAGACGTTTGCCCAGACGTTTGGCAAAATATCCCGCAATCAGCATGGTTGGGATTTCCAGTCCTGCTGCGGTGCCCATCATGATACCGGCGAGTTTTTCAGGCAGATGCAGTTCGTTGATGATAAACAGCGGCATATTAATGATATAGAGGCTGTTGGTGCCCCACATTAATGTGCAGATAGCAAAAAGCAGCAGCGTATCACGACGATTACGGCGTGGAGCTTCAACCGCTCCTGTTGCGAGAGGTACGCTTTTGTTCATTGACGGTAAGAAAAACCAGACCATCACGCCGCAGACAATAAATGCCACCGCGGCGCTGAGATACATCACCGTAAAGCTGAACCCCATGGCCAGCGCGTAGGCCAATGGTGGGCCGATCACCCAGGCCAGTGAAACCTGGGCACGTAAAATCGAGCTGAACATGACGGCTTCCCGGCCTGTGCGATCGGCGTGTTCACGAGCAAGCGCAAACATTTGCGGGTTGGCAGTCGATCCAAAGCTGCTGAGGAATACCCCGATAAACAGCAGAATAAAATAGTTACGGTTCCAGGCAAACAACACGCAGGCCAGCATACCCAGCACACAGCAAAAAACGATCAGGTTTTTACGATCGCCTTTTTTGTCAGAGCGTCCGGCCAGAAACTGGCTTACCAAAATGCCGATGACGGCGCTACCGGTAAAAAAGAAACCCACCATTCCCGGACGTGCATGGACCTCATCGGTCAGAAAAAGGCTGAGCGTGGGCGTCTGTAATGCCCCGGCGATGCCCGTGAGAAAAGCGACAAGCAGGAACGCCGAAGACGTTAAATCAAACGCCTTGGATGTGGCGGCTACGGGGGTGTTATGCATGTTTAGCTATCAGTGGAGTGAAGAGAGGCGGAGTTTACGCTGCTCGCCAGAAAATAAACAGGGCACTAAATCAAAATCGGTATGGAAAATCAAAATGTCATTTCAGTCTGAGAAGGCCACATGCTGACGATGCTGAAGTTGAGTAGCTGAACACATTTTTGCGTCAGCTTGTTTCAAAGAAACGCCGAGAAAATGTGCGGTACATCTAAATTCAGCAAGTTAATTGTTAACTTTACTTGCGTGATGAAGCAGAAAGATCCAGACTCCTTGAAACGTTTCAGCGTCATCTTGCCTTAACTGATGGAGTCGGGTGACGCCTTTTTTCTCATGTTAGCTGAATCGTTTCAATTCAGCAGGAGAGGAGAATCATGTTCCAGTTATCTGTTCAGGATATTCACCCGGGCGAACAGGCCGGGAACAAAGAAGAGGCTATTCGCCAGGTTGCCGCAGCCCTTGTGCAAGCGGGCAACGTCGCGGAAGGCTACGTCAATGGCATGCTGGCGCGCGAACAACAAACATCGACGTTTCTCGGCAATGGTATTGCCATTCCTCACGGTACGACAGACACACGCGATCAGGTACTGAAAACCGGGGTGCAGGTGTTTCAGTTTCCGCAGGGTGTGACGTGGGGCGAAGGTCAGATTGCGTATGTGGCTATCGGCATTGCGGCCAGCTCAGATGAGCACCTTGGGTTGTTGCGTCAGCTGACTCATGTATTGAGTGATGACTCGGTTGCGGAACAGCTGAAATCAGCCACCACGGCAGAAGAATTACGCGCATTGCTGATGGGCGAAAAGCAGAGCGAGCAACTGAAGCTTGATAACGAAACGCTGTCGTTGGACGTCGTCGCCAATTCGCTGGTGACGCTGCAGGCGCTGAACGCCGCGCGTCTGAAAGAAGCCGGTGCAGTAGATGCCACCTTTGTGGCCAGAGCGATTAACGAGCAACCAATGAATCTTGGTCAGGGCATCTGGCTGAATGACTGTGCTGAAGGCAATGTGCGCAGCGCCGTCGCGGTCAGTCGTGCGGCAACCGCATTTGAGGTGCAGGGCGAAGCCGCTGCGCTGCTGGTGACTGTCGCGATGAATGATGACCAGCCCGTTGCGGTGTTGAAGCGTCTGGGCGATCTGTTGCTGAGCAATAAAGCTGACCGTTTGCTGAAGGCGGATGCTGCAACGGTGTTAGCGATGCTGACCAGCGATGATGCATTAACTGATGATGTACTGAGTGCCGAGTTTGTGGTGCGTAATGAGCATGGTTTACACGCCCGTCCGGGCACCATGCTGGTGAATACGATTAAACAATTTAATAGTGAAATAACCGTGACAAATCTTGATGGAACCGGAAAACCGGCAAATGGACGCAGTTTGATGAAAGTTGTGGCATTGGGCGTGAAAAAAGGACACCACCTGCGCTTTACCGCACAGGGTGAAGATGCTGAACAGGCGCTGAAAGCCATTGGCGATGCCATCGCGGCAGGCCTTGGGGAGGGCGCATAATGAGCAGACGTGTTGCAACTATCACCCTGAATCCGGCTTACGATCTGGTCGGTTTTTGCCCGGAAATTGAACGCGGTGAAGTCAATCTGGTGAAAACGACCGGTCTGCATGCGGCGGGAAAAGGGATTAACGTCGCAAAAGTACTTAAGGACCTGGGGATTGACGTGACGGTCGGCGGCTTTCTGGGTAAGGACAACCAGGATGGTTTTCAGCAATTGTTCAGTGAACTGGGCATCGCTAACCGTTTTCAGGTGGTGCAGGGGCGTACCCGAATTAACGTCAAGCTGACTGAAAAAGATGGTGAAGTTTCTGACTTCAATTTTTCCGGCTTTGAAGTCACACCGGCTGACTGGGAACGCTTTGTGAATGACTCACTAAGCTGGCTGGGGCAATTCGATATGGTGTGCGTCAGCGGCAGCTTGCCGACCGGCGTGAGCCCTGAAGCATTCACTGACTGGATGACGCGCCTGCGCAGCCAGTGTCCATGCATTATCTTTGATAGTAGTCGTGAAGCGTTGGTCGCTGGCCTGAAGGCAGCTCCGTGGCTGGTGAAACCAAACCGTCGTGAGCTGGAAATCTGGGCTGGCCGTAAGCTGCCAGAAATGAAAGATGTTATCGATGCGGCACATGCTCTGCGTGAGCAAGGCATTGCGCACGTGGTGATTTCACTCGGTGCGGAAGGCGCGTTGTGGGTCAACGCTTCGGGTGAATGGATTGCTAAGCCACCGTCAGTTGAGGTGGTCAGCACTGTAGGTGCGGGTGATTCGATGGTTGGCGGTCTGATTTATGGCTTGCTGATGCGTGAATCCAGCGAACATACCCTGCGTCTGGCGACGGCAGTTGCCGCCCTGGCGGTAAGCCAAAGTAATGTGGGTATTACCGATCGTCCTCAGTTGGCCGCAATGATGGCGCGTGTCGACTTAAAACCGTTTAACTGACAGCAGGAGAGGCATAATGAAAACGCTGCTGATTATTGACGCTAATCTCGGCCAGGCTCGCGCCTATATGGCGAAAACCCTGCTTGGAGCGGCGGCACAGAAAGCGCATCTGGAGATCATCGACAATCCAAATGATGCAGAGCTGGCGATTGTCCTGGGCGATAAGCTGCCTGTCGACAATTCGCTGAACGGCAAAAAAGTCTGGCTGGGTGACATCGGTCGTGCGGTTGCGCATCCCGAGCTTTTTCTCAGTGAAGCAAAAGGTCATGCGCAGCCATATAGTGCGCCGGTTGTGGCAACGCCAGCGGCAAGCAATGGTCCAAAACGTGTGGTGGCAGTGACAGCCTGTCCGACAGGCGTCGCACATACGTTTATGGCTGCTGAAGCTATCGAAACCGAAGCGAAAAAACGCGGCTGGTGGGTGAAAGTGGAAACCCGCGGCTCAGTAGGGGCAGGTAATGCCATTACGCCGGAAGAGGTTGCCGAGGCCGATCTGGTGATTGTGGCGGCTGATATTGAGGTTGATCTGGCGAAATTTGCTGGAAAACCGATGTATCGCACGTCTACGGGCCTGGCGCTGAAGAAAACGAAGCAGGAACTGGATAAAGCGCTGGATGAAGCGACCCCGTATCAGCCAGCCGGGAAAAATCAGACTGCGGCCACCGAAGGAAAAAAAGAGGGCGCGGGCGCGTATCGTCACCTGCTGACCGGTGTGTCTTACATGCTGCCGATGGTGGTTGCGGGCGGTCTGTGTATTGCGCTGTCATTCGCCTTTGGTATTGAAGCATTCAAAGAGCAGGGAACGCTTGCGGCAGCACTGATGCAGATTGGTGGGGGCTCAGCCTTCGCACTGATGGTGCCCGTTCTGGCAGGTTACATTGCATTTTCTATCGCTGACCGCCCTGGTCTGACGCCGGGTCTTATCGGCGGTATGCTGGCGGTAAGCACCGGTTCTGGCTTTATCGGTGGGATTATCGCCGGTTTCCTTGCCGGTTATGTGGCGAAGCTCATCAGCACGAAGTTGAAACTCCCACAGAGTATGGAAGCGCTGAAACCGATTCTGATTATTCCGCTGCTTTCGAGCCTGGTCGTTGGTCTGGCAATGATTTACCTGATTGGTAAACCGGTTGCGGGCATTCTGGCAGGCCTGACTCATTGGCTGCAAACCATGGGGACGGCGAATGCGGTTCTGCTTGGCGCTATTCTTGGCGGCATGATGTGTACCGACATGGGCGGTCCGGTGAACAAAGCGGCCTACGCGTTTGGAGTGGGGCTGCTGAGTACGCAAACTTATGCACCGATGGCAGCCATTATGGCGGCAGGTATGGTGCCACCGTTGGCGCTGGGTCTGGCAACGCTGGTTGCGCGTCGCAAGTTCGACAAAGCACAACAGGAAGGTGGCAAAGCGGCGCTGGTTCTGGGTTTATGCTTTATCACCGAAGGGGCAATTCCGTTCGCGGCACGCGATCCGATGCGTGTTCTGCCATGCTGTATCGTCGGTGGCGCGGTGACGGGAGCAATCTCAATGGCTGTGGGTGCGAAGTTGATGGCGCCACACGGCGGACTATTTGTACTGCTGATCCCAGGCGCCATTACCCCTGTACTGGGTTACCTGTTGGCGATTGTTGCTGGTACGCTGGTGGCCGGTCTCTCCTACGCGGTGCTGAAGCGCCCGGAAGTGGACGCTGTCGCGAAAGTAGCCTAACTCTTCTTTACTTCCCTGGGCAGAGATTTCTCTGCCCTTTTTTATTCTTTGATCCCGGCAGTTGCGGCACCGCCACAATAATCCATCCTGTCTTAACCAAATTCGATAAAGTGCCCTTAAATCAAACTCGTCACGGAAATCGAATATGAAAAAAACGCACATTTTTGCCTCTCTGTCACTCGCTACGCTGTTGCTTACGGGGTGCTCAACCACCTGGGTGATGACAACAACATCAGGGGCAACGATAGAGACGCAAGGCAAGCCTGAGCAGGATTCCGGGACTGGACTGACAAAATATGCTGACACCTATGGCTATCACCGCGTGATTAAAAGCAGCGATGTGAAGCAAATAGATAAAGGTAAGACGGTATTGCTATGGTGAGTCAGGTCAGGTAAGTCGCGAAGTATTCAGGAGGCGATATCGCTTTCGGCCCCCTGAATAAAACGGGTCAGGCAATCATTGGCGCGATGATAAAACCAAAGGCAACGCCCGCGATGATCCCACCCAGTCCTGGCAACATAAACGGATGGTTTAAGACATATTTGCCCACGCGCGTTGTCCCGGTGGTGTCGAACTCCATTGCCGCCAGTGAAGTGGGGTATGTGGGTAGAACAAACACACCTGTCACTGCCACGTAGGAAGCCAGAATGGCCCAGGTGGGTACGCCGAGCGCGACGGCAAGCGGGATAATCAGCGGCGTGGTGGCTCCCTGCGAATAGAGCAGCGCGCAGGTCCCAAACAGTACCAGAGCCAACAGCATCGGGTAGGCCTGTAGAATATTACCCGCGATGTCTTTAATTTCCGCTAAGTGTGCGTCAATGAATGTGGTTCCCAGTGTAACAATGCCGAGAATGACGGCCAGCGAACTCATACCTGCTCGAAAAGTGGATGTCAGTACAATGGCATCTGTCGATGTTTTGCACAGTACGACCATCAGACAAGCGGCAGATAACATGCAGATAATGATGATATCCCGGGTATTCATTGGGTTACCTGCATCGAATCCAGGACGTAGTTGAGGACATGCTGCAAGAATAACGATGACGACCGTTGCCAGCATAAACAGGGCAACGGAAAGCACGGCACCCGGCGTCGTGCTACTCTGGCTTTCATATTTACGGACCAGACCTTTTTGCAGGCGTTGCAGATACACTTCATCATCCTGTAGCTCGCACCCCTGGCGTGAAGCGATTAATGCCGCCACCATTGCGGCAACGAACGAGGCCGGCAGGCATACTGCCATGACCTGTATAAAGCTGACGCCGTTTCCCTCCATGATGGTCAACATTGCGGCCATTGCAGCGCTGATCGGCGAGCCGGATATTGCTACCTGGGAGGCGACGACGGATCCTGCGAGCGTGCGTGAGGGGCGGATACCGGACTCTTTTGCTACTTCGGCAATGACCGGTAGGGTAGAGAAGACAATAAACCCGGTCCCCGCCATAATGGTCATCGACCAGGTAATAATGGGCGCAATAACATTGATATATTTAGGGTTACGCCGCATAAAATTCCCGGCAACGCGTACCAGATAATCCATACCACCCGCGGCCTGTAGTGCTGAGGCAGCCACTACCACCGTCATAATAATGAGAATCACGTCAACGGGTGGCGAACCAATTTGCAACCCAAATCCCAGTGTTAAAATAGCCAGCCCCAGCCCGCCACATAAACCAATACCAATACCGCCGAAGCGGATACCAAAAAATATTGCGCCCAACACTACGATAATTTCCAGCCAAATCATAATGGCCTCCGCCAGAGAATAATTCGTTATTAAAATGGGTGTTTATTTAATTCAATAATTAGCCAGGCATAGATTTTCATTGCACCAAAAGATGATCTTTACCAACGCGTTTCTCGTACCATTTAATACCGGCGCGAACCAACGAACCGGTTGAATCAATATATTTTTCAGGTGCCGTTTTGACAGCCTCAGCAAGGATGACGGGAACTTCAGTACATCCCAGTACGATAACTTGTGCGCCGCGAGAGAAGAGTGCTTGAGCCTGTTCATTCATCAGCGTTTGCGCCCGCTTAACATCACCGGCTTTTAAGCAATAGATACTTTCCATCACTTTTTCCTGACTGGCAGAGTCAGGACTGATGCAGGTTAACCCAAGAGATTCAATGCCTTTTTGATAGAGACCCATGTACAACGTGGCGTTGGTGGCGAGTAGTCCAATACGTGATTTTCCACAGTTCCTGACCTCGCTGATGGTCGTTTCAACGATACTGAGCAGCTCTGTGTGACAGCACTCTTTTAATTCATTAAACCAAAAGTGGGCGGTATTACAGGGGATGACAATACACTCAGCGCCAGCATCTTCGAGTTTATGCATATAATCGCGCATTGCCGGGAGTGGGGAATTACCATGATGCATTAACGCGTCAGTTCGGTCAGGAATGTCAGGAATAGATGAAATAATTAATGGGATATGTTCCTGGTCACGTTGTGCCGCGGTAAAGGTGACGAATTTATTAAAGAGATCGACGGTTGCCGCTGGCCCCATACCACCCAGTACACCAATTAAACCTTTCACGATATATACCTCGATTTACCGTTAAATAATATTCAGGCTGTTTTTATCTTGCCCTAATGTTTAACAGCAGGGAGTCGAGAGGAGAAATGCAATAATGTTTGTCTAAATGCAAAAACTGCATGACTGTAGTTTCTTTCGTCCTCCCATGAGGTTCGGAAAGCGTGCGAAACCTGAAGTTTTGCCTGCAGAGAAGGGGGATGACTGAATGGCGAAGCCAACATGTTAATGCCAAAAACGAAGGCTTGATGCAAAAAACGAATCATCAGTGGCTAATCGCCAATATCATCTCTGGAACGTCTCTGGCATGATGTTTTAGGTTAATCACCCTATTTAAACATCCGCGTGACAGGCATGAAAAATATTGAGACAAAATGGTTATATGATTTCCTGACGCTGGAGGCGTGTCGTCATTTTTCCCAGGCGGCTGAGGAACGCAATATATCCCAACCGGCATTTAGCAGGCGGATCAAGGCGCTCGAATCCGCCGTGGGAGTACAGCTTTTTGATCGCACGACGAGTCCACTGCAACTCACGGAGGAGGGCAAGCTATTCCATTCGCAAACCCGTAGCCTGCTGCAACAGCTGGAATGCAATCTGGATGAGCTAAGTGGGCACAACCTGCTTGGGGTTCCCAATATTAAAATAGCGGCGGCACATTCTCTGTCGCTGACGATGTTGCCGAGATTAGTGCACTCAATGGCGGCCTGGGGGGAAGAGTTTGTTTATCACGTCGAGGCGATTGATGTGGTGCAAGCGGTGAATACCCTGCGTGAAGGGAAAAGTGATTTTATTATCTCTTTTCGGGATGAAGATTTAATGCAGTCACCCTTCTGCGGTTTGAAGGTTTTTGAGTCTGAGTTGTATCCCGTTTGTGCGGCTGATGCGAAGGGGAAGGCGTTGTTTGATATCTATCAGCCGCAGGTGCCGATTCTGAACTATACCAGTACATCCTACATGGGAAGATTGGTAAACCGTCATCTGGCGGAAGTGGGCGGTATTTCTGCTCGTACACTGTTTATGTCTTCGATGAGTGAGTTATTGAAAAATATGGCATTAGATGGCCATGGTATCGCCTGGCTGCCGGCGTGGACTATCGTAAACGAACTGCGTGACAAGCGGCTGGTTTGTCTGCAGACGCCGGAACTGATGGTGCCTATTCAGGCTTATATTTACCGGATGGATACCCGCTTGAATAAAACGGCTGAGCACTTCTGGCGGATTTTGTACAACCACATGCCGGAGGACCTGGTTTCGCTCAGTTAATACACACCAGTCTGCCTGGCACATCTGAAAAACCTCCGGTTATCCGGAGGTTTTTTTCTGGTTTGCTCAATTTGTGTTCTGCCTCTCATTTTTTCTCTCCCTTGCAAACTGTATCTATAAAAAATTGTGACTCTGTTCATATCTATTTGTTTTAGATCTTGCGGATGGATTTACTTTACAAAAAACATGGCTAACATGAACACATGTTTGATAGTGAACATGTGCTCTAATAACCTTTGCTGTAGCAATGGTTATTTTTGACGAACTCATTAGTGGTAATTATATTGCCAGGGGACGTGCTATGCGTGAAAAGGAATACATAGTAACCATTGGCTCGGCTAATATGGATGTCGCCGGGTATTCGCATGCTTCTCTGAATTATGCGGACTCGAATCCAGGGAAAATAAAATTTACGCCAGGCGGCGTGGGACGCAATATCGCTCATAATTTGGCGCTGCTGGGAAAAGATTCATGGTTACTGACCGCTGTTGGTAACGATTTCTATGGACAATCACTGCTGGCGCAAACTAATCAATCTGGCGTTCATGTCGAAAAATGCCTGATTGTTGCTGGAGAAAATACATCAAGTTATTTGTCGCTGCTTGATAATACCGGTGAGATGCTGGTTGCCATAAATGATATGAGTATTACCGACCACATTTCAGCGGATTTTTTGTCGCAACATCGTGATTTTATTCGTGCAGCAAAAGTCATTGTCGCTGACTGTAATATCAGTGAAGACGCGCTGACATGGGTGTTGGAAAATGCGGGCGAGGTACCGGTGTTTATTGACCCGGTATCGGCATGGAAGTGCGTTAAAATTCGCGAGCAGCTCGGCAAAATCCATACCTTAAAACCTAATCGACTTGAAGCTGAAACCCTGAGTGGGATTGCACTCTCCGGGCGAGAGGATGTTGGCAAAGTTGCCACGTGGTTTCATGAACGCGGCCTAAACCGCCTGGTGCTCAGCATGGGGGGGGACGGTGTTTATTACAGTGATATCTCGGGGAGTAGCGGCTGGTCGCTGCCCATTAAAACTCACGTCATTAATGTCACGGGGGCTGGTGATGCCATGATGGCGGGACTGGCTTCCTGCTGGGTAGACGGTCTGCCCTTTATTGATTCGGTTCGATTTGCGCAGGGTTGCTCATCTATGGCACTGGCCTGTGAATATACCAATAACCCTGATTTGTCTGTTGCGAATGTTAGCTTAATAGTGGAGAACACAGAATGTCTGAATTAACTCTTTCCTCTGAATTATTACAAATATCTCCAGAAGTTCAGGAAGCATTAAACAGTAAAAAACCCATTGTTGCACTTGAATCAACCATTATTTCCCATGGCATGCCATTTCCACAAAATGCGCAAACAGCAATTGAAGTAGAAGAAACTATTCGCAAACATGGTGCTGTGCCTGCAACTATTGCCATTATTGGCGGGGTAATGAAAGTTGGCTTGAGTAAAGACGAAATTGAACTTTTAGGACGTGAAGGGCATAACGTTGCTAAAGTTAGCCGCCGAGATTTACCGTTTGTTGTAGCCGCAGGGAAAAATGGCGCGACTACCGTTGCCTCTACCATGATTATTGCCGCTATGGCGGGAATTAAAGTATTTGCAACCGGGGGGATCGGCGGTGTTCACCGCGGGGCTGAGCATACATTTGATATTTCTGCGGATCTGCAAGAACTGGCTCATACCAATGTCACGGTTATTTGCGCAGGGGCAAAATCTATTCTCGACCTTGGATTAACAACTGAATATTTAGAAACCTTCGGTGTACCGCTCATTGGTTATCAGACAACATCGCTGCCAGCATTTTTCTGCCGCACCAGCCCGTTTGACGTCAGTATTCGTCTGGACAGCGCAAAAGAAATTGCCCGCGCGATGGCGGTGAAATGGCAAACCGGTCTGAACGGCGGCCTGGTTGTCGCCAATCCAATCCCGGAGCAGTTTGCCATGGCAGAGGAAAAAATTAACGCGGCAATCGATCGGGCCGTGAAGGAAGCTGAAGAACAGGGCGTTGTGGGCAAAGATAGCACGCCGTTCCTGCTGGCGCGGGTTGCGGAACTGACCGGAGGCGACAGTCTGAAATCAAACATTCAGTTGGTGTTCAACAACGCCGTACTGGCTTGCGAGATTGCGAAGGAATACCAACGCCTCGCCTGACCAAATTTTTCGGGCAGAAAGCGGTCGCCCGTGAATATCAAACCTACCAAAACCTGGCGTTAGCGCCGGGTTTCCTGGCATGAAGGGATTTCATTATGGATATAATGAGAAGTGTTGTGGGTATGGTGGTATTACTGGCCATCGCGTTTCTGCTGTCAGTAAATAAAAAACGGATTAGCCTGCGTACCGTTGGCGCTGCGTTGGTTTTGCAAATCGCCATTGGCGGTATCATGTTGTATTTCCCTCCGGGGAAATGGCTGGTTGAACAGGCTGCACTCGGCGTCCACAAGGTTATGTCATATAGCGATGCGGGAAGCGCATTTATTTTCGGCTCGTTGGTCGGTCCTAAAATGGATGTGCTGTTTGACGGTGCCGGTTTTATCTTTGCCTTCCGGGTACTCCCCGCGATCATTTTTGTTACCGCGCTGATAAGCCTGCTTTACTACATTGGCGTAATGGGACTGTTGATCCGTATTCTCGGTGGTATTTTCCAGAAAGCGCTGAACATCAGCAAAATCGAATCATTTGTCGCGGTGACGACGATTTTTCTCGGGCAAAACGAAATTCCGGCAATCGTGAAACCCTTTATTGATCGCCTGAATCGCAATGAGCTGTTTACTGCAATTTGTAGCGGGATGGCATCTATTGCGGGTTCAATGATGATTGGTTATGCCGGAATGGGTGTACCCATCGATTATTTGTTGGCGGCATCATTGATGGCAATCCCTGGCGGTATTTTGTTCGCGCGTATGCTGAGTCCGGCAACGGAAGAGTCTCGCGTTACCTTCGAGAATCTGTCGTTTACTGAGACACCACCGAAAAGTATCATCGAAGCGGCGGCCAGTGGGGCGATGACCGGATTGAAGATCGCCGCAGGTGTGGCGACGGTGGTAATGGCATTTGTCGCCATTATTGCGTTAATTAACGGCATTATTGGTGGCGTTGGTGGTTGGTTTGGCTTCGGTCACGCCACTCTGGAAGGCATTTTTGGCTATATTCTGGCCCCGCTGGCGTGGATTATGGGCGTGGACTGGAGCGATGCGACGCTGGCAGGTAGCCTGATTGGACAGAAGCTGGCGATCAACGAATTTGTCGCTTATCTCAACTTCTCACCGTATCTGCAAATGGGCGGTGCGCTGGACGTGAAGACCATCGCGATTATCTCGTTTGCTTTGTGTGGTTTTGCAAACTTTGGTTCAATTGGTGTTGTCGTCGGTGCGTTTTCAGCCATTGCACCACAGCGCGCACCGGAAATCGCGCAACTTGGAATGCGTGCTTTGGCAGCGGCAACGCTTTCTAACCTGATGAGCGCCACAATAGCCGGTTTCTTTATCGGACTGGCATAAAATAAAGTTTGTAGGCCGGATAAGCAGAGCGCCATCCGGCATTATATCTAAGCGGTTTTCAGCAAATACAGGGCATTATCGGCGGAGAGCGTTGGGTTGTTGATACTGACGCTGGCCCGCGATAATGCCGCGCAGGCCATGGCAAACTGCGCGCTTTCACGAAACTCGCTACCTTCCAGAAAGCTGTACAGTAATCCCGCCATAAAAGCGTCATCGGCGCCAAAACTGTCTACCACCGTATGCTCAGGCGGCGTCAATAAAAACTGTTCGCCGTCCTTTTCGCTGCAAAAAACGGATTCGTCTTCCAGACATACAAAGATGCGTTTTACTCCTTGCTGATGAAGGTCGTTGACGGCCTGCATGCGATCCGTATCCGACTGGACAGGCTTACCCCATAAAATGCCCAGCTCTTTCTGCGTGGGTTTGAGCGTATGAATACGTGTAAACCAGGTCTTCATTTTTGCCGCTTTGAACTCTGAAACGGTATCAATAAATACCGGAATGTCATCAGCAATAGTAAATACCCACTCGATGGCTTCAGCAGTCAGGTTGCAATCCGCCAGCACGACGCCGGAATGGCGGATAAGATCCCGTGAACCGTTCAGTAACTGCGGCGTTAGCTGTTGCAGAATGTGGGTATCGTTAATCGCCAGTACGGTCTCTTCCTGCTGATTCGCGATCGACAAATAGGTGGAGGTGTTATGTCCATGCAGACGAATGCAATTGGAAACGTTAACACCAGCCTGACGGGTCTGTTCCAGCAGCGTTTCGCCATAGAAATCGCTACCAACAGCGGAGATTAAATGCACGTCACGGCCCAGCAGCGCCAAATTATGAGCGATATTGCGTCCCACGCCGCCTGCAGAACAGTGGATGCTGCCGGGGTTAGATGCGGCTTGAGGATAGTGGATGTCTGCAATACCCCGGATATCCATGTTGATAGCTCCGACGACGACGCAATAATCTTGTTCGGTAAGGATATAACCTTTACCTTTGATCATTCCTTTGCGCATCAAATCCATAATATGTGCGGCGACGCGCGAACGGCTGATCTGCAAAATATCGGCGATTTCATTCTGCTGAATCAACGGATTACGTCGCAGGATCTTAAGGATCTGCTTTTCCCTGTCGTTCATGATTAGGCCACCGCTTTTTCAGTTTGCTGCGCTTTCAGCCAGGCAATCTCTTCTGCCCAGATATCTGGATTAATGGTTTCCAGTATCAGTGGGATGCCGTCAAAACGGTTGTCCTGCATGATCCAGCGGAATGCATCGTGACCGATATTACCTTCCCCTAAGCTATGGTGACGGTCAACGCGGCTGCCAAATGCGCTCTTGGCATCGTTCAGGTGCATACCGCGTAAATAGTTAAAGCCGACAATACGTTCAAATTCAGCGAATGTCTTTTCACACTCGTCAACGGAACGCAAATCGTAACCGGCCGCGAAGGCGTGGCAGGTGTCGATGCAGACGCCGACACGGGATTTATCCTCGACGCCGTCGATGATTGCCGCCAGATGCTCGAATTTAAAACCAAGATTACTGCCTTGCCCGGCGGTGTTTTCAATGACTGCCGTCACGCCCTGAGTTTGAGCAAGGACAATGTTGATTGATTCGGCAATACGCGCCAGGCATTCATCTTCCGGGATCTGCATTAAGTGGCTGCCCGGGTGAAAGTTAAGCAGGGATAAACCAAGCTGCTCGCAGCGCTGCATTTCATCAAGAAAAGCATCGCGTGATTTTTCCAGCGCGTCGCTGACCGGATGACCGAGGTTTATCAGGTAGCTGTCGTGAGGCAGGATTTGCGCAGAAGTATAGTGATACTTCTCGCAGGCAGATTTGAAATCATCAATGATTTCGGTGGTCAGCGGCGCGGCACGCCACTGACGCTGATTCTTGGTGAACAGGGCGAATGCGGTCGCTTCGATTTCTGCGGCTCGAATAGCGGCGTTAGCCAGACCGCCAGCGGCGCTTACGTGCGCTCCAATATATTTCATAAATTAAACCCGCCATACTCAAAAGGGGAGAGTATAGCGGGTTAATGGGGGGGAGTCGTGCTCGTTTATGCCATCAGCGCGTGGATAGCGAGGTTAATCGCGCCACCGCCCACAATCAGCCAGACAAACAGCACCAGTGCCATCAGCAGAGGTTTTGCACCGGCTTTTTTCAGGGCGCTAACGTGAGTGGTCAGCCCCAGCGCGGCCATCGCCATTGCCAGCAAAATGGTATCCAGCGTTACCAGCATGTTCACTACCGACTGCGGCAGCAGGTGGAACGAGTTAAAAATCGCGACCACAATAAACAGGATGGCAAACCACGGAATAGTGATTTTACTTTTTTCTCCGCTGGCCGACGGAGACAGTTGTTTAACACGTGCTGCCAGGATGATGAGGAACGGAGCCAGCATCATGACGCGCAGCATTTTAGCAATGACGGCTGCGTTTTCAGCTTCCGGGGTGATTGCATGCCCGGCAGCAACAACCTGTGCGACTTCATGCATCGTGGAGCCAATATAAATCCCGTAGGTTTCCGGGCTAAACCAGTGCGCCAGTAGCGGGTACATTGCCGGGTACAGGAAGATAGCAATGGTCCCGAAGATAACCACGGTAGCAACGGCGACCGTTACCTTACTGGCTTCTGCTTTCACCACCGGCTCGGTGGCTAATACGGCGGCGGCACCACAAATGCTGCTCCCCGCGCCAATCAGCCAACTGGTGTGGCGGTCCAGACCAAACACTTTCTGCCCAAGGAAGCAGGCAATCATAAAGGTGCTGCTGAGCGTTAACACATCAATCACGATACCGCTGACGCCGACGTCAGCAATTTGCGCGAAGGTGAGGCGGAAACCATAAAGGATGATCCCCAGACGCAGTAAATGTTGCTTGGCAAACAGCACGCCACCGTCACAGCTTTTCCAGATTTGTGGATACACGGTGTTGCCGATAACCATCCCGAATAAAATGGCTAAGGTGAGGGCGCTGAACCCGGCACCTGCGACGGCGGGAATGGAACCTCCCCATAAGGCGGCCCCGGTGATAACTGCACTCAGGGCAAGCCCCGGAATAAAATGCCACACTGTACGACGATGATTCTGTAGGGCGAGTTCAGTCATAACCCCTCCTGAACAATTTGAATGATTTCTTGGCAAAAATTGTAAGGTGAAGTGGCTTAAAAATAAAATTGATTATATATTTATAATTAATCTTTATAAGTGGTAAGCACGGGCTACCCGGTGGAAAACGACTATGCATATCACCCTGCGACAACTTGAAGTGTTTGCTGAGGTACTGAAAAGCGGCTCGACGACTCAGGCATCTGTCATGTTGTCATTGTCGCAGTCAGCGGTGAGTGCTGCGCTTACCGATTTAGAGGGGCAACTTGGCGTGCAACTGTTTGACCGCGTCGGCAAGCGACTGGTCGTTAATGAGCACGGGCGCTTACTCTATCCGCGTGCGTTGGCCTTGCTCGAGCAAACGACAGAAATTGAACAGCTTTTTCGTGAAGATAATGGCGCGATTCGCGTCTATGCCAGTAGCACCATTGGCAACTATATTTTACCTGCCATGATTGCAGGTTACCGGCGGG
>NZ_SZWR01000010.1:432108-445408 GCF_005280875.1 Citrobacter sp. wls827
CGCTGGAACTCAGCGTGGGCAACAGCCAGGATGTTATCAATGCCGTGCTGGATTTTCGGGTCGATATCGGGCTGATTGAAGGGCCCTGTCACAGTACCGAAATCATCTCTGAACCGTGGCTGGAAGATGAACTGGTGGTATTTGCTGCGCCGTCATCGCCGCTAACCACGGGGCCCGTGACGCTGGAGCAACTTGCGGCTTCGCCCTGGATCCTGCGCGAACGTGGGTCTGGTACTCGCGAGCTGGTGGATTATCTGCTGTTGTCTCATCTACCGAGATTTCAGATGGCAATGGAGTTGGGTAACTCTGAGGCCATTAAGCATGCGGTGCGCCATGGTCTCGGGATCAGCTGCTTGTCGCGTCGGGTTATTGCAGAACAACTGCAGGCAGGAACGTTAAGCGAAGTTCCGGTGCCGTTGCCACGTCTGGTCCGCACGCTTTGGCGCGTCCATCATCGCCAAAAACATCTTTCAAACTCGCTGCTGCGTTTTTTACGTTATAGCGACCAGGTAGAGCAGGTTGAATAAGGCGCTGATGCGTCGTACCTGCAATAAACACCCCATCGTCAACTGAGGGCAATCGTCATACGTTGCCCATTTCTGCTTTACTTATAATCCGCGGCCAGTCATGAAGGTCTCTTATAACAGCGCATTTGTGCCGGAAGAATGCCATTTCGTCTGCTACAATCGCGCCTCATTTTTTGGATGGATAGCATTTTCACATGGTTTCCGAAACTAAAACCACAGAAGCGCCCACGCTACGCCGTGAACTGAAGGCGCGTCACCTGACGATGATCGCCATTGGTGGTTCCATCGGTACGGGTCTTTTCGTTGCATCTGGTGCAACCATTTCTGCGGCGGGTCCTGGCGGCGCGCTGTTTTCTTATATTCTGATTGGCCTGATGGTGTACTTCCTGATGACCAGTCTTGGTGAGCTGGCTGCCTACATGCCGGTTTCCGGTTCGTTCTCTACCTACGGTCAGAACTATGTAGAAGAAGGCTTTGGCTTCGCGCTCGGCTGGAACTACTGGTACAACTGGGCGGTGACTATCGCCGTGGACCTGGTGGCCGCACAATTGGTAATGAGCTGGTGGTTCCCGGATACGCCTGGTTGGATCTGGAGTGCGCTGTTCCTTGGCGTTATCTTCCTGCTGAACTACATCTCGGTACGTGGATTTGGCGAAGCGGAGTATTGGTTCTCACTGATTAAAGTCACCACCGTGATTATCTTCATCGTGGTTGGCGTAATGATGATTATCGGTATCTTCAAAGGTGCTCAACCGGTGGGTTGGAGTAACTGGACGACAGGTGATGCCCCCTTTGCTGGCGGTTTTGCCGCCATGATTGGTGTGGCGATGATCGTCGGCTTCTCTTTCCAGGGGACCGAGTTGATTGGTATCGCCGCGGGCGAATCTGAAGATCCAGAGAAGAACATTCCACGCGCGGTGCGTCAGGTATTCTGGCGAATCCTGCTGTTCTATGTGTTCGCGATTTTGATTATCAGCCTGATTATCCCGTATACCGATCCGAGCCTGCTGCGCAACGATGTAAAAGACATCAGCGTCAGCCCGTTCACGCTGGTATTCCAGCATGCGGGTCTGCTGTCTGCGGCGGCGGTGATGAACGCCGTTATCCTGACGGCGGTGCTGTCGGCGGGTAATTCCGGGATGTATGCATCAACACGTATGCTCTACACCCTGGCATGTGACGGTAAAGCGCCGCGTATTTTCTCTAAACTGTCTCGTGGCGGCGTACCGCGTAACGCGCTGTATGCGACGACTGTCGTGGCAGGTCTGTGCTTCCTGACATCCATGTTTGGTAACCAGACTGTGTACCTGTGGCTGTTGAACACTTCCGGGATGACGGGCTTTATCGCCTGGCTGGGAATTGCAATTAGCCACTATCGTTTCCGCCGTGGTTACGTGTTGCAGGGCCATGATATTAATGATCTGCCGTATCGTTCAGGCTTCTTCCCTCTGGGGCCGATCTTTGCCTTTGTCCTGTGCTTGATAATCACCCTGGGGCAAAACTACGAAGCGTTCCTGAAAGATACCATTGACTGGGGCGGTGTAATGGCAACCTATATTGGTATCCCGCTGTTCCTGATCATCTGGTTTGGCTATAAGCTGACCAAAGGAACCCGTTTCGTTCGTTACAGCGAAATGCACTTTCCGAAACGTGTGAAGAAGTAATCCAGTGCATAATGCTTGCCAGGTAAGCATTATGGAGAACATTTGATTCCGCTATAGGGTTCCGTTCATCTTAGTGGTGTCATTTCTCTGAAGCACAGATATCTGTGAACGTGCAAGGGAGGCTCGCCGCCGCCTCCCTTGCAACCCTGTCTCCCGGCGGGAAAATCGCCGCTGCACGATGTATTCGTCTTATTCCGTCTGCCTGTCGGGTCGGCCCGGCCCGGGCACGCGTCCCTGCAGGCCGTCCCGGTCAACCGTCAACGCCTCATCGATTTTCAGCCGGACCGGGGTCATCGCTTCAACGCTCTGACTTCCAGTTAAATCTGTTTTGCTGTTTAAACAAAAAACGCAGATGGTCAGGTGTGGGCTGGTCCGGCTGATAATTGCCGACGTGTATCCATAAGGCCGGGAGAACCCGCAGGGATGCGGGTTCAGGGTGTGAACGACAGGGATGTTGCATCGCGCCCGGCCCGGTAGCCTGGAGGAATAAGCGGAGGGGATTGCGAAGCAACAATTTTCCTGCCGGGAGCCGGGATTGTTAAGGGTGCGGAGATAGCACCCTTAACACGTTCACGGGTGTTCAGTGTACAGAGAAGCGATGAACATGAGGTGAACGGAACCCTTTCTCTGAGAGAGCATGTTCATTACCCCGCCAACACATGTTGATGCTTTATGTTAACTGAACAGCATTAGGCATGGTGAATGCCGGGGTTTTTATGGTCTAAAATTTAGAAGTTATATGTCAGGCCAACAGTGTAACGACGACCATCAAGCACGGTGTCATAGGTCTCGTAATCAATCTGTTTATCCAGCACGTTATACACGCCAGCAGTAAGCAGTACATCTTTGGTCGCATAGTAACGCATACCGATATCGACCTGGGTATAGGAAGGGGTGCCTTGCGCCATGGAGGTACGGCTCAGGTATTCTGATGTTTTGCCACGCAGATTCAAGCGGCTCCAGAAACCGATATCCTGCGTAGCCTGCCAGTCCAGCGTGGTGTTGAACATATGCTTCGGCATTTTGTTCAACGGCTGGCCCGAGAACTGACCGCTTTTCTGTTCAGATTCAGTGTAGGTATAGTTCGCTGTCCAGTTGATGTCGGAGGTCATCTTCCAACCGAAGGTGGATTCGACGCCGCGCATATTGGCTTTATCAACGTTAACCCGATCGCTGACAAAGTCGTAATGAGTGCTGCCAATAGTACAAGCCGGATCGGCACTGCTGTTACAGCGACGGACTTCGGTAATTTTGTTTTTGAAGTCAGTATTGAACAGCGTGACACCCGCATTGAGGTCGTTGCCGTTATCCCACAGCAAACCGATCTCTTCGCTCAGGCTTTTTTCTGGTTTCAGATCCGGGTTGCCGACAATGATACCGTTCAGACGACCGCCACCGGTCACTTGCCCCCAGCTTGCGGATGACTGGCGCAGATCCGGTGCACGATAGCCCGCAGAAACTCCCCCTTTTAAGGTCCACTGATCGCTCAGGTGCCATACGCCATAGCCGCGCGGCGTCCAGTTGTCACCGTAGTTTTCATCTTTATCCATACGCAGACCGCCGGTCAGCGTGAAAGTATCGGTAACCGCCCATTCGTCTTCGGCAAACAACGCCCAACTCCAGCGGGTCAATTTGTTCAAACCGTCAGCTGCTTGCAGTTGGTTGCCGTTATCGCGCAGTTTTTCATAACGGTATTGCCCGCCAACTGTCAGGGTGTGCGCCCCGAGGAAGACCTGGTTCTGGTTATTGAAGATCGTGTTGTAGGATTTCATCTGACGACCAGGGTTTTTGGTCTCTTCCTGCTGAACATAGCTGGTGCTGTTGAAATCGTCGTAATAACCGCTGTGGGTTAATGAATACGTTGTGTGTTCATAACGGTTGTAGCTTTTGCTGTTTGGCTTACAAACACCGTTACGGCAGTTTTCTGCCGCCATCGATTCGCCCGGTGTGCTGTTGCGATCCTGTAGTTCATGCGCGACATCGAAGTCGATGTCATTTTTATCATCCGGGGTGAAGTTAAGGGTGAGTCCGCCGTTGCGCAGGCGTTGTTCATTGTAACCATTGACTATCTTATCTTCTCCGCGATGGGAGAACAGCCCGGTCACTTTTGCGCCGAGTAGCCCGTCGATCAGTGGTCCGGACGCGTATGCATTTGTCTGGTAAAGGTCTCCGGAGTCCCGATCTTCCTGGAGGGTGGCATCACCATGCAGGGAGCCGGTCCAGGCTTTAGTATTCGAGACTTTTTTGGTGATCACGTTAATCACGCCGCCCATAGCGTCAGAGCCGTACAGAGACGACATCGGGCCGCGGATCACCTCGATACGCTCGATGGATTCCAGTGGCGGTAGCCAGCCTTGCTCAATACCCGCGTTGTCGCTGTTCGGGCGGGTACCGCGTGTACTGATACGTTTACCGTTAACCAGGAAGAGCGTGTATTGCGAGGCCATACCGCGGATGCTGATATCACTGCTGCTACCGCCGCCAGTCACAACAACACCAGGGACGTCTTTCAGTGCATCGGTCACATCGCGATACGCTTTATCTTCGATCTGCTGCTTGGTAATAACCGAAATGGAGGCGGGGGCATCCTGAATTTTTTGCTCAAACCCGGTGGCGGTGACGACCACGGTATCCTGGTCGGCGGCATAGACGAGTGATGGGAGACTCGCGACGCATACTGCGGCGGCTACAGCCTTAACGTGAGGTATAGTCATTTGTATCATTCCATTTAAATGAATCTAACTGCGTGTCATGTGAAAGGCCATGACAATTGTATGTATTTGTCTTTTAAGGACTCTTTTCAGTAAAGAAGCGGGGGGATTGTACAAAAGTATGAATTTTTGTAAACACAAATGATAATAGAAATCATTTGTGTTTGATGTATTTAGCATGGAAAATCTTTTTAATTCAGTAGGATAGTGGTGAAATAAAAAAGGAGAAAAAGTGAAGGAATGATGGAGAAATGAAGAGGGCTGACGCCCTCACTCAGGCGTTACTTCAGCAAATATTGGGCGTGGAAACGCAGATGATCTTCAATAAATGATGCAATGAAGTAGTAGCTATGATCGTAACCCGGCTGAATGCGTAATGTCATCGGCCATGCGGTTTGACGGGCCGTTTCGGCCAGCACTGCGGGTTGCAGTTGATCGGCAAGAAACTGATCGCTATCCCCCTGATCAATAAGCGTTGGGATCGCATCTGCGGGTTTACTGGCCAGCATCAGCGCACAGCTGTCCCATTCCGCCCACCGTGATTTATCCTCACCCAGGTAGGCGCTAAAGGCTTTCTCACCCCACGGTACGCGACATGGATTGACGATGGGGGCGAAGGCAGAAACGCTGGTGTATTTGCCAGGGTTTTTCAGTGCCATGATCAGTGCACCATGTCCCCCCATAGAGTGCCCGCTGATGGCGCAGCGATCGCTGACGTTAAACTGTGACTGAATGAGTGCCGGCAACTCGTCACGCATATAGTCATACATGCGAAAATGTGAGGCCCACGGTTGTTGCGTGGCATTGAGATAAAATCCAGCACCCTGGCCTAAATCGTAGCCTTCATCATTGGCGACCTGTTCGCCACGCGGGCTGGTATCAGGCATCACCAGAACGATGCCCAGTTCAGCCGCAATACGTTGTGCTCCGGCTTTAGTGGTGAAGTTTTCATCATTGCAGGTCAAACCTGACAGCCAGTACAGCACCGGAGGTGGGGTGTTATCCCGGGGGGGGGGAAGAAAAATACTGAAGGTCATGGTGCAATTTAGCGTGGTGGAGTCATGACGCCAGCGTTGTTGCCAGCCTTCAAAACAGCGGTGCTCTTCAAGCATTTCCATGCGTGGCTCCTTGTTGTGTTGAACCTGAATGTGTTTGCGAACTCACCATAATACAGATTATTCATTGCACTGTGAGTAACTTTCACTTCCGCATTGAGCAAACATACTTCATCATCTATATAACTTTACATTAACACTCGAATTCACCCGGTTGAACGACATATGAAATCTGTGTGCTAAAAGGCAGCACCAATTTCAATAATTATCGCGGTGAATACTGGATTATGTGCGCCGCCTCACGCACAATGTTCTGGCTGTGACACAGCCTAAAAACTTTGCCCCACGCAGGGCAGAGGCGCCCCACCTGCAGGAGAAAAAGAAATGTCATCACTCAGTAAAGAAGCGGCACTGGTTCATGAAGCGCTGGTCGCGCGTGGTCTTGAAACACCATTACGCCCGCCCGTGCAAGAGATGGATAATGAAACGCGCAAACGTCTTATCTCCGGTCATATGACCGAGATTATGCAATTGCTCAATCTTGATTTGAGCGATGACAGTCTGATGGAAACGCCACATCGCATCGCTAAAATGTATGTCGATGAGATTTTCTCCGGCCTCGATTACGCCAACTTCCCAAAAATCACCGTCATTGAAAATAAGATGAAGGTTGATGAGATGGTCACGGTTCGCGATATCACGCTGACCAGCACCTGCGAACATCACTTCGTAACGATTGATGGCAAAGCGACGGTGGCCTATATCCCGAAAGATTCGGTCATCGGTCTGTCGAAGATTAACCGCATTGTGCAGTTCTTCGCTCAGCGCCCGCAGGTCCAGGAACGCCTGACTCAGCAAATTCTCACCGCGCTGCAAACGTTGCTCGGGACGAATAATGTGGCGGTTTCAATTGATGCTGTGCATTACTGCGTGAAAGCGCGTGGTATTCGTGATGCGACCAGCGCTACCACCACTACCTCGCTTGGCGGATTGTTTAAGTCCAGCCAGAATACGCGTCAGGAATTCCTGCGCGCCGTGCGTCACCACAACTGATCAGGGCAGGGGCCATGGAGCGTAATGTCACGCTGGATTTTATTCGTGGCGTCGCCATCCTCGGCATCCTGCTTCTCAATATTAGCGCCTTTGGTCTGCCAAAGGCGGCCTATCTGAATCCTGCCTGGTACGGCAACATTACCCCGTCAGATGCCTGGACCTGGGCCGTGCTTGATCTCTTCGCGCAGGTGAAATTCCTCACGTTATTTGCGCTGCTGTTTGGCGCGGGTCTGCAGATGCTGCTACCGCGAGGCAAACGTTGGATCCAGTCACGACTCACTTTGCTGGTTCTGCTGGGGTTTATTCACGGTTTGCTGTTCTGGGATGGCGATATCCTGCTGGCGTATGGCCTGATTGGGCTGATTTGCTGGCGGTTGGTTCGCGATGCCCCTTCCGTCAAAAGTCTGTTTAATACCGGCGTGTTGCTCTATCTGGCGGGCGTTGGTGTGCTGTTGCTGCTGGGATTTATCTCCGGAAGTGAGACCAGTCGGGCCTGGACACCGGATGCTTCTGCGTTGCTGTATGAGAAATACTGGAAGGTGAACGGCGGTATGGAAGCGGTCAGCAATCGCGTAGATATGATGTCCAATAGCTTGCTGGCGTTGGGTGCGCAGTACGGCTGGCAACTGGCGGGGATGATGCTGCTGGGCGCGGCATTGATGCGCAGCGGTTGGCTGAAAGGGCAGTACAGTTTGCAGCACTATCGACGTACCGGCGCGTTATTGGTCATTATTGGGATGGCGATTAACCTGCCTGCTATCGTTGCGCAGTGGCATCTGGACTGGGCCTACCGCTGGTGTGCTTTCCTGTTACAAGCCCCGCGAGAGCTGGGCGCGCCGTTGCAGACCATTGGTTACGCTGCGCTGATGTTCGGTTTCTGGCCGCAGCTTAGCCGTTTAAAATGGGTCATTGCCATAGCCTGCGTTGGGCGCATGGCGCTAACCAACTATTTGTTACAAACCTTAATTTGCACCACGCTGTTTTATCAATTCGGCTTATTTATGAAATTCGACCGGCTGGAGTTGCTGTATTTCGTCATTCCGGTCTGGGCCGTTAACCTGCTTTTCTCCGTCATTTGGTTGCATTTTTACCGGCAAGGCCCGGTAGAATGGCTATGGCGTCAATTGACCCTGCGTGCGTCAGGGACATCATTACCGCGAACATCCAGATAACGATCTGGGTCACATTCATTAACAAAATGGATGTAAGCGCTTTCATTCCTGTGACATCACTCACGCAGTCCGTTTCGTTGTGCTGACAAAATACCCAGCCTGGGGTGTCTGCGGGTAACCGCATCTTAAACAGGGTAGTGAATATGGTAACCATCCGTGATGTGGCACGACAGTCTGGCGTTTCTGTCGCGACTGTTTCCCGCGTACTGAACAACAGCGCGCTGGTGAGTCCCGATACGCGTGAAGCGGTAATGAAGGCGGTCACTCAGCTCGGCTATCGACCGAATGCCAACGCGCAAGCGCTGGCGACGCAGGTGAGCGACACGATTGGCGTTGTGGTGATGGATGTTTCAGACGCATTTTTTGGCGCGCTGGTAAAAGCCGTGGATATGGTTGCTCAACAGCATCAGAAGTACGTCCTGATTGGCAACAGCTACCATGAGGCTGAAAAAGAACGTCATGCCATTGAGGTACTGATTCGTCAGCGTTGTAACGCACTGATTGTTCACTCGAAAGCGTTGAGCGATCGCGAGCTGGCCGGGTTCATGGATCAGATCCCTGGCATGGTGCTGATCAACCGCATTGTGCCGGGCTATGCGCATCGTTGCGTCTGTCTGGATAATATTAGCGGGGCTAAAATGGCAACCCGTATGTTGCTGAATAATGGGCATCAACGTATTGGTTACCTGGCATCAAGTCACCGCATTGAGGACGATGCAATGCGTAAAGAAGGGTGGCTAAGTGCCCTGAAAGAACAGGGGGTTACCCCGGCAGACAGTTGGATAGGTACCGGTTCACCGGATATGCAGGGCGGAGAGTCCGCAATGGTGGAACTACTGGGACGTAACCTGCAACTGACGGCAGTCTTCGCTTACAACGACAATATGGCCGCTGGCGCGCTAACGGCCCTAAAAGACAACGGCATCGCCATTCCATTACATCTATCTATCATTGGTTTCGACGATATTCCTATCGCACGTTACACTGACCCGCAGCTGACAACGGTGCGCTATCCCATTGCTTCTATGGCAAAAATGGCCACTGAGCTTGCGCTACAAGGCGCGGCGGGAACGCTGGATCCTGACGCAACACATTGCTTTATGCCGACGCTGGTGCGACGTCATTCTGTGGCTTTGCGGCAGAATGCGGCACCGATCACTAACTGATAATGTCGGGCTATGTAACCGCTTTCAATATGTGAGTAAATTCACAGTATCTTAACAATGCGATAGCTATGATGACACTGTTTGCTGCGCTGTAACTACTATGTAACGGTGAATAATCACTTTCATCGAGGTATAGGCGTCTTAAACAACAATTAAAGCCTGTTTTTGGAGCGTTGCCAGACACGGAAGAAATATTTTTAAAAGTGAGCTTCGGCGTTCAGTAACACTTCAGTAACGTTCTGCCTGCCGAGCATTTATCTCAAGCACTACCCTGCATAATAAAACCGGAGATACCATGAATAAGAAGGTGTTGACCCTGTCTGCTGTAATGGCAAGCATGTTATTCGGCGCGGCTGCGCACGCTGCTGATACCCGCATTGGTGTGACTATCTATAAATATGACGATAACTTTATGTCCGTGGTACGTAAGGCTATTGAAAAAGATGCCAAAGCGGCGCCGGATGTACAGTTGCTGATGAATGACTCGCAAAACGATCAGTCCAAACAGAACGATCAGATTGATGTGTTGTTGGCAAAAGGCGTTAAAGCACTGGCTATCAACCTGGTTGACCCGGCAGCAGCAGGAACGGTCATTGAAAAAGCACGCGGTCAGAACGTACCGATTGTGTTCTTCAACAAAGAGCCTTCCCGTAAAGCGCTGGACAGCTATGACAAAGCCTATTATGTCGGTACCGACTCTAAAGAGTCCGGGATTATTCAGGGTGACTTGATTGCCAAGCACTGGGCCGCTAACCCGAACTGGGATCTGAACAAAGATGGCAAAATTCAGTTTGTTCTGCTGAAAGGCGAACCGGGACACCCGGATGCCGAAGCTCGTACCACTTACGTGATTAAAGAGCTAAACGATAAAGGCATTAAAACTGAACAACTGCAGTTAGATACTGCAATGTGGGATACCGCTCAGGCGAAAGATAAGATGGATGCGTGGATGTCCGGTCCTAACGCAAACAAAATCGAAGTGGTTATCGCCAACAACGATGCGATGGCAATGGGCGCAGTTGAAGCGCTGAAAGCACACAACAAAACCAGCGTCCCGGTATTTGGCGTCGATGCGCTGCCTGAAGCCCTGGCTCTGGTGAAATCTGGCGCTATGGCCGGTACCGTGCTGAACGATGCAAACAACCAGGCGAAAGCCACCTTTGATCTGGCGAAAAACCTGGCTGATGGCAAAGGCGCGGCAGACGGCACCAACTGGAAAATTGAGAACAAAATTGTTCGCGTTCCATATGTAGGTGTCGATAAAGATAATCTGGCCGAGTTCACCAACAAATAAATACTCCGTCTGTGGGCGCAATTTCATTGCGCCCTTAATTGCGCACTCTGCAAGGCCAACAAGGTATAATTATGGTCAGCACTAATACTCAGTCGTCAGGCGAATACTTGTTGGAAATGAGCGGCATCAACAAGTCCTTTCCCGGCGTTAAGGCTCTTGATAATGTCAATTTAAAAGTCCGCCCACATTCTATTCATGCTCTGATGGGCGAGAATGGCGCTGGAAAGTCAACATTATTAAAATGTCTTTTTGGGATCTATCAAAAAGATTCCGGTAGTATTTTATTTCAGGGTAAAGAAATCGATTTTCATTCTGCTAAAGAAGCACTTGAGAATGGTATTTCAATGGTACATCAGGAATTAAACCTGGTATTACAACGTTCTGTAATGGATAACATGTGGCTGGGGCGCTATCCCACCAAAGGTATGTTTGTCGATCAGGAAAAAATGTATCGCGATACCAAAGCGATTTTCGATGAACTGGATATTGACATCGATCCGCGTGCGCGCGTTGGAACATTATCTGTTTCGCAAATGCAGATGATTGAAATTGCGAAAGCATTTTCGTATGACGCCAAAATCGTCATTATGGATGAACCGACCTCATCGTTAACCGAGAAAGAGGTTAATCATCTGTTTACCATCATCCGTAAGCTGAAAGAGCGTGGGTGCGGGATTGTGTATATTTCTCACAAAATGGAAGAAATATTTCAACTGTGTGATGAAATTACCGTGCTGCGTGATGGTCAATGGATTGCGACCCAGCCGCTGGAAGGGCTGGACATGGATAAGATCATCGCCATGATGGTCGGACGCTCACTGAACCAACGTTTCCCGGATAAAGAGAACAAGCCGGGAGAAGTGATTCTGGAAGTGCGTAACCTGACTTCTCTGCGTCAGCCGTCGATTCGTGATATCTCTTTTGATCTCCATAAAGGGGAAATTCTCGGCATTGCCGGCCTGGTTGGCGCGAAACGCACCGATATTGTTGAAACGTTGTTTGGCATTCGTGAGAAATCATCGGGCACGATTACGCTCCACGGCAAAAAAATCAATAACCACAGCGCGAATGAAGCGATTAACCATGGTTTTGCGCTGGTCACCGAAGAGCGTCGCTCAACCGGTATTTATGCCTATCTGGACATTGGTTTTAACTCGTTAATCTCCAATATCCAGAACTATAAAAATAAAGTCGGCCTGCTGGATAATTCCCGCATGAAGAGCGATACCCAGTGGGTAATTGACTCGATGAGGGTAAAAACGCCAGGGCATCGTACGCAAATAGGTTCGCTTTCTGGTGGTAATCAGCAAAAGGTGGTCATTGGCCGTTGGTTGTTAACGCAGCCTGAAATCCTGATGCTGGATGAACCTACACGCGGTATCGATGTCGGCGCGAAATTTGAGATTTATCAGTTGATTGCTGAACTGGCGAAAAAAGGAAAGGGGATCATTATTATTTCCTCTGAAATGCCGGAGTTGTTAGGTATTACCGATCGTATTCTGGTGATGAGCAATGGCCTCGTCGCTGGAATTGTTGAAACCAAAACCACAACGCAAAACGAAATCCTCCGTCTTGCGTCTTTGCACCTTTAAGATTAGGGGCTCCTCATGAGTGCGTTAAATAAGAAAAGTTTTCTTACTTATCTGAAAGAAGGCGGAATTTACGTTGTTCTTTTGGTTTTGCTGGCGATTATTATTTTCCAGGATCCCACTTTCTTAAGTTTACTGAACCTGAGTAATATTCTGACGCAATCTTCGGTGCGTATTATTATCGCATTGGGCGTAGCCGGGCTGATTGTTACCCAGGGGACCGACCTGTCTGCAGGGCGTCAGGTCGGGCTGGCGGCGGTTGTGGCGGCAACCCTGCTGCAGTCGATGGAGAACGCCAACAAGGTGTTCCCGGAAATGGCGACGATGCCAATCATCGTGGTGGTGCTGATTGTCTGCGTGATTGGCGCCATTATCGGTCTGGTGAACGGTATCATCATTGCTTATCTGAACGTGACGCCGTTTATTACCACCCTGGGTACGATGATTATCGTTTACGGGATCAACTCCCTGTACTACGACTTCGTCGGCGCATCGCCAATTTCTGGCTTTGACAGCGGGTTCTCAACCTTTGCGCAGGGCTTTATTGCGCTGGGCAGTTTCCGACTCTCCTACATTACTTTCTATGCCTTGATTGCCGTGGCCTTTGTATGGGTGCTGTGGAACAAGACCCGTTTTGGTAAAAATATTTTCGCTATCGGCGGTAACCCTGAAGCGGCGAAAGTGTCCGGGGTAAACGTCGCGCTGAACCTGCTGATCATCTATGCGTTGTCTGGCGTGTTCTATGCTTTTGGTGGTTTGCTCGAAGCTGGGCGTATTGGCTCGGCGACCAACAACCTCGGCTTTATGTATGAGCTGGATGCGATTGCCGCGTGCGTGGTTGGCGGCGTGTCGTTTAGCGGCGGGGTAGGAACCGTGTTTGGCGTGGTGACCGGTGTGATTATCTTCACCGTCATCAACTACGGTCTGACCTACATCGGCGTGAACCCTTACTGGCAGTATATTATCAAGGGCGGCATCATCATCTTCGCGGTCGCGCTGGATTCACTGAAATACGCGCGTAAGAAGTAATCGTACAATGTAAAAAGCCCGGTGCAGCGCAATCTGCACC
>NZ_SZWR01000010.1:445474-479271 GCF_005280875.1 Citrobacter sp. wls827
CGTTAACGCATGTTCTTTCTCTCCGGGTTTAAATTTCACCTCGCCCAGATCAATACAGGCTACCGGGCAAACGTGACCGCACAATAAGCATCCCACACATTTTTCCGTATTGCAGTGTGGTGTACGGGTTTCCTCATTCCATTCCATCGCCTGATGCCCACCGTCGTAACAGGAGATGTAGCAGCGACCACAGCCAACGCATTTATCCAGATGGATGTTCGGATAAACGATGTAGCTACGGTCAAGCTCCTCGGCGGGGATGATATTGCTATTAGCAAGCCCCACCATCTCCTCCAGTGAATCAAACCCTTGATCGGCGAGGTAATGTGACAGCCCGCTGATCATGTCCTCCACAATCCGATAGCCATACTGCATGATCCCGGTGGTCACCTGCAGCGTGGCCGCGCCTAACAGTAAAAACTCGGCGGCATCTTCCCAGGTCTCAATTCCCCCGATGCCGCTAATCGGGAAATCGCGCAGTTCGGGATGCGTGCGCAACTGTTGGATAAATCGCAGGGCGATAGGCTTGACGGCCTTGCCGGAGTAGCCGGAAATACTGGATTTACCGTTGACAACCGGCATTCCGATTTTCCTGTTCAGGTCGATATTAGTGATGGATTTAACCGTATTGATGGTCGCGATACCGTCCGCACCTCCGCGTTTTGCCGCCAGCGCCACTTCATACATATCACCAATATTCGGCGTCATTTTAGCCAGCATTGGCAGAGACGAGCCGCGTTTCACTGCCCGACAATATTTTTCAACCAGCTCAGGGCTTTGTCCTACATCGCTGCCCATAGCATGCGAGGTCATTTGCGGGCATGAGAAGTTACACTCGATCATGTCGGCACCTGCCTCTTCAACCAGGCGGGCCAGTTCCTGCCACTGTTCTTCGTTTTCACCCATGATCGACGTAATCAGGACCTTATCCGGGTAGTCTTGTTTCAGTCGCCGAATAGCAGCCAGATTCTCCTCCAGCGGATGCTCGGCAATTTGCTCCATGTTTTTGAAGCCAATAAAGCCGGTATCTTCTTTGGTCAGATGGTCAAAGCGCGGGGAGACTTCATTGGCAATAAAGAACCCGATCGTTTTAAAAACAATGCCGCCCCAGCCGCTATCATAGGCTTTGGCGCACATCTCATAGCAGTTGCCTACCGGAGAAGAAGAGAGGCAGAACGGGTTGGGAAATTTGACGCCGCAAAAGGTAATAGAAAGATCTTTCGTTAACATGAGCAAGCTCCCTCTAAATAGTGATGAATGGCCTGAGCGGCTTCTTTTCCGGTTTTCACGGCGTATACAACGGTTTTATCGCCTTTAACAATATCGCCCGCGGCAAACATAACCGGATCGGCGGTTTGGTAATTGTGCGTATCGATAAGATTGCGCTGTGGCTTTAACGCGGCAAAATCATCAAGCTGCGCATGTTGACCGACGGCAAGAATAATATGTTCGGCTTCAAACGAGAGTTCTCCTGGCAGGCGTACGTGCTTAAAGGTTACGCGATTTCCACTAACCGCCACAGGCGTGAAACCGTCAATAATTGATACCCCTAATGCCTGGGTGCTGTTGAACTCTTTGTCGCTGGCAGGGAATTCGGCTAGTTCTTCACGCGCGACACAGGTGACGGACGGGCAGCCCAGCAGTTTCAGTGTACTGGCGACATCCATCGCCACATCGCCGCCGCCGATGATCAATGCACTTTTTGCGACGGTAATATCGCCGCTGGCTTGTCGGGCGCGCTGCAGGAAATCGACGGCAATTTCAACGTGATTCGCTCTCTCAAACAGAGGTAACGTTGAACCATAAGACATCCCTACGGTAACCAGTACAGCGCGATATTCAGCTTTGAGTTGCTCAATGGAAAGGGCATGGCCAACTTCACAATTGCACGTGATGGTCACGCCCATTTCAATGATTCGGGCAATTTCAAGATCCAAAACCGATTGCGGCAAACGAAACTCAGGGATGCCATAGCGCAACCAGCCACCTGGCTGAGCCTGTTTTTCGAAGATGGTTACGTCATAACCAAGATTGCTCAGCGTTACGCTGGCCTGTAATCCTGCCGGGCCCGCACCGATGACGGCGACCTTGCCCAGCGTTTTTGTTGCCGGCTGATATATTTTCATCGCGGTCTGCTGTTCAAAATCGGTTATAAAGCGCTGCAGACGCGCGATATCAATAGGTTTATCAATTCCTGAACGCGTACATCCGCGCTGGCATAATTTTTCGGTTGGGCATACGCGGGCGCACACCGCACCGAGCGCATTATTTTCGCGGATAGTTTCGGCTGCGCCTTTAAAATTACGGAAATAAATGGAGCGAATAAATTTCCCCGGGTCGGTTTGCGCCGGGCAATCCTGGCTACAAGGGGCATCGTGACATAATAAACAGCGGGAAGCCTCTTTTATGGCTAATAAAGGGGTAAAAGCAGGCGTGAGCTCATCCAGATAATTTTGTTGTGGCATATTTTCTTCCTTAATGCTTGAGTAAATTAAGGCAAACCGTTAATAACAAAATATAAAAAGTGAAAGGCTATTCTTAAGGCTAAGCACTGCAGGAAGAGTATTCTGTGAAAGGATTCACAAATAGAAGATAGTTTGAGGGAAATGCTGGCGGGCAGCATTAATCCCTTATATTGAAATGGTAACCATTATCATAATATTAGCTATTCTCAAGTGCTAATATAACGGTAATCTCTTTAGCGATAAAAGACTAAATAAATAACCATACCGAAAGATAAACATCCGCATCCGGCATAAACTAATACATAAGACCAGAACTGTAATGGGGCTTCATTCCGGTAGGCATAAACCGGCTCACGCGCATTCTTCTTAATTTTATCTACCGCGCCAGTACGCCAGCCTTTCCAGGCTTCACGGAAACAAAAGAGGGGAATGAGCAGAAAGGCCAATACGACGAAGAGAGTTTGTACATCCATGCTTATTTTCCTTGTTTCTTTTGTAATTCGAGTAATTGTTCTGCAGTGACTGCCGGATATCCCTGGGCATCGTCAGGTACCTGATGCATGGTCGGGATGGGCACCAGCGGACCTAAAAAACGTGGCTCGCGTTTAAAAAGGTAGAGATCGGCCAGCGCACCAAAGCGAGCACCGAATTCGCGCACCCGCACGGTAAGCATATCTTTTGGCGAAGGTACCGCATAACACTGGGCCTGAATCCCCATATGTAGCGCAATAAACAACGCTCGCTCACAGTGGAATCGCTGGGTAATGATGATGAAATCGTTGGTATCGAATACTTTGCGGGTGCGTACAATCGAATCAAGCGTACGGAATCCTGCGTAATCAAGCACGATGTCAGCGGGATCGACGCCCGCGGCAATCAAGTCTTTACGCATCGTCATCGGCTCGTTATAGCTTTGCTGCGCGTTGTCGCCGCTAAGTAGCAGATAGTTTACTTTGCCGCTGTTATACGCATTTAATGCGCCCTGAATGCGGTAGCGATAATACTGATTGATGACGCCGGTACGGTAGTATTTTGCCGTGCCGAGGACAACGCCAACCTGACGGTAGGGGAGATCCTGTAATTCGTCATAGATGTAGGGGGCCGTCTTCCAGCTCATCCATCTGTCGAGTCCAAGCACAGTCAACAGCAGCAAGCCTACCAGGACTAACAGGCTGTAAAACACGCGCTTTAACATGCAGAAAACTCGTTATTTGGATGGAATTTCAATCAGGCTACTGTACCCAACGGCGGAGCGCAAGAAACAGCAGTCTGATTGAGGGGATTTTAGGCATTCTGCGTATTGCCGGATGGCGGTGTAAACACCTTATCCAGCCTACGAACTGGCGTTATTGAAACCATTAACCGAGTAGTACGCGCTCGATATTGTCGCAGCCCAGCGCATTCAGAGTGGCAGATGTCGCGTCCCACTGGATAAGCGCCGCATCCGCTTTTTCTGCCAGCACCGCACGTTGAATGTCCGGATAGTCGTAACCGTTCAGACTCAACAGGTTTAATGCACCCTGCAACGGTGGCAGCGTTGGGTTGAAGGCGGCGTTTTCAGCATAACTGCCGCTGAAAATTTGACCATCCTTACACTCCAGCGCCACGCCGCTCGGGGATTTGCTGTACGGCATGTGGCATCTGTTGGCGGCGGCAATCGCCGCCTGGGTCAGCGCATCGCCTTGCAGCGCGAAGCCGTGATCCTGGTCATCCATCAACAGCGTTTTGATGTCGAGATCTTTTGGCCCAAAAGCGTCCGGCAGATAGTCGCGTAGTGCGTGTGGTTCACGCCCAGGCAGGTGAATACGTAAATCCAGTCCGCTGTTCAGCTCATTCATAAACTGACGGCAGTGCCCGCAAGGGGTGTAGTTGACGGTAATCGCAGCGAGTCCTTTTTCGCCACGTAACCAGGCATGGCTGATGGCGCTCTGCTCGGCGTGAACGGTTTGCTGCATTGTGGCACCAAGAAACTCCATATTCCCACCGAAATACCAGGTTCCGCTGATACCTCGTGAGATTGCGCCAACGTTGAAGTTGGACAGCGGAGTACGCGCGCAGGCCGCAGCTAAAGGCAGCAGAGCGAATGCCAGCGCGTCTTCGTCCAGTCCCGATTCGCGTTTCAGCAAAGAAACCTGCTCAGCCGTCAGCATGGCGGGGAAATGTACATCCGCCAGAACAGGGGCCAGGGCTGATTGCAAGTTATCCGCGAGTTGGGCAAAAGCAGTTTGAAAACGTGGATGCATGGCGTTGCCTCATAACAATGTAATGGAACCGTAGTTTACGGGCCTGATAGGGCTTTATATGTGATCCAAATCTCATTGTTTATGCAACTGATGAAACTTAAATGAAAAATGTGCAACGCATCGCAAATAAACAGCTTAAAAATGCAGATTAGCCAACCACTGCCAGGATAACCGGGAACAGGAATGGGGCAACCAATGAGGTAATAATCCCGCAAATCACCAGCGCCAGTGAGCTAAACGCGCCTTCCTGGTAGTCCAGTTCTGCACAACGAGCCGTGCCCAGGGCGTGCGAAGCGGTGCCCATGGCCAGCCCACGAGCGGCCTTGGTGCGAATACGCATCGCATTAAGCAGGGTATGGCCAAATACGGCGCCGAGGATACCGACAAAAATGACGCACACAGCGCTGATTGCCGGAATACCACCAATACTGCCACCCACAGCCATAGCAATAGGCGTGGTTACCGATTTAGGCATAATAGACGCGGCAATTTGCGGTGATGCGCCCATCAACAAAGCGATTGTTGTACCTGTTACCATCGCCACAACGCTCCCGGCAAAACAGATAGCAATGATTGATTTCCAGCGGGCACGGATTTGGTGCAGCTGCTCATATAACGGATAGGCTAGCGCGACGACAGCAGGTTGCAGTAAATCGTTCAGCACCTCGCTGCCTTTGAAGTAGTGATCGTAGGGGATACCGGTCAGCATCAGAAAGGGAATAATCACCACCATGGCGACCAGCAACGGGTTCAATAGCGGCATTTTAAATCGCGCTGCCAGCTTACGTGCAGCAAAAAATACCGCCAGGGTGAGGGGTAACGACCACCAGATATACGACATCATTGTTTAGACCCTTTTTGGCCAACGATTTTGCGTTCGCCGTGAACAATGTGCGAGCTCCAGCTCACTACCAGGAATACGACCAGTGTACTGATGGTGCAGGACACCACGACCGGACCAAATTGTGCGCGTAGCAAGTCAAAGTACTGCATGATCCCCACGCCAATCGGGACAAACAGCAGGGCCATGTAACGAATCAGTACGTAGCACCCTGGGTTTACCCATTTTGCTGGTAAGATCTGTAATGCCAGTAATACAAACAGAATCAGCATGCCGATAATGCTGCCTGGAATCGTTATAGGCAGCAGTGATGCAAGAAAAATACCTGCGTAGAGGCAGGCATAAATGAGGACGAATGCGCGTAAATATTGCCAGATAATGTTCAGTGACTTGCTCATAATTGAAACCCTTGACGAGACTGATTCATCATACAATTAAACTTTAAAACGTGCTACCGATCACATCATGAATTCTAAGCATAGTGGAAATAGATATCAGGAACATCAGGCAATGCCCCCAATCAGCATAACCAAATCTGTGCCCGGCGCTGAGACGCTTTAATCTCCTGCATAGAGACGTTACCATAGCGCCTCTCTTTTTTGCGGGTAACAATATGCGTGTTTTACTGGCGCCGATGGAAGGCGTGCTCGACTCACTGGTGCGCGAGCTGCTGACTGAAGTAAATGATTATGATCTCTGTATCACCGAATTTGTTCGCGTGGTAGATCAACTACTGCCGGTAAAAGTCTTTCACCGCATTTGCCCTGAACTGCTTAACGCCAGCCGCACGACATCCGGTACGCCGGTGCGTATACAACTGCTGGGGCAGTATCCGCAGTGGCTGGCAGAAAATGCAGCCCGCGCGGTTGAGCTGGGTTCGTATGGCGTCGATCTAAATTGTGGATGCCCGTCGAAACTGGTGAATGGCAGCGGCGGCGGCGCAACGTTACTGAAGGACCCTGAGCTGATTTACCGTGGCGCTAAGGCCATGCGTGATGCGGTTCCGGCCCATTTACCGGTGACGGTAAAAGTGCGTCTGGGTTGGGACAGCAGTGACAGGCAATTCGAAATTGCTGATGCCGTCCAGCAGGCCGGTGCCAGCGAGTTGGTGGTACACGGTCGAACCAAAGAACAGGGCTATAAGGCCGAGTACATTAACTGGCAGGCCATTGGCGAGATTCGCCAGCGTCTCAATATCCCGGTTATCGCGAATGGTGAGATCTGGGACTGGCAAAGCGCACAGGACTGTATGGCCATCAGCGGATGCGATGCCGTCATGATCGGGCGCGGTGCGCTTAATATCCCGAATTTGAGTCGCGTGGTGAAATATAATGAACCGCGTATGCCATGGCCTGAAGTCGTGACGTTACTGCAAAAATATACCCGACTGGAAAAACAAGGTGATACCGGGCTGTATCATGTGGCGCGTATCAAACAGTGGCTGGGCTATCTTCGTAAAGAATATGTTGAAGCGACAGAACTGTTTCAGGAAATTCGGGCTTTGAATAATTCACCGGATATTGCACGCGCGAT
Source organism: Citrobacter sp. wls827 (assembly GCF_005280875.1). Taxonomy (NCBI): domain Bacteria; kingdom Pseudomonadati; phylum Pseudomonadota; class Gammaproteobacteria; order Enterobacterales; family Enterobacteriaceae; genus Citrobacter; species Citrobacter sp. wls827. The sequence goes on from NZ_SZWR01000010.1 coordinate 452,557, forward strand.
TCAGGCCATCACAAGTGTTGCCTGATTTATTGCCGGATGGCGGCAATTTGTTCAACCGATGGACCCCATTCATCCAAACCTGGTTTTATCTTTAATCCCCCCTGGCTGAGCGGCGCGGTATAAATAGGATGTTCAGCGGAGAAAACCAGCATTCCGCACGGTATTAATGATTGGTAAATGGTTTGCAATAATCGTTCTATATCGTGCAAATAATGCAGTGCCAGTGAGCTAAATCAAGAATATTTTTTCCCTGTAGGGGAGGGAACATGGCTTGTATTGTTGGCCACTCTGGTGCGCCGTCGAGTCCCTTTACTGAACGATCCAGCGTGGCATATCCGGCAAAGAATGTCGGGTCATCATAGATATTTTGTGACATTACGCCTCCATTTATAATTTATTGGAATTATTTTGACAGAACCATTTACCATGTATATGTTTCTTTACTATGTGATTTTATTTCAAAAGATGTATTGCCACGCGTAACTAAAAAAGAGAATGCGATAAGTCGTACTCTCTGTGCATCTTTTCTTACCTGTATATTCCCATGAATCGTAACTCTGTTCTTGTTGCAACGGCATGTTTGCCGCTGCTTATTTTGATGGTCGGTTGTGCGCCTATGCATGACAATCGTCAATCGCTGTCACAGCAGACGCCCGCTGTGAACGTTGACTCCGCGTTGCCCGCGGCATTAAAAAATGGTTGGCCGGACAGCCAATGGTGGAAGGCGTATCACGATCCACAGCTGAATGCGTTGATTGACAGCACCCTGAAGAATTCTCCAGACATGCAGGTAGCAGAACAGCGCATTCAACTGGCAGAAGCGCAGGCTAAAGCGGTTAAGGCGCAGGATGGTCCAGAAGTTGATTTTTCCGCAGACGTTGAACGTCAAAGAATGTCGGCAGAAGGTTTAATGGGACCGTTTGCCATTACCGATCCTGCTGCAGGCACGACCGGGCCGTGGTACACCAATGGAACCTTTGGTTTAACCGCAGGCTGGAACCTGGATCTGTGGGGTAAAAACCGGGCTGAAGTGGCGGCGCGTATTGGCGAGGTGAAAGCGCGTGAGGCTGAACGTGAGCAAACTCGCCAGCTACTGGCGAGCGGCGTATCGCGTTTGTACTGGGAGTGGCAGACACAGGCGGCGCTTAAAACCGTGCTGACGCAGATTAAAACCGAGCAACAGAACGTCATCACCGTCGATCGTCAACTGTATCAAAACGGGATTACCTCTTCTGTCGAAGGTGTTGAGACGGATATCGATTCCAGTAAAACGGAGCAGCAGCTGAACGATGTCAGCGGCAAAATGAAGGTGATAGAGGCGCGGCTGAGCGCACTGACCAACTCGCAATCTTCCGTCATGAAGCTTAAAGCAACGACGCTACCGGCGGTAGAAAGCCAGCTACCGTCACAGCTTGGTTATTCGCTGCTGGCCCGCCGCCCTGATTTACAGGCCGCGCATTGGTACATCGAGTCATCGCTGAGCAGCATTGATGCGGCAAAAGCGGCATTCTATCCGGACGTTAACCTGATGGCGTTTTTACAGCAGGATGCGCTGCATCTGAGCGATTTATTCCGCCATTCCGCACAGCAGATGGGCGTGACGGCTGGACTGACGCTGCCTATTTTTGATAGCGGCAGACTGAATGCGAATCTCGATATCACGAAAGCGCAGAGTAACCTGACGGTGGCAAATTACAACAAGGCAGTGGTCGATGCGGTGAATGACGTGGCGCGTGCGGCATCACAGGTAGAAACGCTGGCGCAGAAGAACCAGCATCAGCAGCAAATTGAACATGACGCACAGCGCGTCGTGGGGCTTGCGCAGGCACGATATAGCGCCGGTATTATTGCGGGTTCCCGGGTTAGCGAGGCCAAAATTCCGGCATTACGCGAACAGCTTAATGGTCTGGTTTTACAGGGACAGTGGCTGGATGCTTCTATACAGCTGACCAGCGCACTGGGCGGCGGTTACCGCGCCTCCTGATAGTCTGACCCGGCAGAAGCCTCTGTCGGGTCAATTTGCGTGTTCTTTGCGTTTACTTCGCCGTTTCATCCACCAGCGGGCAGCCACTACAACGCCGATAACCAGAACCAACCACACCCCATGTTTAATATGCTGGTCGAGGCTATGCAACCATGGGGCAATCACTTCACCGCCCACATAGCCGAGCGTGGTAAACAGCAATGCCCAGACAAACGCCCCCAGGATATTCAGTGGGATGAAAATCTTCGGTGGCAGGTGGCTGGCCCCAATCAGCAACGGGCCAATGACGCGAAAACCGTACATAAAGCGCGTGCCGACCACAAACAGGTAGGGACGCCGTTGGATCATCTTCTGCGCGTAGTGGATTTTTGCCCGATGACGCGAGAAACGACGTAAGATTTTGCCGCCAAAACGACGCCCAAGTAAGAAGAGTAACTGATCGCCAATCATCCCACTCAACGCGACGGAGAGTACCACCAGCGGAAATTTAAGAATTCCCTGATGCGCAGCAACACCGCCTAGCAAGGTAATGGTTTCGCCTTCGGCAAGGCTGCCAATAATCAGCGCCGCATAGCCGTATTGCTCAACATAATGCGTTATATCCATACGTTGTATGACCTCCACGTTCCATAGCATACACCCAGTGAATAGTTCATGCCGGAAAAGCAGCAACTCAGCGTATCGGTATTTTTCATGTGTACATAAAATAATCAAAAGCTGAATTATACTTGAAGTGTTGAGGTCCGGAGCTGACAAGAAGGGGGCGGTATGAACCATGTCTGGGGGCTGTTTTCCCATCCCGATCGTGAAATGCACGTGATCAACAGCGAAAACGAAAGTGTTTCGCATCACTATACCCACCATGTATTGCTGATGGCGGCAATCCCGGTGATTTGTGCGTTTATTGGCACCACGCAAATTGGCTGGAATTTTGGCGACGGCAATATACTGAAGTTATCCCTGTTTACCGGATTTGCGATGGCAATTCTGTTTTACGGCGTGATGCTGGCGGGTGTGGCCATCATGGGCAGAGTTATCTGGTGGATGGCGCGTAATTACTCGCGACGCCCGTCGCTGGCGCATTGTATGGTCTTTGCCGGATATGTTGCCACGCCGCTGTTTTTAAGCGGGCTGGTGGCGCTGTATCCGCTGGTCTGGCTGTGTGCGCTCGTGGGAACCATCGCGCTGTTTTACACCGGCTATTTACTCTATCTCGGTATTCCAACGTTCCTGAATATCACTAAAGAAGAAGGGCTGAGCTTTTCCAGTTCAACGCTGGCGATTGGCGTGCTGGTGCTGGAGGTTCTGCTGGCGATTACGGTGATCCTGTGGGGTTACGGGTACCGATTGTTCTAGGCGTACAACCTGTCTGTGCTGCGTTGTTGGCGTAAAAGTCAGCAACGCAGCATTTCGAGATGATTCTTCTGTAGCGGCAAACCTGCCGGATCGCTATGATGCCAGAGCTAGCCTGAGATAATCCTTATTTCAGGCGGTGTGCGTTGTGACGTGCGTGAACCATTATCAGAAACCTCATCATGCTGAAATTCCGAGTTTCATTATTAAGTCTTGCCCTGGTGCTGGCTGTTCCTTTTGCACCCCAAGCCGTAGCGAAAACGGCGACTACTGCAGCGGCATCTCAACCTGAGATTGCTTCTGGTAGTGCGATGATTGTTGATCTGAATACCAACAAAGTTATCTATTCGAACCACCCGGACTTCGTGCGTCCGATTGCGTCGATTACCAAATTAATGACGGCGATGGTGGTGCTTGATGCACGACTGCCGCTGGATGAAAAACTGAAAGTTGACATCAGTCAGACGCCGGAAATGAAAGGCATCTACTCTCGTGTGCGTCTGAACAGTGAGATCAGTCGTAAGAATATGCTGCTACTGGCGCTGATGTCCTCAGAAAACCGCGCAGCGGCAAGCCTGGCGCACCACTATCCGGGCGGTTATAACGCATTTATCAAGGCGATGAATGCGAAGGCGAAGTCGTTGGGAATGACCCAGACGCGCTTTGTGGAACCGACCGGGTTATCGATTCATAACGTCTCGACGGCGCGTGATTTAACTAAACTGCTGATTGCCAGCAAGCAGTATCCGCTGATTGGTCAGTTGAGTACGACGCGTGAAGACATGGCGACCTTTGCTAATCCGGCTTATACGTTACCGTTCCGTAACACCAACCATCTGGTGTACCGTGATAACTGGAACATTCAGCTCACCAAAACTGGGTTTACTAATGCCGCTGGTCACTGCCTGGTGATGCGTACGGTTATTAATAACAAGCCGGTAGCGCTGGTGGTCATGGATGCCTTTGGCAAATATACCCACTTTGCTGATGCCAGTCGTTTACGCACCTGGATCGAAACCGGCAAGGTGATGCCTGTTCCGGCCGCGGCGCTGAGCTATAAAAAGCAAAAAGCCGCACAGATGGCGGCAGCGGGTTCAGCGACAGGTGAGCAAACCGCGCAAAACGATTAAACCGTAGGCCGGGCAAGCGAAGCGCCCCCGGCAACGTGCCCGATGGCGCTTACGCTTATCGGGCCTACGATTCTTTCCAGTACTTCTGCTTACTGGTTTTGCCAATACCCGGATTCATACTGTTGGTCGGGTCGTTTTCGCGATAAAAACGCGTCAATGTTTCAGGTGCTTTATACAGATGCCCCACGTTATGTTCTGCAGGATATTGTGCCCCGCGCTCACGCAGTAACACTAGCATTTGCTCTTTCAGTTCGTGAGCATCCACACCTTTCTTCACGATGTAATCCTGATGGAAGACATAGCACATAAAGTGGCCGTAATAGAGTTTGTGCACCAGTTTGCTGTCTATTTCCGGCGGCAGGTGCTCATACCATTCGGTATCGTTACGACGCAGCGCAATATCCAGCGCCAGAATATCTTCCACTTCATCCGCATGGACGGCCTGATATCGAATGGCCGCGCCCGCCGCTGCGAAGCGGTGCAAAAATGCCTTGCTACCTTCTTCCGGCGTACAGGCAAAGAAATCACCTTCGGCAGTTTTGAAAAACTCAGTCAGCCAGCTTTGTGCTTCAGCTACACCGCCACCGGCCATTTTTAACAGCAGGTGATGTTCGTATTTATCACGCCAGCTTTTCATCCGTGCCGGTAAATGGCTGGGGAATAAATGGCCAAACTTCTGCATCGCCCGGTCGGTAAAGTGCGGGCGGAAAATTTTCACTTTTTCCAGCATCGCATCGGTGCGGCCTTTCAGCGTAAAGAAAAACGGCATTTTGTCAGTGCCGAGTTTGTCGATCATCAGAAACGTATCTTTGCCATAGGTTTCGGCGATGTCATAGATATCGCGGTGCATATATTCACCCGCGACCGGCAGATGTTCAAATTTTGCCAGAATATGACGGCGGATTTCCGTCAGCACTTCAGGCTGATTGGTACCGATGTAAAAGACCTGCTGATTTTTTTCGGCTTCGAAGGTGTCCAGACGCACAGCGAAAACCGCGAGCTTACCTGCACAACCGGATGATTCAAACAAGCGATCCGGGTCGGCGTTATAGCGGGCGGGCGTGTCCGCCTCAATATCTCTGACGCGGGTGACATAGTCGTGATCGTGCGCGTGTCGCCCGTCGTGGCGGACATCGTCATCTTTAATCCGCTCGTCATCAAGTTTGCTCAGGATCTGTTCCGGGGTTTGGCCCAGCTCGATACCCAGATGGTTGACCAGCTGCAATTTGCCTTGTTCGTCAATACGCGCAAAGAGCGACATTTCTGTGTATGCCGGACCACGTTGCACCAGCGATCCGCCAGAGTTGTTGCAGATACCGCCGATCACGGAAGCACCGATACAGGAAGAGCCGATCACCGAATGCGGTTCACGGCCAAAAGGTTTGAGCGCCTTTTCCAGCGAATAAAGTGTCGTACCGGGATAAGCCAGCACCTGTTCACCGTTGCCGATGACGTGCAGCTTATCGAGGCGCAGAGTGCTGATGATAACGATGTCGCGATCGTAATCATTGCCGCTAGGCGTAGAGCCTTCGGTCAGACCGGTATTGGCGGCTTGCATCAGGATTATTTTGTCAGCCGAGACGCAGGCGTTGAGGACACGCCACAGCTCTAATAGCGAGCCAGGGAATACGACGGCGAGCGCATCGCCCTGGCCCGAGCGGAAGCCTTTACGATAACGGGCAGTTTTGGCCGGTTCGGTGAGCAGGTGTGAATGGCCGACCAGTCGGGTCAATTCAGTCAGAAACGCTTTATTATCAATTGTTGTAATGGAAGACATTCTCCACTCCTTGTGGTGGGACTCAATATCAGGAACAAGCATAGCGCTATGTATGACAATACGCTTTCTCATTCGCATTGTCTCTGTGTTGTATCCCACTGATTCATGCTGGTTTTGAAAATTCAGAGAATATCCTTAGCTTTCTTCCCCACTCCCGTTTAGGCTTACGGCAAGCTGCGGTTTTTGTTATATTTTCGCTGCCTCGTCGGGTAGAAATTAAGAGAGAATCAACATGAAATGGCTATGTTCTGTAGGTGTCGCTGTGGGCCTGGCGTTGCAACCAGCGCTGGCGGACACCTTGTTTGGTAACCATCCACTGACGCCTGAAGCGCGGGATGCGTTTGTGACCGATTTACTCAAACAGATGACCGTGGATGAGAAAATTGGGCAATTGCGGTTGATAAGCGTCGGACCTGATAATCCGAAAGAAGCCATCCGTGAAATGATCAAAGATGGACAGGTTGGGGCGATTTTTAACACCGTCACGCGCCAGGATATCCGTAAGATGCAGGATCAGGTGATGGAACTTAGCCGCCTGAAAATCCCTCTCTTTTTCGCCTATGACGTGCTGCACGGTCAACGTACCGTGTTCCCGATAAGTCTCGGCCTGGCGTCCTCTTTTAATCTCGATGCGGTCAGAACCGTTGGCCGTATTTCTGCGTATGAAGCCGCAGACGATGGTCTGAATATGACCTGGGCGCCGATGGTCGATGTCTCTCGCGATCCGCGTTGGGGCCGTGCATCCGAAGGTTTTGGTGAAGATACGTATTTGACCGCCATCATGGGCAAAACCATGGTGGAAGCGATGCAGGGGAAAAGCCCGGCCGACAGGTATTCAGTGATGACCAGCGTCAAGCACTTCGCTGCTTATGGCGCCGTTGAGGGCGGAAAAGAGTACAACACTGTGGATATGAGTCCGCAGCGTTTATTCAACGACTATATGCCGCCATACAAGGCCGGACTGGATGCCGGTAGCGGTGCGGTGATGGTGGGGCTTAATTCATTGAATGGGACGCCCGCCACCTCTGATGCCTGGCTGCTAAAAGACGTGCTGCGTGATGAATGGGGCTTTAAGGGTATTACCGTTTCCGATCACGGCGCGATTAAGGAACTGATTAAGCACGGTACCGCCTCCGATCCTGAAGATGCGGTGCGTGTGGCGATCAAGTCCGGCATCAATATGAGTATGAGCGATGAGTATTACAGCAAATATCTTCCGGGCTTGATTAAATCCGGCAAAGTGACGATGGCGGAACTCGATGATGCCGCGCGCCACGTGCTGAACGTGAAATATGATATGGGGCTGTTTAACGACCCGTACAGCCACCTGGGGGCGAAAGACTCAGACCCACAGGACACCAACGCGGAAAGCCGTTTGCATCGCAAAGAGGCGCGTGACGTGGCGCGTGAAAGTCTGGTATTGCTGAAAAACCGCCTGGAAACATTGCCACTGAAAAAAACAGCAACCGTGGCAGTCGTCGGACCGTTGGCAGATAGCAAACGTGATGTGATGGGCAGTTGGTCCGCTGCCGGTGTTGCCGATCAGTCGGTAACGGTACTGACTGGGATTAAAAATGCCGTCGGTGATAAGGGCAAAGTGCTGTACGCCAAAGGGGCGAATATCACCAACGACAAAGGCATTGTCGATTTCCTCAATCTGTATGAAGAGGCGGTGAAGGTTGACCCGCGCTCGCCGCAGGCGATGATCGATGAAGCCGTGAACGCAGCGAAGCAGTCTGACGTGGTGGTTGCGGTAGTCGGCGAAGCGCAGGGTATGGCGCATGAAGCTTCCAGCCGCACCGATATCACTATTCCACAGAGTCAGCGTGACCTGATTGCCGCGCTGAAAGCAACCGGTAAACCACTGGTGCTGGTGCTGATGAACGGTCGTCCACTGGCATTGGTGAAGGAAGATCAGCAGGCTGATGCGATCCTCGAAACCTGGTTTGCCGGGACGGAAGGCGGTAACGCCATCGCCGATGTGCTGTTTGGTGATTACAACCCGTCAGGTAAACTGCCGATGTCTTTCCCGCGCTCTGTCGGACAGATCCCGGTCTATTACAGCCATCTCAATACCGGTCGCCCGTATAATGCGGACAAGCCGAACAAGTACACGTCGCGCTACTTTGATGAAGCGAATGGTCCGTTGTATCCCTTTGGCTATGGTCTGAGCTACACCACGTTCACGGTTTCTGATGTGAAGCTCTCCTCCCCAACGATGAAGCGTGACGGGACCGTGACGGCCAGCGTGCAGGTGACCAACACCGGCAAGCGCGAAGGTGCAACGGTTATTCAGATGTATTTGCAGGATGTGACCGCTTCAATGAGTCGTCCGGTCAAACAGCTGAAAGGTTTTGAGAAAGTGAACCTCAAGCCAGGTGAAACCCAGACCGTCAGCTTCCCGATAGACATTGAAGCGCTGAAGTTCTGGAATCAGCGTATGCAATACGATGCCGAACCGGGCAAGTTTAACGTCTTTATCGGCGTGGATTCTGCCAGAGTGAAGCAGGGCGAATTTGAGCTGCTGTAATTGATTAGCGAATAAAGGCCGGGTTTCCGGCCTTTATCTTTAGGCGTACGCGCCGCGTCTGCTTCTTATTTCTCATCACGTTACGGTTAACGAATCCCTCTCTTACTCCCCAATTGCAGGTTAAGCCCTGATTTTTCGACTATGCTTTTTCCTCAAGTCTCTGAAAAGGGCAGCAAAAGGATGAGGAGAGCAGCATGATAATCTCAAAGGTATGGGTGGGTTCGCTGGCGTTACTGGCCACGATAAGCTTGCCTTTACAGGCCGCGTCACCCGTCACTGTGGGGTCAAAAATTGATACCGAAGGGGCGCTGCTCGGCAATATTATTTTGCAGGTGCTTGAGAGCCACGGCGTGAAAACTGTCAATAAAGTACAACTGGGCACTACGCCCGTGGTGCGTGGGGCCATCACTTCCGGTGAACTGGATATTTATCCGGAATATACCGGCAATGGCGCATTCTTTTTTAAAGATGAAAACGACCCCGCGTGGAAAAATGCGCAGGCCGGTTTCGACAAAGTGAAAAAACTGGACGCTGAGCAAAATAAACTGATTTGGCTAACGCCTGCGCCAGCCAACAATACCTGGACTATTGCAGTACGTCAGGATATCGCTGAAAAAAACAAACTTGTCTCTCTTGCGGATTTAGGCCGCTACCTGAAAGAGGGGGGGACGTTCAAACTGGCGGCCTCTGCTGAGTTTATTGAGCGTGCAGACGCGCTGCCCGCATTTGAAAAAGCGTATGACTTCAAACTCAATCAGAACCAATTGTTGTCGCTGGCAGGGGGCGATACCGCAGTGACAATTAAAGCTGCGGCGCAGCAGACCTCCGGAGTTAATGCCGCAATGGCTTACGGAACCGATGGCCCTGTTGCCGCGCTGGGGCTGCAAACATTAAGCGATCCTAAAGGGGTTCAGCCGATTTACGCGCCAGCGCCCGTCGTGCGTGAGTCGGTGCTGAAAGACTACCCGCAAATGGGGGAATGGCTACAGCCGGTATTTGCCAGCCTGGATGAAAAAACGCTGCAGCAGCTCAACGCCAGTATCGCCGTTGAGGGGCTGGATGCGAAAAAAGTCGCGGCAGATTACCTGAAGCAAAAAGGATGGGTGAAGTAACGGATTTGCAGCAGGTGCGTGTTGTGTCGAAGATATCCGTTAATCGGGTGCTGTTGCTGCTGGTGGTTCTGACCGTGGCCGCAGCCGCGCTTCCTTTCATCAGTTATGCCCCTAATCGTCTGGTTTCCGGTGAAGGTCGCCAACTCTGGGAGGTCTGGCCCCACATGGCGTGGGGACTGGCGGCGACACTTTTACTGCTCGTGGTTCTATGCTTCATACCCGGTAAATCCGGCAGTGTATTGACGCTGGTTGTTGTCCAGTTACTGGTGATAGCGGCGTTGTTTATGGCCGGGAAAACGGCAACGCATCTGGCTCAGACGGGAACTTCTGTCGCCAGAACCAGCCTGGGGAGCGGTTTCTGGCTTGGGGTAGGGGTGTTGTTGCTGGCTGGCAGTGACGCCATTCGGCGTATCACCGCTCAGCCGCTGTGGCGCTGGGTGCTGCATGCGCAAATTGTCATTGTGCCAGTGGCGCTGCTGCTGACCGGCACCCTTAACGATCTTTCTCTGCTCAAAGAATATGCCAACCGCCATGATGTCTTTGATGATGCTCTGGCGCAGCACCTGACTATTCTGTTCGGTACTGTGGTGCCTGCGCTGTGTATTGGCGTGCCGCTGGGTATCTGGTGCACCTTTTCTGCTTCGCGTCAGGGGCCAATATTTGCTGTGCTGAATATCATCCAGACGATCCCCTCCGTCGCGTTGTTTGGTTTGTTGATCGCGCCGCTTGCCGGACTGGTTAAGCATTTCCCGTGGCTTAGCTCGCTCGGCGTAGCGGGAACGGGCCTGACGCCGGCGCTGATTGCGCTGGTGCTGTATGCCTTATTGCCACTGGTTCGTGGCGTGGTGGCTGGGCTGAATCAGGTTCCGCGTGATGTGATGGAAAGTGCGCTGGCGATGGGGATGAGCGCGCGTCAGCGTTTTCTTTCGGTGCAGCTTCCGTTAGCGCTACCCGTTTTCCTGCGTAGTTTGCGGGTGGTGATGGTACAGACGGTGGGGATGGCGGTCATTGCCGCATTGATTGGGGCTGGCGGATTTGGCGCGTTGGTCTTTCAGGGACTGCTCAGTAGCGCCGTTGATTTAGTGCTACTGGGTGTGATTCCGGTGGTGGTACTGGCAGTGCTGATTGATGCGCTGTTTGATTTAGGCTTAGCGCTGCTGAAGGTGACAAACGATGATTGAATTTAGCCATGTCAATAAAACCTATAACCAGCAACAGGCCGTGAGCGATCTCAATTTGCATTTAGGCGAAGGGAGCTTTTCGGTATTAATTGGGACCTCCGGTTCGGGGAAATCCACCACGTTGAAAATGATCAACCGGCTGGTCGAGCATGACAGTGGGCAGATCCGTTTTGCCGGGGAAGAGATCCGTAGTCTGCCGGTGCTGGAATTAAGACGACGTATGGGCTATGCCATCCAGTCGATTGGCTTATTTCCACACTGGACTGTCGCCCAGAACATTGCCACCGTACCACAGCTGCAGAAGTGGTCACGTGCACGTATTGATGACCGAACAGAAGAACTGATGGCGTTGCTGGGGCTGGAAGCGGATTTGCGTCACCGCTATCCGCATCAGCTTTCCGGCGGCCAACAGCAGCGGGTCGGTGTGGCACGCGCGCTGGCGGCTGACCCTCAGGTCCTGCTGATGGACGAACCTTTTGGCGCGCTGGATCCGGTAACACGCAGTGCGCTACAGCAGGAGATGACGCGTATCCACCGTCTGTTGGGTCGTACCATCGTGTTGGTGACGCATGATATCGATGAAGCGCTGAGACTGGCGGAGCACCTGGTGTTAATGGATGCGGGCCAGGTGGTGCAGCAGGGCACGCCGCTGTCGATGTTGACGGCTCCGGTGAATGATTTCGTGCGGACCTTTTTTGGCCACAGTGAACTGGGTGTAAGACTGCTGTCATTGCGCACGGTGGGAGATTTTACCCGTCGTGGTGAACAGTTGGCCGGTGAGCCGTTGGTGGACGAGATGACGTTACGTGATGCGTTATCTGTTTTTGTCGCCCGTGGCTGTGATGCGTTGCCGGTGGTTAATGCCCATGGCGTGGCCCGTGGTACGTTGCATTTTCACGATCTGCTTTCGGAGACACCGCACAGTGAAACATCTGTTTGATCCTCTGCTGTGGCTCATTGCGCTGTTCCTGGTGTTGCTGGTGGGATTGCCCCACAGCCAGACACTGTTCAGCGCGTTGTTTCCCCAATTGCCGCGTCCTGTTTATCAGCAAGAGAGCTTTATGGCACTGGCGCTGGCGCATTTCACGCTGGTGGGCATTTCAAGCCTGATTGCTGTCATTATTGGCGTTGGGGCAGGTGTAGCGGTAACCCGCTCATGGGGAGTAGAGTTCAGACCTTTGGTTGAAACGATTGCCGCGGTGGGGCAAACTTTTCCGCCGGTTGCGGTGCTGGCGATCGCCGTACCGGTGATGGGGTTTGGCCCGGAGCCTGCGATTATCGCGCTGATCCTGTATGGGGTGTTACCGATCTTACAGGCAACGCTGGCAGGGCTGGGAGGGATCTCTGCCAGCGTAATAGATATCGCCAGCGGGATGGGCATGAGTCAGGGGCAGCGGCTACGCAAAATCGAACTTCCGCTCGCGGCACCGGTTATTCTGGCCGGGATTCGCACGTCAGTGATTATTAATATTGGCACCGCAACGATTGCCTCTACCGTTGGTGCGAATACGTTAGGAACACCGATTATTATCGGGTTAAGCGGGTTTAATACCGCCTATGTGATCCAGGGGGCGCTGCTGGTCGCATTGGCCGCAGTCATTGTCGATCGCGGGTTTGAGCGATTAGCGTACTACCTTACCCGGCACGTAAAATAAAGGTATAACCTGCCAGCATCACGCCGCCGATACCACCGATGGCCATCAGCAGGAAGAGGGTTATAACACCGATTTTAGCTGCGCTCATTTTGTACTCCTTATGTGAATTCAAGGATTGTACACGTTTGTTAATAAAATATTAAATACCGAGTGGATAAATATCGTGACCTAACGCGCGCCACTCATCCAGTTGTTGGTGTTGTGCAGGGGTTTGATTCTCTCCGCACCAGACGAGCAGGGTGCGCCCTTCAAACAGTTCGGGCCGTAGCTGATTGAGCGAGTGGGCCAGTACATCAACACGCCATCCTTGCTGGCTGGCAACCCAGCCTTCCAGCCATAAGCGGGTGGTATCGTGGATATTCCAGCCGACTACCAGGGCATCTTTACCCTGCTTTTTACGCGCCGAGGCAAGGCAAATCGCAATATAATTGATGAGCACACCGTCAAGGATCCCCAATAGCGCCTGAAGAATGGGCTGCTGGCATTGCAGACGTCGGCGTAAGGGAATAAACAAATGCGTATTGAGCGTTTGCGCAGGGTAATCCTGACCACGCTCTTTGATCCACAACCTGAGGCTGTGCAAATTGTTACTTTGCAAATAGCTCAATAGCGTTTCTTGTTGCTCACGCCAACCGTTATGCACATCAATGTTCTCATTGCTGAGTAACATTTTAACTTTACTGACCTGAACGCCATTATTTATCCAGCGTTTTATCTCACGGATCCTGTCAATGTCCGCATCGTTAAACAGGCGATGCCCCCCGTCTGTACGCTGAGGTTTTAGTAATCCGTAACGCCTCTGCCATGCACGTAAAGTGACAGGGTTGATATCACAAAGCAAAGCCACTTCACCTATCGTGTAAAGCGCCATCGTTGTCTCACTCTTGCTCGCGAGGTCCCAGTTTTACTTTAGACGCTCTTTTGCGAACCAGGTAGTTTTGTCTGTTTTTTGATCAAAAGAAGGATGAGATTGTCGTCATACTCGCGCTTTCGAGTGATCGTTCTCACAAATTCCTGTTTTTTTGCAACAGTTCAAAGAAAGTTACGCGCAGCCCATGTATGTTACGCGCTTTTAAGAAATGTGTGGTTGGCGGGTATGTACGAGTTTAATCTGGTGTTGCTGCTGCTTCAGCAGATGTGTGTGTTTCTCGTTATCGCGTGGCTAATGAGCAAGACGCGCCTGTTTATCCCGCTGATGCAGGTCACTATACGACTGCCGCACAAACTTCTGTGTTACGTCACCTTCTCCATCTTTTGCATCATGGGCACCTACTTTGGGCTGCATATTGAAGACTCCATTGCGAATACTCGCGCCATCGGCGCGGTGATGGGCGGTCTGCTTGGCGGCCCTGTTGTTGGGGGACTGGTTGGCCTGACCGGCGGTCTTCATCGCTATTCGATGGGGGGCATGACGGCGCTCAGTTGCATGATTTCGACCATCGTGGAAGGCCTGCTTGGGGGACTGGTACATAGTGTCCTTACCCGACGTGGCCGTACTGATAAAGTGTTTAGTCCACTGACTGCGGGCGCGATTACCTTTGTCGCCGAGCTGGTGCAGATGCTGATCATTTTGCTGATTGCGCGTCCCTTTGAGGATGCCTTGCACCTGGTCAGTAACATTGCCGCGCCGATGATGGTGACCAATACCGTTGGCGCTGCGTTGTTTATGCGTATTCTGCTCGACAAACGCGCGATGTTTGAAAAATACACCTCGGCGTTTTCTGCCACTGCGCTAAAAGTTGCCGCCTCTACGGAGGGGATTCTGCGACAGGGATTTAACGAGGTTAACAGCATGAAGGTCGCTCAGGTGCTGTATGAAGAGTTGGATATCGGTGCGGTGGCGATTACTGACCGCGAGAAGCTACTGGCGTTTACCGGCATTGGTGATGACCATCACCTGCCAGGCAAGCCCATATCCTCTTCATATACTCAACGGGCGATTGAAACCGGAGAAGTCGTGTATGCCGATGGTAATGAAGTGCCTTATCGCTGTTCATTGCATCCGCAATGCAAATTAGGGTCGACGCTGGTGATCCCGTTGCGTGGTGAAAACCAGCGGGTGATGGGGACGATTAAACTGTATGAAGCTAAAAACCGTCTCTTTAGCTCAATTAACCGCACGCTGGGAGAAGGGATCGCTCAGTTGCTTTCCGCGCAAATCCTGGCCGGACAATATGAGCGACAAAAAGCGATGCTGACGCAGTCAGAAATCAAACTTCTGCACGCTCAGGTTAATCCCCATTTTCTGTTTAACGCGTTGAATACGATTAAAGCCGTGATCCGTCGTGACAGCGAACAGGCCAGCCAACTGGTGCAATATCTCTCGACTTTCTTTCGTAAGAATTTAAAACGACCGTCGGAAATTGTGACGCTGGCTGATGAAATTGAACACGTAAATGCCTATCTGCAAATTGAAAAGGCACGATTCCAGTCCCGTCTGCAGGTGACCTTAACGGTCCCGGAAGCGCTTGCGTATCAGCAATTGCCTGCGTTTACTCTGCAACCGATAGTCGAGAATGCGATTAAGCATGGCACTTCCCAGCTACTTGATACCGGAGAAGTCTCTATCACGGCTCGTCAGGAAGGGCAGTATCTGATGCTGGATATTGAAGATAATGCCGGACTGTATCAGCCCACGACTGAGTCCAGCGGGCTTGGAATGAGTCTGGTGGACAAACGCCTGCGGGAACGGTTTGGCGATGATTTTGGCATCAGCGTAGCCTGTGAGCCTGACCTCTTTACCCGAATTACTTTACGACTTCCCCTGGAGGAACTGGCATGATCAAAGTGCTGATTGTCGATGATGAACCGTTAGCGCGGGAGAACCTGCGGATCCTGTTACAGGAGCAAAGCGACATCGAGATAGTCGGAGAGTGTTCGAATGCGGTAGAGGCCATTGGTGCAGTACATAAGCTGCGTCCGGATGTGCTGTTCCTCGATATCCAGATGCCGCGTATCAGCGGGCTGGAAATGGTGGGTATGCTGGATCCCGAGCATCGCCCGTATATCGTTTTTCTCACCGCTTTTGACGAATATGCAGTGAAAGCCTTTGAAGAACATGCCTTTGATTATCTGCTTAAGCCGATTGAAGAAACGCGGCTGGAGAAAACGCTGATCCGTTTACGTCAGGAGCGCACGAAGCAGGATGTGTCGTTACTGCCGGAACATCAGCAGGCGCTTAAGTTCATTCCATGTAGCGGTCATAGCCGAATCTATCTGCTGCAAATGGATGATGTGGCGTTTGTCAGCAGTCGGATGAGCGGCGTTTTTGTGACCAGTAGCGATGGCAAAGAAGGATTCACCGAGCTGACGCTCAGAACGCTGGAGAGCCGTACTCCGCTGCTGCGCTGCCACCGACAATACCTGGTCAACATGGCCCATTTGCAGGAGATCCGTCTGGAAGATAACGGTCAGGCTGAGCTGATTTTACGTAACGGACTGACTGTCCCGGTGAGCCGTCGGTACCTCAAAAGTCTAAAAGAGGCGATTGGCCTGTAAAACTGGTACACTGCGCGCCATTGCATCACCGACAGTTGAAGGCTCTATGCTAAGTAACGATATTCTTCGTAGCCTGCGCTACACCCTGAAAGCGAACAATAACGATATGGTGCGCATTCTTGCGCTTGCTGAGATGGAATCCACCTCAGCAGGTTTCGACACCTGGATGACAAAAGAAGATGAGGATGGATTTGTTCGCTGCCCGGATATCATTCTCTCCGGTTTCCTGAACGGTCTTATCTACCATCTCCGTGGCAAAGATGATTCTGCGCCGGAACTGGCGATTGAACGTCGTGTTAACAACAATACGGTGCTGAAAAAACTGCGTATCGCGTTTTCACTGAAAACTGATGATATTCTGGCCATCATGACCGAACAGAAATTTCGCGTATCGATGCCGGAAATCACCGCGATGATGCGTGCACCGGACCATAAGAATTATCGCGAATGTGGCGATCAATTCTTGCGCTATTTCTTGCGCGGTTTAACTGCGCGAGTACATAACGCGAAGTCGTGATTTTTGGCCAGCGGCGCGGTGCTTGCAGGACCTACGGGATTTGTAGGCCGGGTAAGGCGAAGCCGACAGCCGGAAAAAAACAAAAAAAAGCCGGAGATTATCTCCGGCTTTTTTGTTATTTCACCTGCTGACCAGGTTTCGCACCGTCATCCGGGCTTAACAGGAAGATGTCTTTTCCGCCAGGGCCTGCTGCCATCACCATCCCTTCAGAGATACCGAAGCGCATCTTACGCGGCGCCAGGTTCGCCACCATAATCGTCTGGCGACCAATCAGGGCTTGCGGATCCGGGTAGGCGGAGCGAATACCGGAGAAGACGTTACGCTTCTCACCGCCAAGATCCAGCGTCAGGCGCAGCAGTTTGTCGGAACCTTCCACGAACTCGGCGTTTTCAATCAGCGCCACGCGCAGATCAACTTTGGCGAAATCGTCAAAGGTGATAGTGTCCTGGATAGGGTCATCCGCCAGCGGGCCGGTCACCGGTGTGGCTGCGGCTTTCACTTCTTCTTTGGAGGCTTCCACCAGCGCTTCTACCTGTTTCATGTCGATACGGTTGTAGAGCGCCTTAAAGGTGTTGACCTTGTGACCGAGCAGCGGTTGCTCAATGGCATCCCAGGACAGGTCGCTGTTCAGGAATGCCTCAACACGTTCAGCAAGCGTCGGCAGTACCGGTTTCAGGTACGTCATCAGAACGCGGAACAGGTTAATACCCATGGAGCAAATTGCCTGCAGGTCGGCGTCACGGCCTTCCTGTTTAGCCACGACCCACGGTGCCTGTTCGTCAACGTAGCGGTTCGCCACGTCGGCCAGCGCCATGATTTCGCGGATTGCTTTCCCGAATTCACGGCTTTCCCACGCTTCGCCAATTACCGCTGCGGCGTCGGTAAAGGTTTTGTACAGTGCCGGATCGGCCAGTTCAGCAGCCAGAATGCCGTCAAAACGCTTAGCAATAAAGCCCGCGTTACGGGACGCCAGGTTCACTACTTTGTTGACGATATCGGCGTTAACGCGCTGAACAAAATCTTCCAGATTCAGGTCGATATCATCAATGCGCGAAGAGAGTTTCGCGGTGTAGTAGTAACGCAAACTGTCGGCATCAAAGTGTTTCAGCCAGGTGCTGGCTTTAATGAAGGTTCCGCGAGACTTGGACATCTTCGCGCCGTTTACCGTCACATACCCGTGAACGAACAGGTTGGTCGGCTTACGGAAATTACTGCCTTCCAGCATGGCAGGCCAGAACAGGCTGTGGAAGTAGACGATATCTTTACCGATGAAGTGATACAGCTCGGCGTCGGAATCTTTCTTCCAGTACTCATCAAAGCTGGTTGTGTCGCCACGCTTGTCGCACAGGTTTTTGAACGAGCCCATGTAGCCAATTGGCGCATCCAGCCAGACGTAGAAATACTTGCCCGGTGCGTTCGGAATTTCAAAACCGAAGTACGGTGAATCGCGGGAAATATCCCACTGCTGCAGGCCGGATTCAAACCACTCCTGCATTTTGTTCGCCACTTGCTCCTGCAACGCGCCGCTGCGCGTCCACGCCTGCAGCATTTCGCTGAACGACGGCAGGTCAAAGAAAAAGTGCTCGGAGTCACGCATTACCGGCGTCGCGCCAGACACAACGGATTTCGGCTCGATAAGTTCAGTTGGGCTGTAGGTTGCGCCGCAGACTTCACAGTTATCGCCGTACTGATCCGGAGATTTACATTTCGGGCAGGTGCCTTTAACGAAACGATCCGGCAGGAACATACCTTTTTCCGGGTCGTAAAGCTGGGAAATCGTACGGTTCTTAATAAAACCGTTCTCCTTCAGGCGTGTGTAAATCAGCTCAGACAGCTCACGGTTCTCTTCGCTGTGCGTTGAGTGGTAGTTGTCATAGCTAATGTCAAAACCTGCAAAATCAGTCTGATGCTCCTGACTCATTTCACCGATCATCTGCTCTGGCGTGATCCCAAGCTGCTGTGCTTTCAGCATGATTGGCGTACCGTGTGCGTCGTCCGCGCAGATGAAGTTAACCTGGTGGCCGCGCATTCGCTGGTAACGGACCCAGACATCAGCCTGGATGTGCTCCAGCATATGGCCGAGGTGGATTGAGCCGTTGGCGTACGGCAGCGCGCACGTTACCAGAATTTTCTTCGCGACTTGAGTCATAGTGGGCAATTACTTCTTTTGTAGTGAAAAGGGCTTTGATAGTACCAAAATGGTAATTACTGCGCCAAGCGATAAGGGCATTTATCCGTAAATGAATAATTGTTGCGGTTGGAGTAAACTACCTGGTGACTATTGTATATTCAGAACAACAAAAAGGAGTCGGGATGAACGCACAATCCCAGGCCAAATCACCAGAGACCCTGCGCGCGATGGTTGCCGGGACGCTGGCGAATTTTCAGCATTCAACCCTGAAGCATAATCTGACGACGCTTAAAGCGTTGCATCACGTCGCCTGGATGGATGACACGTTGCACGTTGAGCTGGTCATGCCGTTTGTCTGGCATAGCGCGTTTGAGGACTTAAAAGAGCAATGTAGCGCCGATCTGCTGCGCATTACCGGAGCGAAAGCGATCGACTGGAAACTGTCGCATAACATCGCGACGCTGAAGCGTGTGAAAAACCAGCCGGGCATAAATGGTGTAAAAAACATCATCGCCGTCAGTTCGGGTAAAGGCGGTGTGGGTAAATCCTCTACCGCCGTGAACCTGGCGCTGGCGCTGGCTGCGGAAGGAGCGAAGGTAGGTATTCTGGACGCCGATATTTATGGCCCGTCTATCCCGACAATGCTCGGCGCGGAAAACCAGCGTCCAACCTCGCCAGATGGCACCCACATGGCGCCGATCATGTCTCACGGTCTGGCGACGAACTCCATTGGTTATCTGGTCACTGACGATAACGCGATGGTGTGGCGCGGCCCGATGGCCAGTAAAGCGCTGCTGCAGATGCTGCAGGAAACCTTATGGCCGGATCTGGATTACCTGGTACTGGATATGCCGCCGGGTACGGGTGACATCCAGTTGACGCTGGCGCAGAACATTCCGGTAACGGGTGCTGTTGTGGTGACCACGCCGCAGGACATTGCGCTGATCGATGCGAAAAAAGGCATTGTGATGTTCGAAAAAGTCGAGGTGCCGGTGCTGGGTATTGTTGAGAATATGAGTATGCATATTTGCAGCAACTGCGGTCATCACGAGCCTATCTTTGGCACCGGTGGCGCGCAGAAACTGGCCGAGCAGTATCACACCCAACTGCTGGGACAAATGCCGCTGCATATTTCCTTGCGTGAAGATCTCGACCGCGGTATGCCGACGGTTATCAGTCGTCCCGACAGTGAATTCACCGCGATTTACCGCAGCCTGGCAGGGCGTGTTGCTGCCCAGCTTTACTGGCAGGGAGAAGTTATCCCTGGTGAGATCGCCTTCCGCGCCGTGTAATTAACAGTGTTACAAATATTCACCACATCAATGATATATTGATGTGGTGAATATATCGAGCTAAAAAGTCCACGATATATTTCATCCTGCCTTAATAAACCATGTCTTTTTCTGAATGAACGCCCTCAATGCATCATTGTAATTGATCAAATTGATCTCATTAATCTATAATTTCCATTGGATTGAACAGCGCGTTTCACCCGTATTACGCTGACAGGCCATCTGCATGTTATTTGATGTTAACCACAGAGGTGACGATAAAAATGAAAATTAGCTCGCTGATGGGAACTATAATTCTGACTTATGGAATAAGTGCATCTGCGTTTGCTTCCGATACCGCGACCTTAACAATCAGTGGACGAGTAACCGAACCAACCTGTAGTACCGATGTTGTAAATAACGACGTGCAACAGCGGTGTGGTAAGACGTTCCATTTTTCAACTGTTAACAATGTCGCTTCTTCACCTGCACGTGGGGTGGTGACGGAAATGGTTACAGTCCCTGGCGATACCACGCGACAGATCGTACTCAATCGCTACGATTAAAAAGAACGCCTTTATTAACCATATATCATTTTAATGAATGATATATGGTTTTCTATGCATAAAATAAATTTCTCCAGGCAGTTAATCGCATAAATTTATTAATTCTGAAAATAATACAAATCCTGATTTATTTGTTGCATGTATATTGCGATTTGTAACTTGTTTTAAATCAATAAAACAACGTGTTTACATTGCGGCAACGTTTCACCTGTGAGAATTTAATTTCAAGAGATAACCCCTCTTAACAAATCGAAATTAATTTATTAAGGAAGATATTATGAAACGTTCAATTATTTCTGCTGCTGTTCTGTCTGCTGTATTTATGAGTGCTGGGGTTTTTGCTGCTAATAATGAAGAGGGTACTCTAACTATTAATGGGGAAATTAAAGGATCTTCTTGCTATTTTGACAGTGGCAAAGACTCTGAAATTCTTCAATTGAATGCCGTTGATGCATCACTTTTCGCCAATAAAGCGGTCGGGGAGGTGGTTGAAGGCAATGCCCAAAAAGCAACAAATATGAAGATAATTTGCCCTGGGAATTCGAAGTTAACAAGCATTAATATCACAAATGTTGTTTTTGGTGATGGCGGCATTATTAAACCGTCAACAGGGGCGGATACTAACGTTGGTTTCAAACTTAAAATGGACGAAAAGCATATTGATAAAACTGGCGTTATTGATATTTCATCTTTAAATAAAACGCTGGGAGGGGAAGGGGAGATCTATACTTTGAATTTTGATGCCGACTATTCTCGATTGAATTTAAATCCGGTTAAAAATGGTCAACTTAGCGCCACAGTCACCTTTTCTGTTTCGGCTGAATAAATTATTTTGCCGGTAATTATTACCGGCATTATTTTGGATGGCACCGTATGAAACGAATATTTATCTCAATGCTTGTGATATGCTCTTTTTCTGGACACGCAGGGATCGTGATTTATGGTACTCGCGTAATCTACCCTGCAGAAAAAAATGAAGTTCTGGTACAGTTGATGAACCAAGGGGAGCGTTCGTCACTGGTGCAATCATGGATTGATGACGGCAATACGTCATTACCGCCGGAAAAAATTAACGTACCCTTTATGCTTACACCTCCAGTAGCGAAGATTCCCGGAGATTCAGGCCAGCAACTGAAAATTAAAAAAATGCCGAATACGCTGCCTAACGATAAAGAGAGTTTATTTTTTCTTAATGTACTGGATATTCCACCGAATAATCCCGATAGCGCCGGAAAAAATGTACTCAAATTCGCCATGCAGAATCGAATTAAACTTTTTTATCGGCCAAAAGGTATTTCCGCCGTTAATAAAAATACTTTCCATAAACTGGCGTTAACACGCAGTGGTAATAGTTATTCTATCAGAAATGATGCTGCTAACTGGGTTACGGTGACAGAAGTTAAAGCTAATAATGTCAAAATCAACAATGAAAGTATTATGCTTGCTCCGCTCTCCAGTGCGAATGTGGCATTGAAAAATACTAATGCCAATCAGTATAAAATGACCATTATTGACGATCACGGCAATTATATTAGTGATAACGTCAGCCTAAAATAACAGGAGCTGGTTATGTTAAGGATGACTCCGCTTGCTTCGGCAATACTGCTGTTGTTGGTTGGCATTGACGCCCAGGCCGCAGAAGATACGTTTGACACCCACTTTATGATGGGCGGTATGAAAGGCGAAAAAGTTTCAAATTTTCGCCTCGATGATAACCAACCACTGCCAGGCCAATATGATATTGATATCTACGTCAATAAGCAGTGGCGTGGTAAGTATGAAATAACCGTTAAGGATAATCCGGATGACACCTGTTTATCCCGTGACGTATTAACGCGTCTGGGGATAAATACACAAGCATTGGACCAGCAGAATGAATGCCCAACCCTAAAGCAGGCGGTACAGGGAGGCAGTTACGCCTGGAATATCGGCACGTTTCGTCTTGATCTCAGCGTACCGCAGGCGTATGTCGATGAGCTTGAGAATGGCTATGTTCCTCCAGAAAACTGGGATCGTGGCATCAATGCCTTCTATACCTCGTACTATGCCAGCCAGTATTACAGCGACTATAAGGATTCTGGTAACAGTAAAAGTACCTATGCACGCTTTACCAGTGGGTTAAATCTGCTGGGCTGGCAGTTGCATTCCGATGCCAGCTATAACAAAACCGATGACAGCAACGGGGAGTGGAAAAGTAATACCCTGTATCTGGAACGTGGCATCCCGCAAATTCTGGGCACTCTGCGTGCCGGGGATATGTATACCTCATCAGATATTTTTGACGCGGTACGTTTTCGGGGCGTGCGGTTGTATCGCGATATGCAGATGCTGCCAAACTCAAAGCAGAATTTTACGCCGCTGGTTCAGGGGATTGCGCAAAGCAACGCGCTGGTTACCATCGAACAAAACGGTTTTGTGGTTTACCAGAAAGAGGTTCCGCCTGGCCCGTTCTCCATTGCTGATTTGCAGCTGGCTGGAGGGGGAGCGGATCTTGACGTCAGTATCAAAGAGGCTGACGGCTCGGTAACAACCTATCTGGTACCGTACGCTGCGGTGCCCAATATGCTGCAGCCGGGGGTCTCAAAATATGATTTTGCCGCTGGACGTAGCCATATCGAAGGCGCCAGCAACCAGACCAATTTTGCGCAGATGAGCTACCAATACGGGCTGAATAATCTGTTAACGCTGTATGGCGGCACCATGCTGGCAGATAACTACAATGCGTTTACGCTTGGAACCGGCTGGAATACACGTATCGGCGCGATTTCCGTCGATGCGACACAATCGCACAGCAAACAGGATAATGGTGATGTGTTTGACGGGCAGAGCTACCAGATTGCCTATAACAAATATTTGACGCAAACCGCCACCCGTTTTGGCCTGGCAGCTTATCGCTACTCATCACGGGATTATCGGACATTTAACGATCATGTCTGGGCAAACAATAAGAACAACTACCATCGCGATGAAAATGATGTGTACGACATCGCGGATTATTACCAGAATGATTTTGGTCGTAAAAACAGCTTTTCGGCTAACGTCAGCCAGTCTTTGCCGCAAGGTTGGGGCTCGTTTTCGCTCAGTACGCTGTGGCGCGATTACTGGGGACGGAGCGGTAACAGTAAAGATTATCAGGTGAGTTATTCCAATAGCTGGCAACGGATTAGCTATACCTTTTCCGCCAGCCAGACTTACGATGAAGATCATCATGAAGATAAACGTTTTAACGTCTTTATCTCTATACCTTTCGATTGGGGAGATGATATTAGCGCTCCACGCAGGCATTTATATGTGTCTAATTCCACGACGTTTGATGATGATGGTTTTGCGTCCAACAATACCGGACTTTCGGGCACCGCAGGCAGTCGCGATCAGTTTAACTATGGGGTGAATCTGAGCCATCAACGGCAGGGTAGCGAAACAACAGCAGGCGGCAATCTGACGTGGAATGCGCCAGTTGCGACGCTTAACGGCAGCTACAGTCAGTCGTCTAAATACACACAAACTGGCGGCAGTATTTCAGGTGGCCTTGTGGCCTGGTCTGGTGGCGTGAATTTAGCCAACAGACTGTCAGAAACGTTTGCCGTCATGCATGCGCCTGGTCTGGAAGGGGCGTATGTGAACGGGCAGAAATATCGCACCACTGACCACAATGGCGTAGTGGTTTACGACGGCTTAACGCCTTATCGCGAAAACCATCTGATGCTGGATGTGTCCAATACCAATAGTGAAACCGATCTGCAGGGGAACCGCCGCAACGTTGCGCCATATCGCGGTGCGGTAGTGCTGACAACATTTGATACTGACCAGCGTAAACCGTGGTATATCCGGGCGCAGCGCCCTGATGGTTCACCGCTGACGTTTGGTTACGAAGTAGAGGATATACATGGACACAATATCGGCGTGGTAGGCCAGGGAAGCCAGCTCTTTATTCGCACCAATGAAGTGCCATCGGTGATAAAAGTGGCGGTCGATAAACAACAGGGACTTTCATGCTCAATCACTTTCGGCAAAACGATTGATGAAAGTAAAGTTTATATTTGTCGGTGAGAGGTGGATATGAAATATTTGTTTTTTTTAATTGCATTAATTAGTTTTGGTGCAAGTAGTCATTGTTATATTTCTAATGGGGCTGAAACCTATGTGTCTGGCGATGAATTAAAGCTTAATAATATGAAAGGCAATGTTGTCAATATATCCAATTTTAAATTTACGCATAAGCCTATATGTAGAAATTTATTTGACATGGGGGGGGGAACTGTATTTAGTATAGAATTTCCTAGGGAAACCTATTATGTATACCATGCTGATGCTGGTGACATATATTTGAGGGCTACATTTTCTTCTGACCCTGCACATATCTTGTATGATAAAAAAAACTCTTTTACAGAGATGGATATAGGAAAAATAAATAAGGCAGAAATTACCTTAACTTTTGATGTTGTTTCAAAAGCTACTGGGGTAAGTCAAAATGCAAAAAATATAAATGAAGGCATCCAGATAGATTTTATTCCTGAGAAATGCTTTTCAACAGGATGTTTGTTCGGGCATGATAATACGAATCATTATTATCGTGTAACTTATATCCCACAAATCACGCAAATGACAAAAACTTGTAGATTTAATGATGGTGTACTTACTGCCCCAGCAGTTACGATATCAGATCTGAATAATAATGCTTCCAGGTATCTAAAGCTTGAACCTACATCAGGTAACGTATCTTTTATTTGCAATAAAGGATTGTCCTCTTATTCTTTTAAGTATCATTTTGAGTCGGAGAGTATTCAAGGTAATATCCTCAAGAATGAATATGAAAATGAATATGGAGGTGCTGGGGATGTTGGGTTTGAAATCTCACTAAATGGAAGTCAAGCAATTAATTTTAGTGCAGGGAATAGTTCCAGCTATGATCTTTTGAATTTTAAAGATGTAACTCCAGAAGAACAACGCGTTAACTTAAATCTATATGGGAGATATGTTGTATATGGACAAAATATTCGACCAGGTAAAGTACAAAGTAGAGTTAAAGTTGTTACGGAATACGAGTGATATTTAATTGACGCACCCTTTATATAGGGTGCGTGTTTTTTTACCGGTGATAAAAAATCTCGCCGTCGTAGGCTTTAATGATTTTACCGTCGGCATCATTGACCAGCACATATGCGCCGCCCATGTAGGTCCAGTGGGTGCCTGGCGTCGGTGCGGGCAGGTTGCGCAGATTCCACTGCTTAATGGTGTATTCTTCGGTGAGATACAGTGGTGGAACCTTGTCACCGGGTTTGAAATGGGTGAAGTCAGCAATAAAGCTGCTCAGCTCATACTTATCGATACCGGTGGGGGCTGCTGTTGCGGCTGGCGCGGCCCAGACGACGCTGCTCGCAAGCAGAAGTGCGCCCAGCAACATTTTATTTTTCATACCCATCCTTTCTACCTCTTCGGGTCATCAAAATCAGTCGTGTATCATTTCTGGCTTACAGGATATCTGACAAGCACTATTTTGTGTGTACCCCAGTTATTTCGTAAAAAGTGTAAATGAAGTGCAGATATGTAGGCAATGTTGGCCTGCAATTTACAACATGGCGTGCAGACAGTATCCTGTTGCTGAAACCTGAATATCATATTTGTGTTTCAACGACTCGGGGTGCCCTTCCGCGTGAAGGCTGAGAAATACCCGTACCACCTGATCTGGATAATGCCAGCGTAGGGAAGTCTGACACTGCTCGTGTCCCTTCTTTCACGCGGGCAGGAGCTGAACCATGCAGCCTGACCTGCACAGCCGCGCACTTGCGGCCCACACCTTACACCAATTTAGAACGCTTTCCCCCCTCACTCACTGTATGACCAACGAGGTTGTGCAAAGCTTCACTGCCAATACGTTACTGGCACTTGGCGCATCGCCCGCGATGGTGATCGAACCTGAGGAAGCCAGCCAGTTTGCTGCTATTGCCCAGGCGCTGCTCATTAATGTTGGGACACTGACTCAGGCGCGGGCAACGGCGATGCGTGCCGC
>NZ_SZWR01000010.1:479330-492103 GCF_005280875.1 Citrobacter sp. wls827
GGCGAAAACCCCCTGGACGCTCGATCCCGTTGCCGTGGGCGCACTGGCGTTTCGTCGTCGCTTCTGTCTGGATTTACTGGCGCTACAGCCAGCGGCTATTCGCGGTAACGCCTCAGAAATCCTTGCGCTGGCGGGGATGAACGGAGTGGGGCGCGGTGTAGACACGACTGATACGCCAGCGGTAGCCCTTCCGGCAGCACAAACACTGGCACGCCAGGTTGGAACCATTGTCGTGGTGACCGGCGAAGTTGACTATGTTACCGATGGTCAGCGTACCGTCTGCGTGAGCGGCGGTGACCCGTTGATGACGCGCGTAGTGGGCACCGGCTGTGCATTGTCAGCGGTAGTCGCAGCCAGTTGCGCCCTGGAGGGCGACCGGTTGAATAATGTTGCTTCTGCCTGTAGCTGGATGAAGCAAGCCGGACAACGCGCCACTGAACAATCGACGGGACCGGGAAGTTTTGTTCCGGCATTTCTCGACGCTCTCTATAACCTGAACGCCCAGGAGCAAGCATGAAACGGATTAACGCATTAACGATCGCCGGAACCGATCCAAGCGGTGGCGCGGGTATTCAGGCCGATTTAAAAACCTTCTCGGCGCTTGGCGCATACGGCTGCTCAGTTATTACCGCGTTGGTGGCACAAAATACGCGCGGGGTGCAGTCGGTGTATCGCATTGAACCTGACTTTGTTGCTGCACAGTTGGACTCGGTGTTCAGCGATGTGCGCATTGATACCACCAAAATCGGCATGCTGGCAGAAACCGATATTGTCGAAGCCGTTGCCGAACGTTTACAGAGTCATCGGGTACAAAACGTCGTACTGGATACGGTAATGTTGGCAAAAAGCGGCGATCCGCTATTGTCTTCCTCTGCGGTTGAAACGCTGCGTACCCGTCTGTTACCGCAAGTGTCGATTATTACCCCTAATCTGCCGGAGGCGGCGGCGTTGCTCGGGGCATCGCATGCCCGAACGGAGCAGGAAATGTTAGAGCAGGGGCGCGCGTTGCGGGCGCTGGGCTGTGAGGCGGTATTAATGAAAGGGGGTCATCTTGATGATGAGCAAAGCCCTGACTGGCTGTTTACCCGCGATGGCGAACAGCGTTTCACCGCGCCAAGGGTGGTGACAAAAAATACGCACGGAACAGGGTGCACGTTGTCAGCAGCGCTGGCGGCACTGCGTCCACGCCATGTTAACTGGGCTGATACGGTACAGGAGGCTAAGTTGTGGCTCTCTGCGGCGCTGGCGCAGGCGGATACGCTGGAAGTGGGCGGGGGGATTGGTCCGGTGCATCATTTCCACGCGTGGTGGTGATGAGCAGAAATGGTATACTGGCTGCAGAAACGGCTGCCAGGAAAAAGATAAATGGAACAAGCGCATACCCAGCTTATCGCGCAACTGAATGAACGTATTTCAGCGGCGGACAACACGCCGCTGTATATGAAATTCGCTCAAACGGTTAAGAACGCCGTGCGCAGTGGGATCCTGGAGCATGGCAATATCCTGCCTGGCGAGCGCGACCTCAGCCAGTTGACCGGCGTTTCACGCATTACGGTGCGCAAAGCGATGCAGGCGCTGGAAGAAGAGGGGGTGGTGACGCGTGCGCGTGGCTACGGGACGCAAATCAATAACATCTTCGAGTATTCGCTCAAAGAAGCGCGCGGTTTTTCACAACAGGTAGTGTTACGCGGTAAAAAGCCGGATACGCTGTGGGTGAATAAACGCGTGGTGCCCTGCCCGGAAGAGGTGGCTCAGCAGTTGGCCATTGCTGTCGGCAGTGAGGTCTTCTTGCTCAAGCGAATTCGCTATGTTGATGAAGATGCTGTGTCTATTGAAGAATCATGGGTACCCACTCATCTTATCCATGACGTGGATGCCATTGGCGTTTCCCTGTACGACTATTTCCGCAGCCAGCATATCTTTCCACAGCGCACACGCTCACGCGTTAGCGCGCGGATGCCGGACGCCGAGTTTCAGTCACATATCCAGATGGACAGCAAAGTGCCGGTACTGGTGATCAAGCAGGTAGCGCTTGATCAGCAGCAACGGCCTATTGAATACAGTATCAGTTACTGTCGAAGCGACCTATACGTCTTTGTGTGCGAGGAGTAACGCCTCGCGTGAGGGGGCGCAGTCGCCGCCGCGGTGACCCACCACCCAGGATGCTACTGCATTGCCAAGCAGGACGGCATCGCCCAGCGACCAGCCTGATGCCAGCCCAGCCAGCATGCCGCCGGCGTGGCTGTCACCTGCGCCAATGGTGTCAACGACCGCCGTTGCAAATGCCGGTACGCAGCCAGATGTCTGTGCGCTGAAATACCATGCGCCGTCTTTATCGTGACGCACGACCACCGGTGCGGTGAAACGCTGCACCCATTCTGCGCCAAAACCTTCCACATCCTGACTCAATGCAAATCGCTCGGCAGCAATTTCCGCCTCCTGACGATTAAGTGACACCAGCGGACGGCAGGCCATAATTCGTACCAGTAAGGGCTCGGGAATGTCGCCGATGCGCGGGCCAAAATCGATAAACGGCGTCACCTCTTCCAGACCTTCCAGCCACTGCACCAGCAATTCACCGCACGGGGATGCCAGCTGATAACCCGAGAGATACACCAGGCTATGACGCGGGATATCCAGCTGTGCCAGCCAGGCGGCATTCCACTGATTCTCAACGCCGCTAAAGGACATAAATGTGCGTTCACCGTCTGGCTCTACCAATGCCAGACACCAGCCGTTATCGCCTTCGGCATTATCGATCAGGCTGTGCAATCCTTCTTTCGCCATACGGTTGCGGATAATATCGGCCCACACGCCCTGACCCAGCGGTAACGCATTGCTGGCCTCGATACCTAAACGTTTAAGCGCCACGGCAATATTGAGCGCGCAGCCGCCAACGTTCACGCCTTGCTGTTTGAGTTCGATATCACAGCCTCGCCAGGGAAGGGCATACGCATCGGCAATCACATCAATCACCGCCGCACCCACCACCGTTACTGGCCGCTGTGTACGTAACTGCGAGAGAAGTTGTTGCAGACGCGCGGTGCTCATAGCGCCTCCCGCTGCTCACGCAGGCGCAGTAATCCACTGGCGTAGCGGATAAAGTCCAGCTGATTTACCGCATCAAGCTCATGTTTCAATGCCGGATTAATCGCGCTTACGCCGTGTAGCGCACCACAAATAGCGGTTGCCATTGCCCCGATGGTGTCAGTGTCGCCGCCGAGGTTCGCGCACAGTACGGCACAGCGGTTAGGATCGGTCTGCGCCAGTTCGACCATGGCGATGGCGCAAGGTACGGATTCAATCGTACTGGTTCCAGCCCCCACCACCTGATACAGCTGCTCACTGGCAGACTCAAAGCCGTCGGCGTTACGGACGATTTTCAGCGCCAGTTCAAGGCGTGCACAGAGAGACGCGCTGAAGGTGGTGATCCGCTTTTGCTGGGCATGACGGGCAATGGCAGGCAGCGCGTCGACAATCTCTGACCATTTTCCGCCATCAATGGCGCGTGATACCGCCCACGCGACCACAACTGCGCCAGCGATAGCCAGATCCGATTTATGCGTCGGGCTGGAGGCCAATGCCACATCATCAATAAACGCATCAAGATTGTCTGTCGGTAGCAGACATCCCAATGGCGACACGCGCATAGCCGCCCCATTGGTGACACCGTTGTTTTCCAGTTCGGCGACGGGTTTGCCGTCGCGAATGGCGTTTAGGGCAATTTTTGAGGTCGGGCCGAGCACGTTTTTATTGAAGGCATCAAAGCGCTCTGCCCAGGCCAGAATATTGCGACCAATGACGTCGGGTACAATTTCTCCGTCGCACTCAAGCAGGGCATCTGCCAGACACAGCGCCATGGAGGTGTCATCAGTGAACTCCGCCTGGCTGAAATAGCAGGCGGCATTATTCTCCGCCGGACCGGGCAAAAAACGGTCGATCCAACCGAAGTGAGCTTTTACCCGGGTTCGTGGCCACAGTTCCGACGGCATACCCATCGCATCCCCTAACGCCTGCCCATAAAGAGCACCGAGAATACGTTCTGCTTTCATTTAATTTCCCCTTGTTGCAATACGATATCGCGGTCGTCCACCTTAATGGCGGTGATTTCTTTGTCTGACTCGCGAAAGAAAATCATAAACAGCACGGCGATAACGGCGATCATGATCGCGCCAAATCCCCACATGCCAGCCCAGTTAAAGGTGAGGCCATTCACCGGCTCTTTATAAGCAAACATTTTTTCCATCATCACCCCACCCAGGCGGTAGCCGAGCAGGCTGCCGAATCCCTGACAGCAGAGAGTGATTAACCCCTGCGCAGCGGTACGCATGTGCACTGGCGCTTTTTTATCGACATAGATGTAGGCCGTAACGTAGTAGAAGTCGTAGCTAACGCCATGTAGCAGAATGCCGAGAAATAGCAGGGCGTAGGTGAAATATTCTTCCGCGCCGCCGTAAACAAAAAATCCGTAGCGGATCGCGGCAGTGATAAGACCAAGCAACAGTACCTTTTTAATGCCAAAGCGTTTGGTGAAGAACGGCAGTGCCAGCATGAAGAAAATTTCAGAGAACTGGCCCAGCGTCATCCAGCCGGTCGCATTTTTCATCCCAACTTCTGTCAGGTAGCCGTTGGCGAAGATGTAGTAAAACGCCAGCGGCATGGCAAACAGAAAAGAGCAGAAGAAAAAGACCAGGAAGTTCTTATCACGCAGCAGGATCAGCGCATCCAGACCCAGCATGACTTTGAAATCCATCTTGCCGGTACTTTTCGGTGGTGTATCCGGTAAAAAGAAAGCGAAGATACCCAGTAACGCGGAACTCGCGGCCGTAATGAGCAGCGGAATGTTGGTCGGTGAAATGTCGTTATAGCCGAGCATTTGCGGTAAGAACCCGCAAGCCAGGCCGGAAGCAATCCAGCCGATCGTGCCCATTACGCGAATGCGCGGAAAATCACGTTCGACATCCGGGACGTTGGCGAAGGCGATACTGTTGGTTAGTGCAATCGTCGGCATATAGGTGAGTGAATACGCCAGCAATAGCGGAAAGAATCCGCCGAACGTCGTCTGCTGCGCTGCAAAATACATCAAAATCGCGCCGACAAACATCAGCACTGCCAGTACTTTTTGCGCAGAGAAAAAGCGGTCAGTGATCGAACCGACGAAGATCGGGGAGAGGATCGCGGCAATGGCGGTACAGGCATAAGACCAGCCAATTTCACCAGCAGTAAAGCCGCTTTTACTCAGCCAGAGCCAAAGCGGCACAAACCAGGCGCCCCAGATAAACCACTCCACAAACATCATGAACGACAGCTTAACTGTAGTTTTCATCTTTAAATCCTTCATGACAGGTAAGGTACGTCTGGATAGTACCATTCAATAATACCTTTTAAATACCTTTATGGTCTAAATTTGACCGCTGTATCATTTTTTGATGCCTGAATCGAGCCAGCGGAAATCGCTGAAAAGTGCGCTAAAGATGGAAAAAATGCGCAGTCAGTACCAGGCTTATTGCTGCCCGCCATCAGGCGGGTCAGGACAATCCACTTCCGAGATCAAATCGGAACTTACGGGAGCATAGCTATGACTGATATTGCGCAGTTGCTTGGCAAAGATGCCGACAACCTTTTACAGCATCGTTGTATGACCATTCCTTCTGACCAACTTTACCTGCCAGGACATGATTACGTCGATCGCGTGATGGTTGACAATAACCGTCCCCCCGCCGTGCTGCGTAATATGCAGACGCTGTACAACACCGGACGGCTCGCCGGGACCGGTTATTTGTCGATTCTGCCTGTAGACCAGGGTGTGGAACATTCTGCTGGGGCATCGTTTGCCGCAAACCCGCTGTATTTTGATCCGAAAAATATTGTTGAGCTGGCGATTGAAGCGGGCTGCAACTGCGTCGCATCAACCTATGGCGTGCTGGCGTCTGTTTCCCGCCGTTATGCGCATCGCATTCCATTCCTGGTGAAAATTAACCATAACGAAACGCTTAGCTACCCGAATACCTTTGACCAGACGCTGTATGCCAGCGTGGAGCAAGCGTTCAATATGGGCGCGGTCGCGGTGGGGGCAACCATTTATTTTGGTTCAGAGGAGTCGCGCCGCCAGATTGAAGAGATCTCTGCAGCCTTTGAGCGCGCCCATGAGCTGGGTATGGTGACGGTACTGTGGGCCTATTTGCGCAACTCTGCGTTTAAGAAAGACGGTGTGGATTATCATGTTTCGGCTGATTTGACCGGGCAGGCAAACCATCTGGCGGCAACTATCGGCGCGGATATCGTTAAACAGAAAATGGCGGAGAATAACGGCGGGTATAAAGCGGTTAACTTCGGCTATACCGACGATCGTGTCTATAGCAAGCTGACCAGTGATAACCCGATTGACCTGGTGCGTTATCAACTGGCGAACTGCTATATGGGACGCGCCGGACTCATTAACTCCGGTGGTGCGGCCGGCGGAGAAACCGATCTCAGCGATGCGGTACGTACCGCGGTGATTAACAAGCGTGCCGGTGGCATGGGGTTAATTCTTGGACGTAAAGCGTTCAAGAAAACCATGGCTGACGGCGTGAAGCTGATTAATGCCGTCCAGGATGTTTATCTGGATAACAAAGTCACGATTGCCTGATGTCAGTAGAGTGCCGTCGGATTAGCGCAATAATGGGCAACCCGGCGGTAGCCTGCAGCGCAGGGCTGCAGGCAGGATTTCAACATGAAACTCTTGCCCGCTGAGCGGTTCACCATCCAGATTGAAGGTAATTTCATGTGGCGCACGGATATCAAACCATGATGATGTGCCATCAATGATATTCGGATTGTCTTCGGACTGAGTTATCGCCGATAGCAGTGCCGGAATCAGCTCCTCACCGGTAAAGATTCGCAGTTGCAGCAGGCCGTCATTAATGAGCGCTGTCGGGCAAAGTTGCTGTCCACCACCGGCCTGACGCCCATTGCCAATACCAATCACCAGCGCGTCCCCCTGCCAGTGAAAGTTTTCGCCGCGAATTTCGCAACTGTCTGGCTTCAGCGTATCCATGCGCATTAACCCGTGAATAAAGTACGACACACCGCCAAGGGCGGCTTTGAGTTTCTCCGGTGTTTCGGTGGTGATCCGAGTACCGAACCCTCCGGTCGCCATATTGATAAAGCAGGTTTTATCGTTGACCTGCGCCATATCAATCTCTACCGAATTCCCGGCAATGGCCAGCTTTAATGCCTTGTCCAGCGCTTCAGGAATGCCAACGCTGGTAGCAAAATCATTTGCCGTTCCCAATGGCAAAATCCCGAGCGCCGGAACATTCTCCCCCTGACAGTGGATCAGCGCAGTGGATACTTCGTTGATGGTACCGTCACCACCGCCGGCAATCACCGTTGCTACGCCCAACCGGAGCGCTTCATCAACGTAACGTTGTGCATCGCCTTTTTCCCAGGTCACGCGAACATGGATTTCGACACTCTCATTGCGCAGTTGAGCAATAGCGTCACGCAGGGGAAGGTTATCAGCACTTTTTCCATTCAGGATCAGTAAGCTGGCCGGGAATGCTATCATCCTGTTGCCTCACTTTTATCGTTTTAACTAGTGTATGTCAGGAATGCATATATGGCGTAGGAACTGACTGAAAGCGAAGATCCATCGACGGGTTCTGAGGGCGGTTGATAGTCTGTATGGGACAGAGGCGAAAAAAAGCCCGTACCCCGGTCCGGGCTTCTCATCCCCGCCAGACTGTGCAACATGCGAAAAAAAAGCCCGTACATGCGTACGAGCTCTTTCTCGAATATGGCGGTGAGGCGGGGATTCGAACCCCGGATACGTTGCCGTATACACACTTTCCAGGCGTGCTCCTTCAGCCACTCGGACACCTCACCATATTGTTGTTCCTGTACTGCTGGAACGGGCGCTAATGTAGGGGAAATACCGCCCCGGCGTCAATCTACTTTTTCAAAAAAACGTGCATTTACACAAACTTCAAGCAACATGGGGCTTAAATGAGCGGGAATTGTTTTTTTTGCCAGCACTCTGAAATTTGCTAATCTGATGTTCCCTCGGAAAATGATGATAATAAGTGCGAGAATGTTCCGCATAACAATGTTCAGGAGACAATATGGAAATAATTTTCTATCACCCTACATTTGATACGGCCTGGTGGGTAAAGGCGCTGACGAAAGCCATCCCTGGCGCTAACGTTCGCGAGTGGAAAGCGGGTGATAATGCCCATGCCGACTATGCGCTGGTCTGGCATCCGCCGGTTGAAATGCTGGCAGGGCGAAAGTTAAAAGCTGTCTTTGCATTGGGAGCCGGAGTGGACTCCATCCTCAGTAAGCTTAAAGCACACCCGGAGATGCTGGATACCTCGATTCCACTTTTCCGTCTGGAAGATACCGGTATGGGTCTGCAAATGCAGGAGTATGCGGTGAGTCAGGTGTTGCACTGGTTCCGCCGCTTTGATGACTATCAGGCATTAAAATCCCAGGCGAAGTGGCAGCCGTTGCAAGAGTACACCCGTGATGAATTTACCATCGGCATCATGGGAGCTGGTGTATTAGGGGCTAAAGTGGCAGAGAGCCTGCAGGCATGGGGGTTCCCACTGCGTTGTTGGAGCCGTACCCGTAAATCCTGGCCTGGTGTGGAAAGTTTTGCGGGCACCGAAGAATTGAGTGCATTTTTAAGCCAGACGCGTGTGCTGATTAATCTTCTGCCCAATACGGCAGAAACGGTAGGCATTATTAATGCCGGACTGTTGAATCAATTACAGGATGGAGCCTATGTGCTGAACCTGGCGCGTGGTGTTCATCTCAATGAAGACGATCTTCTGGCATCGTTGGATAGCGGAAAACTGAAAGGTGCGATGCTGGATGTCTATAGCCGAGAACCGCTACCGGAAGACAACCCATTGTGGAAACACCCACGTGTGGCGATGACGCCGCACATTGCTGCGGTAACGCGCCCAGCGGAAGCGGTGGATTATATTTCTCGTACAATCCTGAGCCTGGAAAGTGGAAAAGCGGTTACCGGTCAGGTCGATCGCGTTCGGGGTTACTGATATCAATGTCAACCCGGCCAGCGCCGGGTTTCGACTAAATACAACCCGAATTATTTAGGGTATTAATGGCGGCGATACCTGCTATCCTTGACGGAAAACGACTACAGGAGAGAGTTATGTATCCCGTTGACCTGCATATGCATACCGTTGCCAGCACCCATGCCTACAGCACCTTAAGTGATTACATCGCTGAAGCTCATCGCAAAGGCATCAAGCTGTTTGCCATTACCGATCATGGACCGGACATGGCGGATGCGCCTCATCACTGGCACTTTATTAACATGCGTATTTGGCCGCGTGTTGTAGATGGCGTAGGGATCCTGCGCGGAATTGAGGCGAATATTAAGAATATAGAAGGTGAAATTGACTGCTCAGGGCCGATGTTTGACTCACTCGATCTGATTATTGCAGGCTTCCATGAGCCGGTTTTTGCACCTCACGATAAAGACACGAATACCCAGGCGATGATCGCCACGATGGCGAGCGGCAATGTGCATATTATCAGCCATCCAGGAAATCCCAAATATCCCGTCGATATCACTGCAATTGCACAGGCGGCGGCAAAATATCAGGTCGCGCTGGAAATCAATAATTCCTCGTTTTTGCATTCGCGTAAGGGCAGTGAAGATAACTGTCGCGCTGTGGCTGCGGCAGTACGTGATGCAGGTGGCTGGGTGGCCCTGGGTTCAGATTCCCATACCGCATTCACGTTGGGAGAGTTCGGTGAATGCCGTAAGATTCTGGATGATGTGGGCTTCCCGGAAGACCGAATTCTGAACGTTTCACCAAAACGCTTGCTGTCGTTTCTGGAATCGCGGGGCATGGAGCCTATCGCGGAATTTGCTGAACTTTAATTGTTACTAACTGGAATATATCAATGAACGAGTTTTCTATCCTGTGCCGTGTACTGGGCTCGCTGTTTTACCGCCAACCGCAGGACCCTTTACTGGTTCCCCTGTTTACCTTGATTAGCGAAGGTAAACTGTCTGCTAACTGGCCACTGGAACAGGATGAGCTGTTGGCCCGTTTGCAGAAAAGCTGTGATATGCCCCAGCTTGCTGCAGATTACAACGCGCTGTTTGTCGGGAAAGAGTGTTCAGTGCCGCCTTATCGTAGCGCCTGGGTAGAAGGGGCGAAGGAAGCGGATGTTCGTGCATTCCTGTCTGCGCGTGGAATGCCGCTGGCGGATACACCAGCCGATCATATTGGTACCTTGTTGCTGGCGGCATCCTGGCTTGAAGACCAGTCCGCAGAAGATGAGAGTGAAGCACTGGAAATCTTGTTTGTTGACTACCTGCTTCCCTGGTGCGACACGTTCCTTGGTAAAGTTGAGGCGCATGCGAATACCGCTTTCTGGCGAACTATGGCGCCACTGACGCGCGATGCAATTAGTGCAATGTGGGATGAATTACAGGAAGATACAGACGAATAAATGTGATTTAAGTCACTATATACTGCAACGAGATTCATCATCTTGCATGAATTGTGTGCACGATCTCATTACCATGCCGTTTTTCTGCTAAGATGCGCGGCATGAACATACTTCTCTCTATTGCAATCACAACGGGCATTCTCTCCGGACTCTGGGGATGGGTGGCCGTTTCTCTTGGTTTACTCAGTTGGGCTGGCTTCCTGGGCTGTACAGCCTATTTTGCCTGCCCACAAGGTGGACTGAAAGGGCTGTGGATCTCGGCGTGTACGCTGCTAAGCGGTGTGGTGTGGGCGTTGGTGATTATTAATGGTAGTGCACTTGCCCCGCATATGGACATCCTTGGCTATGTCATGACGGGAATTGTCGCATTTATGATGTGTATCCAGGCAAAGCAATGGCTGCTTTCATTTGTGCCAGGCACGTTTATTGGCGCATGCGCAACGTTTGCAGGGCAAGGGGATTGGCAACTGGTTGTGCCGTCTCTGGCGCTAGGTCTGGTATTCGGCTATGCGATGAAAAACAGCGGATTGTGGCTGGCATCACGTCGCGAAAACCCGGCTTCATCCACGCTGACCAGTAAATAAAAAAAGCGTGAGGGCTTCCTCACGCTTTTTATTCTCTCTTTAGTATCAGGACTCTGGAGGTACCGACATATGGCGGTATTTGACCAGAATGTCGTTATCAACTTGTTTCTTATCCTGCAAATCCCACAAGCCGCGATCGATACCGTCATTTATCAGGAAGATAACGCCAGTTTCAATGGCTGACATCAGGCAAAGCATGACCGGTTCGTTAGAGGTATAACCAATTTCCCCTTCCAGAAGCCGTTGGTAGTCAATGAAACGGAATACCCCTGCCTGCACTTCATAAGACAGGATGGTTTTACTGGTATTGACCGAAGAAAGGATCTCACCGGTACTGACGTTAACTACGCGCAGGTTTACCGCTATCTGGTCGAGTTGATATTGCGTATCGGCACCAATACCGAAATAACGCGCGCCGACACCACCTGATTTAACGTTGCTTTCATAGCCGATGATTGAACCTTCCACCATCACGTTAGCTGCGGTTAATGATTGCAGCGGAATTCGGTTGTTAATGGCAACCGTGCCGTTTTCCTGTGCCGCACGGATGATTTTTCGTTCGTTCAGTAAGTTCTGTAATCCCTGACGCTCCAGCGGGACGAACCAACGCGAATCTTTCAGCGCGGTAACCAGCATTGCCGTGGCACTTTGCGGTACGGCAGTGGAGAAGTTACTTGCCGGATAAGGTTTAAACTGACCAGTTTCATCCTGGATATTGTAAACCGATACAAAGATTTTACCCGTAGGCATCGGGAGATGCGTCAAGTCTTTGTAACTTTGGGCGCGAGGCATTAATGTCGGTTTAGCGGCTTCTTGCGGTGGGGACGTTAAGCATCCGCTGAGTAAAAATACTGCAACCATTATAAGTAAGCGCTGCATGATTTTTTCCTTTCGTGGCTATGGCTTAGAAATCGGTTGACTGTGTTTGTAAACCCGACACTTCGATCGTTGATGTTTTTCCCGATTTCCTGTCGGTAACATTCAATTGCAGCTGCCCGTCCCGGTTAGCGATATCAATGATAAAATCATTGGTCACCATTCTTCCCGGCTTACCGGTATTAATGTTGGTGAGCAGGCCGCCGAGAATTTGTGACTGAATCGCCTGAGTAAAGTTATCCAGTGCTGACGGTGTTTCAATTCCGTAATCGCTATAGCTCGGATCTTTATAGGAGTTCTGCGCCTGAGCGCTGTTCAACAAAAAAGCGCCGTTATTCGGGTTGCCACCAAAGTTTGGATTTCGGAACTGGAACGTCATGTTTCCGGCCCAACTTAATGGTGAAATTAGCATGAGCAAAACCACTGCATGTTTGACACGCATGAAAGCCTCCGGACAAAATCATGTTTTAGAATTCATCGCGCGCTAAATCGCTCGTGCTTAATAGTGTTTGATCTATTTGCCGGCGATTTAATGCTTCCTCAGTTTGTGCCAATGCGAAGACGACAATTTTGTCGAAGTCTCTTTTCGTGGGGAATAAAAAAGTCTGGAAGATAACGTCCTGATTGACCGTTATGGTGATCCAACTTCCCCAACGCGCACTGGGTCTTTCATTGATAGTTAAATTTCCTGTGT
Source organism: Citrobacter sp. wls827 (assembly GCF_005280875.1). NCBI lineage: Bacteria > Pseudomonadati > Pseudomonadota > Gammaproteobacteria > Enterobacterales > Enterobacteriaceae > Citrobacter > Citrobacter sp. wls827. The sequence goes on from NZ_SZWR01000010.1 coordinate 491,961, forward strand.
ACTCACTTTCCCACTTGTCACTAAATGCACGATAAAAATCATGCCCGATTGAAGAGACAGTGTGGTCAGTTAACAGTCCGGGAACCTCCACTTCTACGCTTGTAGCCGCGTGCAAATTCCCGGCAGCAAAGAATAAATTTGCT
>NZ_SZWR01000010.1:492113-532265 GCF_005280875.1 Citrobacter sp. wls827
CTTAATGTTAATAGAATACTCCAAGATACCAGTTATACCTCCATGTTCTCTTCTGATATGAAAAGCCAACTCTCGGTGCGTGATGATGGGTTATGGGGGATGTTTGTATCTGGAAATGGAGCTAATGCTGGCTGGAAGCCGCTACTACTTGCACAAGGGGGAACCGGAGCAAAGGATGTAGTTGGTGCTAAAAATAATCTACAAGTTGATAGATTGGTACAACATGATAAACAAACTTGGTTGCACGCCCCAGATAAAGATTCATATTTATATATTTTGGATAGTGGGGAATGGGGATGTTATTCAATATCTAGTGGTAACAAACCTCTTGGTGTTACACAGGGTGGGACAGGTGGAAACAACCAAGAATCTGCCCGACAGGGGTTAGGTATTGCGACTTCTGATGTTGTATGGTTTAAAGGTGTAGTTACACAATCTGTAACTGGGGTCGGTGGAGCTTGGACCCCAGTGGTTAGAAAACTTAAAGATCAACAAACGGCAGATGTAAACAGAAATAACCAGTTATCATATCTTGAAAACTCAGACTGTGCAGTAACCAACTATATTATTACGGTGAATGGAGTAGCCCAATATGTATGGCAAATGACAAGATCGGATAATATAACTAACTGGTTTTCTATGCGAGCAGATAACACAATGCATACACCATTAGGTCAAGTTTCAATTCAAGGTTCTGATGTTCGAATTAAAGAAAACTTCGAACCGGTACAGAAGGGGGCATGGGATCGTATTTCAAAAATAGGCATTTGTGAATACACATATAAATCTAATTCAGTTCCACAACGTGGTTACTTAGCTCAGCAAATGGAAGCAATTGATCCGTTATATGTATTTGAAGGTGGTACATCTACTGATGATGATGGTAACGAATTTGAAATACTAAACGTGAATGATAAGGCTGTACAGGCCGATATGATTACAGTAGTACAAGAATTGCAAACACAAGTCAAAGAACAAAAAAGCCAAATAACTCAACTAATGGCAATGGTTCATGCACAAAATCTTACCATTACAGAACTAATGAATAAATAAATACAATCGGGGTGACAGGAAGTTGCCCCAATCATAACTTATATAAGGATATAAAATAATGGCTATGGATATTTTCAGCGGTGCTAATATTACTGTGTCAATTGGTACAAGTGCGGGTAAAGTACTTGCAACTGATTTTCAAGTAGTACCGGAAGTTGCATCATTTACTACAAGTGGTTTTGAATCAGTAGTTATTGATGTAGTTACTTTTAATAGTGCTTATAATAGAAAACTATTAGGTACAAAATCTATTCCCGACATTGATCTTCAGGTTAACTATCTACCAGATAATGCGGTACATCAGAAACTAGAAACTCTTGCAGATGAGCAAAAACGTTGCCAAGTAAAATTGGAGTACTTCACGGATGCCGCTAAAACCGCAGGATTCTATGTAGTTTATACTTGCTTTGTTTCCTCAACTACCATTGATGGCGATAAGGATCAGGTAGTTACAAAATCATTTACTCTTGCAGTAGATGGTGAAGCAATTGAATCAGGTCTAATTGGCGAATAATACTAAATAAGGGTGATAGCAGTTGTTATCACCTTTTTTATTACCTATAAGGAAACAAAATGAACATTGAAAAACTAAAAAACAAACTAAAACCAAAACTATATGAACATAACCTGGAGGGCGAAACTGTATATATTCACCGTCCAAGTGCACGTGATTTTTCAAAATGTGATAATGTTGAAAACACACTAATCTATTGTGTGAAAGATGAAAATGGTGATCCAATTTTTGCAAGTGAAGATATTGATGGACGTATTAATGTAGCATCCATTGATTTTCAATATCAGAATGAACTATATGGTGCAATTCTAAAACTTGTCACTGAAATGGATAAAGTTGATGAAGTAGAAAAAAAGTAATCGAGTCTCCAGACTTACGCTATTACCTAAAAATGATTAATAAGCGTGGTTTATCCCCCGCCGAATTTGAAGATTTAGATCCTGATTTATTTGAGGCATTAGTTATATTTGATCAGTTTATAGAACCGTCAGGATCTAAAATGGATATGCTGTATTATTCCCATCTATGCCACACAATGACAATGAACACACCAGGAATGACTAAAGAACTTGCAAAGAAAATCAAGTATAAAGATTACGACTTTTTAGGTTTACTGGATGACCGAGAAACAAGTAAAGAGCGTATTACTAGAATAAACAAGCAAAGGCAAGAATCGGAATTCAATAAACTAGGTGAAGCGATTAAAGCCCAAGCCATGATGAAAGGGAAAAGTAATGGCACAAAATAAAAAAATAAAAGTTGAAATTGTTGGTGATAGTACAGGACTAGAAAAGTCACTTAATACCGCAGAAAAGAAACTTGATTCATTTGGTAAAAATATTGGTGGTGGTCTTGGTGGACTATCACGTGATGTTGGCGGTGCATTTGGGTCTATGTCAATGGGGCTAACTGGTGTAGCTACTGGTGCTGGTCTTGCAGTAACGGCACTTGGTGGACTCGTATTAAAGCTAAATGACGCAGTAAGAGAACTAAACCAAATATCAAAACAGTCTGGAATGTCAGTAGAAACTTTACAGCAACTACAGAGGGCATTTTATAGTACAGGTCTATCCGTTGATAAATTTGCAGACATTAACCAAGATTCATTAGATAAGATGGGCGATGCAATAGCCAATGGTGGTACTATCGCAGATGATCTAAAAAGTGTCGGGCTTGATGTTAATAACTATATCAAGTACATGACACAAAAAGATGGTGGCGTAAAAGCAGTCATACAAATGTTCTATGATCTTAAAGCGGCAGGTGCATCAGTAGCTGAAACTAAATTCTTGCTTGAATCAGTTGCTAGTGATGCATCCCGTATGGGTGAAGTACTAGAACAGTCTGCTAATGCAAATGACGCATGGAATAAGATCCATAGTGAAACAATTGCAATTACTAATGAAAGTGCTAGGGCATTTGAACAGTTCGATAAAAACCTAAATGATTTTACAACTACTGGACAATCATTTTTATATGAGTTTATCACCCCAACAATTGAAGAACTTAATACATTATATGGATGGTTTAATAAAGATTGGGATAAAACTAAATTAGTTGAACTAATGAAGGGTGGATTTAAAAACTTCTTCTTTGGTGGTGATGGAGCAATACCAGAGTTTCTACGTGATCAATTCGATGTATCAGCTACTGAAGTTACAAGTCAGGCAAGGGACACACTTCTAAACTCTATTAGCTCATTACAGGGTGATCTTCAGGCCGCCGTAGATGCGGGTAAAGGCCAAGATAAGTTAATAGAGAAACAGAAGAAACGCGAGCAGGACGAAGCCAAGAAAGAAGCCGATAAACTTCAAAAGGCACGTGACGCAGCCGCAGCAAAGGCAGCAGCAGCCCAGAAAAGAGCAGCTACCGAACGTTTAAATGCTCAAAAGACATTAGATGCCGCCATTACAGATGTGGTGATTGGTACTAATGAACGCCAATTAGCCATGTTCGACCGTCAACAAAAAGAGTTAGTACAGAAGATTAAAGACAGTGCTAAAACTCTTGGATTATCACAAGGTGATTTAAACAAGCTATTACTTGATCAACAAGCCAGTGCCGCAACTAAGCGTACCGATATGGTTAATCAAATGATTGGTTATCAAGATCCAAACCAATCAATGAAAAATAATATTGGACTATTACAAAGTGGTTCATTAAATCAAAACCAAAAGAATTACCTTGCGGATCAACAGGCACAGGGATTAGGGCAAAACGCAAATACTCAACGTCAATTAGATAGTAATACGGAAGCAATGAATCTTGAATTACAGCAAAACGAATTACTCCTAAAAGGCCATGAAGATTTTGAACGCCGTAAATCTGAAATTACAGCTAAGTACGCGGCACAGGCCGTACAGATCCAACAGCAGGAAACTATACAAATAATGCAAAGTATGGAAGATTCAATGGGTCAAATTGGTCAAGGTATGGCAGCGGCATTTGGTGAATCATCTGGTGCGGCACAGGCATTTTTTGCCGTACAAAAGGGTTTAACTATATCCATGACTATTATGAAGATCCAAGAAGCATTAGCATCAGCATTAGCATTAGGTTTTCCACAAAATATTCCCGCATATGCTCAAATAGCCGCTATGGGTATGAGTATTATTAGTACAGCCACTGGTGCGGGGTCTGGTCAATTCCACGGTGGTGTGGATTCTCTTGATCCTTCTATGGATAACAAATCATTCCTACTAAAAGCGGGTGAACGTGTTGTACAGCCAGCCGCGAACCAAGATCTAATTAAGTTTCTTGATGAACAAAAAGGTAATAATGGTTCATATTCGGGTGGTGGTGAAGTAACAATCTATTCCCCACTAATCGTAAAAGGGAACGTAGACGATCCCGAAATATGGAATAAGATGTTACAGAAGAACCAAAATAATGTAGCACAGGCCGTTAGAAGTAGCCAAAAACGTAATACATAAGGAAGGGGGCATTATGCCCCTTTCTTTATAAATACAGGAGATAATTAGAAGGAATCTAAAATGAATTTTTCAAATAATATTAAGGTTAGTGAAGTTACACTATCAAGTACTATTCCCCAATACTCCCAACGTGCTTGGACGGGTGAGGAACTACGCCGTAGTGTGGGCATTCAATACTATACCATTAAATTTAATCTATCTTTTGAAATGAAAGATAGGCACGAAGTACAGGCATTTATTGCCGAATATCAGCAGGGTAAACCATTTAACGTATCATTGGGTAGAGCGGGTACATATACAGGTTCAGAATCTGGAGCGATTACCGCAGCGGGGGCAGTTGCTAAGGGGTCAATGATAATCCCCACAACTCAAAATACATTACGTGTGGGTGATTTAGTACAGTTCAGTAATCATAAAAAGCTCTATCAGATTGTTGAAACTACAGGTACGGAATTAACTATATTCCCACAACTACGTAATAATGTTGGTATGGGTGAAACTGTAATTTATAACAATCTAACAATCACAGCGACACTAGATGTTGATCAAAGTTTTGATATGGCTATTCAAGGTGTTTCATCAGTTCAATTCAACGCTACGGAGTATTTGAGATAATGGATGATTCAATTTTAACTAATCCCATTCTATTGAAGTATTGGGAACTACTACGCGGTGAATCACTATCACGTTTATCTATTAGTGATCTAATGTCAATGGGTATTCACGTTACTACATTTGATTTATTACCACGTTCAGTTAATGCGATCTATTGGAATGATGGATTCACACAACTTTCCCTGAATGGTGTTTTATATGAACCATTCCCAGATTTAGTACAGGACTCTTTACCTTCATTTAGTGAGGAAAAGGGCATTAGTAATGACACTATTGATTTTACAGTTTCCAATGTAGATAACGCCACACGAATCATGGCAATGTCAGGACAACTAGATAAGGCAAAGTTAAATATTTCCCTTGTCATTTTGAACCCATATGATTCTACACCCATCTATCAACAAAGAATGTTTTCAGGATTCATTGAAAACTTTGAATGTACCGTAAATCCATTTAGTGAGATTAACGAAATGAAAGTTACCGTGAATAGTGTCTATCAACGTTTAGACTTAACTCCCAAAACATTAGCAAGTAACTCAGTCTATCAGAGTTATTACCCCAATGATGCAATTATGAGTCTATTGGGTCAGGTGAACAAGGAAGATCAAGTATGGCGTTACAAATAAGTAAAGTATATGAAATATGCCAAGAGGCATTAAATCACCCCTATAGTTACGGTACTAACGATTGTAATATTGTTGCTATTAGAGTACTAGATTCTATTAGTGGTACAGATTGGGAAAGTAAAGCAGACTATGACAGTCTACTAAGTGGTATTAAAAATCTCAAAGAATTAGGTTTTGAAAGTACAGCAGATATTATCAAACAACATTCCGATAAAGTGAAATACACAATCGATGGTGATATTTGGGTAGATCCAGATAACCCACATACCGTTGCTATAGTCGTTTCCGGTCGTCTATTAGGGGTAAATAAAGAACATACAGAATTTAATATAGTCCCACGTAGAAAGGATGGGGACTATTATAGAATAAGGAAATAAAACTATGGGCGGCGGTGGCGGCATTGGTAATTTTTTTGGGGCAATCCTAACAGCGGTAGTAGTTGCGGTTGCCGTGTACTTTTCAGGTGGTACGGCATTAGCGGCAATTGGTTATGGTGCGGCAGCGGGGGCAGTTTCCCTAGTTGCGACAAGTATGCTTTCACAGATTGGTGCACAGGGATATGGGGATGTTACGGATACTCTAAGCCGTTCTACATCCCCGGCAACTGGTTTACCCGTTATATATGGTGGTCAATTTCCACATAAGGATGAGAAGCATCAAGGATCATTTGTATTAACTGGTACTATCAATAACTGGTACGCAGTAAAAGACAATGAATCGCAATACTTCTTTTCTTCACAAGTAGTTGCTATGACTGGTGTAGAACCATATATAGAACAAATTTACTTTGATAACGTGCCTGTACTTGATGCACCAATTACACAGGATGGTATTGTAGGTAATAATATTATTTCAAATAAGTTTTCACCATACCTTCAATTGGAAGTACGTTTTGGTGGTGACTATAATTCAACTTCATCACTTGCTAAAACATATGCGGGTGAGAAATGGAAAGATAACTTTTATGGTAAAGGTGTTGTATCAGTTTATGCGGTAATTAAAAAGACTCAACAATCATTAGAAGATAACATTTTAACAAATGATAATTTCACAATGAATGTGGAACTGAAAGGGCAGAAAATCTATGATTTCTACAGCGGTACTACTTTTGCTACTTCATGCCCCGTAAGCCAGATCTATGACTACCTAACTAATACTATCTATGGGATGGGGTTAGATCCTCAACTCATTAATATTGATTCATTCGAAGAATCGGCAGCATATTGTCATTTAGTTGGCCTGTACTCAAATGGTGCAATTAGTTATCAAGATACTTACAAAAAGAATATTGAAAACATTCTCCAGACATTTGGAGGTATTACATATGTACATGGTGGGCAAATTTGTATCACGGTTGATCGTAAAACTTTATCTGTACAGTCATTTGATGAATCTAATATGGTTGGTGATTTGAAAGTAATCACATCAGGTAATCAGGACTATTATAATGTTCTTGATTGTCAGTTTACTAGTGTTAAGAATAACTACTCAACGGATGTAATACGTATTCCATCAGATATTAGTACAGATGATGTTATTAAGTCGGATGGTCAAGTAATCCCCCTTAGCCGTGATTTCTCTTGGATTTATTCGGAAAGGGCAGTAAATCTACTTGCGAATAGTGAACTACGAAAGGCACGTTTTGCCCTTAAAACTATTCAATTTACAACGGGTGAAGCATGGGATCTAAAAGTGTGGGATTCAATTACTGTACAGAATAGTGAATTGGGTATTAATGGAAAATTCAAAGTACTAACCAAGTCAGTAGCGACCGATCAAAAGAACGTAGGCTATTGTCAGATTTCGGCGGTTGAATATCCAGATGCAATATTTGATGGTGATGATTCATTGGTATTCCCTCCAGCGGGAACAATTTCGGGTGGTGCAGGTAATGTACTAACTGTACTACCGCCAGTAAATCTACAGGTATTCCGTAAAGGTACAATTACTACGGGTAACGTAGTAACGGTTGATTGGGATGCAAGCCCCGATCCCAATTTACGTGGATATTATGTGTACTATAAATTATCTAGTACTAATACATGGACGTATGCCGGATCTACTTCAGTAATGTCTACGGAATTCGATATATACGGTTTAGATGAAAGTCAAAACTATGACTTTTCCGTAGAAGCATATAACATCCTTAACCGCCGTAGTGCTAAATTAACGTTAGAAGGTATCAAGCCTGAATTTAATTTCACATTACCCGCAGTTACTGGTGTTATTCTTGCCAATAGTACCGAATCCGTATACGTCACAGATTCGGGTGATTTTAATATACGTTGGGATAACCAGAAGAATTTACCAGTGAATGGTAGATCATTCAGTGATTATTTTAGGTACTATACTATTAACATCTATAATGGTAATTCATTAATTAAAACTTTCTATACTCAAGAGAGTTTCTTCAATTACACACTAGCATTGAATGAATCTAAGGTACGTAAACCAACAATTGGTATTATTGCTCAGGGTTATAATTCGGGTACATACTCACAGGAAGTGAAAATTACCGTTGAAAACAAACAATGTAAACAGGCACAGGGTTTAACAATTGGTGGTGGATTTGGTAATTTATTTTGTTCATGGACTCCATCTAATGAACGCGATTATGCAGGTTGTGTAATTTCCATGATCTCAGGTACTCAAACCAGAGTTTACATTAGTAATAAACCGGAATTCGATTCTGTACCTAATATTACGGATGGTGAATATAAAGTAAAAATTGGTTTTTTTGATATCTTTGGACAAGACAATATAATCTATACTCCAGAGCAGACTATTTCAATCAATTCTAAATACCAATTCACTGAGGAAGATGCTAATGAAATTAATGGTATTTTAGATCTTGATAAACGTTTAGATGATACATTGAATAATGCAGTAAATGAAAGTAGTGAATATACTAATACACAGATTGGAGTACTTCAAAATAAAATTGATAATGATATTAGTGCCAAGATTACCGAAATGAATCAAACTATTGTTGATAATAACACTGCAACTACACAACAAATTACACAATTGAAAAGTGAAGTTGATGGAAATCTTGCAAGTGTAAACCAACAAATGGTTACTAAGGCCGATAAATCTACAGTAGATGCACAATATACTTTATCTGTTAATGCAGGTGGTACGGTAGCTGGTATGCGTTTAGTGGCAAGTGAAGGAACTAGTAATAATTCGGCAATATATTTTGCGGCAAATAAATTTATTGTATCTGGAACTGATACAGCCACTGTAGGCGGTACAGCACCATTTTCAATTATAAATGGAAGTACTTATATTAAGACGGCAATGATCCAACAGGGAAGTATCGGTACAGCATATATAGGTGATTTGTCAGTTACCAATTCTAAAATTGCCGACCTGTCAGTTAACTCAGCTAAAATTGTTGATGGCTCAATAACAAACTTAAAGATAGGTAATGAGATCTATAGCAATAACTATCAATGGAACTCTTCAGGGTGGTATATTGGGAAAGATGGTACAGCATTGTTCTATAACGGCTATTTTCGTGGTGGGATTTATGCGGATTCAGGTAACTTTGGTCTAAATGGTAATGGTGGGGTAGTTATTAATGGTAATGGAATTACCGTCCCGTTATCTAATGGGGGGCGTGTAGTCGTTGGACGTTGGTAATAGAAAAGGGGGCAATTGCCCCCTTAATATGAATCCGGTAATAGTATCATCGGCATATTGATATTCATATTATATGAGGCGTCCCAACCATTGGAAGGAGTACCACCAAATACTTTATTGTATGCGGAACGTACATATCCACCAGAACGTACTAAACCTTTATATCGTGCATTACCAAAACCACCTACCATACGTACTTGTGTACCTGTATAGCAAACGTTAATGTACTTATTACCTATGTATTGATTTGAATCACTAATTGTTATTGTACTATCGAATAGGAAAGGTTTTTTTGTAGTTGAAAAAGTACATTGCCCCGCTGCGTTATACATGGTTATACCTTCGCCTGCTATGGGTGGTGTTTGATTGAATACAACTACATCAATTGATACAGCACCTGCTACATCGTCACGACCTGTATAAGTAATATCGCGTACAACTAAGTTAGCACCGTCAAAGCCGACAGAAACGTTTGGGTTATCCCACTTACAAAAAGGTATTCCCCCTATAGGTAATGCCGCTTGTCCGTTAACATACATATTACCAGACCACGCACATGTTAAGATCGTACCAACATTAGAGATAGCCGTAAAATTAGATGAGTCTGCTACTAGTAATCCTTCATTGTAGGTAGAAGCGGGAAGTACTTCAAATGCTAAACCATCAAATGCAATACTACGTGATCCTTGCCCGCCTTTATTACCAAATGATACTACCATGTTAGAATAGTCATTACGTGTAACGGATGTAATATAGTAAATTTCTGGTAATCTAGAGAATTGATAAACACTGACAGGATTAGTTGGGATGAATATTACTTGTGATCCTACATTGCTAGGGGCAGGAAATGTAATACTACCATTACCAAATCTATCGGTATTACCGCGATTGCTTTGTGTTAGTGTTCCACAATATGCAGGTGCACGTAGTCCCGCTGTAATATGCATTGGTTGTCTACCATCATTATAATCAATTAAAATCCCTTCAGCCATATATAATACCTCGCTCAATTAGTTATAATATTTATAAATATAATTATAATAATAGAAAATAAGGAATTTAATATGGCTTGGGAAAGCATTTTTGCTGTTATCTTTGCGGGTGGTGCTTTACTTTGGAGTATCTTTAGGGATAAAGGGTCTGATATAGATAAGTTATCATCACGACTTACTAAACTTGAATCTTATACAGAACACAATAAAGTGGATATGGAACGATTAGAAAAAAAGCAGGCTGAATTAGACGACAGCCTACAGGAATTACAATCACAGATTCACCAATTGGATCTAAAAGTTGAGCGTATTCTTGCCATTCTTGAAAAAACAAAAGGGGCATAATGCCCCTTTCTTTATTTGTTATTTAATTGTTTTACCATATCGTTTAAACGGTTGGGTGTTTGGCGATACCATAAAGAATCTTTAGCCTGATTTATTGCTTCCTTCCAATCTTGTTTTTGAAGTGCAGCAATCATTTTTTTAAACTTCTTAGTACCTGCTAAACCTAATTGAAACACCATAATGATCATGAAATCTTCCCAATCTTTGGGGAGTGTAAGACCAAGTGTTTTTACATCCTTTTTGGTTCGGTCAATATCCCATGCCAATAATAGATCGGCATCCAATGGAGTAATACCATTCTTGAATTTTTCACGTTCACTTGGTAGTACCTTGTGACCGGCCCCTATAGTATCGTAACCTTCAGTATCTTTATACATCCAGAACTTACCATGTTTAAAATATCCGCGTGTTTTTTGGTACTCCATTGTTCCTTCATATAGCCACAATCTTTCTTTAATATTCATAAATACCTCATAAGAATAATAATTTATGAGGTATTTATGAATGATTGGTTATATTCACCAGACTGGAGCGAAAAAGAGTTATTAGATGGTAGTTCAGTTGGTTTTGTTTACTTGTTTCAATTTGAGGATGGTACATTCTATCTAGGAGTGAAGCAGATATGGAAAGGGGTTAGGGATTCAACTAAATTAAAGGGAAACGAAAAAGAAAACGGATGGCGAGAGTACAAAAGCAGTTCTAAGAAAGTACAGAGTATGATCGATTCGGGAATGAACTATACCCGTACCATCCTATGGGGCTTTGAGACAATGACAGAAGCAAACTATGTAGAATCCTTTCTAATCCTCACACATTCACTTGATGAAAACATTTTGAATATGGCAATGATGAGTAAATGTCGTATACCAACGGGAACTAAGAAAAGAAAACTTAGAGGAATAATACAGACTATAGAAGGGTGGTTATGAAAGTAAAAACTAAAATCAGCGGTTTAACCAGTGCTAAGGGGTTCATAAACTCAGAAGGGAAAAAGTATGGTAATCAATTCCAAGAAGAATTAATTACAAGATCTCGTGCTTTGGCAAGACAAATGCAAGCCGATATGTCAGCGGCAATAGATAAGGGTCCGGTCCCATTTACTAATAGTGCGGTACTATTCTTTTATGCAAAAACTGGTACTAGTGTTTCCTGCATTATCATGATTAAGGATATTCAGGCCAAATACTTATATGATGTAATTGTTAAACCTTCCCATATTAATAAATTTATCCCCACAAGTTCGGCAAAGATGACTAAACAGGGAAATATTTCACAATTAAAAAGTGGTTTAGCGAAGGGTAAATACAAGGCAGTAGTACAGAACGGTAAGAAGTACTTAATCGATACTACTAAAAAAGATACTAAAGATAAAACAAAGAGGATAATTGGTGTACGCGAAAGTAAAAAACGCAAGCTCGTATATGACTTTTATAATGAGGCAGAACAGGGGGCTATTGCGATTATAAGCGGCATACAAGGACACTTTAAATTAAAAAGAGGCTAAGCATGGATTTTGAACAACATTTTAATGAGGATACACCATACATTACGCTTGATGGGTTTACGCCAATGGCGAACAGCAAACCAATTGATAATATTTTTCTGAATAAAAAAGTAAAAAAAGTAAAAAAAGTATTAAAAGGTAGTGGTTATACTTCATCTCAACATATGAATGTAGTTTACGAACAAAAGAAACCAATTAAGGTTGGTAGTATTGTACGTTGGGAATTACGCGGTATGGGTTTTGATGTGATAGTTTTAGGGTATGGTGAATTGTTCGTTAAAGGTCTAAGAGTACATGCATATTGTGTAGGAATCATGGAATGATTAGTGTAATTATAGAATTAATAAAATCTGGTCTATCTTTTTTCCAGAAAAAACAAGAGAAAGAAATTGATAAAACTGTAGTTACTACTCAGGAAACTAACGAGACAAACAGAGAAGAAATCAAAAAAGGCTTTAGTGGTCGTAATTTCTTGTTTTATATTTTGGGAGCAATCATTGCGTGGAATTATATCCTTGTACCTTTACTTGATGTATTTGGAATTGTTTTATTCTCCCTTCCATTGGGTGAGATATTTTCATTGTTGCAATTGATGGTAGGAGGTATGTAATGGTATATGGTATTCAAGTACAGCGTAATGGAGTTATGATGAATGCCGTTACCAATCCAACTAACGTACTAGCAGTTATTACATAAACACAGACGTTTATGATTCATACTAAAAATAAGGAAATAAGTAATGGACTACATTGCAATAGGGGGTCTTATCATTGGATTCTTTACATTTATTGGGCGTCTGCTTTATAGACGAAAACAAGAGATATTAGAAGCTGAAAGGCGTATAAGTGATATTGAAAGTAAACTTTTAGTATTAGAAACTAAAACAGAAAACAACGAATCTGATATTGATGAATTGTACGATTTAGTACGAGAACTTTCAAAAATTAAAAGTGATATTTCTGAAATTAAAGGAATGTTAAAATCTAAATGAAGCCCCTTATGGGGCTTTATCTATTTTTGTGGTTATGATTATTTGGCTATTTGTCTCTCTAAATGTTGAGGTGCTTTTTATATTTGGCAAGTACCGTGTTGTTTTGTTTTTAAATTTTTTATAATCCCAAATGATGAATGCTATTCCTAAAATAATTACTAAAGAATATATTAATGTATCGGGGAATTTAAACTTATCATTTACATAAAATGATGTTATGGATGCACTGATAGCTACAGCAACACTAAATACACCAATAAGATCGATTTCCCTTTCTAGAAAATGGTTTATCTTTGTTTTCACGCAATAAGTAGCCGCAATGAATGTCAAGATCAAAGATTGTGTACTAACCCAAAGTGAATATTCAGTATCTGGGCATAGATAAATCAATGCGATATTAGCGGCTATAGATAATAATGTAATGACTATAACTACTGCTAATAGTTTGATGGTTTTCATTAATAATTCCCTAATTACCTGTGCATATATTGTATAAGGGTATTTTATGCCAAAAGTAGATAAAAAGAAATCTACTAATCATAATAGGTCGATGAAGTTAGTGCGTTCTGGTGAATAGATAACATATGTTGATAAAGAGGTTATAAGGGGTATTGATGTTACAGGAGTTTTACCATTAGCGTGATTTCTGGATTATTGTATCAGTACTTGATTCTTCCAGTGGTTTAGTGAAAAAATTCTGCTGGATTAGTTTCTAAAGGTTTTTTAAGAATGGTTTATTGCTATTCGATTGGAGGGGAATAAGAGAATACGCTTGCAAATCGTTTATTTAAAGTTCTGTTCATAATCGAGCATTTTTTTATTAATTCTTCAAACTCTTTTTTGAAGTTATTCATTGATCTATTTCTGGCTATGTGGCTTGTATGGGTATCGATGTCAATATTTCTTATCTTATCTTCTATTTTCTCTCTTGCATCCTCGATTGCACTTAGATATGTAATATAATCATTCTCATAATGCAACTTCATATCCCATGATCCTAAACCATAAATTGAAACTAGCAATTCTACTGACTTTTTTCTAATCTTAGAACATTGAACTAATATTTCTTCACGTTCTAATATGAGTTCATTTTTTTCTACTTTGGTTAATTCAGTACCATTCATATAATTTAATGCAAAATACTTATAATCTGATTGCAATTCGAATAGGAGTTTAGTAATTAAATGTATATCCATTAATATTAATTGAGCATGTTCAAAGCCTTTATTCTTAACTCTATCTTTAAACCAGTTTCGAACGCTCCAGGCCGCATAGATTACAGAACCTGCAACTACTGTATCCATAATAGCAGAGACGGTGCTACTATCAAATCCATTCAAAAAAAGTACATCACTGTAGATTGGGATTAATGCCCCAGTACACAAACACATTACATGTGAGAATCGAATTTTAGCTATATATCTTTTAATCTTGCTTTTTTTAATAATTTTTTCCACTGACATTTTCATAAATACCTATACATAATTTGTACAAGGGTATTTTATGGCAAGAGTAACTAAAAAGGAATCACAACTACGTTTAAAAGTTATGGAGTTAGTACATTCAGATAGGCAACTAACAGAAGATGATAAAGAGTTTATTTTTAATAACTACAGGGGTGATGGTATCGGGGCTACTGGTGCTTTCTTCACGCCCGAAATGCTAGCATGGGACTTTATGCTAGACGCTGGCTGTAGTGATGACTGCATTGAACTATGTGCCGGTATCGGGCGACTTAGCTACTATCAATTCATACGTAATAAACCTTCACACATCACATGTGTTGAACTGAATCCTGAATACGTACTTATTGGTAAACGTGTACTACCACAAGCTGAATGGATCACTGGTGATGCACTACAATACACACCAGACCGTTTCTACCGTGTTGCTTATGGTAATCCCCCATTCGGCAAGATAAACACGTCAGGGGCGTATACAGGCCGTTATACGGGTAGTGAATTTGAGTACAAGATAATTGATAGGGCAAGGGAGTATTCCAGCTATGGGGTATGGATTGTTCCACAGGGTAGTGCGGGGTTTAAGTACTCAGGCCATACATACTATGACCGTTCGATACAGTCAGCGAAGTACACAAAGTTTGAAAAGGATACGGGGTTAATCTTACACCCAGGCGTGGGCATCGATACATCAATCTATCGTGACCAATGGAACGGTACTAAGGTAACTTGCGAATCCGTGTTAGTTGATTATCAATAAGTTAAATGGATAGCATAAAAAATAACACAATATATTTATTGATTTTTCGGGCAGCCGAGGGAGACAAAGCCGATTTTCGGCTGGTGGGTTACATTGCTCATAGCGTAAAAAGTGTTCAGTTATTGGAATATTCAGGGCAGGGATTCTACAGAGTTCTGAACAAAAATTGTATCGCAATCTCAAATCATCAGCGGCCTGCCGGGCGCGGAATTAAAGATTATTTGTAAATTATGTTAATTTTGAGTG
Organism: Citrobacter sp. wls827; assembly: GCF_005280875.1. Lineage (NCBI taxonomy): Bacteria > Pseudomonadati > Pseudomonadota > Gammaproteobacteria > Enterobacterales > Enterobacteriaceae > Citrobacter > Citrobacter sp. wls827. The sequence continues at coordinate 507,798 of NZ_SZWR01000010.1, forward strand.
ATGGATTGATCCTGGACACGACTTTGTTCAAAAAATAACCATACTATTAAGTTGCACTATAGTTGGAAAGAGGAGGAACAAGGTATGGTTGTTGACAGACTGAGAACCGATCTTCTCAACAAATTGATAAACGCCCGTATCGAACTTGCCGCTTATCTGCAGTTGAGAAAAGCGAAAGGCTATATGTCAGTCAGCGAGAGCGATCGTCTGCGTGATAACTTTTTTGAACTGAATCGCGAATTGCACGATCAATCACAGCTCCACGGTATGCATCTTGATCAGGAAGAGTGGAATGCCCTTCGTCGTGCTGAAGGGGCGTTAGCCGCCACCGCTGTTTGTCTGATGAGTGGACATCATGATTGTCCGAACTTTATTGCCGTTAATGCAGAGAAACTGGAAAACTGCCTGACAACGCTGACGCTGAGTATCCAGAGTTTGCAAGCTTATTCAACGCTGGAACACATCTGAACCAGGGGGAGGGCGCTCCCCCTTTTCGTTAAGATTATGTAAAAGTGGCGGGATAATTCCCCTTGCTGGCTACGCTTTAAGCAGAGCCATTAAGGAGGTGCTATGCGTCGACTCTTTCTCTGTGTTGCCTCACTGGCGTTGCTTTCCCCCTATGCCGCTGCCGTCAAGGTGGAGATCCTGCAAACCAAACTCGACCACCCGTGGTCGCTGGCCTTTTTACCCGATAATCGCAGTATGCTGATTACGCTCAGAGGAGGGCAACTTAGGCTCTGGCAACCCGATAAGGGGCTTTCCGACCCGCTGACCGGCGTACCCAAAGTCTGGGCGAATGGTCAGGGGGGACTGCTTGATGTGGCGTTGGCACCGGATTTTGCTCAATCCCGGCGGGTGTGGCTAAGCTTCGCGGAAGCTGACAGTGAAGGGAAAGCCGGAACAGCAGTAGGCTACGGGCGGTTAAGTGACGATCGTAAACACCTGCAGGGCTTCCGGACGGTGTTCCGCCAAATGCCTAAGTTATCAACCGGGAATCATTTTGGCGGGCGTATGGTATTTGATGGCAAAGGTTATTTATTTATAGGCCTTGGCGAGAATAACCAGCGCATAACCGCTCAGGAACTGGACAAATTACAGGGCAAAGTGGTTCGACTAACAGACGAGGGCAAAATTCCACCGGATAACCCGTTTGTGAACCAGACTGGCGCGCGGGCTGAAATATGGTCGTATGGCATCCGCAATCCGCAGGGGATGGCGATGAATCCCTGGAGCGATGCGTTGTGGCTTAATGAGCATGGCCCGCGTGGCGGAGATGAGATCAATATCCCCGGGAAAGGTAAAAACTATGGATGGCCAATCGCGACATGGGGTGTTAACTACAGTGGTTTCAACATCCCCGAAGCAAAAGGCTCAATTGTGGCGGGCACCGAGCAGCCTATCTTTTACTGGGAAAAATCACCTGCTGTCAGTGGGATGGCCTTTTATAATCACGATACGTTCCCACAGTGGAGACACAAACTGTTTATTGGTGCGCTGAAAGAACAGGGGGTGATTGTGTTAAGCGTGAAAGGTAATACAGTGACGGAAGACGGACGTATTTTGCATGACAGAGGGCAGCGAATCCGCGATGTGCGCGTCGGACCAGACGGTTATTTGTATGTATTAACCGACGAGTCCGACGGGGAATTGCTGAAAGTGAGTCCCTGACAGGATTAGCTGACCGGGATCATCACGACTTTCTGGAATGCCGGGCGCTCGGTGAGCTGTTGATACCAACGTTCCAGGTGAGGGCGCGGCGTCCAGCTCAGGCCGACATTAAACAGGTTATAGATGAACGGTGCGACGGCGATGTCCGCAGTGCCAAATTCAGCGCCAGAAAACCACGCCCGGTCGGCCAGCGCGTTGTCGAGAATGGCAAACAGGTTATCGCAGACCTTCGCACCGGCCTCGATGGCTGCCTGATCGCGTTGATCGGCAGGGGTTCTGACCAGACCAAATAAGATAACCCGATGTGCAGGGCTCAGCGTCTGGTTAGCCCAGTCCATCCATTTTTCACCCTCGGCACGTTTCGCCGGAGCGTCAACCCACAGTCGTTTTTGCCCGTACTGGGCCGCCAGGTAGCGGACAATGGTATTGGATTCCCACAGCAATACGTCTGTTTCGTCATCGCGTAGCAGTGGAACCAGTCCGTTAGGGTTCATCGCCAGATAGTCTGCGTCATGATTTACGCCATGCTGTCCCCCAGCCAGAATTTGGCTATACGGCAGTTCCAGTTCTTCGAGTGTCCACAATACTTTTTTTACGTTGGTCGAATTATTGCGACCCCACAGTGTAATCATAGTAACCCCGCAAATTAATTGAGCAGCTTTATGGCTGCATTCTCTATCTGACTCGCTCACATGGTGGGGTAAACCTAATATTTACACAACAAGGCGCAAAAAAATCGTGATGAGAGCAGCGCAGCGCGGCGTTATTGCATAAACTTTAAAAACTTTACCAACTTACGGTTTCTTTAAGCTCGTTAGTGCGTTATTACTCACCGCACTTATTTTACACGTCATCCATCAGAACTTTTCTGTATGGTTGGCTGAGGCAACTTGGCCGGTTTTGTGTAAACACGGTGTGGTATGACGTGGTTTTTTGGAATGGATACTCGGGTGGCATTTATGACGCAATACTTCTCTTCCCTACGCAGCCTTGCTGCAGGTTCAGCACTCTTAATCCTTTTGGCGCCGACCGTACAGGCGGCGGAACAACCAACGGCCCCGCCGAGCGTTGACGCACGTGCGTGGATCTTAATGGATTACGCCAGCGGCAAAGTGCTGGCGGAAGGTAATGCCGATGAGAAACTGGATCCCGCCAGTCTGACCAAGATTATGACCAGCTATGTGGTCGGTCAGGCGCTAAAAGCCGGGAAAATTAATCTGAATGACATGGTTACCGTCGGGAAAGATGCCTGGGCGACCGGGAATCCGGCCCTGCGCGGCTCTTCGGTGATGTTCCTCAAGCCTGGCGATCAGGTTGCGGTGTCCGATCTGAACAAAGGCGTGATCATTCAGTCTGGTAATGACGCCTGTATTGCGCTCGCTGATTATGTTGCCGGCAGCCAGGAATCGTTTATCGGTTTGATGAACGGCTATGCGCAAAAACTGGGATTGACCAACACGACTTTCCAGACAGTACATGGTCTGGATGCAGCAGGGCAGTTCAGTACCGCGCGTGATATGGCATTGTTGGGTAAAGCGTTAATCCACGATGTGCCGGAAGAGTACGCCATCCATAAAGAGAAAGAGTTTACCTTTAATAAAATTCGCCAGCCTAACCGTAACCGCCTGCTGTGGAGTACCAACCTGAATGTGGATGGTATGAAAACGGGCACCACGGCGGGAGCCGGTTATAACCTGGTTGCATCCGCGACACAGGGCGATATGCGTTTGATCTCCGTGGTGCTGGGGGCAAAAACCGATCGTATTCGCTTTAATGAATCCGAAAAGTTGCTGACATGGGGTTTCCGCTTCTTTGAAACCGTTACGCCGATTAAACCGGACGCCACCTTTGTTACCCAACGAGTCTGGTTTGGCGATAAGAGTGAAGTCAATCTGGGCGCTGGGGAAGGTGGGTCTGTGACCATTCCGCGCGGTCAGCTGAAAAACCTGAAGGCGAGCTTTACCCTGACAGAGCCACAACTGACCGCGCCACTGAAGAAGGGCCAGGTTGTGGGGACAATCGACTTCCAGTTGAACGGAAAATCTATTGAACAGCGTCCGTTGATGGTGATGGAAGCGGTGGACGAGGGGGGATTCTTTAGCCGGATGTGGGACTTCGTTATGATGAAATTCCACCAGTGGTTTGGTGGCTGGTTCTCTTAATCGCTGATGCCGGATGACGATATGAAAGCACCGTCATCCGGCACAAATTTAGTACATCAATTTGATATGCTGCGCTTTGGCATACTCGACAAACGCATCATCCGGGCGGTTATCGCTGATGATGGTATCAAAGCGTTTTAATTCGCCCATCCTCGCGGGACGCACTTTCCCAAACTTGCTGTGATCGACCACCAGAACATGGTACTGCGCCATCGACATCGCCCAGTGTTTAACCGGTAATTCCTCAAGGTTAAAACAGGTTGCGCCTTTATCGATATGCACGCCGGCTGCGGAATAAAAAGCGATATCCGGGCAGACGTTATTCAGGGTTTCCTGGAAATCGAGTGGCTTGAAAATAGCATTACTGGCATGGAATTCGCCGCCACATAAAATGACGCGGCACTGTGGTTTCTCCTGTAACACCAGAAACGTATTCAGTGAATAGCAGATTGCGGTGAACGGTAATTCATTATCGATCGCTTCAATGATCCACGGCGTTGTTGTTCCGCAGTCGAAGAAAACGGTCTGATGCGCCTGGACGAGGCTGGCTGCCTGTTGCGCAGCCCGGCGTTTTTCATCAACCAGGCGGGATTTTTGATCGCTGATTAAATAGTGGCTGGCGCTACGGGGTTCCAGAACAATATAGCCCCCAAGCAGTACGACCGGGGCCGTGTTATTATTCAGATCGCGACGAATGGTCATTTCTGATACACCCAGCAGTGTCGCGGCTTCTTTAAGGTGTAATTTATCGCTGCGTTTTAGCGTCTGCAGTAATTGACCAATACGCTCGTCGCGTCGAGTTTCCATAGTTCCCCTGGAGAGTAGAATACGTGCTCAGTTTCGCGCTTAATACTACTCTCTTTACCGTGGGTTAGTCACGTACCCAGCCTTTACGAATAGGCAGGGCAAAACAGGTGCGATAGCAGGTCTGCAAACCGTGGTACAGGGTTGTGCCGAATCGTTGCCAGATCATCTGGGCGCTCAGGCAGCCGATCAGACCTGCCAGTAACCCCCCCAGCATATCCAGCGGCCAGTGTACGCCGAGGTAAACACGCGACCAGGCAATCGCCACGGCGACGACCATCAACAGTGCTCCGGACCACAGGCGGTGCCAGAACAGGAAGGCCAACGCGAAGGTAAAGATAACCGTACCGTGGTCGCTCGGGAAGGAGTCATCTGCAGCATGGTGCAGGAAGTTGTAGCCGATATGATTGACGAATGGCCGGTCGTGAGGGAATAAATGTCCCATGATCCATGAAATGGTCAAGCCGACTGCCAGCGCAATCGCCATTTTTATGACCAACTGGCGCTGGATGGTCACGCGGTTTTGCGGCCCCCAAAGCCAGAGAATGATCGCCAGTAGCGGTACGATGCTAATCAGATCTTTGGCAATAAAAATGGCGAGCGAGATCGTCCATTGCGCAGAGTCCGGCGTGGCGTTGATCAGGTAAAAAAGCGAGTTGTTCAGATTTTCCAGCATAACATCCAGACTCAATGTAATCGTTAAAAAGGCCCATATTGGGGATCATAAAATTGCTTTCAGGCGATAAAAAGCGGTCTTGTCCTATTTGTCTGTTAACTGACTCTTTTTAAGACAATTAATGAGGCTTATTGAGCATGATAGCGGTCTCAACTTAAATTAACCTTAAAACAAAAAGCTATCGTGCAATTGAGTGTAAAAATGTGCGCATTTTGCTTTCAAATCACATAATTCACTATCACCAGTAAGGCGCATTTATTACACTTTGCGCGTTTTTTCATTTGTTAAGAGATTGCATGCAGAACCGTTTATCTTCAGGCGCCCGCTTGGGGCGTCAGGCATTACTTTTCCCTCTCTGTCTGGTGCTTTACGAATTCTCTACATATATCGGTAACGATATGATCCAACCCGGAATGTTGGCGGTGGTGGAGCAATATCAGGCCGGTTTAGATTGGGTTCCAACGTCCATGACCGCTTATCTGGCAGGCGGCATGTTTTTACAGTGGTTGTTAGGGCCGCTGTCGGACCGTGTTGGTCGTCGTCCGGTGATGTTAACCGGGGTGGTTTGGTTCATTGTGACCTGCCTCGCAACGCTGTTTGCACAAAATATTGAGCAATTTACTTTCCTGCGTTTTTTACAGGGGATTAGCCTGTGCTTTATTGGTGCGGTAGGTTACGCCGCAATTCAGGAGTCCTTTGAAGAAGCGGTGTGCATTAAAATCACTGCGCTAATGGCAAACGTAGCATTGATTGCACCGCTTTTGGGGCCGTTGGTTGGGGCCGCCTGGGTACATGTCCTTCCGTGGGAAGGCATGTTTGTCCTGTTTGCCGCGCTGGCTGCAATTGCCTTTTTTGGCCTGCAGCGCGCGATGCCGGAAACGGCTACCCGTCTGGGCGAGAAGCTTTCTATCAAAGAGTTGGGCAAAGATTATAAGCTGGTGCTAAAGAATGTGCGTTTTGTCGCAGGCGCACTGGCATTGGGCTTTGTCAGTCTGCCATTGCTGGCGTGGATTGCGCAGTCCCCGATCATTATTATCAGTGGCGAACATCTCAGCAGCTACGAATATGGCCTGCTGCAGGTGCCGATTTTTGGTGCACTGATTGCAGGTAACCTGGTGCTGGCGCGTCTGACATCCCGCCGCACGGTGCGCTCGCTGATCATCATGGGGGGCTGGCCAATCTCCGTGGGATTGATCATTGCCGCCGCGGCCACGGTTGTTTCTTCTCATGCGTATCTGTGGATGACGGCAGGTTTAAGTCTTTATGCATTTGGCATTGGCGTGGCGAATGCCGGGTTGGTGCGCCTGACGCTGTTTGCCAGTGAAATGAGCAAAGGGACAGTTTCAGCAGCAATGGGTATGCTGCAAATGCTGATATTTACCGTTGGTATTGAGCTGAGCAAACATGCTTATCTGCTGGGTGGAAACGGCTTGTTCAGTCTGTTTAATCTGGCCAGCGGTGTGCTGTGGCTGATTCTGATGGTTATCTTTCTGAAAGATAAGCGGGTAGGGAATTCCCGGGAAGGTTAAAGCCCGGTTTCCGGGCTTTGCAATCATTAGTGATGGTCATCAATCTGATGCTCAATGACCATCCCTTCACCTACGCTGGCAACATGACGCGCATACGGATGTGCGCGGTAAACAGGGGCTGGAGTGGCTGCCGGAGCAACATAAACCGTTTGCGGGGCAGTAGCGACACTGACCGCCTGCGGAACATTGACGGAAGAAGGAACAACCACTACTTTGTATCCGCTTGGTACATCAACGGTAACATTCTGTGCAAATGCTGTTCCTGCAAATCCCAGCAACACTGTTGCCATCAGTACACTTTTCTTCATAATCTGCTCACCTGAAATATTCACTGGAAGTAATAATCCAGTGGGTTAATTTGAGGCGGATTATGAATAGATCATGCCATCATTTTGTTGCCGTCTGTGCTGAGGCGTTAATGTGTAAACGGTGCTTCATTGTTTAACACGCGGTCGATAATATCCAGCACGCCCTCTTCGTTATTCGAACCCGCGCGATATTTCGCCGCCTGGATAACCGGCTCATGGGCGTTGGCCATTGCAAAACTAAATCCTGCCTGGCGCAGCATCTCGATATCATTTCCGCCATCGCCAAACACGACAACCTCATCGTTGGTAATATTCCAGCGTTGTTGCAGCAGGCGTAGACCGTTGGCTTTATGAACACCCGGAATAATTAAATCGATACTGCCGTATCCGGTATGCACCGGTACCATAATGTCGCCAATCGCCTCATGAAGATCTGCCTGCACCTGGGGAATGCGATCGTCGGAGATATTCAGGCCAAATTTGAAGAATACATCGTTGATATTGTCGAAGTTATCGACAAATTCAAGACGGTGATAATACATGGCAGAGATGGATTTATGCTCATCGCTGTACTGCTTCAGGGTGTAAGCACTGTTTTTACCACAGGCGATAATATCAACGTCTGCGCGGGTCAGCAGATATTCTACGATGGTCTGGAAATCGTCTTTTGCCAGTTCACCGTTAAAAATATCTTCCCCTTCGCTGACCACCCAGCCACCGTTTTCCGCCACAAATGAGATTTCATTGGCCAGTTCGGGAAAAAAAGAGATCAACTGGTAATACTGATTGCCGCTGGCGACTACAAAGCGGATCCCTTGTGCTTTCATTTGACGGTACTGCGCCATAAACCGCTCGCGGTTATAGGTCTTTTGGTCACTTAAAAACGTACCGTCCATGTCTACTGCAATTAACTTGATACCCATTAGCCGTTCTCCATCACAGTGGTATTTTTGACATCCGGTTTAGCCACAGCCTTCGCTACGATGGCTGCGACAAGCACCAGCGCCAGCACAACCAACATGGCGCTGCGCAGGCCATAGTGTTCACCCAAATAGCCCAGCAGCGGCGGACCGACCAGGAATGCCAGATAGCCAGTAGTCGCAACAACGCTCACGCGGGTTGGCGCATCAGGGCCGGTATCGCTGGCGGCTGAAATGGTCAGCGGGAAGCCGAGAGAAGCCCCTAGCCCCCAAAGGATCACCGAGACACCTGCCACCCATGAGCTGTCGACAAAAATGATCAGGCTGATACCGAGCGCGCCCATCAGTGCACTGGCGCGTACTACTGCCACACGGCTGTAGCGGTCGATGAACCAGCCACCGGTGAAGCGCCCGACGGTCATACCGAGCGTAAAGCCGGCATAAATCAGCGATCCGGATGTCGGGCTAAATCCATGTCCATCAACCATCAGTAATGGAAGCCAGTCGTTGGCGGAACCTTCGGCAAATGCCATTGCGAGCACCACGACGCCAATCAGCAGCAACTGCATATCGCGATAGAATGGCAACCCTTTTTCAACGGCGTGCGAACCGTCAGTAGCATTCTTACCTGTGCCGTCGGGGATAGCCTTAATAGCGATAAAAATAGGGGTAATAGCCACCATCGCCGCCAGCAGAATATGTGCTGTCGCGGGGACGCTGACGGCGGTAAGTACCATGCCAACACCTGCGCCAGCCAGCGTTCCAAGGCTGTAGAAACCATGCATCATCGGCAGAACAGTTTTGTTCATTTCACGCTCAACCGCTGCACCTTCGACGTTGATAGCCACTTCTGCCGCGCCAAAACTGGCGCCAAACACGCACAGACCAAACGCAAACAGCCAGGCGGAATGCAACCATAATGCGAGGCTGAGAATTGTCATTCCCAGAACCGCGCATGACATGGTGGCGCGGATGACGTTGCGTGTGCCAAATCGTTTCACCAGCCAGGCCGAACAAAGAATGCCACTCATCGAACCAATTGAGAGTCCAAACAGCACCGCACCCATTTCGGCGGTAGAGACGGAGAGAATATCTCTGATGGCAGGGGTACGCGTTGCCCAGGAGGCCATTAATAATCCTGGTAAAAAGAAGAACGTGAACAGCGCCCAGGTGCGACGTCTTAAGGCTTTGCGTGATGAGATGCCAGTCATGAATTCGAGCCAAAGAAAAGAGGGAAGAAGACAACATTAGCAAGGTTGTGTACATTTGTACACAAATGCAAGAAGAGGTAAGGCAGTGCGACGCGCGAACGACCCACAACGACGGGATAAAATAGTCCAGGCCACGCTGGATGCGGTTATAATCCATGGTATTCATGGGGTTACACACCGGAAAATCGCCATGATTGCCGAGGTGCCGCTGGGCTCAATGACCTATTACTTTTCGGGAATAGATGAGCTTTTAATGGAGGCATTCGAGCGTTTTACTGACACCATGTCTGTGCAATATCAGGCATTTTTTGCCGGTGTTGAAAATGCGCCACAGGCCTGTCATGCGATTACCGATATGATCTATAGCTCTCAGGTCACAACGCCTGACAACATGGAGCTTATGTATCAGTTATATGCCTTCGCCAGCCGTAAACCGGCGCTAAAAACAGTGATGCAAAATTGGATGCTACGCAGCCAACAAACGCTTGAGCAGTGGTTCGAGCCGGTTACGGCGCGGGCGCTGGATGCATTTATTGAAGGGATGACGCTGCATTTTGTCACAGATAAAAAACCGCTCTCGCGGGAAGGTATTCTGGTGATGGTGGAGCGTATTGCCGGATTACCTCAGAGATGAAATCATCAAAATGGTTTGTCGAGGCGGGTAACGGCCTGACGTAAAAAATCAATGACTTTCATCGCCTCTGGCGTCAACGGCCGGGCGGCTTTTTTTACCGTCCCGACATCCATATAAGTAATAAAATCATCAATCGTTCTGTGCATGACGCGCAGACCATCCAGTGACCACGGGCGATACACCAGGTCGGATAAAATGGTTATTCCTCTGCCTTTTGCAACCAGGCTTCTTATTGCTTCAAAAGAGTTGCTACGAAAACTGATATTGGGCGTATAGCCACGCTGCTGCCAGTAATCGATGATTACGTCAGGGTACTTATCGGTTTCCAGCAGTAAAAATGGTAGCTTTTCGACGTCTATTAAACGGATCGATGCCCGGCTCTGTAGCGGATGCCCAATAGACGTCCACAGGCGGCGCTGTGAACGAATGAATGTTTCGATCTCAAGGTCGTTATCATGGCTGATATTTGAGGTCAGAAGCAGGCAAAAATCGACCTTTTGTTCCCGTAGCGCCTGTACCAGTTCCGGTGCAGTAGCTTCATAAAATACGATCTCCAGCAAAGGGAAACGTCGTTCAAGATCGTTGAGTATATCCGGGATGAGATAGGCTGAGAGCGTTTCGGCAATGCCTATGCGCACCGTGCCGGTGAGAATTTCACTCCTGTCATGCAGAGCGTCAACAGCCGAGTGGCTACTGTTGATGATGTTGCAGGCATGTGCCAGAAAGCGCTCGCCCTCGGCGGTGAGCTTCACGCCTTTGGGGTAACGTACAAATAGCTGCACGTCTAATGATTCTTCCAGATTCCGCATGGCAATGGTCATTGATGACTGAGAAATATGGCAGCGCGCAGCAGCTTTGGAAATTTGTAATGTTTCTGCAAGTGCGATGTAAAACTCAAGTTGCCTTAGCGTGAATTTCATAGTTTTAATCTATGCACATGGATGAAAACGTTATATTAGCATTCATTCTCACGCCGCCGTAGCCTTGTGGTCATACCGTACAACTGACAATAAGGCGCAAATATGCCCTATCTTTTACTCAGTCTGGCTGCCTGTTTTTGGGGCGGCAACTATGTGGTCGGCCATATATTGGTTGCCGAAGTTAATCCCATCGTTTTATCAGCAGCACGCTGGGTATTTACCGCATTGCTATTGATGGCGCTTTATTTCCGACAGATCGCCATGCAGTGGCCAGCGATGAGAAAATCCTTTGGTACTATCGTCTTCCTCGCGCTTTGTGGTCAGGTTCTTTTCCCCTTAACGTTATATATCGGCCTGCAATATACAACCTCGCTCAATGCCGCGATTTATATGTCCACCACACCGGCACTCGTTCTGTTAATCAATAAGTTCTTTTTTAAAGAGCGGATCTCTGCGCGAAATATAGCAGGTGTGCTCCTGAGTACCGTTGGTGTTATCTGGCTGGTGTCGCAAGGCGGGTTGATGCACGCACAGGTATTGGAACATCTCAATCGGGGCGATGTCTGGACCATGGGGTCAGCGCTGAGTTGGGCTGTTTATTGTGCCTTTCTACGCGTTAAACCGTGTGAGGTGAAGGGAAACGCATTTGTTGCCGTGAGCGCGTTGTTAGGTGCGATTGTACTTATTCCGGTACTGGCTCTGGTGTTGATACGCAATGGTATGCCGGGCTGGAATAGCTATGCAAATACAGGCGTTATTACTGGGCTGGCATACCTTGTTATTTTTCCTTCCTGGCTGTCATATCTGTTATGGAACAAAGGGATTAGCGCCATTGGCGCAACGCGCGGAGAGATCTATTCACACTTGATTCCACTGAGTGGCGGATTATTTAGCGTGATGTTTATGCACGTCACTCTGCATTCATATCATCTGGTGAGCGCGTTGGTTATTATGTGCGGCATAGCATTGTGTTCCCGCACGAGTGCAAAAAAAGGCTCGCAGCAGCGCACGGCGTGAAAGAGCGGGTAAATTAGCTTACGGTTGCGCCCCCGGTAATATTTACCACCGTAGCGGTCATTGCTCCGGCATGGTCTGAAGCCAGAAAGGCTGTAACCTCAGCGATTTGCGCAAGCGTAGGCAGGCGTCCGAGCATGGTGCCTTGCGCCGCGCCCGCTAACCATTGATCGACGGTTAAACCCATTGATTGCGCTTTAGCGGTGAAAATCTCCCCGGTATAGGAACCGGCCGCTACCGCGTCCACAATCGCATGTGAGCGCACGCCGACGACTCGAACATTTGCTGGTCCCAGTTCGCTGGCGAGCGCTTTAATAAAAGCCTCTGTTCCCGCACAGCCGACGATGTGCCCCAAATGCCCAGGCATTGCCATCGGGGCCGCGGGCGCGACAACGGTGAGAATGACGCCCGCTCGATTGCCGCCCATGTGCGGCGTTACGGATTTTGCGATATTGAACTGTGCCGAGAGGAAAGGAGTGATACCGCTCATAAATTCAGAGAGGGCTAATGCCTCGATGCGCTTGCCCTGTTCATGCATAAAGCCGGTCGCGTTAACCACCACATCAATTCCACCGATTCGCTGTACCAGGCGGGTAACTTGTGTTGAGGTGTCGTGCTCGTCGAGCACATCGGTGATAAACGTATCGACAGTGCCACCCGCCATTCGCAGGCGACTGGCTGCCCAATCAAGCTTTTCCTGACGGCGTGCGCCCAGGTACACATGGGCACCTTCGCGCGCCATGGTCTGCGCAACCGCACTACCAATAGCCCCGCTGCCGCCGAAGATCACCGCGACTTTGCCTGCGAGTAACATAGCAACCCCCATCACCATTTAGCACCGAGTAAAAGTATGTGCCATAACCGGCATGCTGCAAATTTGGGGAGGAATTTCGGGGGAGGAGGGAGTTAAAATCCAGGCAACAAAAAACCCATTTATGTAAACAGGTTAGTAAAAACAATGACTTGTAAGATAATTAATAAGTTAGTTTGGTGGTAAGGAGTGGAGATTACGGGGCAATGCCAACCGCTGCCGCCACTTTGTCGCCACTTGGCATTTAATGTTTATCTCCCTTGAAGCTCTAAATGAGCTTACACTAACGTTCCGTTAGACTTTTACTTTCCATGGTTAAGCTATGAAGCTCATAATTGCATCGTTGATGTTGTTTTTTTGTAATAAAAAATGGTTCGACCGTTACATCCAAAAATTTTACGAAGAAGATTACAACCTTTCTAACTTTGATGAATCAACAAACAAGATAAGGAAAAATTTGCGGCGCGGATTGTGGACGAATTTGATTGTTTTTGTCTTAATAATCTTATTTGTATGGTGGCGCTATCACCCTCAACTAACGTGGTTTAATGGTATTAAAGTTCTAGCCGCATACCTTGCTTTAACAGTCACTTTGGGTCGAGGTGGTTGGGCAATACAAACTTTTAAAGGGAGCACTTTACCAGAGAGAATTGATAATACGATTTATAGAGGGGCTCAATATATTAATGTAATAATATTATTAATAACAATTTACCACCCCAAATAAATATTATTGCATTAGTGTAGCTAATGGATTAAAACGCAGTGCTGTCTCAAGGTGGTCAGGCGCAAGATGAGCATAGCGCATGGTCATTTTTATGTCGTGATGGCCTAGGATTTTCTGGAGGGCAAGGATATTCCCGCCAGACATCATAAAATGTGCTGCGAACGTATGGCGTAGAACGTGGGTAAGTTGTCCGCGAGGCAGCACTATAGAAGTCTTTTCTATCACAGATAAAAACTGGAAGTAGCAGTCAGTGAAGAACCTGAAACCGTCTAGGGCAATGATTTCCTCATACAGCTCTTTGCTGATCGGAATGCTGCGGTTCTTTTTGCCCTTAGTCCGGACAAAGGTGATACGGTATTTCGTAACCTGAGAACGGGTTAGATTTATAGCTTCGCGCCAGCGTGCCCCGGTACTCAGGCAGATCTTTACGACTAGGGTGAGCAGGGGGCTTTGGCGTTGACAGTCAAACAGAAGCTCTGTGATTTGTTCATGTGTCAGCCAGGCCATTTCTTTTTCGGCAATGGTGAATTTACGCATGTTCTCCAGTGGGTTTGGTGCTGTCCATTCACCGAGTCGGGCCAGCTCGCTAAAAACGCCACTAAGGTAGCTTTGTTCGAGATTGATAGTTACCGGGCTGGCGCCTTTCTTCCACTTCTCGCTAAAGTAGATTTCACCCGTCAGGCGTTTGTCTCGGTAATGAGCGAATAATTTCGAGTTGAGATCAGTAGCGAGAGGGTTTCCGAGTGCATCGACCATCAGGACCAACTTGTCGTAAACATGCTCGCCAGCTGTCAGGGATTTGCCGTGCAGTTTGAACCAGAGTTCAACGACATCTTTCAGAGTTCGGCGATCTACCGATTCACCCAGCCAGGGCTTAGCTTCAGTTTCCTCCATTATGTGCCGTTCAAATGCTAACGCTTCACCTTTGGTGGCGAATTGCTTACGCACACGCCGTCCGCTGCGCCCGGCGGGGTAGCATTCGCAAATCCATTTTCCTGTGGTGAGTTTTCGTACAGCCATAAAAAAGCCCTCATGTCTGAGGGCTAAATTTAACTGTATATTTGAACAGTGGTCAATGTATGTTTACCGCGATTAATACATTGCTACGCGACTACTAACTCCTCGCTTTCTTTTACGGCCTTATTGCGTTCATTCTCAATGGCTAAAGATTCTCTGTACTCTTTTGCTTCTGCAAACATCGTCCAATGCGCATCGATACTCATTTCTTTAATCGTTGACTTGATGTCTTTTATACCAACATTGAAGAACTCTTTGCGTGAGTTAACTTTGTTCACTTGCTTATCGTTAAACACTTTGTGGAGATGATTTTCGAGAGAGGGGGCATCATCACTGTAGATCATTGCATGCACATCGAATGAGAAAGGTACGCTTGCATCACCCAGCTCACGAACGCGGTCAAGCGGTTCGAGTCTTCGCGTCATCCCAATCTTATATACGTTTTCTCCAAAGGAGCCGATGTTACTAATCACATATACGTGGCCAGAGCGTGTTTGCTGTGCCATTGAGATGGCTCTTTGGTTTTTGGCTTCTGCTTCTTCGTATTTAATTTGTAGCTCAGCCAGTTTCTGTTCGAGGGCTATACGTTGTTCTTCACCTGCGAGCATCAGTTCTTTCGTTGCTTTATCAATGGCCTGCTGAATGGCTTTCTCTTCTTTCTCAGCTTCTTTTATCGCTTTTTCGTACTCGCGACGCGCTTTTTCTTCTTCACGTAACTGCTCTTTAATTCGTCTTTGTTCTTCTTTTTCTTCGAGCATAATTTCATTTACAGCTACCCCCCATTTAAGCTCGTTAAGTCGAGCCTGTAAGTAGATGTCGGTGATCTTAGCGGATCTAAAGGCTGAACCGTTAAAATTCACAAGCTCAAATGCATCTTTTATTTCTTGGGATAGTTTGCCGTAATTGTTATGTTTAATTTTCGAAAGGGTGCTATCAACTTTCCCATTGAAAGCATCTAGTACAAATTTGATTGCGGTGTTTCGTCTGTTCGGTTCGACATAATCACAGCTTGCCGCTTTGCTTGTTTTGATAAGAGACTTAGTTAGCTCCCTTGCTTTTTGCAGCTCTTTCCCTGCGTCCGCAAATTCATAATTCTCTGCCAGTTCGTCCAAAACGCTGCGGTTTGGAACTATCCATTCATCACCGTACCCTTCAATTTTATTTTTCATTGACTTGGCTACAGCTTGGTAGGTCTCTGCGAACTCTTTAGCTTCATATGCGGACCCAGCAATTTCTTTTGCACGTATCTCTGCATTTGCGATTATTTTCATCGCATTATCATTTGCATTGGAGATCAGTTCATCCGCTTTACTATTCGCGTTATCGAGGCGTTCTTTGGCTTTCAGGCGGGCATCACGAGCATCTTGGGTGATAGCGACAGCTTCACTATTGGCGTTGCTTAGTATTAATTCAGCCTGGTGGTGTGCTTCGTTCACTGCTTTTGCAGCCTTTTTTTGAGCTTCTTCTATCTTTTCTTTGGCTATAGCATCTGCGGTTTTTATCTTCTTCTCAGCATCTAGGGTTGCATTATGCAATTCTTGATATTGCCATAAGGGGGCAGCTTTTCCTTCAAGTTCTGCGTGTTCACGTATTACCTGAGCTAATTTTTCCTGTGTTTCATCTAATTCACCTCCAAGAGTTTTATTACTGGAGGCTAAAACATCCATTTCCTCTCTATGTTTTTTACTTTTTTTGAAAAGTACGATGGATAAAATAGGAGAAAGCAATGCTAATAAGAGTACTACTATAATAAATAAATCCATTTCAAAATCCTTTTACCATATCAATTTGAAACAGTTGTGCTTCTTACATATGCGATTACTTCTATATCTGAAAAAGCACATTCAAAACTATTATCTGCAGTAGAAATTTTAATCATACCCTTGGGTAACCGAGTGATGAGTCTAATGGAATAAGTTCCATCAATGTTGATCAACCAGTGCCCATCCAGCACTTCTGCAAACGTTTGTTCACAGATGTATGTAGTAGATCCTTCGAGAACAACAATTGGAGCAGAAAGATTTGCGGGAAGAAATGATACGTCAAAAACATACGAGCCATCTTCAACCATTTTTCCCGCGGTCAGGCGAAACTTCACGAGTTCCTCGGTGGTTGCTGTTTGAGAACTTAACTTGAGACCTTGCCCGGTGGTTAACCAATTGAGCGAGATACCTGTTTCCAAGGCGCATTGAATTATCCAATCTGCGGGGAAGGTATCTCGCATGTATCTGTTAGCCAATGTACTTTTTGACACTTCTAAGTGGTCAGCAAGGGCTTGCCGAGTTGTAAACCCGTATGCCTCGACCAACCGCTCAATCGCAGCTTTACCACCCTGATTGGGATTTATTTTGATCTCATTTGGGTACTTTGATGTTGACATATCTCTTATGCGATCCCAGTATCAGTTTTGTTCCCATTTGGGGATTTGTCACGGTTACTACCGGCTCACCACAAGCCAATAGGAGATGTTGCCCCATGACCCCTAACATTTCAATCACTCTGAACACGCCGCACGTCACAATCGAGCGATACAGCGAGCTGACAGGGCTGCCTGTAGACACCATTAACGACATGCTTGCTGATGGTCGTCTGCCTCGCCACCGTCTGCGAAAGGATAAGAAACGCGAGAAGGTGATGATAAACATCGTCGCGCTGACTGTTGATGCACTTTCAGATTGCAATATCGCTATTAGTTAGTTCCATTTTGAGATACATCGGAGTCTCTTGCTATGTTTGACTATCGAGTTTCCAAACACCCGCATTTCGATGAAGCCTGCCGTGCTTTCGCCTTGCGTCATAACATGGCGAAGCTGGCAGAACGTGCAGGTATGAATGTCCAGATTCTGCGCAACAAGCTAAACCCGGAACAACCACACCAGCTGACTGCACCGGACATATGGTTGCTGACTGATATCACAGAGGACTCAACTCTGGTTGATGGCTTTCTGGCTCAGATTCACTGCCTACCGTGCGTGCCATTGAATGAAGTAGCAAAAGAGAACCTGCCACATTACGTCATGAGTGCAACTGCGGAGATTGGGCGTGTAGCTGCAGGCGCAGTATCCGGTGATGTGAAAACCAGTGCAGGCCGCCGCGATGTGATTAATAGCATCAACTCTGTTACGCGCTTTATGGCACTCACTGCAGTTTCATTGCATGCGCGTTTGCAGGCGAATCCGGCGATGGCAAGCGCGGTAGATACCGTGACGGGCCTAGGCGCTTCGTTCGGTCTGATCTGAGGTGGCTATGCTGACTAAAGAACCATCTTTTGCATCACTGCTCGTTAAGCAAAGTCCTGCAATGCACTGCGGTCATGGCTGGATTATGGGGAAGGATGGCAAGCGCTGGCATCCATGCCGCTCTCAGGATGCGCTGCTGGACGAACTGTCCACTAAAAATCAGGGGAAACCATGGCTATTGAAGGCGATGCTGCGACTGTTCCGCTAAGCGCTGGCCTCCGTCTTAATGGGTTAAACCACATCGCGGAATTAAGGGCGAAAGTGTTTGGCTTAAATATTGATTCAGAACTGGAGCGCTTTATTAGCGATATGCGGGACCAATGGGATATTAACCATGAGCAGAATAAACGCGCACTAGCCGCAATATTCTTTATGGCAAAGATTCCGGCGGAACGTCATAGCGTCAATGTTAGTGAGCTGACGACTGACGAAAAGCGGGAGCTGATTAAAGCAATGAACCATTTCCGTACAGTGGTGAGTTTATTTCCAAATCGGCTAGCCATGCCGAATTAACCCACAACCGAAATTAAAGGCGTAAACCCGCCGGGCTTCTTATTGCCCAAATTCAGGAGAAACAACAATGCGAAATATTGAAACCCGAATCACCAAAACAGGACCAGATGATGCTGGCCTTAACCAGATGCTGACTGATGCGCGCATGGAAGAACGCCGTGCACGTGCTGCGGCAATGGCAGCCCGTCTTGATAGCCTGGCTTGCCATATCACGTCACGCCAGCTTAATCACGTTGAAGCGGCGGAGCTGCTGCGTATTGCGGCTGAAAACATTCAAAACGAAGCGCAGGAGATCCACTGATGGCTGATTCAATGGACCTTGTACAGCAGCGCGTTGAAGAAGAACGTCAGCGCCACATCCACACCGCCCGCAACAGAATGCCGGGCGTTTCCCGTGTGCTTTGCATTGATTGTGATGCACCGATCCCGCCAGAACGTCGCCGCGCTATTCCGGGCGTGCAGTGCTGTGTCACTTGTCAGGAGATTGCGGAGCTGAAAGGCAAACACTATAACGGAGGTGCGGTATGAATACCGATAAGATGACAATTAGCCAACATGCAAATCAATGGCTTGATAATGACTACTTATTTATTGATACCGAAACGACCGGGCTGGGTGATGATGCGGAAATAGTTGAAATATGCATTATTGATAGTCATGGGTTTATTATGCTTAATACGCTTATTAAGCCCACTAAGCCTATCCCTGATGAAGCAATAGCCATTCATGGAATTACTAATGAAATGGTCGCTTTTGCCCCTGCCTGGACTGATATATGCGGGGCAGTGGAGGAACTATTTAGGCGCTTTGGGTTTGTTATCTATAACGCCGATTATGATCTCCGGTTAATTCGTCAGACCTACGCATTGAATGGAAAACCCTCTGAAGGGGCGCCATGGATGCTTGCTGCTCATTCTGTTTGCGCGATGAAGCTTTATGCAGAGTATCGAGGCGAGCCGGGACGATTTAATGGCTATAAATGGCATAAGCTGGTTGATGCTGCTGCGCATGAAGGTGTTGTGATTGAGGGTAAGGCGCACCGTGCTTTAGCTGATTGCAAAATGACGCTAGGGCTTATCCGTTCTCTGGCTAAAGGCGGTGCTAAATGAGCACCATCCTGAAATGGGCGGGTAATAAAACCGCTATCATGCTGGAACTGAAAAAACACCTTCCTGCTGGCCCGCGACTGGTTGAACCTTTCGCGGGTTCCTGCGCTGTGATGATGGAGACAGACTATCCTCATTATCTTGTTGCGGATATCAACCCCGATCTAATTAATCTCTATCTGGTGATTAAAGAAGATGTGAGCAGCTTTATTCATCTGGCGGATCGCATATTCTCAAAATTCACAACAGCAGAAGATTATTACAAGTGCCGACAGTTTTTTAATACAGTGCCTTTGTCTGCAATGGATAAAGCGGCCTACTTTCTATTCCTGAATCGCCATTGTTATCGTGGGTTATGCCGTTACAACCAAAGCGGCTTTTTTAACGTTCCATATGGCAATTACAAAAAACCATATTTACCTGTTGATGAAATACGTGCATTCGCAGAAAAAGCCAAGCGTGCTACGTTCATCTGCGCCAGCTATGACGAGACACTGGCTCTGCTGCAGTCTGGTGATGTTGTTTACTGCGATCCGCCCTACGACGGCACATTTAGCGGTTATCACACTGTCGGGTTTACTGAGGATGATCAGTATCGTCTGGCGTCTATTCTTGAGCGCCGGTCATCGGAAGGGCATCCGGTTATTGTGTCCAATAGCGACACCTCTCTGACACGCTCCCTTTATCGCAATTTCACCCGCCACCGCATCACCGTAAAGCGCAGCATGGGTGTGGCTGCCGGTGATGGTAAGTCTGCAGCGGAAATCATCGCCACCAAATCAGCAGGATGGCTTGGTGTTGATTTGGCGTCCGGTCCTGATATCTCGATGGAAGCTGAGGTGCGGGCGTGGCAGTGAGTAAATTCACATTACATCATGCACAAACCACAGGCGGCTCGAATGAGGCCGCCGTGGCCTTTCCATGGAATACCCCAAAAAAAGCGGTTAATCCGTATCTGGACCCGGCGGACGTTGCGCCGGAGTCTGCGCTTTCAAACCTCATCACTCTGTATGCTGCGGATAACGAGCAGGAGCATCTGCGCCATGAGGCGTTGAGTGATGAGGTTTGGGAACGCTACTTCTTTAATGAATCCCGTGATCCTGTCCAGCGTGAAATGGAGCAGGATCGGCTGATTAGCCATGCCAAAATGGCCCGCGAACAGCAGCGCGTTAATCCCGATTTGGTGATTATTGCCGATGTAAGCGCCATGCCTGCCCATATCAGCAAGCCTCTGCTGGAGCGGATTAAATACTTCCATAGCCTGGGCAGGGCTAAAGCTTATTCCCGCTATCTGCGCGAAACAATCAGGCCTTGTCTTGAGCGTCTGGAGCGCGTGCGTGACAGCCAGGTGTCTGCGTCTTTCCGGTTCATGGCGAGTCAAGACGGGTTGGAGGGGCTGCTGGTACTGCCTGAAATGAATCAGGATCAGGTCAAGCGCCTTTCCACGCTGGTTGCGGCACATATGAGCATGTGTCTTGATGCGGCCTGCGGTGATCTGTTTGTCAATGACGATGTTAAACCAGAAGAAATCCGCAAGGCATGGGAAAGGGTTGCTGCAGAAGCCATGCGCCTTGAGGTCATCCCTCCTGCCTTTGAGCAGTTACGCCGCAAAAAGCGCCGCCGCAAGCCGGTGCCTTATGAACTGATCCCACCGTCGCT
This sequence comes from Citrobacter sp. wls827, assembly GCF_005280875.1. Classification (NCBI taxonomy): domain Bacteria; kingdom Pseudomonadati; phylum Pseudomonadota; class Gammaproteobacteria; order Enterobacterales; family Enterobacteriaceae; genus Citrobacter; species Citrobacter sp. wls827. Next base: position 528,716 of record NZ_SZWR01000010.1, read on the forward strand.
GGCGCGCATGCTGTGTGCGGACTGGTGGTATCGCAAATTGTGGCAGATGCGCTGCGAGTGGCGGGAGGAGCAGCTACGTGCCGTCTGCTTGGTCAACAAGAAAGCGTCCCCGTATGTCAGCTATGAAGCGGTGATCCATAAACGCGAGCAGCGCCGCAAATCGCTGGAGTTCTTCCGCTCGCATGAGCTGGTCAACGAAGACGGCGACACGCTGGACATGGAAGACGTGGTGAACGCCAGCAACAGCAACCCGGCACACCGCCGTAATGAAATGATGGCCTGTGTTAAGGGACTGGAGCTGATCGCGGAAATGCGCGGAGACTGCGCGGTGTTTTATACCATCACCTGCCCGTCACGCTTCCACGCAACCCTCAACAACGGCAGACCTAATCCGAAGTGGACCAGTGCCACTGTCCGGCAGAGCAGTGACTACCTGGTTGATATGTTCGCCGCTTTCCGCAAGGCCATGCACAAGGCCGGGCTGCGCTGGTATGGCGTTCGCGTTGCAGAGCCGCACCATGACGGCACCGTGCACTGGCATCTTCTGTGCTTCATGCGCAAAAAAGACCGCCGTTCCATCACCGCACTGCTGCGTAAGTTTGCCATCCGTGAAGACCGCGAGGAGCTGGGCACCAATACCGGGCCGCGCTTCAAGTCTGAGCTAATCAACCCGCGCAAGGGCACGCCGACCAGCTACATCGCCAAATACATCAGTAAGAACATCGACGGGCGCGGGCTGGCTAAAGAAATCAGTAAAGAAACCGGCAGATCACTGCGTGACAGCGCCGAGCATGTCAGCGCCTGGGCGTCGCTGCACCGTGTCCAGCAATTTCGTTTCTTTGGTATTCCGGGGCGCCAGGCATACCGCGAGCTGCGCTTGCTGGCTGGTCAGGCGGCGAGAGTACAGGGCGAACGCAAAGCGGGTGCGCCTGTACTGGATAATCCGCGTCTGGATGCGGTACTGGCAGCTGCGGACGCAGGTTGCTTTGCCACCTACATCATGAAACAGGGCGGTGTACTGGTTCCCCGCAAACATCACCTTGTCCGCACTGCTTATGAGCTTAACGACGAACCGAGCGCCTACGGCGATCACGGTATCCGTATCTATGGCATCTGGTCCCCGATTGTAGAGGGCAAGATTTGCACGCACGCGATGAAGTGGAAAAAGGTTCGTAAGGCCGTTGACGTTCAGGAGGCGGTAGCCGACCAGGGCGCTTGCGCCCCTTGGACTCGTGGCAATAACTGTCCCCCTGTTGAAAATCTGAACAAATCAGGGGGTGATTTACCCGATATAAAAACCATGGATGAGGACGAGCTGCAGGAATATCTCCACAGCATGGGCCAGAAGGAACGGCGGGAGCTGACAGCCAGGTTAAGGCTTGTAAAACCGAAGCGGAAAAAAGCATACAAACAGACTATTTCGGATCAGCAGCGCCTGCAGCTTGAGGCAGAGCTGAGTTCAAGAGGGTTCGATGGTAGCGAGTCAGAGATTGACCTGCTTCTGCGCGGCGGCAGTATTCCGTCAGGTGGCGGGCTGCGTATTTTTTACCGCAACCACCGCCTGCAGGAAGATGATAAATGGCGTCAGTGGTACTGATACCAAGGCTTTAACAATTCCTGCTCTTATTGATCCGCATCAGAGCGATCTAATTGACAGATAAAAAACGGTTTACATTCGCAAATCCCTACTATACTGTAATTATAAACAGTGGATATATATACAGTTGTTGTATGTCCGAGGTAGTGATAGGAGGGAAAATGCAGGATTATCTTTTGGAGTCGTTGAAGCTCCAGCGCATTGATTTTTTTATCAAGCTTGTAGCGGCTAGTGAGTGCAGCGACGAAGAAAAGCGGCTGGCTATCCAGTGGGTGTCCGAACTGACCGACGAGCTGATGGCGAAAATCCGCAGCCATGAATACTGCCGGTCAATGGATGTAACCAGTTAAGGGGAATCTGTATGCGCATTGAAATAATGATCGATAAAGAGCAGAAGATTAGCCAGGCCACACTGGAAGCCCTTGAATCCGAGCTTTACCGTAATTTGCGCCCTCTGTATCCCAAAACAGCAATTCGTATCCGTAAGGGCAGTGCCAATGGTGTTGAACTGAGCGGGTTAAAACTGGATGAAGACAAAAAGCGAGTGATGGAAATTATGCAGCAAGTGTGGGAGGACGACAGCTGGCTGCATTGAGGAACGTTGCTGACGGCAGTACTTGATTCTGCCGTCAGCAAAGTTGAACAACGAGCATAGCGAGACGTTAGTCTGTTAGTTGTTTTCCCAGCGCTGAAACACAACATGTAGCTTTTTAAGTGATACAGATTGAATTACGCTCAGTTTTTCTTGTCGTAGTCGTGAAAATGGGATAGATAAACGGTTCTACAAGATGTTCGCGACCCGGCATTGTTCTACAATAAGGTCATAACAAAAAGAATTAACAGCAATGCCACACGTATGTAGGCACAGCGAGGAGGTCGTATGACTAAGATTTTTGGAAAAATTATCTCGACTCCAGGTCGTTGGATGCAAGGCGTTATCCAGCAGGATATTGAACAATCCAACAACAGTAAAATCACTACCGATGCCAATGGTAATGCGGTTTTGAACATGGACAATAAACAAGTTCGGGAATCGATGCAGGCCAGAATGAGAGAGCTTGCAGCTAAACGTTAAGGATAAACGATGGGACCATTGGTCATCATGGTTGTACTCGTATGCGGGTTTTGGTACACGGAAAATCATTACCAATCCCGCATACGTCACGCAAGAACTAATGGGTGGACATCATACTTCTATGTTGCAATGCATGGGTGTAAGTTTGTCATTCAAGGCTTTGGTTTTATTCTGTTTATTTACCTTTCGCTTCTTGCCATAAGTCTTATTATCTCTATTCCTCACCTGTTTTCAGCTTCATACAGAACGAAAGACTTGTATTCATGGCTGACTGATAAAACGCTCCTTTCTTACCCGATGTTTTTTGTGCTTTCAATGGCTGTTGCCTGCTTCCTTGCATATGTGGCGGGTGATGTTGCCAGAAAAGCGATCAAAAACGAAAAGGTCAGGCAGGCCGCCTATCGTGAAATGGCTGCAATGGATGGTGTGGAGTCGCTTCTGGTGCAGGCGATTGACGAAGATATGCTGATTTTTGTCACATTGAAATCACGTAAAGTGTACATAGGATATGTTGCTGCGCCTCGTATTGAGCATAGTCACACGCAACATTTAGCGATTATCCCCTACATCAGCGGGTATCGCGATAAGGACACCCTTCGTTATCATGAGCAGCATCGCTACTACGAGTTATATTTGGAAAAGGGCATTGCTGCTAATGAGCATGAGCGAGGGTTGAACCTACAGCATTTCCGTCATGTGATACCAATGGACCAGGTTGAAGCGATTTCGTTGTTTGATACTGATACCTATGTATCATTTGATAGCTACTCAGTGCCAGAGAAAGCGAAGCAGGATACCACTGCATGACTATGCCGCATGAATCCGCATGATTGTTTGAGGATCGTTTTAGTTGAAGCCCGCCAGGAATGGCGGGCTTT
>NZ_SZWR01000010.1:532342-534516 GCF_005280875.1 Citrobacter sp. wls827
ACAAAGCGGGCAGGCGTGGCGGGGATACGAGCGCGCGCTAATGCTTGGACTAATGCCTTCTCTGCAGTATTATGGAGCAAACAAAGATATGGACTAATCTTATGTACAAATATTGGGTTTTGTGGGGATCTATTTTTTTCCTCTTAGTGATCTTCATGGGGTGCGTGCCGTTTGAGCCATTCCAAAAGTGGTGGTTTACTCTTAATTTTATGTCTAATGTAGACATAATTAGGGCTATTCTCTCTGTAGTCATATTATGTTTGGTAGTTTATATGCTTTTTGTTGGTCTTATGCACCAAAGATACTCTCTACGAGTGGAGCAACTTAGTTTTGGTGGTGTAAATATATTATTAAATAAATCAGACTTGTTATTTAGAAAAAGTGTTAAAAACTATTTGGATACTAAGCGGTCTTTATTCAAAATTAATCCAAGGTATGATTCATTCGAAGAAGTATTAAATTCTTATTTTGAGTGTTATAAATTTATTCGTGATGAAATGAAATTATTAGATGTGAAGAAAAAAAGAGATAAAAAACTATATGATCTTTCTAATGAAATTCTTCGCACCCTTAATGAATTTCTTACAAAATATCAAAATAATTATCGTAGATGGCATAAACATGTTTCGGAGCATGATAAAGTATTAACTCGTGAAAAAGATTCAAAAGGTAAATACGTTACCCTTTCTTATCATTTAACTCCAATTGGGAAGATTCAGTCACATTATTATCACTTCAGTAATATGTTGAACGCCTTCAACGAAGTTAATAAGTTCTTTAATGAGGAAGTTGTACGAGAATTTGATATTAATACTAAGAAATGGAGTTTGTAATGCATAAGACATTCCTAAGCTATCATCATGCGAATGAGCAAGATCTGAAAGATGAATTAATAAAAAAACATGGTGGCGAATCGTTTATTAATAAATCAGTTGCTGATGGTGATATAAATGAAGATAATGCCGAAGAGACGATAATGAAAACAATCCGTGAGGATTATCTTGCGGATTCTACTGTTGTCGTAGTTCTTGTTGGAGAAGAAACAGCTCTGCGTAAGTATGTGAACTCAGAAATTCAGGCAGCTTTATGGGGCAAGCCAACTGGATTAATAGCAGTAGTTAGAAATGAAATCTATGATAAAATTTTCACAGAAAGCACTTGCAGTGGTAATAGTTGTAATTGTGGGGTGAAATTAAGGCGTATTACGAGTTATTACGATGATTACATGCCATATCTAGTAGGCGCCAATCATCGCTATGCTAATCAAACTAAAACACCTCACTTTGATGATGCTATTGTATATTGTTCTGTCGTAAGGTATTCACGATTTCTAAATAACCCTGAAAAATATATAGATATAGCATTCGGTAAAAGAGATGAGGTCGAAGTATCGACGAAAAGAAATAAGAATGGTGTGCCGGTAGTTGGACGATAATAATGTGTAAAAGCCACATGGGTGGCTTTTACTGCATTGATAACGATGTGTTAAAGTTATACAATTATAAACGCTCTAATTTATAATGGTCAAAACTAATGACTTGCTCCCCTATCCAAGAATTCAACTCAGACATTCTTTTTTGTAGAGGAATTAGTTCATTTCGCACAAAAACATTCGCAGCCTTCTCCACATCCCCAAATCCACCAACGTTATTAGGCATAATTCCCATCATCTGCGGCGGTACACGGTGTGCTGCCATCATGTCATCGCGGCTGACGTTTTTGATGTTCAGAAACTCATCCTTTGCCGCCACTTCTGACAGTGGGATGATCTGGATGCCATCCTTTTTCCCGTTGGGGGAGTACATAAACAGGTTACGGAAATTGCCCGGCCCTTTGGCACTTTTCATCGCCTGGCGGATGTTGTTCACGTCCTCCTGATTTTGTGCAGCGTCGGTCATGTACATGATGAAGCCCGCGTGGCTGCCGTTGATGTAATACTTGCGGCGGAACAGCGTAGCGGATTCGTTCAGCAGGGCGGAAGGGATGGCGGACAGGTATTCCGGCAGGCCATAAATCTCCTGGTTTAAATCCGGCTCCATCAGGTGAAAGATGCTGCCTTTGGTGAACTCGTAGGGCTGCGTGGTCATGCCATACTGCACAAACCAGTAGGTATCCAGATCTAAGCCGCGGCGGGTGTATTTCGCGAGCGACGGCTCCAGCGACAGAATACCGCC
>NZ_SZWR01000010.1:534560-554229 GCF_005280875.1 Citrobacter sp. wls827
AGGCGATTGGTGCGCTTCTCCAGATAAGAGTTACCAAACACAAGATAGTCCAGCACGAACCGGCTGAACGCCTGCTGGCTGAGCAACGGGTGTGGGATAAAGGTGCTGGTCAGAATGTTGCGTTTGACGGCAATCGGCGAGCTGTGATGCACAGCGGCGCGATAGGTCCGTGCCAGCCCGTCAAAACTCACCGGCGGTTCATACCATCTGTCCATCTGTACGCATTCCACATAGTCCAGCAGTTCGCGGCGGTCCAGTACCGGGATCGGATCACCAAAGCTGAACGCTTCGGCATGAGTTGTATTCTTCTGCTGTTCGGCCTCCTGCACTGGCGCGGTTCTGGCCAGGGCGTCGTGTTCACTCATCAAAAAATCTCCACAATATTGCTGGTATTGGCGGATTCGCCCTGCAGCGGTTCGTTAAACAGTGCGTGCATCGTTGCCCAGGCCAAATCTGCGTGGCTGGCTTCTTCGCTGCGGCTCGCTTCGTAGGTAGGGCGGTTGCCGCTGGCGGTGGTGGTGCGGCGGATTGCCATAAAGGACTGCGCTATGTCGGTGTGCCCGGCGTCAAACTCTAGACGACGGTGGCTGATAATGTCGTACGCCTTGAGCACCAGGGCATTTTTGACGTTGGGGTTGTAGACAAACTCCCGCACGGCAGGAAAGAACGCTTTTACGTTCTCATAAACACCGTGCCCGACGCCGGTCGAGTCGATGCCGATGTAGGTCACGTTGTACTGCTGCGTCAGTTTTTTGATGGCGTCCGCCTGAGCGCGGAAGTCCATTCCGCGCCACTGATGACGCTCCAGAATGCGGAACTTGCCGCCCGGCACAGTTGGCGGTGCCATAACCACGCAGCCTGCGCTGTCACCGTTTTGCGTACCTTTCGCCGGGTCGTAACCGATCCAGACTTCCCGCCAGCCAAACGGGCGCAGCGCCAGCGCCTGAAAATCGGTCCAGACTTCCCAGCTGTCCACCATGCACGCCTGCAGCTCGCTGAGCGGGAATACTGACGCCAGATCGTCAATAAATTCGCACATCAGCAGGTTCTGGTATTCGTCCGGGCTGTACTCCATGCGCAGCTGGTCGAGGTCGAACAGGTTACAGCCGCCGCGCACCGCATCTTCCACGGTGACGATCTGGCGGTACTGCCCGTCAGGGCAGAGCAGGCCGTGCGCAAGGTTGCTGTGGGTCAGGTCAATATCCACCTTGTCCGCTTTGGCACGACCCCGGTTAAACAGAGCACCGGACCAGAACGGATACGCGCTGTGGGTCAGGCTGGACGGCGTGGAAAAGTAGGTTTGTCGCCATTTCTTGTGAATGGCCATCCCGGAGGCAACTTTGCGCAGTTCCTGGAATTTCGGTATCCAGAAATATTCATCAAGGTACAGATTGCCGTGGTAGCTCTGCGCCGTGCGGGCGTTGGTGCCGAGAAAGTACAGAGCTGCGCCATTGGGCAGCACCATGGGATCGCCTTTCAGCTCAACATCCACCTCTTTTGCAAAGTCGATGATGTACTGCTTAAAGACGTGTGCCTGTGCCTTACTGGCAGAAAGGAAAATCTGGTTGCGTCCGGTCAGCAGGGCATCAATAAGGGCTTCACGGGCAAAATAAAACGTGGCGCCAATCTGGCGCGACTTTAGCAGATTGCGGATGCGGTTTGTTTTTCCTGCTTCAAACCAGTGACGCTGATAGTCGAACATAGAGGCGTGGAAGATTTCTTCCAGCTTTTCGGTCTGTTCATCAGTGAAAACATTCTTTTCGGGCTGGCGGCGTGGCCCTTTGTTACGGTTGGCAACGTTCGGGTTTAAGTCAGCTTCGTTCCCGCCATCGTTAAATTTACCGATCCGGGCGTGGCGCTCTGACTGGCGCGCCAGCAGGTCAATTTCCTTGAAGTCTTTCCCTTCTTTCTGCTCCTTCATGATGAGCTGGCAGTAACGTGCGGCGGTGGTGAGCTGCATCTGATCCAGCGGCCCATAGTCGCCCCACTTGTCGCGCTTCTTCCAGCTGTGAACGGTTGCAACTTTCTCGCCCAGCATTTCAGCAATGCGGGCTACGCGGTATCCCTGAAAGTACAGCAGCATGGCCTGCCTACGGGGATCGAGGTCTGCGGGGGTCAGTGTCGTGTTCATGGCCCAAACATACGGCCTTGCCTGACGGCTTTCCCCGGCTGCGGTTTGTGTGGTTTACCGTACAAGTGCCGCGCGTTGTTTCACTCCCCCCATCACCGCAAACATAAGGCTCCAGTAAGTTATTTTTAACGGAGCACGGCTCATGACAGTGAAAGCAAAGCGTTTCCGTATCGGGGTGGAAGGTGCCACCACTGACGGGCGCGAAATCCAGCGTGAATGGCTGGTACAGATGGCTGCCAGCTACAACCCGACGGTCTATACCGCGCTGATTAACCTTGAGCACATCAAGTCTTATCTGCCGGACAGCACCTTTAACCGCTACGGCAGGGTGACGGGGCTGGTTGCAGAAGAAATCAAGGACGGGCCGCTGGCGGGCAAGATGGCGCTTTATGCCGATATCGAACCCACGGAAGCCCTGGTGGAACTGGTGAAGAAAGGCCAGAAGCTTTTCACCTCCATGGAGGTCAGCACGAAGTTTGCCGACACCGGCAAAGCATACCTGGTGGGGCTGGGGGCGACGGACGATCCGGCTAGCCTTGGCACCGAAATGCTGGCATTCAGCGCCAGCGCCGCGCATAACCCGCTGGCGAACCGTAAGCAGAACCCTGAAAACCTGTTTTCGGAAGCGGTTGAAACGCTGATCGAACTGGAAGAAGCCCAGGACGAAAAGCCGTCCCTCTTTGCCCGCGTCACCGCGCTGTTCACCAAAAAAGAGCAGACCGATGAGGCGCGTTTCTCCGACGTGCATAAAGCCGTGGAACTGGTCGCCACCGAGCAGCAGAACCTGAGCGAGCGCACTGATAAATCCCTGGCTGAAAACGGTGAACGCCTTTCTGCGCTGGAGTCCTCCCTGCAGGAACAGCAGGCCGCCTTTGCTGAGCTACAGCAGCAGCTGAGCCGCGAAGACAGCCGCAAGGATTACCGCCAGCGCGCGCCGGGCGGTGACGCACCGGCAGGCACCCTGACCAATTGCTGATGGAGCATAAGACCCGATGAAAAAGAAAACCCGCTTTGCCTTTAACGCTTACCTGCAGCAACTGGCGCGCCTGAACGGTGTGGAAGTTGAAGAACTGTCCAGCAAGTTTACCGTGGAGCCGTCCGTGCAGCAGACGCTGGAAGACCAGATCCAGCAGTCCGCCGCTTTCCTGACGGTTATTAACATCACGCCGGTCACTGAGCAGTCCGGTCAGTTGCTGGGGCTGGGTGTTGGCAGCACCATTGCCGGAACCACCGATACCACCACCAAAGAGCGCGAGCCTACCGATCCGACGCTGATGGAAGACGTGGAATACAAATGCGAGCAGACCAACTTTGATACGGTGCTGACCTACGCAAAACTGGACATGTGGGCGAAATTCCAGGACTTCCAGGTGCGTATTCGCAACGCCATCGTCAAGCGTCAGGCGCTGGACCGCATCATGATCGGCTTTAACGGCGTGAAGCGCGCCAAAACCTCCAACCGTGCTGAAAACCCGCTGCTGCAGGACGTCAATAAAGGCTGGCTGCAGAAAATCCGCGAAGACGCGCCGGATCACGTCATGGGCAGCAAAACCGCAGAAGACGGCACCACTACTGCAGAACCGGTAAAAGTAGGTCCGGGTGGTAAGTATGTAAATCTTGACGCGGTGGTGATGGATACCGTCAACGAGTTGATCGATGTGGAGTATCAGGATGATGACGAGCTGGTTGTTGTATGCGGACGTGAACTGCTGTCTGACAAGTATTTCCCGCTGGTCAACAAAGAGCAGGACAACAGCGAGAAAATCGCCGCCGATCTGATCATCAGCCAGAAACGCATGGGCGGCCTGCAGGCCGTGCGCGCGCCTTTCTTCCCGGCAAATGCCCTGCTGATCACCCGTCTGGATAACCTGTCCATCTACTGGCAGGAAGACACCCGCCGCCGTTCAGTTATCGACAACCCGAAACGTGACCGGATTGAAAACTTTGAATCCGTCAACGAGGCGTATGTGGTCGAGGACTACCGCTGCGCGGCGCTGGTAGAAAACATCGAAATCGGTGATTTCAGCGCGCCTGCCGCTCCGGAAAGTGGGAAATAACGCATGAGCCTGAGTCCCGCACGGCAGCACCGCCTGCGCATTCAGGCTGAACAGGCCGCCCGTGAGGGCGGCAGTGTTCGCCATGCGTCGGGCTATGACCTGATGCTGCTGCAACTGGCAGAAGACCGCCGCCGCCTCAAGGGCGTCCAGTCCACGGTGAAAAAGGCGGAAATCAAGGTGGAACTGCTGCCGAAATATTCCGCCTGGGCGGAGGGCGTGCTGGCTGCCGGAGGTGCGCAGCAGGATGACGTGCTGATGTACGTGATGTTGTGGCGTATCGACGCCGGTGATTATGCCGGTGCGCTGGAAATCGGGCGTCATGCGCTGCGCCATGGCTGGGTGATGCCGCTGGGCAACCGTAACGTGCAGACCGTGCTGGCAGAAGAAATGGCAGACGCGGCGCAAGGCGCTCTGCTAGCCGCTGCAGGCTTTGATGCCGATCTGCTTTTGCAGACGCTGGACCTGACAACCGATCTGGATATGCCGGACCAGTCGCGGGCGCGCCTGCATAAAGCCATCGGCGCTGTACTGAGCGAAAGCAACCCGGCGTCAGCCCTGAATCACCTTACCCATGCGCTGCAGCTTGATCCCCGCTGCGGTGTAAAAAAAGAAAAGCAGCAGCTGGAGCGCAGACTGCGCAATGACAGCCGCTAACGAACGTGCCCCGCGCACGGGCGGCACGGGATGGCGAAAGGCACTGCCACATCAAAATTCCGTCCACCGCCCACTTATTCAGGAGAAAGCCGCATGAAGTTTGTTGCGCCCGAACAGGCACCGGAACAGGCGGAGGTTATCAAAAATACGCCGTTCTGGCCTGATGTGGACCTGTCGGAGTTTCGCAGTGTGATGCGAACTGACGGCACGGTGACGCAGCCGCGTTTAAAGCAGGTTGTGCTGACGGCGATTTCTGAGGTTAACGCAGAGCTGTACGACTTCCGCACCCGCCAGCAACTGCTGGGCTACCGGGCACTGGCTGAGGTTCCGGCGGACATGCTGGACGGTAAAAGCGAGCGTATCCGGCACTACCATAACGCTGTTTTTTGCTGGACGCGTGCCGTACTCAATGAGCGTTATCAGGACTATGACGCCACGGCGTCAGGTGCGAAACGGGGGGAGGAGCTGGCGGAGGCCAGCGGTGATCTGTGGCGTGATGCCCGCTGGGCCATCAGCCGGGTGCAGGATGCGCCGCACTGTACGGTGGAGCTTATCTGATGAAAGTGCGTGCGCATCAGTATGACACGGTGGACGCGCTTTGCTGGCGTCATTACGGGCGCACGCAGGGGGTCACTGAGCAGGTTCTGAAGGCAAATCCGGGGCTGGCAGAGTACGGCCCATTTTTACCGCACGGGCTGCAGGTGGAACTGCCGGACATTACGGCGTCAACCACGGCGCAGACCGTCCAGCTATGGGACTGAATTATGACGCTTGAACGAATCAGCGCCTTTATTACTTATTGCATCGCCGTGCTGCTGGCATGGCTGGGCGATCTGTCGCTCAAGGATGCATCAACGGTTGGCGGCGTGCTGATTGGTGTGCTGATGCTGGCTATCAACTGGTACTACAAACACCAGTCTTTCAGGTTGCTGCGCGATGGCAAAATTTCACGGGGGGAATATGAATCCTTCAATCGTTAAGCGCTGCCTTGTCGGGGCTGTGCTGGCTATCGCCGCCACGCTGCCCGGTTTCCAGTCGCTCAAAACCTCCGTTGAAGGGCTGAAACTGATTGCCGATTACGAGGGATGTCATCTGCAGCCGTACCAGTGCAGCGCAGGTGTCTGGACTGACGGGATCGGCAATACATCCGGGGTGGTGCCGGGGAAAGCTATCACGGAACGGCAGGCGGCGCAGGGGTTAATAAACAATGTACTACTGACTGAAAAAAGGCTGGATGCCTGCCTGACGGTTAAGCCCCCGCAGCATGTCTACGATGCGCTGGTGAGTATTGGTTTCAATGTGGGGACCGGCGCGATCTGCAGGTCAACCATGGTGTCATATATCAATCGCCAGCAGTGGTGGCAGGCATGCAACCAGCTACCGCGCTGGATTTACGTTAACGGTGTGAAAAATAAAGGTCTGGAGAACCGCCGCGCGCGGGAACTGGCCTGGTGCTTAAAAGGAACTGGGGCATGACGCGCTTGCTGGCGGTAGTGCTGGCGCTGGCTTTTGCGGTGCTGGGCTGGCAGTCGTGGCGGCTTAACAATGCCAGTCACACCATTGAGACGCAAGGCGCGGCGCTGAAAAGTAAAACGCAGGAACTGACGAAGAAAAACAGTCAGTTGATCGGCCTGTCCATTCTGACCGAAACCAACAGCCGGGAGCAGACGCGGCTTTATGCGGCAGCGGAACAGACCACCGCACTGCTGCGAAGCCGCCAGCGCCGGATCGAGGAACTGAAACGTGAAAACGAGGATTTGCGCCGCTGGGCTGACGCTCCTTTGCCTGCTGACATTATCAGGCTGCGCGAACGTCCGGCCCTTGCCGGAGGTGCTGCTTACCGTGAATGGCTGTCCCAGAGTGACGCAGTGCCGCCTGGAAAGATCAGCGCCGCGCAGTAACGGTGATCTGAATACGGCGCTGGATGAAACAGAGGCCGCCTGGGCGGTCTGTGCTGACAAAGTCGACACGATAGTTGCGTGTCAGGAGCGAGAGAGTGAACAAACCGCAGTCCCTGCGCAGCGCCCTGAATAAAGCGGTGGCGTATGTCCGCAACAACCCAGATAAGCTGCACCTTTTCGTTGATAACGGCTCACTGGTGGCAACCGGTGCCAGCTCTATGTCATGGGAATACCGCTACACCCTGAACGTGGTGATCGAGGATTTCAGCGGCGACCAGAATCTGCTGATGGCTCCCGTGTTGCTGTGGCTCAGCGAAAATCAGGCGGACGCCATCAACAACCCGGAGCTGCGCGAAAAACTGTTCACCTTTGAAGTGGATATTCTGCGCAATGATGTATGCGATATCAGTCTGAATCTGCAACTGACGGAGCGTGTACTGGTCAGCACTGACGGTAATGTGTCGAGCGTTGAAGCGGTGCCGGAGCCTGACAGATTCGAGGAAATGTGGACGGTGAAACGTGGATGAACTGCAGAGGGTGGATGACTGGCTGACGGCATTGCTGGCTAATCTGGAGCCTGCAGCACGCAGCCGTATGATGCGGCAACTGGCGCAACAGTTGCGCCGGACGCAGCAGCAGAACATCAGGCTGCAGCGTAATCCTGACGGCAGCGGCTATGAGCCGCGCCGGGTGACAGCCCGCAGCAAGAAGGGACGCATCAAACGCCAGATGTTTGCAAAGCTTCGCACCACAAAATACTTGAAAACTGCAGCCAGTGCCGACTCTGCCAGCGTGCAGTTTGAGGGTAAGGTGCAGCGCATTGCCCGTGTTCACCACTACGGACTGCGTGACCGCGTCAGCCGTAAAGGCCCGGAGGTCCGCTATGCTGAGCGCCGCCTGCTGGGTGTGAATGATGAGGTGAAAACCGTTACCCGTGACACTCTGTTGCGCTGGATGGCGGGGTGATCTTTGTTTCATCGCTGGTACAACCGCCAGAACTGCCTACCTTTTCCCTCTGATGGCAACCTTTCGTTATGAATGCACAAATGACCGAAATCATGCGCCTTATCACCAATCTTATCCGCACCGGTACTGTGACCGAAGTGGACCGGAAAAAGTGGCTGTGTCGGGTGAAAGTGGGCGACCTTGAAACCAACTGGATTAACTGGCTGACGCTGCGTGCCGGTGGTGCCCGTACATGGTGGTGTCCCTCGCCGGATGAGCAGGTGGTGGTGCTGAGCATGGGGGGCAATCTGGAAACCGCTTTTGTGCTGCCTGCCATCTACTCTAATCAGTTTCCGCCGCCGTCGGATTCTGTGGACGGCTGCGTGACGGAGTACCCGGACGGGGGCTGGTTTGAGTATGAACCCGCCACCGGACGATGGCATGTCCGGGGAATCAAATCCATGGTGATCGAGGCGGCGGATAATATCACCCTCAAAACCGCTGAGTTCGTGGTGGAGGCTGACACCACGCGCATTAACAGCGAGGTGGTGATCAATGGTGGCGTCACTCAGGGCGGCGGTGCAATGAGTTCTAACGGGATCGTAGTTGATGACCATGAGCATACTGGTGTTCTGAAAGGCGGCGACAACACGGGAGGTCCGGTATGACGTTGTATATCGGTATGAGCAGGAATGACGGGCAGGCCATTGCAAATACAGACCATCTGCGCCAGTCGGTGCGGGATATTCTGATGACGCCGCAGGGCAGCCGTCTTGCCCGCCGGGAATATGGCTCCCTGCTGTCTGCCCTGATTGACCAGCCGCAGAACCCGGCGCTGCGCCTGCAGGTTATGTCTGCTGTCTATGTGGCGCTGAGTCGTTGGGAGCCGCGTCTTACGCTGGATTCCATCACCATCAACGGCAATTTTGATGGTTCTATGGTGGTTGAGCTTACAGGACACAGCAATAACGGCGCACCGGTTGCCCTTTCCGTATCAACAGGAGCAGACAATGGCAGTCATTGACCTTTCCCGTCTACCGCCGCCGCAGATTGTGGACGTGCCGGACTTTGAGGCATTGCTGGCAGAACGCAAGGCCGCCTTTGTGGCCCTCCATCCGGCTGATGAACAGGAGGCCGTTATGCGCACGTTGGCGCTGGAGTCAGAACCTGTCACCAAACTGCTGCAGGAAAATACTTACCGTGAAATTCTGCTGCGCCAGCGTATTAATGAGGCTGCGCAGGCGGTCATGGTGGCCTATTCCATGGGAAATGATCTTGAGCAACTGGCAGGTAACTGCAACGTGAAGCGCCTGACGGTAGTCCCTGCCGATAATGACGCGGTGCCGCCGGTCGCCGCAGTGATGGAAAGTGATGAAGCATTACGCCAGCGCATTCCTGCAGCATTTGAGGGGCTGTCCGTTGCAGGGCCGACGGGGGCCTATGAGTTCCACGCCAGAAGCGCCGACGGGCGCGTGGCGGATGCCAGCGCAACCAGTCCGGCACCGGCAGAGGTGGTGCTTACCGTGCTGAGCCGCGAGGGTGACGGTAAGGCAGGGGCTGACCTGCTGGCAGTGGTAGAGCAGGCGCTTAACAGTGAAAAGGTTCGCCCGGTGGCAGACCGCCTGACGGTGCGCAGTGCTGAAATTATTCCATACCGCGTGGATGCGACGATCTTCCTTTATCCGGGGCCGGAGGCTGAGCCGGTGATGGCAGAAGCTAAAGCCAGCCTGCAGAAGTACATCGCCAGTCAGACGCGGCTGGGACGTGATATCCGCCGCAGCGCCATTTATGCCGCGTTGCACGTGGAGGGCGTCCAGCGTGTTGAACTGGTGTCTCCGCTGGATGATGTGGTGCTGGATAAGACGCAGGCGGCATCCTGCACCGAATGGAGCGTCACCAACGGGGGCACGGATGAATAGTCTGTTGCCGCCGGGTTCGTCGCCGCTTGAGCGCCGACTGGCGCAGACCTGCAGCGGGATTTCCGATCTGCAGGTATCACTGAGAGATTTGTGGAACCCGGCAACGTGCCCGGTCAGGTTTCTGCCTTATCTGGCCTGGGCGTTTTCTGTTGACCGCTGGGATGAAAGCTGGACAGAAAGCGTTAAGCGCCGTGTTGTGCAGGATGCTTTTTATATCCATCAGCACAAGGGGACAACCAGCGCTGTGCGGCGCGTGGTGGAGCCGTTCGGCTTCCTGATCCGCATCATTGAGTGGTGGCAGACCGGCGAAACGCCGGGGACGTTCCGTCTGGATATTGGCGTGCAGGACCAGGGCATAACAGAAGAGACCTATCTGGAGCTGGAGCGCCTGATCGGTGACGCCAAACCGTGCAGCCGTCACCTGGTTGGCATGTCCATCAACCTGCAGACAGGTGGCCCGTATTTTGTGGGCGCAGCCACCTACACCGGCGAAGAAATCACGATCTACCCGTATATCAACGAAACCATTATTTCCGGCGGCACCGCTTATGAGGGCGGAGCGGTCCATGTTATTGACACGATGAGAGTGAATCCATGAGCGCAAAATTTTATACCCTGCTGACGGATATCGGCGCGGCGAAACTGGCAAGCGCCGCTGCGCTCGGTGTCCCGCTTAAAATTACCCATATGGCGGTGGGTGACGGTGGTGGAGCACTGCCCACTCCCAGCGCACAACAGACAGCATTAGTGGCTGAAAAGCGCCGCGCAGCGTTGAATATGCTGTATATCGATCCGCAGAACAGCAGCCAGATTATTGCTGAGCAGGTGATCCCTGAAACTGAGGGCGGGTGGTGGATTCGTGAAGTCGGCCTGTTTGATGAAAATGGCGCACTGATTGCCGTCGGGAATTGCCCGGAAAGCTATAAGCCGCAGCTCGTTGAGGGCAGCGGACGCACGCAGACCGTACGCATGGTGCTGATTACCAGCAGCACCGATAACATCACTCTGAAAATTGACCCTGCTGTGGTTCTGGCAACCCGCAAATATGTGGATGACAAGGTGCTGGAGCTTAAGGTGTATGTGGATGACCTGATGGCAAAACATCTTGCTGCTGCAGATCCTCATACGCAATATGCGCCAAAAGCCAGTCCGACATTCACTGGCACGCCAAAAGCACCGACGGCAGCGGCAGGCAATAACAGCACCCAGATTGCCAACACCGCATTTGTACAGGCAGCGATAGCAGCACTGGTTGCGTCATCACCGGCGGCACTTGATACATTAAACGAACTGGCAGCTGCGCTGGGTAATGATCCAAACTTTGCCACCACCATGACCAATGCACTTGCTGGGAAAATGGACAAGTCTGCTAATGGTGCTGATATCGCTGATATTTCAACGTTTCTGAATAATCTTGGTCTGGGTGCAGGCTCAGCTCTGCCGGTTGGTGTTCCTGTTCCATGGCCTCTTTCTACAGCGCCGTCGGGTTGGCTGAAGTGCAATGGCGCTTCCTTTACGGCAGCGCAGTATCCGAACCTGGCATTGGTATATCCTGGTTTAAAACTTCCTGATTTGCGTGGTGAATTTATCCGTGGATGGGATGATGGGCGCGGGATTGATATTAATCGCTCAATCTTTTCTTCACAGGCCGGGACATGGATACAACCAAATATTGAGAATAATACTGAAGCTACAACAATTCAGTTGGGTAATGGTGAGAATATATTTAATACCGGTGAAAACAAAGCCGTCAATAATTTACCTATCTATGGTTCAACAGGCTCACGTGCCCGCTGGTATATCCGCCCACGTAACGTTTCATTCAACTACATTGTGAGGGCCGCATAATGCAGAGTGCAGTACTGGAAAACGGCTTTGCCGTCGTGCCGGGTGACATTGTGGTGTTTAACTATGACAGCCTGACGCGGGTTTATTTGTCACAAACCACAGAGTTTCTTCCTGTGGGCGTTAGCGTTCCGGCTAATGCCTGTACAGACAAACCTCTGGCGGAAAAAGGTGGCTATGTTGTCTGCCGCAACAGCAAGCTGACCGGGTGGGAATATCTGGCTGATCATCGCGGTGAAACAGTCTGGAATGTGAAAACCGGGGCAGCACTGGAAATTACAGCTCCAGGGGAGTATCCGGCGGACACGACGATTTATCCGCCATTAACGCCTTATGATAAGTGGAACGGTGAGCGCTGGGTGACAGATACCGCGGCGCAGCAGGCGGCAGAAATCGCCTCAGCTAACACAACCAAATCCAGATTAATTAAAATCGCCAGTGAGCAAATACAGCCTTTGCAAGATGCGGTTGATCTGGATATGGCAACGGAGGCCGAAAAAAACATGCTTAACGAGTGGCGAAAATACCGCGTTCTGCTGACCCGTGTGGGTACTGGTTCCGCCCCCATTATTGCCTGGCCTGAGTTGCCAGCCGCTTAATTCCTCCCCGCCATGCGCGGGGATTTTTCTGCCCGTCCATTGTGCCATTTCCCACATAAAGCCCAGACGTGCGCTACGGTATTTCTCGTTCTAATTCCTAATGTTCAAGTGTGAGTGATATTCGAGTAACGCATGATGAACGAGATAAGTAACATGAGGAACCCAGTTCCGGCAAGTGGACCTTTTTCTGTTTTTAGTAAAAAGACAGAAATGCTTCTGAAAAATAGCCCCCCGACACCTAATACGACGAGTAATTTTACAGCATGTCCAATGAGAACATTGAGAGCCAGAGCTGAAAATAAAAGTGAAATGAGTGTGAGACACAAATACGGAATAGGCGTTAAGAGTTCATATAAAAAAATTCTAAAGTAGTATATTGCATAGGAGATTGCTAGCAGGCATAAACAGAAAAATATTATTTTTATCTGCGCAAAAGTTTCTTTGAATTTCTGTGAAATATCTCTATCAACATTATCCCTTAATCGGGCGAAGTATCCAAAAAGAATTTGATTGATCTTAGCTCTCCATGCTGATGGCATGAAATAATCACATCCCATCAGTAAAGACGCAACTATCTGACATGACAGAACGGTAATCTCACTAAAAACCATTGCTTACGCTCATCACCTCGCAAATCCTTCAACAAACACTTTGTATCACAACTCAGACAATATGGTCGCGATGATTTTCATTTCATACAAAGGAATCATGACGGAACTCTTCTACAGGAGATTCGTTTTATGGCTCAGGATTACCACCACGGGGTGCGCGTTGTTGAAGTCAACGAGGGCACCCGATCTATCACCACGGTGAGCACCGCTATCGTGGGCATGGTCTGCACCGGCGATGATGCTGATGCGTCCGTATTCCCTCTCAATAAGCCGGTTCTGCTGACGGATGTGCTGGAGGCCAGCGGTAAAGCAGGCGAGTCCGGCACGCTGGCCCGTTCGCTGGATGCGATTGCCGACCAGTCAAAACCCGTGACGGTTGTTGTGCGCGTGGCGCAGGGCGAAACCGAAGCGGAAACCACCTCCAATATTATCGGTGGCGTCACGTCCGACGGAAAAAAAACGGGGATGAAAGCGCTGCTTTCTGCGCAGTCGCAGCTGAAAGTTAAGCCGCGCATTCTCGGTGTGCCGGGGCATGACACGCAGGCGGTAGCCACTGAGCTGATGAGTATTACGCAGAGCCTGCGCGGGTTTGCCTACCTGTCTGCCTATGGCTGCAAGACGGTGGAGGAAGCCATTGCTTACCGGGACAATTTCAGCCAGCGAGAAGGGATGCTGATCTGGCCTGATTTCATCAACTTTGACACCGTTCTGAAAGCCGATGCGACGGCTTACGCCTCCGCACGTGCGCTCGGTTTGCGCGCCAAAATCGACGAACAGACCGGCTGGCACAAAACCTTGTCCAACGTGGGGGTGAATGGCGTCACCGGCATTTCCGCTGATGTGTTCTGGGACCTGCAGGACCCGGCAACGGACGCGGGACTGTTGAACCAGAATGACGTCACCACGTTGATCTGCAAAGACGGCTTCCGCTTCTGGGGTTCCCGCTGCCTCAGTGACGATCCCTTGTTTGCGTTTGAGAACTACACCCGCACGGCCCAGGTGCTGGCTGACACGATTGCAGAGGGGCATATGTGGGCGGTGGATAAGCCACTGAATCCGTCACTGGCCCGCGACATTATCGAAGGTATTCGCGCCAAATTACGCAGCCTGGTAAATCAGGGATACCTCATCGGGGCTGACTGCTGGCTGGATGAGTCAGTGAACGATAAAGACTCTCTGAAAGCCGGGAAGCTCACCATCGACTACGACTACACGCCTGTGCCGCCGCTTGAAAATCTGATGCTGCGCCAGCGCATCACCGATCGCTACCTGGTCGATTTTGCCAGCCGTGTCAGTGCATAAGGGGGATACATGGCATTACCACGCAAGTTAAAACACCTGAACCTGTTCAACGACGGGAACAACTGGCAGGGGATCGTTGAGTCCCTGACTCTGCCGAAATTCACCCGCAAGTTTGAGAAGTATCGCGGCGGCGGTATGCCGGGCGCGGTGGATGTGGATATGGGGCTGGATGATGGCGCACTGGACACGGAATTTTCAATCGGCGGCACCGAACTGTTGTTATTCAAGCAGATGGGCAAGGCAACCGTTGATGGCATCCAGCTGCGTTTCACCGGCTCTATTCAGCGTGACGATACCGGCGAAGTTCAGGCCATTGAGCTGGTTGTGCGCGGGCGTCATAAAGAAGTGGATTCCGGCGAGTGGAAAACCGGCGAGAGCAGCACCACCAAAGTCAGCAGCACCAACAGCTACGCGAAGCTGACCATTAACGGAGAAGTGCTCTATGAGGTTGATCTGGTCAACATGATTGAAATCGTTGACGGCGTGGACCTGATGGAAGCACACCGTAACGCCCTTGGCCTCTGATTTAACTTAACGGCGCGGTGATCCGCGCCAGTATCTGATTAACAGGAAACGAACATGAGCGACAAGCTGACTGAAAAAACCGTACAACTGGATACGCCAATCATGCGCGGTAAAACCCAAATCACCGAAATTGTGCTGCGTAAGCCGCAGTCCGGTGCGCTACGCGGCACCCGCCTGCAGGCCATTATGGATATGGACGTGGGGGCCATGATGACAGTGATCCCGCGTATTTCTACCCCGACGCTGACCGCACAGGAAATGGCTGAACTGGACCCCGCCGATCTCACCGCGCTGTCGGTCGAGGTGGTGACTTTTTTGTTGAAGAAGTCGGTGCTTGCCGGTTTACCGACAGCCTGACGATTGATGACCTGGTGGCGGATATCGCCACCATCTTTCACTGGTCGCCGTCCATCACTGACGTTATGCCGCTGACAGAGGTGCTGGAGTGGCGGCACAAAGCGATTCAGAGAAGCGGGGCCAGCGATGAGTGACAATAACCTGCGTCTGCAGGTGATTCTGAATGCGGTTGACAAGCTCACCAGCCCATTTCGATCCGCGCAGGCCAGCTCAAAAGAGCTGGCTGCCGCTATTCAGCAAAGCCGCGCCCGGCTGAAAGAGTTAGATTCTCAGGCGGGCAGAATTGATGGCTTCCGTAAGGCCAGCGCGCAGCTGGCAGTCACAGGTAATAGCCTTAAAGCTGCCCGCGAAGAAGCGGCAAAACTCGCCACGCAGTTTACTGCGACCAACCGCCCGACGGCAGCACAGGCCAGACTGCTTGAGCAGGCTAAAAATCGCGTCACCGATTTACAGGGAAAATATAACGGGCTGCGTCAGTCAGTGCAGCGTCAGCGCCTTGCGCTGAATGAGGCAGGGCTTGATACAAAGAAACTGAGCAGCGCACAGCGTGAGCTACGGCAGAACGCCGATGAAACCAGACTGGCGCTGGAGCGACAGCAAAAATCCCTGAAACGCTTGGGTGAACAGCAGGCGAGAATGAATGCGGTTCGTGATCAGTATTCGCGCCGTCTTGAGGTTCGGGATCGCATAGCCGGAGCCGGAGCCACCACCACAGCTGCCGGGCTGGCAATGGGTGCGCCGGTTATGGCTGCAGTGAAAAGCTACGCCAGCATGGAAGATGCCATGAAAGGCGTGGCAAAGCAGGTAAACGGGCTACGGGACGATAACGGCAACCGTACAAAACAGTTTTATGACATGCAGGATGCCATTAAGGCTGCCAGTGAGCAGCTGCCGATGGAGAATGGCGCTATAGACTATGCCGCGCTGGTTGAAGGCGGCGCGCGCATGGGCGTGACCAACCAGGACGATCCCTTTGAGGAGCAGAAACGTGACCTGCTGGCCTTTGCATCCACGGCGGCAAAAGCTGCAACGGCCTTTGAGCTGCCCGCCGATGAGCTGGCGGAAGGGCTGGGGAAAATCGCGCAGCTCTATAAAGTTCCGACGCGCAATATTGAACAACTGGGCGATGCGCTGAACTACCTGGACGATAACGCCATGTCAAAGGGCGGGGACATTATCAACGTCCTGCAGCGCATGGGGGGCGTGGCTGACCGCCTTGACTTCCGAAAGGCTGCTGCGCTGGGTTCAACATTCCTTTCTCTTGGGGCTGCCCCAGAAATTGCCGCCAGCGCCTCTAATGCCATGGTGCGTGAACTGTCCATTGCCACCATGCAAAGTAAGCGCTTCTTTGAAGGTATGAACCTGCTGAAACTCAATCCTGCGGAGATTGAAAAGCAGATGACCACCGATGCCATGGGCACCATTCAGCGGGTTCTGGAGAAGGTCAACAATCTGCCGCAGGACAAGCGCCTGTCTGCAATGACGATGCTTTTTGGCAAAGAGTTTGGCGATGATGCGGCAAAGCTGGCTAACAACCTGCCGGAGCTGCAGCGTCAGCTGAAACTCACTGCAGGCAGCGATGCTAATGGCTCCATGCAGAAAGAATCCGACATCAACAAGGATTCATTGTCTACGCAGTGGTTGCTGGTTAAGACGGGCGCGCAGAACGCTTTCAGTAGCCTGGGGGAAACGCTGCGCCAGCCGCTGATGGATATCATGAGCATGGTTAAAGGCGTGACCGGGGCGCTTCGGCGCTGGGTTGAGCAGAATCCCGTGCTGGCTGGCACGCTGATGAAAGTGGCAGCGGCTACAGCGGCGATCGCTGTCGGACTGGGTACACTTGCTGTGGCGGTGGCTGCTGTGCTGGGGCCGATTGCTGTGATCCGTTTCGGGTTGTCGATGCTGGCAGCTAAGGCATTACCTTCCGCAGCGGCGGCGGTCACCCGTACCGGGAGTGTGTTGCGGTTGCTGGTTTCTGGTCCGCTGGCGCTGTTGCGCGTTGCTCTGTTTGCCGTCAGTGGACTGCTGGGTGCGCTGCTCAGTCCGATAGGGCTGGTTGTGGCTGCGCTGGCTGGTGTGGCGCTGGTTGTGTGGAAATACTGGCAGCCCATCAGTGCATTTCTGGGGGGCGTGGTGGAAGGGTTCAAAGCCGCTGCTGCGCCCATCAGCGCCGCCTTTGAGCCGCTCAGGCCCATGTTTCAGTGGATGGGTGACAGGGTGCAGGCCTTGTGGGGCTGGTTCAATGATTTGCTGACCCCGGTTAAATCCACTTCCGAAGAACTGAACAGCGCAGCTGCAATGGGGCGCCGGTTTGGTGAGGCGCTGGCGGAAGGTCTGAATAGGGTGATGCACCCGCTGGAGTCACTTAAATCCGGTGTGTCGTGGCTGCTGGAAAAGCTCGGTATTGTCAGTAAGGAGGCTGCGAAGGCGAAACTGCCTGCGCAGGTTACGCAGCAGCAGTCTGCCACAGTGAACAGTGACGGCAAAGTGGTGCTGCCGCCCGGCGGGTTCCCGGCTTACGCGGGGATGTACGACACGGGCGGGATCATTCCACGCGGGCAGTTTGGCATTGTTGGAGAAAATGGCCCTGAAATTGTGAACGGACCGGCAAATGTCACCAGCAGGCGGCGTACTGCTGCGCTAGCCTCTGTCGTTGCAGGCGTGATGGGGGTTGCTGCGACACCTGCAGAAGCAGCTCCGTTTCATCCGTTTAGTCTGCCTGCGAGGGCATACCAGACGCAGCCTGTTAAGGCAGACAGCCCGCCGTCAGTTATTCGTTATGAGATAAATGCGCCCATTCATATCGTCGCGCAGCCGGGACAGAGTGCGCAGGATATTGCCCGTGAAGTGGCACGCCAGCTTGACGAGCGGGAACGCAGGGCCAGGGCAAAAGCGCGCAGTAATTTCAGCGATCAGGGGGGGTATGAATCATGATGATGGTGTTGGGTTTATATGTATTTATGTTGCGCACTGTCCCTTATCAGGAACTGCAGTATCAGCGCAACTGGCGACATGCCGCCAACAGCCGGGTGAACCGCCGCCCGTCAACGCAGTTTCTTGGCCCGGATAATGATTCACTGACACTGTCCGGGGTTCTGCTGCCGGAAGTGACCGGAGGCAGGCTGTCATTGCTGGCGCTGGAGTTGATGGCTGAGCAGGGCAAAGCATGGCCTTTGATTGAAGGCAGCGGAACCATTTACGGCATGTTTGTTATTGAAAGTCTGAGCCAGACAAAGGCGGAGTTTTTTGCAAGCGGAATGCCCAGGCGCATTGAGTTTACGATCACCCTCAAACGGGTTGATGAATCGCTGTCTGACATGTTCGGGAGCCTGAGTGACCAGCTCAGCAACCTGCAGGACTCTGCTGCCTCTGCGATTGGGGGGATTAAGAACACGGTAGGAGGATTGCTGCAGTGAACGTTAATTCTGATCTTCTGAATCTGAACAGCAAAAGCCCGGCTTTCAGTATCGTCATTGAAGGTAAGGACGTGACGACCGTGCTGGATACCCGCCTGATGAGTCTGACGCTGACGGATAACCGGGGCTTTGAAGCGGACCAGCTTGATCTGGAGCTGGACGACGCCGACGGGCTGATCGCCCTGCCGCGACGTGGGGCAGTGATTCAGCTGGCGCTGGGCTGGAAAGGCCAGCCGCTTTTCCCTAAAGGGGCTTTTACTGTGGATGAAATTGAACACAGCGGTGCCCCTGACCGGCTGACCATCCGGGCGCGTAGCGCTGATTTCCGTGAAACCCTCAATACACGGCGCGAAAAATCATGGCATCAGACAACGGTGGGGGAGGTGGTAAAGGAAATCGCCGCCCGGCATAACCTCAAAATGGCGCTGGGTAAAGACCTGACGGATAAGGCGCTGGATCATCTGGACCAGACCAATGAAAGCGATGCAAGTTTTCTGATGAAACTGGCGAGACAGTATGGGGCGATTGCTTCCGTTAAGGATGGGAATCTGCTGTTTATCCGGCAGGGACAGGGAAGAACGGCGAGCGGCAAGCCGCTGCCGGTTATCACCATCACGCGCAAAGCCGGTGACGGTCATCGGTTCACCCTTGCTGATCGTGGTGCCTATACCGGCGTTATTGCCAGCTGGTTGCATACGCGTGAACCCAGGAAAAAAGAGGCAACCAGTGTTAAGCGTCGTCGAAAGAAAACCTCCACACCCAAAGAGCCGGAAGCAAAACAGGGCGATTATCTGTTGGGAACGGATGAAAACGTGCTGGTTCTTAATCGTACCTACGCCAACCGGAGCAATGCAGAGCGCGCAGCAAAAATGCAGTGGGAACGTCTGCAGCGTGGGGTTGCTTCATTTTCCCTGCAGCTCGCTGAGGGGCGGGCTGATCTCTATACGGAAATGCCGGTGAAGGTGACGGGGTTTAAGCAGCCGATCGATGATGCAGAATGGACCATTACCACCCTGACGCATTCTGTCAGCCCGGATAATGGATTTACGACCAGCATGGAGCTTGAAGTGAAAATAGATGAGTTCGCAATGGAATGATTAGTTCCAAATTGCGAACAATGATGTATCATTATTGCGAACTGGTTAATAATGAGGGCTGATTATTATGATGAATTGTCCTATGTGTGGGCAGGCTGCACATACCCGAAGCAGCTTCCAGGTTTCCAATGAAACCAAAGAACGCTACAACCAGTGCACTAACATCGAGTGCGGGCATACCTTCGTGACGCATGAAACTTTTGTGCGATCAGTATGCCGGCCGCAAAAAATTAGCTCAGCTCCACCTCATCCCAAAGGTATGCAAGAACAATTTGCTTACTGATACTGACCCGCCGCTGGCGGGTTTTTT
>NZ_SZWR01000010.1:554303-566378 GCF_005280875.1 Citrobacter sp. wls827
ACTTTGTCGCCACAGATGAAGAAGTAGTTCTCTAAATAGTTGATTAGAAGGGGACTGAATTTCAGGCAACAAAAAACCCATCAACCTTGAACCAAAACGGCGGGGTTGATGGGCTCCACAAATTGGGGACATCAAAGAAAAGCAGTGGCAATAGTTATGACTGACGCCTTTAAGAAAAGTTCTGCTTACCTGCAAAAAATTTTCATTAAAAGCAAAAAACAGTTCTAACCGATGCCGGGCCAGATGATGACGATGAGTGTCCCCGCCAGCGTCAACAGAACGTTAGCAATCGCGTATGTGCCCGCATAGCCTAAAGCAGGAATGTTGCTGCGCGCGGTATCGCTGATGATTTCCATTGCTGGCGCACAGGTACGCGCCCCCATCATCGCCCCGAACAGCAGGGCCCGGTTCATGCGCAATACATAAGCTCCAAACAAGAAACAGATAACAACTGGAACCAGGCTGACAATCAGACCCGAAATCAGCATCTGGCCACCCACTGTGCCGAGGCCATTACCAATGCCGCTACCTGCGCTTAAACCGACACCAGCCATAAAGACCATCAGGCCAAACTCTTTGACCATGTTCAGCGCACCTTGAGGAATGTAGCCAAACGTTGGATGGTTAGCACGCAGGAAGCCCAGCATGATCCCGGCGAACAACAGTCCAGCCGCATTTCCAATGCCAAAGCTGAAATTACTGAACTGGAAAGTGATCATCCCGATCATCAGGCCGATGATAAAGAATGCGCAGAAAGCAAGCAGATCGGTGACCTGGCTGTGAATAGAAATAAAGCCGATACGATCGGCAATGGTTTTCACACGGCGCGCATCGCCACTGACCTGTAATACATCGCCTTTATTAAGTACGACGTTGTCGTCAATGGGCATTTCGATCTGGCTGCGGATCACGCGGTTCAGGAAGCAGCCATGGTCAGTCAGCTTCAACTGGGCCAGACGACGACCTACGGCATTGTGGTTTTTCACCACAATCTCTTCGGTGACGATACGCATATCGAGCAGATCGCGATCGAACACCTCTTTACCGTTACGGAAGCTGGGGTCGAGGCGAGCATGTGCATCCGGATAGCCCACTAAGGCAATTTCATCGCCCATTTGCAGCACTGCATCACCGTCCGGGTTGGCCAGAATACCGTTGCGGCGGATACGTTCAATATAACAACCAGTCTGGCGGTAGATGCCCAGCTCGCGCAGATTTTTCCCGTCAGCCCATGCAACCAGCTCTGGACCGACACGGTAGGCGCGGATCACCGGTAGATAAACCTTACGGTTGGCGTCAGTGTCCAGCCCGCGCTCACGCGCAATTTGTTGGGCGCTGGTTTGCAGATCCTGATGCTGCAGTTTTGGCAGATAGCGCGCACCCACAATCAGACTGACCAACCCAATTAAATAGGTGAGTGCGTAACCCAGACTCAGGTTATCAAGGGCGGTGGATAGCTGTGTACCTTCCATCCCTGAATGGCGCAACGTATCGCCCGCGCCGACCAGAACGGGCGTAGACGTCATTGAACCAGCCAACATGCCTGCCGTCAGGCCGATATCCCAGCCAAATAGCTTACCCAGTCCCAGGGCGATCAGCAGCGCGCTACCGACCATCACCAGTGCAAGCATCAGGTAATTTTTCCCATCCCGAAAAAAAATCGAAAAAAAGTTGGGACCGGCTTCCACCCCGACACAAAAAATAAACAGCATAAAGCCAAGATTTAATGCGTCAGTGTTAATACTAAAGTGCTGCTGACCTAATAATAGGGAGACCACTAAAACGCCAATGGAATTACCGAGTTGGACTGAACCCAGGCGTAATTTACCCAGACACAGGCCCAGAGCCAGGACCACAAATAATAACAGGATGTAATTCCCATTTAACAAATCTGCGACGTTTATATTCACGGAGGCTAACTTCTTGTTTACTAGTAAGCTATTGAAAGAAATGGCAATTTACGCTAATGTTTTTGCCAGAAATTAAGGGGCGACAGCATCGTACACAGCCCCAAATAATGCAGCACGACAATATATGTGGCTAGTTTAATCTCATTACGTATCAACGGCTATAAGAATCGTGTGGGTGTGTTTTTGGCATGGAATGCCGAGTAACTTTATCTGACTGGACGCCTGCGGGCGAAAAGAGTGTTCGATAGAGAAGATGTCAGGAGGAACGATTGAAACATAAGCAAAGTTGGGCGGGTGCGATCTGCTGCTTTGTGCTCTTTATTGTAGTGTGTCTTTCATTAACGCTGAATATGAAAGGCGCATTTAGAGCGGCTGGGCATCCTGAGGTCGGGTTATTGTTTTTTATACTGCCTGGCGCTGTGGCAAGCTTTTTCTCCCACCGTCGCGAGGTGCTCAAACCCCTTCTTGGTGCAATACTGGCAGCGCCGTGCTGCTTGTTACTGATGCGGTTCGTTTTTATGCCGACGCGTTCGCTGTGGCAAGAGCTGGCATGGCTGTTCAGTGCAGTGTTTTGGTGTGCGCTTGGGGCATTGTGTTTTTTATTTATCAGTAGCTTATTCAACCAGCGTCAGCGGCGGAAAAAAAACTGATTACGCCCTCCAGCGGAGGGCGTAGAAACAGCTATCAGGCGAACAGATTCATATTCTCTTTTGCCCACGCTTCAAAATCCGTGCAGCCGCCGATGTGTTGTTGATCAACGAAAATCTGCGGAACGGTCTCAACTGGCTTTCCTACCGTTTTTTCCAGATCTGCTTTAGTAATACCTTCGGCATGGATATCAATGTAGCGGAAGTTAAAATCGTCATGCTCATTGCTTAATTTTTCTGCTAATTCTTTTGCGCGCACGCAATACGGGCACCCTGGGCGACCAAAAATAACGGCAAACATCTCTATCTCCTCGAACTTATCAGGCCGGATGGCGAATGTTGTTATGATGCCGCGATTTGTGACGGATGGAAAGCAGGTTCAGCCTGTTGCTTTGATATCCTTAGTCTATGCCTTCGTTTTTCAATCCGCATTTTTGTTAAACATGGGCTGTCGGAACGTTTTACACTAAGCGCCATTTATCGGGAGGCACCTATGCGCACAGTGGGCGTGTTACCCAAAAGCGTATTGATTCTGGAAATCATCGGGATGGTTTTGTTATCGCTGGCGCTGCTGTCGCTTAACGATTATCTCACCTTACCCGCACCGCTGAACGGGCCATTGGCCTGTGTGGTAATGATATTTCTGGGTGTACTGTTAATGCTTCCCGCCGCGGTGGTGTTGATGTTGCGCATTGCGCAACTGTTGGCACCGCAGCTGATGTCGCGTGCTCCCGACGCTTCTTCCCATTCAGCCAGAGAAAAAAAAGATGACGCCAACCATTGATTTACTTCGCAGCCACCGTTCCATTCGCCATTTCACCGATGAAAGTATTTCGGACGCACAGCGTGAGGCGATCATTGCTGCCGCTCAAGGGACATCAAGTTCAAGTTTTTTGCAGTGCACGACGATAATTCGTATTACCGATCAAAGTCTGCGGGAGTCCCTGGTGACCTTATCCGGCGGACAAAAGCATGTCGCACAGGCCGCCGAGTTCTGGGTTTTTTGCGCCGATTTTAATCGCCATTTGCAGATTTGCCCCGATGCGCAACTGGGGCTGGCTGAGCAACTGTTGCTTGGCGTGGTTGATACGGCGATGATGGCGCAAAATGCGCTGACAGCGGCTGAATCGCTGGGACTTGGCGGTGTGTTCATTGGCGGTCTGCGCAACAATATTGAGCCGGTAACGGAATTACTGACGCTGCCGAAGCATGTTTTGCCACTGTTTGGTCTGTGTCTCGGCTGGCCTGCGGATAACCCGGACATCAAGCCCCGGCTGCCAGCAACACTGGTGGTGCATGAAAACCATTACCAGCCGCTCGATCAGGATATTTTGTCGCAATATGATGAACAGCTTGCGCAATACTATCTGACCCGTGGTAGCAACACGCGTCGCGATACCTGGAGCGATCACATTCGCCGCACCATCATTAAAGAAAGCCGTCCCTTTATCCTGGAATATTTACATAAACAGGGGTGGGCGACGCGCTAAAGCGTTTAACCCGGTGTATGATACGCCAGCTTTTACCAGGTCTTTTAGAGAGGTGCAGGGTGAAAATTGCCATTTTGTCCCGGGATGGAACGCTCTATTCTTGCAAACGCCTGCGTGAAGCAGCGATGCAACGCGGTCACCTGGTAGAAATTATCGATCCCCTTTCTTGCTATATGAACATTAGCCCGGCAGCGTCTTCTATCCATTATAAAGGCCGCCAGCTTCCCCATTTTGACGCGGTCATTCCAAGAATTGGCTCAGCCATTACCTTCTACGGTACGGCGGCATTACGTCAGTTTGAGATGCTGGGTAGCTATCCGCTGAATGAGTCAGTAGCGATTACCCGCGCACGCGATAAGCTGCGCTCGTTACAACTGTTGGCGCGACAGGGAATTGACCTGCCCATTACCGGAATAGCCCACTCGCCGGATGATACCAGCGATATGATTGATATGGTCGGCGGTGCGCCGCTGGTGGTGAAACTGGTGGAGGGGACTCAAGGGATCGGTGTGGTATTGGCCGAAACGCGGCAGGCCGCAGAGAGCGTAGTGGATGCATTTCGTGGTCTGAATGCCCATATTCTGGTCCAGGAATATATCGAAGAGGCGAAGGGGCGAGATATTCGCTGTTTCGTTGTGGGTGATGAGGTGGTCGCGGCTATTGAGCGGCGGGCCAAAGAGGGCGATTTTCGTTCTAATTTGCATCGCGGCGGAGTTGCCACGATTGCCAATATCACGCTGCAGGAAAGGGACATTGCGCTTAAAGCCGCCCGCACGATGGGGCTTGATGTTGCTGGCGTCGATATTCTGCGTGCAGAACGCGGACCGCTGGTTATGGAGGTCAACGCCTCTCCAGGGCTGGAAGGCGTGGAGAAAACCACAGGGATAGATATTGCTGCGCGAATGATCCAGTGGATCGAGCGTCATGCTACTCCTGAATTTTGTCTTAAAATCGGCGGCTAAACGCAATATCGATAGCGATCGTGGTATGACACGGTCTTTTTGCGTAAGCTGTGCCGGTAATTTTTTCATCAATAGAGGTCGCACATTATTATGACATCACTGGTCGTTCCCACTCTGGATACGTTGCGTCAATGGCTCGACGACCTGGGCATGAGTTTTTTTGAATGTGATACCTGTCAGGCGTTGCATCTACCGCACATGCAGAACTTCGATGGCATTTTTGATGCAAAAATTGATCTGGTGGATAACGTCATTCTATTTTCCGCGATGGCGGAAGTCAGACCTTCAGCGCTGCTGCCGCTGGCCGCCGATCTATCCGCTATCAATGCCAGCTCACTGACGGTAAAAGCCTTTCTGGATATGCAGGATGATAATCTGCCAAAACTGGTGGTTTGCCAGTCTTTATCCGTGATGCCGGGTGTGACGTTTGAACAGTTTGAATGTTTTGTGCGTCAGAGCGAAGAACAGATATCGATGGTGATCCTTGAAGCGGGGGCACATCAATTGTTGTTTAATGCCGAAGAAGACGGGCAAAACGGCAATGCAGAGGTTCATTTCCTCCATTAATCGTTCCTGATTTTGGGTATTTATAGCGCAGCCGCTGCCAGAGCGGTTGCGTATTTCACGTTTTTATTCTGCATTTAACCTTTTCTTAAAGAATTATTCACTTCGGTTCCGCCCCTTCCGCTTTACGTCATAGACAAAACCTGCATAAAAAATTGATAAAAGACGTTTTTTTATCTGGGCTATATCCTCGAATCCTGGCTAAAGTTATTCTTGCAAGGCTTGTAAACGCCACCGTTCAATTTGCCTATTATGAGCTATCTGTAGCTGTATGCATGTTGAATAAGTCAGCGGATATCAGCGAGCAATAGCGGCGGGGAGAGAGACCTCTCTTTCATTGATGCCGCATGAAATAATATGCACGTTTCTTGCATATCATTAGAGTGTGACTTTTTTGTTCGTTTGTTAACGAACTTTCAGAAGGAAAGAGATTATGACCGCCTTAAATAAAAAATGGTTATCAGGCCTGGTTGCAGGTGCTCTGATGGCCATCTCTGCCGGCACGCTCGCTGCTGAACAAAAAACACTGCATATTTATAACTGGTCTGACTATATTGCTCCGGACACGGTGGCTAATTTTGAGAAAGAGACCGGCATTAAAGTCATTTATGATGTATTTGACTCCAATGAGGTGCTGGAAGGTAAGCTCATGGCTGGCAGCACCGGTTTTGACCTCGTTGTCCCGTCAGCCAGTTTCCTCGAACGGCAACTGACCGCGGGCGTTTTCCAGCCCCTGGACAAGAGCAAACTGCCAGGCTGGAAAAACCTCGATCCTGAACTGCTGAAACTGGTGGGTAAACACGATCCAGACAATAAGTTTGCTATGCCGTATATGTGGGCAACCACCGGTATTGGCTACAACGTAGATAAAGTTAAAGCGGTGCTGGGTGCGGATGCGCCGGTTAACAGCTGGGATTTGATCCTCAAACCGGAGAATCTGGAAAAACTCAAAAGCTGCGGTGTCTCTTTCCTCGATGCGCCTGAAGAAGTGTTTGCTACTGTGCTGAACTATTTGGGTAAAGATCCAAACAGTACCAAAGCGGATGATTACACCGGGCCGGCAACCGATTTGTTGTTGAAACTGCGTCCGAATATCCGTTATTTCCACTCCTCGCAATACATTAACGATCTGGCAAATGGAGATACCTGTGTAGCGATTGGCTGGGCAGGGGATGTATGGCAGGCGGCAAACCGTGCGAAAGAAGCGAAAAATGGCGTCAATATCTCCTTCTCGATTCCCAAAGAGGGGGCGATGGCGTTCTTTGATGTGTTCGCGATGCCTGCAGATGCGAAAAACAAAGACGAAGCCTACCAGTTCCTTAATTACCTGCTGCGCCCTGATGTGATTGCGCATATTTCCGACCACGTGTTCTACGCCAATGCGAACAAAGAAGCGACGGCTCTGGTTAGCCCGGAAGTTCGTGATAACCCGGGTATCTATCCGCCAGCGGACGTACGCGCCAAACTGTTCACACTGAAAGTGCAGGATCCGAAGATCGATCGTGTACGCACCCGTGCCTGGACGAAGGTGAAAAGCGGGAAATAACCCGATGTTCGGGACATGACCCGGCGGTGCTTGTGCCTGCCGAGGATGTCGCGATCCCGAACACATAAAACCCGGTAATACGCACCAATAAGGTGCGTTATTTGCACTGTTTCTTTATTTATGCCGGAGAGCACTTGAGTGAATGATGCAACCCCACGCCCACAAGCGAAAATCCGCAAGGCGCTGACCCCGCTGCTTGAAATTCGCAACCTGACGAAGTCATTTGACGGTCAGCACGCCGTCGATGACGTCAATCTCACTATCTACAAAGGCGAAATATTTGCCCTGCTGGGTGCGTCCGGTTGTGGTAAATCAACCCTGTTGCGGATGCTGGCGGGATTTGAACTGCCGACTACCGGGCAAATCATGCTTGATGGCGTCGATTTAGCGCATGTCCCGCCTTATCTGCGCCCAATTAATATGATGTTTCAGTCCTACGCTCTGTTTCCGCATATGACTGTCGAGCAGAACATTGCCTTTGGTCTCAAGCAGGACAAACTGCCGAAAGCGGAAATCGCCAGCCGGGTGAATGAGATGCTCGGACTGGTGCACATGCAGGAGTTCGCCAAACGTAAGCCGCATCAGCTTTCAGGCGGTCAACGTCAACGCGTGGCACTGGCCCGGAGCCTGGCCAAACGCCCTAAGCTGCTGTTACTGGATGAACCGATGGGCGCTTTGGATAAAAAACTGCGCGACCGCATGCAGCTGGAAGTGGTTGATATTCTTGAGCGTGTAGGGGTGACCTGCGTGATGGTGACGCACGACCAGGAAGAAGCCATGACCATGGCGGGTCGTATAGCGATCATGAATCGTGGGAAATTTGTGCAGATTGGCGAGCCGGAAGAGATCTACGAGCACCCGACCACCCGCTACAGCGCTGAATTTATCGGTTCGGTAAACGTTTTTGAGGGGCTGCTAAAGGAGCGTCAGGAGGACGGTTTGGTGATTGATTCTCCGGGGCTGGTGCATCCGCTAAAAGTGGATGCTGATACTTCCATCGTCGATAACGTACCGGTGTATGTCGCGCTTCGTCCGGAAAAAATCATGCTCTGTGATGCCCCTCCGCCGGATGGCTATAACTTTGCGGTGGGTGAGGTGGTGCACATTGCCTACCTGGGTGATTTGTCTGTGTATCACGTGCGTTTAAAAAGCGGCCAGATGTTGAGTGCCCAGCTGCAAAACGAACATCGCTATCGCAAGGGGCTACCGACCTGGGGTGACGAGGTACGTTTGTGTTGGGATGCGGACAGCTGTGTGGTGTTGACGGTTTAAGGAGTAAAGATGAGTACACTTGAACCTCCGGCACGTGCCGAAAAAGCGAGCCGTTTCACGCTGTATATGTCGCAGTTGCAAATGAAACATGGTCGCAAGCTGGTGATCGCGTTGCCGTATGTGTGGCTGGTTCTCCTGTTTTTATTGCCGTTTCTGATTGTCTTTAAGATTAGCCTGTCAGAAATGGCACGGGCGATACCGCCGTACACTGACCTTGTGGCATGGGCCGATGGTCAGCTATCTATTACGCTCAATTTAGGTAACTTCCTGCAGTTGACGGACGACCCGCTCTATTTCGATGCTTACCTGCAGTCTTTGCAGGTAGCGGGGATTTCGACGATCTGCTGTCTGTTGTTGGGGTATCCACTAGCGTGGGCGGTGGCGCACAGCAAACCCTCGACGCGCAATATTTTGCTGTTGCTGGTGATTCTGCCTTCCTGGACCTCTTTCTTGATTCGCGTGTACGCCTGGATGGGGATCCTGAAAAATAACGGGGTGCTGAACAACTTTCTGATGTGGCTGGGCGTTATCGATCAGCCATTGACGATCCTGCATACCAACCTGGCGGTTTATATTGGCATTGTTTATGCCTATTTGCCCTTTATGGTGCTGCCGATTTATACCGCACTGACGCGCATTGACTATTCGCTGGTGGAAGCGGCGCTGGATTTAGGTGCCCGACCATTAAAAACCTTCTTTAGCGTGATCGTGCCGTTGACCAAAGGCGGGATTATCGCTGGCTCAATGCTGGTGTTTATCCCGGCGGTAGGGGAATTTGTTATTCCGGAACTGCTTGGGGGGCCGGACAGCATTATGATCGGCCGCGTGTTATGGCAGGAGTTTTTCAATAACCGTGACTGGCCGGTGGCGTCTGCGGTTGCCATCATCATGTTGCTGTTACTGATTGTGCCAATCATGTGGTTCCATAAGTATCAGCAGAAAAGCGTGGGGGAACACGGATGAATAACTTACCGGTTGTCCGCTCGCCGTGGCGGATCTTTATCCTGGTCGTGGGGTTTACGTTTCTGTACGCCCCCATGCTGATGTTAGTTATCTATTCGTTTAACAGCTCCAAGCTGGTGACGGTGTGGGCGGGGTGGTCAACACGCTGGTACGGTGAACTTTTCCACGATACTGCAATGATGAGTGCCGTCGGCATGAGTTTAACGATTGCTGCCTGTGCTGCGACGATGGCGGCGATCCTCGGCACCATAGCTGCCGTGGTGATGGTGCGCTTTGGCCGTTTTCGTGGTTCGAATGGTTTTGCCTTTATGATCACCGCACCGCTGGTTATGCCGGATGTCATTACCGGTTTGTCGCTGCTGCTCCTGTTTGTGGCGCTGGCGCACGCCATTGGCTGGCCAGCGGATCGCGGTATGTTGACCATCTGGCTGGCGCACGTCACCTTCTGTACGGCGTATGTAGCGGTGGTGATTTCCTCGCGTTTGCGCGAACTGGATCACTCCATTGAGGAAGCGGCGATGGATCTTGGCGCGACGCCGCTGAAGGTCTTTTTCGTCATTACGCTGCCGATGATTATGCCGGCGGTCATTTCCGGTTGGTTACTGGCCTTTACGCTATCGCTGGATGATTTGGTTATCGCCAGCTTTGTCTCTGGTCCTGGGGCCACAACGTTACCGATGTTGGTGTTCTCCAGCGTACGTATGGGGGTTAACCCGGAGATCAACGCACTGGCGACGCTGATCCTTGGCGTGGTAGGAATTATCGGATTTATCGCGTGGTATCTGATGGCGCGAACAGAAAAACAACGGATACGCGATATCCAACGTGCAAGACGCGGCTGAAAAAACTAAAATCTGCCAATCTGTCTATACGGCGCAGCTGTGGTGGTTGCGCCGTTTTCATGGAAGACGACGCGTTGGGATTTTTTAAGAAATCATCCACATCACATGCCCGCTTAAACGTCCCTGCTTTGGTGCAGGTGGCGGCGCTGGCTATCATTATGATCCGCTGTCTCGATCTGTTGATGATTTTTAATACGCTTGGGTTTCGTGGAACCAGTGAGTTTATTCATCGCAGTGTGCAGACCTGGAATTTGACGCTGGTATTTCTGGGCAGTCTGGTGCTGCTGTTTATCGAAATTTTCTGCGCATTTTCGCTGGTCAAAGGACGGAACTGGGCCCGCTGGATCTATCTGCTGACCCAGATTATCGCCAGCGTCTATCTGTGGGCAGCTTCGCTGGGCTACGGATATCCGGAACTGTTCAGTATTGCGGGGGAGTCCAGACGCGAAATCCTGCATACGCTGGTGATGCAAAAATTGCCGGATATGCTGGTGTTGCTACTGCTTTTTGTTCCTGCGTCCAGCAGGCGGTTCTTCCGCTTGCAATAACGTGTATAATTTTGGCCCCCGGTTAATTTGTAGGTTTTTGTATGCAGTGCGCACTTTATGACGCCGAACGCTGTCGCTCCTGTCAGTGGATAGCACAGCCTGTCGCCGATCAACTCTTCGCCAAAACAGCCGATTTGCAAAATCTGCTGGCCGATTATCCGGTCGGAGAATGGTGCGCGCCGGTCAGCGGCCCGGAAAGCGCTTTTCGTAATAAAGCTAAAATGGTGGTTAGCGGCAGCGTGGAGAAACCGCTGTTGGGCATGCTGCATCGTGACGGTACGCCGGAGGATTTGTGCGACTGCCCGCTTTATCCTGAGTCTTTTGCGCCCGTGTTTGCCACACTCAAACCGTTTATCGCCCGCGCGGGGCTGACGCCCTATAACGTGGCGCGTAAACGCGGGGAGCTGAAGTATCTGCTGTTAACGGAAAGCCAGTTTGATGGCAGTATAATGCTGCGTTTTGTCCTGCGTTCCGACGCGAAACTGGCACAACTGCGCGCGGCGCTACCGTGGCTGCAGGCACAGTTACCGCAGTTAAAAGTCATTAGCGTTAATATCCAGCCTGTGCATATGGCGATTATGGAAGGGGAGACAGAAATCTTCCTGACCGAACAGCAGGCACTGGCCGAACGTTTTAACGACGTACCGTTGTGGATACGCCCGCAGAGTTTCTTCCAGACCAACCCGGTAGTGGCGGGGCAGCTATATGCCACGGCGCGCGACTGGGTACGCCAGCTTCCGGTTAATCACATGTGGGATCTGTTTTGCGGCGTCGGGGGTTTTGGTCTGCATTGCGCCACGCCGCAGATGAAACTGACAGGGATTGAAATTGCGCCAGAGGCGATTACCTGCGCGAAACAGTCTGCGCAGGAGCTTGGGTTACATAACCTGCATTTTCAGGCGCTGGACTCAACTCAGTTTGCTACCGCTCAGGGCGAAGTACCGGACCTGGTGCTGGTGAATCCACCGCGTCGGGGAATTGGCAAACCGCTGTGTGATTTTCTTTCCCACATGGCACCGCGTTTTATCATTTATTCCAGCTGTAATGCGCAAACCATGGCGAAGGATATTCGTGAGTTGCCAGGGTATCGCATTGAACGCGTCCAGCTTTTCGATATGTTTCCGCACACAGCACACTACGAAGTGTTGACGCTGCTTACTCGGCGATAAATGGCATACCTGATGGCGCTTTGCTTATCAGGCCTACAGGTTGTTCGTCATTCGTAGGCCGGATAAGGTGCTTGCACCGCATCCGGCAAATGCAATATGCGAAAAAAAAGCCCGTACTTGCGTACGAGCTCTTTCTCGAATATGGCGGTGAGGCGGGGATTC
>NZ_SZWR01000010.1:566498-586599 GCF_005280875.1 Citrobacter sp. wls827
ATTGCTGCCTGACCACATGGGGGGCAACGGGGCGCTACTATAGGGAGTTGCGCTAAAACGGTCAAGCAGAATTTACATGTTCATATTCGTTTGGTCACGCAATGTACATATTCCCCACCCGGACAGGCGTGGGGGAGAGGATTAGCGCTGAGAGTCCAGTTTTTCACCGTTGGTGACGACTTCCTGGGCTTTGCTGTAGCTCTCAATCAGCAACTGATATGCCGGGAATACTTTCGTGTACACTTCTGCCCACTCTGCTGCATCTTCACGGTTCCATGTTCCCTGCAGTTCAGAAGCAACGGCGGCGGTATCCATCGGAACTACGCCAGCCTGAACGACACGTGCCAGGGTAATTTCCTGCGCCATTTTGCTGTAAGTACCGGAAGCGTCGATCACTGCGAAAACTTTGTAGCCTTCCGCAACCGCGCTGATGGCTGGGAAAGCCATGCAAACACTGGTGATGGTACCGGCGATAATCAGCGTCTTACGACCTGTTGCTTTGACCGCTTTCACGAAGTCTTCGTTATCCCAGGCGTTGATTTCGCCTTTACGCGCCACGTATTGAGCATGAGGCGCATTGGCGTGGATCTCAGGGATCAACGGGCCGTTCGGTCCCTGCGGTACTGATGCGGTGGTAATCACCGGCATCTTCGCCAGGGAGGCCATTTTAGCCAGCGCGGCAGCACGTGCTCGCAGTTCTGGCATTGGCATATCGCCTACGGTTTGGAAAAGTCCGCTCTGGTGATCGATAAGCAGCATAACAGAATCATTTACATCAATGACCGGGCGTGAACCATTAAAGTTTGCAGGGCTGGACATAGTATTCTCCTTTGATTCAGATTTGGCCAAAGCGGCCGGAGTTAAAATCGCGTACGGCTTCTGCGATCTCTTGTTTCGTGTTCATGACAAACGGACCGTAACCCACAATCGGCTCATTCAACGGTTCGCCTGACAACAGCAATACGCTGGCATCGCTACTGGCTTCAATATGCAATGTTTTACCCTGCTGGCTTAACACCATCAGCTGTGCCTCGCTGACGGGCGTGGTGCCGTTTACGGTAATGTTGCCTTTCAGTACGACCAGCGCGGTGCTCCATCCTTCCGGCTGAGACAGCGTGAACTGATGATTACGCTGCAGACGCATATCCCAGACATTCAGCGGCGAAAAGGTATGTGCCGGACCTTTTGTCTCCTGATAGCTGCCCGCAATGACACGGAGAGTGCCGGCGTCATCTGGCAGCGCGACAGTAGGGATAACATCACTACTAATGCCCTGATATCCGGGTACGGCCATTTTGTCTTTCGCTGGTAGGTTGACCCAAAGTTGCACCATTTCCAGCTCGCCACCCTTCCGGGTAAATTCCGGAGAATGGAATTCTTCGTGTAAAATGCCTGCACCTGCAGTCATCCATTGCACGTCGCCTGGGCCGATAATCCCACCGCGACCGGTTGAGTCACGATGTTCAACTTCACCGCTGTAAACGATGGTCACCGTTTCGAAACCACGGTGAGGGTGTTCGCCCACGCCACGTTTTTCATTACCTGGGGTGAAGGTATGTGGCCCGGCGTAATCCAGCAGCAGGAACGGACTTAATTGTTCAGCATGAGACTGGTAAGAGAACATCGAGCGAACCGGGAATCCATCGCCAACCCAGTGTGGGCGAGGTGCGGTGTAGACGCCTGTTACTTGTTTCATATGTGTCTCCTCAGTGGCGTTATCTTGATGTGAATAAGCTTATATTCATGACAGAGAACTGAGTAGTAGCTAAAATAGCTCTCACAGTCTCATAAATAGGACAATAAGATGACTAAGCCGGATCTCAATGATTTCGCGTGGTTTGTTCACGTAGTTGAAGAAGGAGGATTCGCTGCGGCCGGTCGGGCGCTCGATGAACCGAAATCAAAGCTGAGCCGCCGAATTGCACAACTGGAGGAGAGGCTGGGGGTGCGATTGATTCAGCGAACCACCCGGCAGTTTAATGTTACTGAAGTTGGGCAAACGTTCTACGAACACTGTAAGGCAATGCTGGTGGAAGCGCAGGCAGCGCAGGATGCCATTGCTGCGCTACAGGTTGAACCGCGTGGAATTGTGAAGCTGACGTGCCCGGTTACGTTGCTGCACGTGCATATCGGACCCATGCTTGCCCGTTTTATGGCGCGTTACCCTGATGTATCTGTGCAACTCGAGGCCACGAACCGCCGTGTTGACGTCG
This sequence comes from Citrobacter sp. wls827, assembly GCF_005280875.1. Lineage (NCBI taxonomy): Bacteria > Pseudomonadati > Pseudomonadota > Gammaproteobacteria > Enterobacterales > Enterobacteriaceae > Citrobacter > Citrobacter sp. wls827. The sequence goes on from NZ_SZWR01000010.1 coordinate 568,712, forward strand.
TTGGAGAAGGTCTGGACGTGGCGATTCGTGTCAGGCCTCGACCATTTGAAGATAGCGACCTGGTGATGCGGGTGCTGGCGGACAGGGGGCATCGTTTGTATGCCAGTCCGCAGCTAATCGAGAAAATGGGCGCGCTACATTCTCCGGCTGAATTGACTCGCTGGCCGGGGCTGAGCCTGGCCTCGGGTAAACATGTGCATCGTTGGGAGCTATTTGGCCCGCAGGAAGCTCGTGCGGAGGTACATTTCACGCCACGAATGATCACCACCGATATGCTGGCGCTACGTGAAGCTGCCGTTGCCGGTGTGGGAGTTGTGCAACTTCCGCAGTTGATGGTAAAAGATCAATTAGCCGCAGGCGAGCTGGTGGCATTACTCGACGGTTGGGAACCAAAGCGAGAGATCATTCACGCGGTTTTTCCATCGCGTAGGGGGTTATTGCCGTCGGTTCGTGCATTGGTGGATTTCCTCACGGAAGAATATGCACGAATGATCGAGGATTAAATACGTAATATCAGTCCACAAAAAAGGCCGGTTAAACCGACCTTTTATTATCTGGACGCCATTCGGGCGTTAAAACAATCAGCGACTACGGAAGACAATGCGGCCTTTGCTCAGGTCGTACGGGGTTAGTTCAACAGTCACTTTGTCGCCCGTCAGGATGCGGATATAGTTTTTACGCATTTTACCGGAGATGTGTGCAGTAACCACGTGACCGTTTTCTAACTCTACGCGGAACATGGTATTAGGTAACGTATCGAGAACGGTACCCTGCATTTCAATATTGTCTTCTTTGGCCATCTAATCCTCTGGGGTATCACTACCGTAATTTGAACCGGCAAGATAATGCCGAAGTTCTTTTAATAAGTAAAGATTTGTGCGTTTAAAACGCAGCAAATCGGGTTTGGCGCATTACTCTAACCGCACACAACAAAGCCGCACTAAAAGCGCAACGTGTAAGGGAACGATGAGATAAACGATAGGCGTTGCCTGACGCGAACTGTTCCTTAACGGCGGCGGGGTAATGGGCTAAACCGACTCTGCGGCACCAATTATAACACCCCGACAAAAAATGTGCCGAAAACATTCACTCCTGAGGCGAAAATAACGTCCTGGGCACCCAGAAGTGGCTCGGTAGGCGCTGCTGGCGTAGCCTGCTTAAATGTTCAAGGTAGTCCCTGCGCGGAGTCTCAATGGCTCCCAGCGACGCGGTATGGGTATTTAACACCTGACAATCAATTAGTTTTCCGCCCTGACGGATAAATTCAGCGCAAAAAACAAGCAGTGCGGTTTTGGAGGCATTTTCCTGGCGACTGAACATCGATTCACCGCAGAAAAGAGTACCTTGCGCAACGCCGTACATCCCGCCGACTAATTCATTTTGCCGCCATACTTCAATAGAGTGCGCATGTCCAAGTTCATGCAGCCGATGATAGGCATCCACGACATCATGCGTTATCCAGGTGCCTTCTTCCCGGTCGTTTGCACATCCTTCAATGACCTGACCAAACGCGTAATTGAGCGTCACGCGATAAGGCGAATTTTTATGAAAGCGCTTCATGCTGCGACTTATGTGAAATTTATCAGGCCAGAGAATGGCGCGTGGGTCGGGCGACCACCAGAGGATAGGGTCGCCAGGAGAAAACCACGGGAAAATACCGCGCTGGTAGGCCATTAGCAGGCGGGCAGGGCTGAGATCGCCCCCCAGCGCCAACAAACCGTTAGGCTCGCGTAAAGCGCCTTCCGGTGAGGGGAAGGCGATAGAATGGCGGGACAGTTGCACCAGGCGCATGACAGCAAAACTCCACTACGCGAGTTGGATCGTTCAATAATAGCTTACAGACGTTGCTTAAACTGGTAATAACGCCCCTGCCTGGCTAACAGATCTGCGTGATTACCTTGCTCAATTATGCGTCCGTTGTCCATCACTATTATTTGATTAAATCGCGACAGTCCGCGCAGGCGATGTGTGACCATGAGTACGGTTTTATTGCGCATCACATCGTTAATCAATTCAAGCATTTGGCTTTCCGTTGTCGCATCCAGACCTTCAGTAGGTTCATCCAGAAGCATCAGCGGCGCATCGTGCAGCAAAGCTCGCGCGATAGCCAAACGGCGTAGCTCTCCGCCTGAAAGCTGACGACCGCCTTCACCCAGCCAGGCATTGAGACCATCACCTTCAAGCAGTTTTTCCAGACCGACACGACACAGCATCCCGGATAGCGCTTCATCGCTGGCGTGTGGCGCAGCCAGCAGCAGGTTATCGCGCAATGTCGCACTGAACAGATGCACTCGCTGTGGTACGACGCTGATGCATTGGCGCAATGCGGCTTCGTTCAGCGTTGAAATCGGACGATCGTTAATCAGGATTTCGCCGTGTTGTGGATCCCATGCACGGGTCAATAATTGCAGTAACGTTGATTTCCCACAGCCTGTCCGACCCAGAATCGCAATGTGTTCACCAGGTTTAGCGAGCAAAGAAAGGGTGTCCAGAGCTTTTTGTGTTTGCCCTGGATAGCTGAAAGACACCTCACGCAATGTCAGAGTAATCTGTTGCGAAACGGTAGCTTCCGTATCAGGGAAGGTGACTTCTGGTTGTTGTTCTGTCAGTTCGGTAATACGTAGTGCTGAAGCAATCACCTGGCCGAGATGCTGAAATGCGCCGGTAACAGGGGCCAGCGCTTCGAAAGCAGCCAGCGCGCAGAACACAAACAACGCTATCAGTGCGCCTGGTTGAGTGTTTCCGCCTACGCCACCTGAAGCCATCCATAACATCATCACCACAGCCAGAGCGCCAATCAGCAGCATGACAGCCTGAGATAAGGCCGTTAATTCGGACTGACGACGCTGGGCTTCATGCCATTGCAGCTCGGTGGCTTCCATTTGAGCGCGGTAGCGTTCACTGGCGCCAAAAATGGTCAGCTCAGCCTGACCCTGTAACCAGGAAGTCAACTGCTGGCGATATTGCCCGCGCAGATGCGTCAGGTTCTGCCCGGTGCTTTTACCCGCCTGGTAAAACAACGGAGGCAAGATAAACAGAGTCAGCAGCATAATACCGCCAAGGGTGATGGCGAGCGTGAGATCGAGAACGCTCAACCCTAGCGTGACTACTACAATAACGACAAACGCGCCAACCAGCGGGGAGAGCACGCGTAAATAGAGATGATCGAGCGTGTCGACATCCGCCACAACGCGGTTGAGCAGTTCGCCCTGGCCGTATCGGGCGAGCCCGGCAGGGGAGAGCGGCAGCAATTTGCTGAAGGTGTAAATACGCAGATGCTGCAATACACGAAACGTCGCGTCGTGACTGACCAGTCGTTCGAAATAACGACCTGCGGTTCGGGTAATTGCCGCCCCGCGAACGCCAGCCGCCGGAAGCATGTAGTTAAAACTGTAAATCCCGGTGACACCGACAACGGCCGAAGCAGACAGGAACCAGCCTGAAAGTGTCAGTAAACCAATGCTTGCCAATAATGTAACGATCGCCAGAACGATCCCCAGTGTTAACATCCATTTATGACGTTTATACAGCGTCAGATAGGGTAGCAAAGCGCGCATTTAGATGTCCTCCTGACGGTGAGCCAGTAATGTCGCAAAAGCCCCGCTGGCTGCGCTAAGTTGCGCGTAGGTACCTTGTTCGACAATCTGACCGTCTTGCATGACCCAGATAGCGTCCCAGTCGGCAAGATCTTCCAACTGGTGAGTAACCATCAGCGTGGTCTGGCGGCGCGATGCCGCATTCAACGCCTGCATCACACGTTGTTCGCTGTGAGCATCAAGACTGGCTGCGGGTTCGTCGAGCAGCAGTAACTGACACGGGTTGAGTAAGGCACGGGCAACGGCAACACGCTGCGCTTGCCCGACAGAAAGTCGGCCTGCCTGGTCGCCCACAGGGGTATCCACACCCTGAGGAAGCAGCGGTAAAAACTCACTGACCCAGGCGCTATCAAGCGCGGCCTGTAGCTGTTCTTCGCTGGCATCAGGGCATGCCAGCAGCACATTTTCGCGCAATGTAGCAGCCGGAAGCTGCGGGTTTTGCCCGACCCATGAGAGTTGTTTACGCCAGGCATCAGGCGACAAGTCACGAAGTTCAAAGCCATTAATACGCAATGAGCCCTGATACGAGAGAAAACCGGACAGGACATTCAGCAACGAGCTCTTACCGGAACCACTACGCCCAACCAGCACCGCGCGCTGGCCTGCGGGTAGGGAGAAGTTAAGCGGACCAGCCAGGACTTTGCCTTCGGGTGAGGTGATGATCAGATCTTCGGCTTCAATTGAAACCGCGTCTTTGGTTGCCAGCTCAATATCGCCACGCTCAGGATGCGCGAGCGGGGTTTCCATGAATGTTTTCAGGCTGTCGGCAGCGCCTACCGCTTGCGCCTTGGCATGGTAAAACGTCCCCAGATCGCGCAGCGGCTGGAAAAATTCCGGTGCCAGAATCAGCGCCAGGAAACCTGCCGCCAGCGTGACGCCGGTTCCGTAGTGGCCGAAATCAAGCTCGCCGAGATAAGAAAAACCGAAGTACACGGCTACCAGTGCAATAGAGAGCGAAGTGAAAAACTCCAGCACGCCCGAAGACAGGAATGCAAGGCGAAGCACTTCCATCGTGCGCTGACGGAAATCCTGCGATGCAGCCCGGATGCTTTCCGTCTCCGCTTCGCCGCGACCAAAAATTCTCAGTGTTTCCATGCCGCGCAAGCGATCGAGGAAATGACCGCTGAGTCGGGCAAGTGCCTGAAAGTTACGCCGGTTGGCATCGGCAGCGCCCATACCGACCATTGCCATAAACAGAGGGATCAGTGGTGCGGTTCCCAGCAGGATAAGGGCTGCAACCCAGTTTGACGGGAAAACGGCAGCCACAATCAATAGCGGGACGCATACCGCAAGCGCCATTTGCGGCAAATAACGCGCATAGTAGTCATGCATATCGTCAATCTGTTCCAGAATCAGCGTGGCCCAGCTTCCGGCAGGCTTCCCCTGTATCCATGCTGGCCCCGCCTGTTGCAGACGGTCCAGAACCTGGCGACGAATCTCAAAACGAATATGTTGACCCGCGTGAAACCCTATTCGCTCACGTAACCAGACAACCCACGCCCGCAGGATAAAAATCAAGACCAGCACGACGAAAGGGAACAGCAGCGCTTCACGGGGAATATTTTCCATGATCATGTGCTGCAGAATCCGAGCCATGAGCCAGGCCTGAGCGACAATTAACAGGCCACTCACGAACCCCAACAGGCGTGAAATATTCAGCCAGCGTTGAGAAATGACACTTTGCTGTTTTAACCAGCGGGTAAGCTCTTTTTGACGGGTTTTATTCATTGCACGCTTAGCAGGTGAGTTATTGGAATTTTTGGGCAGGACAATGTTACAACGGGGCAAAAATAAAGGCGACTTATAGTCGCCTTTTTTACTTTTGTTACTGATTTGTAAAAACTATTTGCAGGCGTCCGCCAAACCGTCGAGATAACGTTCAGCGTCAAGGGCGGCCATACAACCTGTGCCAGCTGAGGTAATCGCCTGACGATAAATATGGTCCATCACGTCACCGGCAGCGAACACACCAGGAATACTGGTTTGTGTCGCATTGCCGTGAATACCGGACTGAACTTTGATATAGCCGTTTTCCAGTTCAAGTTGACCATCGAAAATAGCCGTGTTCGGGCTGTGGCCGATGGCGACAAACAATCCGGCGACGTCGAGAGATTCAACGTTGTCAGTATTTTGCGTATCGCGCAGACGCAATCCGGTTACACCCATTTGATCGCCAGTCACTTCTTCCAGTGTGCGATGCGTGTGCAGCACGATGTTGCCGTTTTCAACTTTATCCATCAAACGTTTGATGAGGATTTTCTCAGCACGGAAACTGTCGCGGCGGTGAATCAAGTGAACTTCGGAGGCGATATTCGCCAGGTACAACGCTTCTTCCACAGCGGTGTTGCCGCCGCCGATCACCGCAACTTTTTGGTTACGATAGAAGAAACCGTCGCAGGTTGCGCAGGCGGAGACGCCGCGGCCTTTAAAGGCTTCTTCTGAAGGTAAGCCCAGATAGCGTGCTGAAGCACCAGTGGCGATGATCAGTGCGTCACAGGTGTACTCGCCACTGTCTCCGGTGAGACGGAAAGGGCGGTGTTGCAGATCTACCTTGCTGATGTGATCGAAGATGATCTCCGTTTCAAATTTCGTTGCGTGCTCGTGCATGCGCTCCATCAGCAGCGGGCCAGTGAGATCGTTTGGATCGCCAGGCCAGTTCTCCACTTCTGTTGTCGTGGTCAACTGACCACCTTTTTCCATACCGGTAATCAGCACCGGCTGCAGGTTTGCACGCGCAGCGTAGACGGCGGCGGTATAGCCCGCAGGGCCTGAACCCAGAATAAGAAGTTTACTGTGTTTGGTCGTGCCCATGAGATCCCCATAGTTGTTGGTAGGCAATGGGCAGGATTGTAGGGAATTTGCAGTCGTAAAAAAAGAGTATGGCGATTTTGTTAACAATATGTGTAATAGCGGAAACCGATGATGGGCAAAATTGAGGGTAATGCGCCTCTCTAATTTATTCGAGTTGGGGGCCCGCGTGAAGCCAACGCACAGGTGACGTGAACTATGACGGAGATATAATGATTTCTACTTAAAATCGGTCAGTTATAAGGTGATAAAATGACGATTTTCCATCACTCCCAATGAATAACTGGCATGTTGTACTAAAAATCGATGTTTTGCTTTGACAATCACCTGCTGTTTTGCGAAAACATTCAAGGAAGAAAAAAACTGTGTCATGTATATGCTGCATAATCATGCATGTAGATACCATGTTTACCGGGTTAGTGAAATCTACGCATGGTGTGGACAGATGCCATTCGTGATGTCGATAGCCGCCGACAGGCAACGGTCTTCTCACCATAAACCCAGGCATTGCGCACCGTAAATCCCTCTGGGTTGCGGTTTATTGTGATGGGTAGCGACTCTGAACAGTGATGTTAATAGAGTCAGGCAGGAGTAGGGAAGGAATACAGAGAGACAATAATAATGGTAGATAGTAAGAAGCGCCCTGGCAAAGATCTCGACCGTATCGATCGTAACATTCTTAATGAGCTGCAAAAGGATGGGCGTATTTCTAACGTCGAGCTTTCAAAACGAGTGGGACTTTCTCCAACGCCCTGCCTTGAGCGTGTGCGTCGGTTGGAAAGACAGGGTTTTATTCAGGGCTATACAGCGCTGTTAAACCCGCATTATCTGGATGCATCACTTCTGGTTTTTGTTGAGATTACTCTGAATCGTGGCGCCCCGGATGTGTTTGAGCAATTTAACTCTGCAGTACAAAAACTTGAAGAAATTCAAGAGTGTCATTTGGTTTCCGGTGATTTCGACTATCTGCTGAAAACACGCGTACCGGATATGTCGGCATACCGTAAGCTGCTGGGGGAAACCCTGCTGCGTCTGCCTGGCGTGAATGACACACGTACTTACGTGGTAATGGAAGAAGTCAAACAGAGCAATCGTCTGGTAATTAAGACGCGCTAACACGGAACAGGTGCAAAATCGACGCAGTTTGATTACACTCCTGTTAATCCATACAGCAACAGTGCCGGGGTAACCCGGTGCTGTTGTCCGTTTTAGCATCGGGCAGGAAAAGCCTGAAACCTGGAGAGCCGTTTTTGAGCCAGGAATACACTGAAGACAAAGACGTCACATTGACGAAGTTAAGCAGCGGGCGCCGACTTCTGGAAGCGTTGCTGATTCTTATTGCCCTTTTTGCCGTCTGGTTGATGGCAGCATTACTCAGCTTTAACCCTTCGGACCCCAGTTGGTCGCAAACCGCATGGCACGAGCCTATCCATAATCTGGGCGGAATACCCGGAGCATGGCTGGCGGATACGCTGTTCTTCATTTTTGGTGTCATGGCTTACACTATCCCCGTGATAATCGTCGGTGGCTGCTGGTTTGCCTGGCGACATCAGGCCAGCGACGAATACGTCGATTACTTCGCCGTATCGCTGCGTATTATTGGCGTTCTGGCGCTGATCCTCACCTCTTGCGGGCTTGCCGCAATCAATGCCGATGACATCTGGTATTTTGCCTCTGGCGGCGTTATTGGCAGCCTGCTCAGTACTACGCTGCAACCCCTGCTGCACAGCAGTGGCGGTACGCTTGCGCTGTTATGTATCTGGGCCGCGGGTTTAACGCTGTTTACTGGCTGGTCATGGGTGAGCATTGCCGAAAAACTGGGTGGCTGGTTACTGAATATTCTGACATTTGCCAGCAATCGTACTCGTCGCGATGATACCTGGGTCGATGACGAAGAATATGAAGATGATGAAGAGTCGGTCGACGCCGTTGATGGCACCCCACATGAATCCCGACGGGCACGTATTCTGCGCGGAGCGTTAGCGCGCCGTAAACGGCTGGCAGAGAAGTTCACCAATCCACTTGGGCGTCACACTGATGCCGCGCTGTTCTCCGGCAAGCGCATGGATGATGAAGACGAAATTGAATACAGCGCGCGTGGCGTTGTAGCCGATCCTGACGATGTGTTGTTCTCAGGCAATCGTGCCACATTGCCTGAATACGATGAATTCGACCCGCTATTAAACGGCCATTCAGTGACTGAGCCGGTCACCGCGGCGGCGGCCGCCACTGCCACTGCGACAACTCAGGCCTGGAGTGCGCCAGTCGACCCGCTGTTGCAACCTGCGTCAGTACCGGGAACCGTTTTAGAGCAACCCACTCCTGCTGTGGCATGGCAATCCGCACCGGCTCCGCAAACCGGTGAAGCGGTTATCGCGCCAGCGCCGGAAGGTTACCCACAGCCCGTTCAGTACGCGCAGCCGCCGGTTCAGCCTTATGAACCCTGGCAGCAACCTGCCCCGGTTGAACCGCAGATGCCATATTCTGTACCGCCAGTTGCCGAAGCTGGCTATGAACAGCCGACGATGCCGCAACCGGCAATGCCGTGGCAAGCACCTGAGCCAGTGGTGGAGCCCGCCTGGCAACCAGAACCGGTTTACCAGCAGAGTGCGCCGCTTGAACCGCAGCCTGTCTATCATCAAGACACCGTGCAGCAACAACCCGTGGTTCATCAGCAGCCCGTGGTGGAACAGCCGTCGGTTGCCGAGCCTGAGCCTGTCGTTGAAGAGGTGAAGCCAGCACGTCCACCGCTCTACTATTTTGAAGAAGTGGAAGAAAAACGCGCGCGTGAGCGTGAGCAGCTAGCTGCCTGGTATCAGCCGATTCCAGAACCCGTGCAAGAGCCTGAGCGGGTGAAACCCGCTGCACCGTCTATGCCAACAGCATCCATACCTCCCGTTGAGTCTGTTGCTGCCGTTGCGCCGCTGGCTGCAGGTGTAAAAAGTGCCGCTTTGGGATCGGGAGCCGCTGCCGCAGCGCCTGTCTTTAGCCTTGCGGGTGGCGGTGCGCCGCGTCCGCAGGTGAAAGAGGGAATTGGCCCTCAACTGCCGCGCCCTAATCGTGTGCGTGTCCCGACACGCCGTGAGTTGGCTTCATATGGCATTAAGTTGCCGTCACAACGTATGGCGGAAGAGAAAGCGCGCGAAGAGCAGCTTGATTCGGACGCGCAATACAGTGACGATGAAATTGATGCAATGCAGCAGGATGAGCTGGCGCGTCAGTTTGCCCAGTCGCAGCAGCACCGCTATGGCGAAGAGTATCAGGATGATACCAATCACACTGATGACGAAGATTCAGCCGCAGAAGCGGAACTGGCGCGTCAGTTCGCTTCTTCCCAACAGCAACGTTATTCCGGCGCACAGCCTGCCGGGGCGAATCCATTCTCGCTTGATGATTTTGAATTCTCACCAATGAAAGCGTTAGTGGATGAGGGGCCGCATGAGCCGCTGTTTACCCCCAGCGTGATGCCGGAACCTACGCCACAGTATCAACAGCCTGTCGCACCGCAGCAGCATTACCAGCAGCCGCCACAGCCTGTCGCACCGCAGCAGCATTATCAGCAGCCGCCACAGCCTGTTGCACCGCAGCAGCATTATCAGCAGCCGCCGCAGCCTGTCGCACCGCAGCAGCATTATCAGCAGCCGCCGCAGCCTGTTGCACCGCAGCATCATTATCAGCAGCCACCGCAGCCTGGCACACCGCCGCCGCAGGAAAGCCTGATCCATCCGTTATTGATGCGTAATGGCGACAGCCGCCCTGTACAGCGTCCGACGACACTGCTGCCATCGCTGGATCTGCTCACCCCACCACCGGCGGAAGTTGAGCCAATAGATACATTCGCGCTGGAGCAAATGGCGCGTCTGGTGGAAGCGCGTCTGGCTGATTTCCGTATTAAAGCCGATGTGGTGAACTACTCGCCCGGACCGGTGATTACCCGTTTTGAGCTAAATCTGGCACCGGGTGTTAAAGCTGCGCGTATTTCTAACCTTTCCCGAGACCTGGCGCGCTCGCTATCAACCGCAGCAGTTCGTGTAGTGGAGGTTATTCCAGGTAAACCGTATGTCGGACTGGAGTTACCGAACAAAAAACGCCAGACCGTCTATCTGCGTGAAGTACTGGATAACGCGAAATTCCGTGATAATCCGTCACCGCTTACTGTCGTTCTCGGCAAGGACATTGCTGGTGAACCTGTGACTGCCGATTTGGCCAAGATGCCGCATCTGTTGGTGGCAGGTACCACGGGGTCGGGTAAATCTGTTGGGGTCAACGCCATGATCCTCAGCATGCTCTACAAGGCGCAGCCGGAAGATGTTCGCTTTATCATGATCGACCCGAAAATGCTCGAGCTGTCGGTTTATGAAGGTATCCCGCATCTGCTGACTGAAGTCGTTACGGATATGAAAGACGCAGCCAATGCCTTGCGCTGGAGCGTTAATGAAATGGAACGCCGCTATAAGCTGATGTCAGCGCTGGGAGTGCGTAACCTTGCGGGCTACAACGAGAAGATTGCGGAAGCAGATCGTATGGGACGTCCAATCCCGGATCCGTACTGGAAACCAGGCGATAGCATGGATGTCACCCATCCGGTGCTGAAAAAAGAACCGTATATTGTGGTTCTGGTCGATGAATTTGCTGACCTGATGATGACTGTCGGTAAAAAAGTGGAAGAACTGATTGCCCGTCTGGCGCAAAAAGCGCGTGCGGCAGGTATCCACCTGGTGCTGGCAACCCAGCGTCCGTCGGTTGACGTTATCACTGGGCTTATCAAAGCAAATATCCCGACGCGTATAGCGTTTACTGTGTCGAGTAAGATTGACTCTCGTACCATTCTTGATCAGGGGGGGGCTGAATCCCTGCTAGGCATGGGTGATATGCTCTATTCTGCGCCAAACTCAACGATTCCAGTGCGTGTACATGGTGCTTTTGTGCGCGATGAGGAAGTTCACGCGGTCGTGCAGGACTGGAAAGCGCGTGGTCGTCCACAGTACGTGGAAGGCATCACCTCAGACACCGAGAGTGAAGGTGGTGGTGGTGGTTTTGACGGTGGGGAAGAGCTGGATCCGCTGTTCGATCAGGCGGTGAATTTTGTTACCCAGAAGCGCAAAGCCTCCATCTCAGGCGTCCAGCGCCAGTTCCGCATTGGCTATAACCGTGCGGCGCGCATCATTGAACAGATGGAAGCGCAGGGAATTGTCAGTGAGCAGGGACATAATGGCAATCGTGAAGTGCTGGCTCCACCGCCCTTTGATTGATTGCAAAGTTAAGTAATTCAGTATTTTCTACTTTCCTCATGCTGATTTTTGGCCTGAAATGGATAGCAGAAGGAGCTCCCCGTTGGGAGTGACGTATTTTGAGGAATAACGATGAAAAGAATCGCAATCACCTGTGCATTACTGTCGAGCTTTGTGGTGAGCAGCGTTTGGGCTGACGCCGCCAGCGACCTGAAAAGCCGTCTGGATAAAGTCAGCAGCTTCCACGCCAGTTTTACCCAGAAGGTAACGGATGGTAGCGGCGCAGCGGTGCAGGAAGGCCAGGGTGATTTATGGGTTAAACGTCCGAATCTGTTTAACTGGCATATGACACAGCCTGACGAAAGCATCCTGGTTTCCGATGGGAAAACGCTGTGGTTCTTTAACCCGTTTGTTGAACAGGCGACGGCGACCTGGCTGAAAGACGCCACGGGCAATACGCCGTTCATGCTGATCGCGCGTAACCAGGCCAGCGACTGGCAGCAGTACAACATTAAGCAAAACGGCGATGATTTCGTGCTGACACCTAAAACCAGCAGCGGTAACCTGAAGCAGTTTACGATCAATGTTGGGCGTGACGGGACGATCCACCAGTTTAGCGCCGTTGAACAAGACGATCAGCGCAGCAGCTATCAGCTGAAATCTCAGCAGAATGGTGCGATCGAACCTTCCAAATTCACCTTTACCCCGCCGCAAGGTGTAACGGTTGACGATCAACGTAAGTAGAGGCGTGTGAGTGAGCAATCTGTCGCTCGACTTTTCTGATAATACTTTTCAGCCACTGGCCGCGCGTATGCGGCCAGAAAATTTAGCGCAGTATATCGGCCAGCAGCATCTGCTGGCTGCGGGCAAACCTTTGCCACGTGCTATTGAGGCCGGGCACCTGCACTCCATGATTTTATGGGGGCCGCCGGGGACGGGCAAAACCACGCTTGCCGAAGTGATTGCCCGTTACGCCAACGCCGATGTTGAACGTATTTCGGCGGTTACGTCTGGTGTAAAAGAAATTCGTGAAGCGATTGAGCGTGCGCGTCAGAACCGTAACGCTGGCCAGCGTACGATCCTGTTTGTGGACGAAGTTCACCGTTTTAATAAAAGCCAACAGGATGCGTTTTTACCGCATATTGAAGACGGTACCATCACGTTTATTGGCGCGACCACTGAAAACCCCTCGTTTGAGCTGAACTCGGCGCTGCTGTCACGTGCACGCGTTTACTTACTGAAATCATTAACCACCGACGATATTGAACAGGTGCTGGACCAGGCGATGTCAGACAAAGCGCGGGGTTACGGCGGCCAGGATATCGTACTGCCGCCGGAGACACGTCGGGCGATTGCCGAACTGGTTAATGGTGATGCGCGCCGGGCGCTGAATACGCTGGAAATGATGGCCGATATGGCCGAAGTTGATGATTCCGGCAAGCGCGTATTGAAAGCAGAGTTGCTCACTGAAATTGCTGGTGAACGCAGCGCGCGTTTCGATAATAAAGGCGATCGTTTTTACGATCTCATCTCCGCATTACACAAGTCAGTTCGCGGAAGCGCTCCGGATGCGGCGCTTTATTGGTATGCGCGTATCATCACCGCTGGCGGCGATCCGCTGTACGTTGCCCGTCGTTGTCTGGCGATTGCCTCTGAAGATGTAGGCAATGCCGATCCTCGCGCCATGCAGGTGGCGATTTCCGCATGGGATTGCTTTACCCGCGTGGGGCCAGCGGAAGGTGAACGCGCGATTGCTCAGGCGATTGTTTATCTGGCCTGTGCGCCGAAGAGTAATGCGGTTTACACCGCCTTTAAAGCCGCGCTGGCTGATGCCCGGGAACGTCCGGATTACGACGTGCCTGTCCACCTGCGTAATGCGCCGACGAAGCTGATGAAAGAGATGGGCTACGGTCAGGAATATCGTTACGCTCATGATGAGCCAAATGCCTATGCTGCCGGAGAAGAGTACTTCCCGCAGGAAATGGCACAAACGCGCTATTATCACCCGACAAACAGAGGTCTTGAAGGCAAGATTGGCGAAAAGCTCGCCTGGCTCGCCGGACAGGATCAAAATAGCCCTATAAAACGCTACCGTTAGTGTTATCGTTGCGGTAATGTTGTCGATGTATCCCTGTGACCGCAGGCTGTGGTCACTTTCTCCTATTTTAATTCGATAAGCACAGGATAAGCATGCTCGATCCCAATCTGCTGCGTAATGAGCCAGACGCAGTCGCAGAAAAACTGGCAAGCCGGGGCTTTAAGCTGGATGTAGATAAGCTGCGCGCTCTTGAAGAGCGTCGTAAAGTTCTGCAGGTACAAACTGAAAACCTGCAGGCAGAGCGTAACTCTCGATCGAAATCCATCGGCCAGGCAAAAGCGCGCGGGGAAGATATCGAGTCTTTACGTCTGGAAGTGAACAAACTGGGCGAAGAGCTGGATGCCGCGAAAGCTGAACTTGATACCTTACAGGCCGAGATCCGCGATATTGCGCTGACTATTCCTAACCTGCCAGCGGACGAAGTTCCGGTGGGTAAAGATGAAAATGACAACGTTGAAGTCAGCCGCTGGGGTACACCGCGCGAGTTCGATTTCGAAGTGCGCGATCACGTTACCTTGGGTGAAATGCACACGGGTCTTGATTTCGCCGCTGCGGTTAAACTGACCGGCTCTCGTTTTGTAGTCATGAAAGGGCAGATTGCGCGTATGCACCGTGCGCTGTCTCAGTTTATGCTGGATCTGCACACTGAGCAGCATGGTTACAGCGAAAACTACGTCCCGTATCTGGTTAACCATGACACGCTGTACGGCACTGGCCAACTGCCGAAATTTGCTGGTGACTTGTTCCATACGCGTCCGCTGGATGAAGAAGCTGACAGCAGCAACTATGCGCTGATCCCAACGGCAGAAGTGCCGCTGACCAACCTGGTACGCGACGAAATCATCGACGAAGATGCGCTGCCAATCAAAATGACTGCACATACGCCGTGCTTCCGTTCCGAAGCGGGTTCTTACGGTCGTGACACTCGTGGTCTGATCCGTATGCACCAGTTCGATAAAGTCGAGATGGTGCAGATTGTTCGTCCGGAAGATTCGATGGACGCGCTGGAAGAGATGACCGGCCATGCTGAGAAGGTCCTGCAACTGCTGGGGCTGCCGTATCGCAAGATCATCCTGTGCACAGGCGACATGGGCTTCGGCGCATGCAAAACCTACGATCTGGAAGTGTGGATCCCTGCACAGAATACCTATCGTGAAATTTCCTCCTGCTCCAATGTGTGGGATTTCCAGGCTCGTCGCATGCAGGCGCGTTGTCGTAGCAAATCTGACAAGAAAACACGTTTAGTGCATACACTGAACGGCTCTGGTCTGGCAGTGGGACGTACGCTGGTTGCCGTTATGGAAAACTACCAGCAAGCTGATGGCCGTATTCAGGTACCGGAAGTATTACGTCCGTACATGAATGGCCTGGAATTCATCGGTTAAGTCATTTTTCCTTGCTAAAAAAGCGCCTCAGGGCGCTTTTTTTACGCCCGTTTGATGCCGGACAATAACCCTTACTCCATTAGTGGTAATACTGCCTTCGAATGAAAGTCAGTATTTATCTCTGTCTTTGCATAAATTCGATATATAACGGTCTGTATAACGATAGTATCGATATATAAACGACTATACAACGAACATTCCCTTTTTGTTTATTGTGAGCAGCAGAGTGAGCCACTATGAAAACTAAGATCCCCGATGCCGTACTGGCAGCTGAGGTTAGTCGCCGCGGTCTGGTGAAAACGACGGCGATAGGCGGACTGGCGGTGGCCAGTAGCGCGTTTACCCTGCCATTTACCCGTATCGCAAATGCCGCAGAAGCCCTCAATCCAACACAGATTAATGAGAAAGTGATCTGGAGCGCGTGTACGGTGAACTGTGGTAGCCGCTGTCCGCTGCGTATGCATGTGGTAGACGGTGAAATAAAGTATGTCGAAACCGACAACACCGGTGATGACAACTATGACGGTCTGCACCAGGTACGCGCCTGTCTGCGTGGGCGCTCTATGCGCCGTCGCGTCTATAATCCCGATCGTCTGAAATACCCAATGAAGCGTGTCGGCAAACGCGGCGAAGGTAAATTTGAGCGCATCAGTTGGGATGAAGCCTACGATATCATCGCCAGCAATATGCAGCGTCTGATTAAAGACTACGGTAACGAGTCTATCTATCTGAACTACGGTACCGGCACGCTGGGCGGCACGATGACGCGCTCATGGCCGCCGGGTAAAACGCTGGTGGCACGTTTAATGAACTGTTGCGGCGGTTACCTGAACCACTATGGGGATTATTCTTCTGCGCAAATCGCGGCAGGACTGAACTATACCTATGGCGGATGGGCTGACGGTAACAGCCCGTCTGACATTGAAAACAGTAAGCTCGTTGTCCTGTTTGGTAATAACCCAGGCGAAACTCGTATGAGCGGTGGTGGGGTGACCTACTACCTTGAACAGGCGCGGCAGAAATCTAATGCCCGCATGATCATAATCGATCCCCGCTACACGGATACCGGTGCGGGTCGTGAAGATGAATGGATTCCCATTCGACCGGGTACAGATGCAGCGCTGGTTAACGGTATTGCCTATGTACTGATCAGCGAGAATATGGTTGATCAACCGTTCCTCGATAAGTACTGCGTGGGCTATGACGAAAAAACTCTCCCGGCGGGAGCGCCGAAGAACGGTCATTATAAGGCGTATATTCTCGGTCAGGGTAAAGACGGTATCGCGAAGACCCCGGAATGGGCTGCGCAGATAACCGGTATTCCTGCTGAACGAATTGTTAAGTTGGCGCGTGAAATTGGTAGCGCGAAACCCGCCTACATTAGCCAGGGTTGGGGGCCGCAGCGTCACGCCAACGGTGAGATTGCGACCCGTGCCATTTCGATGTTGGCCATTCTCACCGGCAACGTTGGTATTAACGGCGGCAACAGCGGTGCACGTGAGGGATCATACGATTTACCGTTTGAGCGTATGCCAACGCTGGAAAACCCCGTCGAAACCAGTATCTCAATGTTTATGTGGACGGATGCGATTGAGCGTGGTCCGGAAATGACGGCGCTGCGCGACGGTGTTCGTGGTAAGGATAAGCTCGATGTTCCGATTAAGATGATCTGGAACTATGCCGGTAACTGCTTGATTAACCAGCACTCTGATATCAACCGCACGCATGAAATCCTGCAGGATGATAAGAAGTGTGAAATGATCGTCGTTATTGATTGTCATATGACCTCCTCGGCGAAATATGCCGATATTCTGCTGCCGGACTGCACGGCCTCTGAGCAGATGGACTTCGCGCTGGATGCATCTTGCGGGAATATGTCCTACGTGATTTTCACCGATCAGGCGATCAAACCACGCTTTGAATGCAAGACTATCTACCAAATGACCAGCGAGCTGGCGAAACGCCTTGGCGTCGAGCAACAGTTCACGGAAGGCCGTACTCAGGAAGAGTGGATGCGTCATCTGTATGAACAGTCGCGCAAGGCTATACCGGAACTGCCGACATTTGAAGAGTTCCGTAAGCAGGGCATCTTTAAGCAGCGTGATCCTGAAGGACATCACGTGGCGTATAAAGCATTTCGTGAGGACCCCAAAGCCAATCCGCTTACCACGCCGTCAGGTAAGATTGAAATTTATTCTCAAGCGCTGGCAGAAATCGCTGCAACCTGGGAACTGCCGGAAGGCGATGTGATCGATCCATTACCGATTTATACACCGGGCTTTGAAAGCTTAAACGATCCACTGGTGGAAAAATTCCCTCTGCAATTAACGGGCTTCCATTATAAATCTCGCGTCCACTCGACCTATGGCAACGTTGACGTTCTGAAAGCGTCCTGTCGCCAGGAAATGTGGATTAACCCGATGGATGCACAACGACGTGGTATTAACAACGGTGACAAGGTACGTATCTTTAACGACCGTGGCGAAGTGCATATTGAGGCTAAAGTTACCCCACGTATGATGCCTGGCGTTGTAGCGCTGGGTGAGGGCGCCTGGTATGACCCGGATGTGAAACGTGTGGATCAGGGCGGTTGTATTAACGTGCTGACGACCCAGCGACCTTCTCCTCTCGCTAAGGGGAACCCATCACATACGAACCTTGTTCAGGTTGAAAAGGTGTAAGGAGTAACCGATGACAACCCAGTATGGATTTTTTATTGATTCCAGCCGTTGCACCGGTTGCAAAACTTGCGAACTGGCCTGCAAAGACT
>NZ_SZWR01000010.1:586609-614980 GCF_005280875.1 Citrobacter sp. wls827
AGCGTTTCATGGCTTTATCGCCTGAGGTTATCATTGGCCCATGAGACCGCCTGCGTACGATTTTTGACAGCTATCTTTTTGAAAAGATTATAAAGATGTGTTTTTACCGTATTTTCACTGATAAATAGTGAGCGAGCGATTTCAATATTTGAGGCGCCGATACGCAATTTATTAAGTATCTCTTTTTCACGGTGTGTCAGCAGCGCTGATTCCGTGCTGTTATAACGATAATTTCCAGAATGCGTGATCAGATAACTGGCAAGCTTTTGCGTGAAGTAACATTCACCGCGTAAGACGCCCTGCAAGCCGCTAACAACACGCTGTTCGTCTTCAGTTGCGTAAAACACGCCATTGATATGTGGCCAGTTTTCGATATCCCGATAAGGGTAGTCATCAGGGGTATTCAACAATAACGTCTTTATATTGTTGTTTTTTCTGCTCAAATTATCTTGCCAGTAATGGATCAGTTTTTTATCTGCCTCCATCATATCCAGTAAAACAATGCAGCTGGAGGAAATATCATCCAGAGAACGTTGAATATTATGTAGTTTTCCGGTTAGCGCCAGTGATTGTTTTAAATGTTGTAATAATGCAGTTGCCTGCAAAGAAGGTTTCGTGATCAACAATAATGTATGACCATGAATGCTATGGACTTCATTAAACATGATGAAACTCCACTTTTTAGTCGCACACCTGACAGCTGTCTCTACTAAAATAGAGGCACCAGAAGTACTGACAGATGCTGCACTGCTGTGTAGAAATAAAATATCGACCCAAAGGGGGGAAAATATTAAAACAAATGGACTTCAACTGATTTCAATCTAGCTATTACAAATCTTAAAGCAAGTGTTAAACATGTAACAGGATGTAAAATTATATATTAAAATGTGATTTTTAGGTTTTATTGGAGTTTAGATTTGATAGGAAAGTTGTACATTTTACCGTTACTGCATAGATTTAAAAAATCATACAAATTATAATAATTTATTGATTTATAAGGTTTTAATTAATGATTAGCGAGTTTTAGATTTCTAATGAATTCTAAATTCTTTGTCCCACTTTACGTTGGACAATTTTAAGAGGAAAAAACTGACCTTTGTCACGACTTGCATCGATGACTATCGCGACACGGTGCTGCGAAGCCCTGAAATCGCGGAAAATGCACTTTTTCAGTGACTGCATAGAAATTCATTTCTGATTGAGAAATAAAAATAAAACCTATACCTGTAGCGGTGTTATTCACTGTTAATTAGTACTTTGGGGTGAATCTGGATATCAAAATACCACTCGCGGGTGAGTTATTTAAAATGTTTCAACGGACATACTCTTCATCGTAACGTGGCGTTAACAAATGTAAGTCATGTTAACAACAATTTGAGTGGTAATTAATTTAACTTCATGTACGACCAGGTCCAGGGTGACAGCATGAAAAACAAGTTGTTATTTATGATGTTTACAATACTGGGTGTGCCTGGGATTGCATCCGCAACCAGTTATGATTTAGCTAATTCAGAATATAACTTTGCGGTAAATGAATTAAGTAAGTCTTCATTTAATCAGGCAGCCATTATTGGTCAGGTTGGCACTGCTAACAGTGCAAATACTCGCCAGGAGGGCAGCAAGTTATTGTCGGTCATTTCGCAAGAAGGTTCAGGTAACCGGGCGAGAACAGATCAGACAGGATCATATAATTTTGCATATATTGATCAAACGGGCAGCTCCAATGATGCGAGTATTAAACAAAGTTCTTACGGTAATACAGCGATGATTATCCAGAAAGGTTCTGGTAATAAAGCAAATATTACCCAGTACGGTACACAAAAAACAGCAGTTGTGGTGCAGAGACAGTCGCAAATGGCAATTCGCGTTACTCAACGCTAATCCGTAAACGACGTTTAAATCAATCCGATGGGGGTTTACCATGAAACTTTTAAAAGTGGCAGCATTCGCAGCAATCGTAGTTTCTGGCAGTGCTCTGGCTGGTGTTGTTCCGCAATGGGGCGGCAATCATCATGGTGGCGGTAGTAATTATGGCCCGGACTCTTCATTGAGTATTTACCAATATGGGTCAAGTAACGTTGCGAATGCGCTGCAAAGTGATGCACGTAAATCAGACGTGACCATCACACAACACGGACATGGTAACGGTGCTACCGTCGGGCAAGGTGCTGATGACAGTACCATTAGCCTGAAACAGACTGGCTTCCAGAACAGCGCTGATATCAATCAGTGGAATGCAAAAAATGCTGACATCAGTGTAACTCAGTTCGGTGGTCGTAATGGTGCGGTGGTTAATCAGACTGCATCTGACTCGAATGTTCTGATTCAGCAGGTTGGTTATGGCAACAATGCGACAGCTAACCAGCACTAATTCAGTTTTATAACTGATAATAAACAGGGCGAAAGCCCTGTTTTTTTTCGGGAGCATATTATGCATACGCTATTACTCATTGCCGTGCTTTCAAATCAAATAACCTTTAATACAACCCAGCAAGGTGAGATGTATACCATTATTCCGCAGGTGACATTATCGCAACCCTGCGTGTGCGAGGTACAAGTTCTTGCCATACGTAAAGGGTCGGGGGGGCAAAGCCAAACGCAACAGAAAACAAGCCTGTCGATCCCTGCTAATCGGCCGATTGAATTAACAAAACTGAGCTTTAATATTTCACCTGAAGATACGGTCAACATTGTCGTTACCGTTTCGGATGGGCAGTCATTGCATCTGTCCCAGCAGTGGCCTGATTCAAGCAATCGCTCATGATTTTTTGCTGTATTTGCTTTAAAGGTGTGGCTGGGAAAGCGGTGCTGTTCTATGAATATAGAGACGTGAAAACGTTTTTATTTGGTCGTTAATCGCAGCGGTGAAGGATCACTTCGATCCCTCAAGGATGGTTTATCATTGAGGAACCCTTATGAGCACCTTATTAAAACGTATTTTAAGTACCAGTTTATGTGTTACTTCTTTTTTTATCTTCCCCGCAACGGCGCAGCAAATCACATCTGGCGGGATTATCCATTTTCGTGGCGCAATAGTTGAATCGCCTTGTGATGTGAGCTCGCAACAACAGCAGATTGAAGTGTCATGTATACGTGATGGCAAGTTACGGAGTAGTCGCTATAACACACAACAGATAACGATGGCCCCTGAAAGCCTCCAGCAAATTGCCAGTATGAGAATGCAGTACCTTAATGAACAGAAAAATCTGGCAATTCTTAATATTGAATATAAATGAATCGTTCTGGCGTAGATATGCACCTGTATAGTTAAAAAGTGAGATTTCATAGAAAACCCTGCTGTACACTTAACGGAGAGTGTTTTGTCAGGGGGAACTTATGCAATCGCGTGTTCATGTTTTACAGGGCGACATTACGACAATCGCCGTTGATGTGATTGTCAATGCGGCCAACTCCTCGTTGCTGGGCGGCGGTGGCGTTGATGGAGCGATTCATCGCGTCGCTGGACCTGCACTGTTGGAGGCCTGCAAACAGGTATTACAGCAACAGGGCGAATGCCCAACCGGCCATGCGGTTATCACCCTGGCGGGAAATCTTCCCGCCAAAGCGGTGATCCACACTGTTGGGCCCGTCTGGCAGGGCGGCGATCATCATGAAGCAGAACGCCTTGAAGAGGCCTATCGCAATTCATTACAACTGGCACTGGCCAATGGCTATCAATCCATTGCGTTCCCGGCTATCAGCACCGGAGCCTACGGATATCCACGTGCAGCGGCGGCGGAGATTGCGGTGAATACGGTGCAAAAATTTATCACCCGCCGTGCGCTACCTGATCAAATCTACTTCGTGTGTTTTGATGAGGAAAATGCCAGGTTATACAAGAGATTACTCACCCAACAAGGCGATGATAACACGGCCTGATATGACGCGACTTGAGCGTGCCATTACCCCATTGTGCGCAAGCTATCCGGACCAGTGCGGCATTCTGGCACTGGATGACAGTCTGGATGCTTTCGCAGCCCGTTATCGGCTGACAGAAATGGCGGAACGAACGCTGGATGTGCAGTATTACATCTGGGAGAACGACATGTCCGGGCTGCTGCTGTTTTCTGTTCTGCTGGCCGCGGCGAAACGCGGGGTACGGGTTCGTTTGCTGTTGGATGATAACAACACTCCGGGCCTTGATGACACGCTGCGTCTGTTGGATAACCATCCAAATATTGAAGTCCGCCTGTTTAATCCCTTTTCATTTCGCATCCTTCGCGCATTGGGGTATTTAACCGATTTCGCCCGGCTCAATCGCCGCATGCACAATAAAAGTTATACCGCGGACGGTGTAGTGACGCTGGTCGGCGGGCGTAATATCGGAGATGCCTATTTCGGTGCGGGTGAAGAACCGTTGTTTTCCGATCTTGACGTGATGGCCATCGGTCCAGTGGTGAAAGAGGTCGCGGATGATTTTGAGCGATACTGGCAATGTCAGTCAGTTTCAACGTTACAAAGAGTCCTGGAGTTGTCTGAACCAGAAACGACTCAACGCATTGAACTGCCTGAATTCTGGTATAACGACGATATTACCCGACGCTATTTGCACAAACTGGAGACCAGCCAGTTTATGACGCATCTTGACCAGGGTTCACTGTCGCTGATTTGGGCCAAAACGCGCCTGCTCAGTGACGATCCGGCAAAAGGAGAGGGGAAAGCGCCGCGTCACTCGCTATTACCGCAGCGTTTGTTTGACGTCATGGGCTCACCCACTGAGCGTATTGATATTATTTCCGCTTACTTTGTGCCGACACGTGCCGGAGTCGCACAACTCCTGCGCCTGGTCCGAAAAGGGGTAAAGATTGCTATTTTAACTAACTCGCTGGCCGCGAATGATGTGGCAATTGTGCATGCAGGATATGCGCGCTGGCGGAAAAAATTGCTGCGCTATGGTGTAGAACTGTATGAGCTAAAACCAACCCGCGATCGCGGTACGGTGGTACACGATCGCGGGTTGACCGGCAATTCAGGCTCTAGTCTGCATGCGAAAACCTTCAGCATTGATGGCCGCAAAGTCTTCATCGGCTCGCTTAATTTTGATCCGCGCTCAACGTTGCTCAATACTGAAATGGGATTTGTGATTGAGAGTGAAGTGCTGGCGTCATTGATTCATAAACGCTTTATGCAAAGCCAGCGTGATGTGGCCTGGCAATTGCGCCTGGACCGCTGGGGCCGGATAAACTGGGTAGATTGTCCTGGCGGCAGTGAGCGGGTAGTGAAAAAAGAACCCGCCACAGGATTCTGGAAGCGGGTTCTGGTGAGGCTGGCCTCTGTATTACCGATTGAATGGTTGCTCTGAACCATGCAATGACAGGCCTGCTATCCGGCAATGGCCTTGCTTTTATCCTGCTTAACGATGGGTTTCCCTGAAAAGAGGAACTTCAGCACCGGTATCCGCAAGTGGATTTCGTACAATATTACCGCAATCCCGACAACAAACAGCAGCCCACAGAGAAAACCCAGCAGGTTTGATGTAATGTGCGGTGTGATATAGGCGCCGAAAAACAGCGTTAACGGATGATGCACCAGATAGATAAACAGTGATGCATTGACAAAATAGGTGACACGGGCTGACTGGAAATTCAATAAACGGTGGCCGAGCGAGAAAACGACGTTAACCATCCACAGTCCCATCACCATTGTTATCACGTATTCGGTTTCATACATCCAGGCATCGCCGTTTCCATAGCGTTGATTGAGCAGATAAGCCATAAAAGCGCATGCCGCGCCTAACGTGCAGCTGCGCGAGGGCGTTGTGAACAGTGCTTTCAACTGCGGATTGATAAACGCCAGCGCGCCGAGCATAAAGAACGGCACATAGAACAGCGTTTGCATGACGATAAAATTAAACATGCCATCGCTGAGAATAGACGGGTAGACGATAAAAATTGTTCTTCTGACGGCGGCGTATCCGACGCCAAGCAACAAAAAGATCAACGTCAGTTTTGTCATCGATATCGTGGACGTGCTGACGCCATCGGGGCTCGTCAACCGGTGTTTCATTTGGCTAAACACCCACATACTCACGGTTGTTAAAACGACAAGGACGAGTAAAAACCACAGATGAGAAATCAGCTCCCATGCCAGTGCGTTGTATTTATCGTACCCACTGAGAGTATGCCAACTGTCGGCTTTGCCTTTCACATATTGCAGCATGATAAATTGCGGCAGTGTGAGTAGCGGGATGGCGGTCAGCATAGGGATCCCCACGCGTTCAACACGCACTTTCCACCACCGCTTTAAGGGGTAGCGCAAAAACAGCATGTATGAAAAGTAACCCGAAATAACAAAGAAGACCTGCATGCGAAATGCATGTATGAAATCGTTAAAGAGGGTCAATATCCATGACGGTTCTGCGCTGTTCACATGCCAGGTATGTGTGGAGTAGATCAGCGAGATATGGAAGGGAATCCCCAACAACATCAGCCAGGCACGGATGGAATCCAGAAAATATTCACGTGGTGGAGATACAGAGCTCATAGACAGTTACGTATTCTCAGACTTTTCGTCTTATCCCTAAGACGAATTATGGTTACATTCGAAGGCAACCCTACACGAAGTCCAACAACCTGTCTCCAGGATAAGCACTCAAAGTGAAAACAGGCAGGCGAACCTGCTTAAACCATGAGCCAGCACGCGAACAATACAGGGATTCAGTTGTCGGAATACCCGATTATCCATTAAAATGGATCGGATCAATATAAGCACACAAAGGGGGAAGTGCTTACTAATTATGAAACATAAACTACAAATGATGAAAATGCGTTGGTTGGGTGCAGCAGTAATGTTAACGCTGTATACATCATCGAGCTGGGCGTTCAGTATTGATGATGTTGCAAAGCAAGCTCAATCCTTAGCCGATAAAGGCTACGAGGCGCCAAAAAGTAACTTGCCCTCCGTTTTCCGCGACATGAAATATGCGGATTATCAGCAGATCCAGTTTAATCGCGACAAAGCATACTGGAGCAATCTCAAGACCCCATTTAAGCTCGAATTCTACCACCAGGGTATGTACTTCGACACGCCGGTCAAGATCAACGAAGTTACCGCAACTGCGGTGAAAAAAATCAAATACAGCCCGGATTATTTTAATTTTGGCGATGTGCAGCACGATAAAGACACGGTAAAAGATCTCGGTTTCGCCGGGTTTAAGGTACTGTATCCGCTCAACAGCAAAGACAAAAACGATGAAATCGTCAGCATGCTCGGCGCCAGCTATTTCCGCGTACTTGGCGCAGGCCAGGTCTATGGTCTGTCTGCGCGCGGTCTCGCGATAGATACCGCACTGCCTTCTGGTGAAGAGTTTCCCCGCTTCCGTGAGTTTTGGATCGAACGTCCAAAACCGACTGACAAACGTTTAACCATTTATGCCCTGCTGGACTCCCCGCGTGCAACCGGGGCGTATCGCTTTGTGATTATTCCAGGCCGTGACACGGTTGTGGATGTTCAGTCCAAAGTCTATCTGCGCGATAAAGTGGGCAAGCTGGGCGTAGCTCCGTTAACCAGTATGTTCCTGTTCGGACCGAACCAGCCATCTCCGACGACAAATTATCGTCCGGAACTGCACGACTCAAACGGATTGTCTATCCATGCTGGTAACGGCGAGTGGATTTGGCGTCCGCTGAATAACCCGAAACATCTCGCGGTGAGCAGCTTTGCGATGGAAAACCCGCAAGGATTCGGCCTGTTGCAACGTGGACGTCAGTTCTCCCGTTTCGAAGATATCGACGACCGTTATGACCTGCGCCCAAGTGCCTGGATCACGCCAAAAGGCGACTGGGGTAAAGGCAAAATTGAATTAGTTGAGATCCCCACTAACGACGAAACAAACGATAACATCGTTGCCTACTGGACTCCGGATCAACTGCCGGAAGCAGGTAAAGAGATGAACTTTAAGTACACCCTGACGTTTACGCGCGATGAAGATAAGCTTCATGCGCCAGAAAATGCCTGGGTGCAGCAGACTCGCCGTTCCACAGGGGATGTCAAACAATCTAATCTTATTCGTCAGCCTGACGGCACTATCGCGTTTGTGGTGGATTTCACCGGCACCGAAATGAAAAAGCTGCCGCAGGACACCCCGATTACCGCGCAAACCAGCATTGGCGACAACGGTGAAATCGTGGAAAGCACCGTGCGTTACAACCCGGTTACGAAAGGGTGGCGTTTGATGCTGCGCGTGAAAGTGAAAGATGCGAAGAAAACCACTGAAATGCGTGCTGCGTTGGCCAATGCCGATCAGCCGTTGAGTGAAACCTGGAGCTACCAGTTACCTGCCAATGAATAAGACAACTGAGTATATTGACGCAATGCCGCTTTCGGATATCGAAAAAGCGGCACTGCCGAAAACTGACATCCGTGCCGTTCATCAGGCGCTGGATGCCGAGCACCGTACTTACTCGCGCGAAGATGATTCACCGCAGGGTTCTGTAAAAGCTCGCCTTGAGCAAGCCTGGCCAGACTCTCTGGCCAAAGATCAGTTGATAAAGGATGATGAAGGGCGTGACCAGCTGCAGGCAATGCCGAAAGCGACACGTACTTCAATGTTTCCCGATCCCTGGCGTACTAACCCGGTTGGCCGTTTTTGGGATCGCCTGCGCGGGCGCGATGTCACACCGCGTTATCTTTCTCGTTTGACGAAAGAAGAACAAGAAAGTGAGCAGAAATGGCGTACCGTCGGCACGATCCGCCGTTATACGCTGTTGATCTTAACGCTGGCGCAAACGGTCGTAGCGACCTGGTATATGAAGACGATCCTTCCTTATCAGGGATGGGCGTTCATTAATCCAGCAGATATGATGGGGCAGAACCTGTGGGTTTCCTTTATGCAGTTGCTGCCTTATGTGCTGCAGACCGGTATCCTCATTCTGTTTGCCGTGCTTTTTTGTTGGGTATCAGCCGGTTTCTGGACCGCGCTGATGGGCTTCCTGCAGTTGCTGATTGGGCGTGACAAGTACAGTATCTCTGCCTCAACGGTAGGGGATGAGCCGCTGAATCCCGAGCACCGCACTGCGCTAATCATGCCTATCTGTAACGAGGACGTTGACCGCGTATTCGCGGGCCTGCGCGCTACGTGGGAGTCAGTTAAAGCCACGGGGAATGCGAAGCATTTCGATGTTTACATTTTGAGTGACAGCTACAATCCTGATATCTGCGTTGCGGAACAAAAGGCGTGGATGGAGCTGATTGCCGAAGTGCAGGGCGAAGGACAGATTTTCTACCGTCGTCGTCGTCGTCGTGTGAAGCGTAAAAGCGGTAACATTGATGACTTCTGCCGTCGCTGGGGCAACCAGTACAGCTATATGGTGGTGCTGGACGCTGATTCCGTGATGAGCGGAGACTGTCTGACCGGTCTGGTACGCCTGATGGAAGCGAACCCGAATGCCGGGATTATCCAGTCTTCGCCGAAAGCGTCTGGTATGGACACCCTGTACGCGCGCTGCCAGCAGTTTGCTACCCGCGTTTATGGCCCGCTGTTTACCGCCGGACTTCACTTCTGGCAGTTGGGTGAGTCGCACTACTGGGGTCATAACGCGATTATTCGTGTGAAACCGTTCATTGAACACTGTGCGCTTGCACCGCTGCCGGGCGAAGGCTCATTTGCGGGATCGATCCTCTCCCATGACTTCGTGGAAGCGGCATTGATGCGTCGTGCGGGCTGGGGCGTGTGGATTGCCTACGATCTGCCGGGTTCATATGAAGAGCTGCCACCGAACCTGCTGGATGAGCTCAAGCGTGACCGTCGCTGGTGCCACGGTAACCTGATGAACTTCCGTCTGTTCCTGGTTAAAGGGATGCACCCGGTTCATCGCGCGGTGTTCCTGACCGGTGTGATGTCCTATCTGTCAGCACCGTTGTGGTTCATGTTCCTCGCGTTGTCGACCGCATTACAGGTGGTCCATGCGTTGACGGAACCGCAGTACTTCCTGCAACCACGTCAGCTGTTCCCGGTCTGGCCGCAGTGGCGCCCTGAGCTGGCTATCGCGTTGTTTGCCTCAACGATGGTGCTGTTGTTCCTGCCGAAGCTGCTGAGTATTTTGCTTATCTGGTGCAAAGGCACGAAAGAGTACGGTGGATTTATTCGCGTCACGTTGTCGCTGCTGCTGGAGGTTCTGTTCTCCGTGCTGCTGGCGCCGGTGCGTATGCTGTTCCATACCGTTTTCGTGGTGAGTGCCTTCCTCGGATGGGAAGTGGTGTGGAATTCGCCGCAACGCGATGACGACTCCACTCCGTGGGGCGAGGCGTTTATGCGTCACGGATCTCAGCTGTTGTTGGGCCTGGTGTGGGCAGTAGGGATGGCCTGGCTGGATCTGCGTTTCCTGTTCTGGCTGGCTCCGATTGTCTTTTCACTAATCCTGTCGCCGTTTGTTTCCGTCATTTCCAGTCGTTCAACGGTTGGGTTACGTACCAAACGCTGGAAACTGTTCCTGATCCCGGAAGAGTATTCTCCGCCGAAGGTGCTGGTGGACACGGATAACTATCTGGAGTTGAACCGTAATCGTTCGCTGGATGATGGTTTCATGCACGCTGTGTTTAACCCGTCGTTTAACGCGCTGGCAACGGCAATGGCTACCGCGCGCCATCGTGCGAGTAACGTGCTTGAAATCGCACGTGATCGCCATGTCGAGCAGGCGCTGAATGAAACGCCGGAGAAACTGAATCGCGATCGTCGCCTGGTTCTGTTGAGCGATCCGGTGACCATGGCGCGTTTACATTATCGCGTCTGGAATTCACCAGATAAGTATTCTTCATGGGTTAATTATTATCAGGGGATCTCCCTGAACCCACTGGCACTCAGGAAAAAATAAGCGTGTGAAACGTAAAAATACCGGCCTGGAGCCGGTATTTTTTTATACTGAATATAAAAGTCATGAGGTATCCAGTGCGAATACTGGCTGTGGGAATGATGGTCTTTCTTCTGAGCGGATGCGGCAGCATTATTAGCCGGACGATCCCCGGACAAGGACACGGAAATCAATACTATCCAGGCGTGCAATGGGATGTCCGGGACTCTGCGTGGCGTTACGTCACCATCCTGGATCTGCCGTTTTCGCTGGTGTTTGATACGTTGCTATTACCGCTCGATATACACCATGGGCCTTACGAGTAACTATCGTTCATCCCATTCATCGGCTGCGGTCTGGCCTTCCTCTGTGTCAAGGGGAGGCTCCAGTTGAAATTCACCCTCATCCCATTCGTGGAGCGTATTTTCCTCCTGCCACTCCTGGCGAATATCAATCTCATCATAGTCACCATCAAAAACGCTTTGTGCCGCTTCACCGCTCAGCATGGGTAAACATTCGCCTTCGCCATCATCTTCGTCGGCAAAAAACTCAGCTTGCCACATGATATCGCCATCCTGTAGCACGTACTTTTGTACGTTCAGCTGCTGGACGCTGGCTTCGTCAGATTCAAGACCTGGATTATCAGCCAGAAACTCTTCACGTGCTGCATCAATGGCTTCTTCAAGGGTGGGGTACAAGGCATTCATATTCGCATCCTGATCGCATGGGTGATTGGCTTAATAAAAAGATATAGGTGGTGTGGTGAGAACTGTCAAAGCATTCGTTTATCGCGAAGTTTCAGGTATGCAACGGCTTGAAGCATCGAGTGTTTCTTACCATAACCACTCGGTTGTGGTGCTTCCTGGAACAACAAAAACACGGGGGAACCCTACCGCCAATACGTTTCATGAACAGCAAACCTTAAGTTTTTAAGAATCGGTTGGAGTGTATTAAACTCAAGCGGTTATGCAGGAGCACCATGAGTGAGAATGTCATAGTTTAAAGGGGGTGATTGAATAGACTGCAAGCCATACTTTATAGCGGATGAAACAATATAATTTATATAAGGTTTTTATTATAACTAATTGAAATTAAAGAGTAAGGCAAAAAGTGACGCGCGTGAGTATTACGTCTTAAAGTATCGATATTTGTTTAAGTTAGATATCCATAAATGATATTGTTAATCATTATATATGTGATAAATATGTTAATGTATAACAAAGTATAAGAAAACATCCATAACATTCAATGAATAATAACATGCGTTATAAATAAGATTGTCATTATTGAAAGAATGATAAATTATTAATTTGCAAAAGGTAATGGCTTAATATATAAAATGCAAAATAGGATTCTTGCCAGGGCTGTTATGGATAATAGTAATTCAAACAATAGCAGGTTGATGAACTTTTACATTACTTGCTTAGTCAGCTATTTTATTGCTGGTGTGTGTCTTTCTCAGTATCAGTTAGAAGTGCAGAGTGTACCTCAAACAACATATTTAATAATCATCGTTGGGTTATTTTTTCTGTACGGCATTGTTTTTCTTTTTATGCTTTTTCAATACCTTTGCAGGAAAGATCTAACATACCTGATGATATTAGGAATGGCATTCCTTAGTAATAATATCTATCTTATAGAAACTATATATATCGTTCAGGATTTAATTAATGATAGCGTTTTGATAGAAAAACGCACAAATGATATCGCTATCTTCTATTATTTTAGGCAAGTTAGTTTTATCGCATTACTTTTTGTATCATTGAAAGCTTATAAAGCGGCTTCCACAGTTATTGAGACTAAAGAAAGAGAACCATGCTACATAATTATAGCATTGTTGATTATGCTGGCAATTGCATTCCTTTCGCATAACTTATCAAGTTATAACGCTGATGTTACGATTGAAATTACCAGTCACAAAACTGACAATAAAACGGTGCACTGGCATATTGGCTACATATATTCACTGATTATTTCATGGGGAATGGTTTTGTTGTCTCTGTCAGTGAAAACAAAAATGCATGGTATCTTATGGAAAAGCATCGCGTTACTGTGTTGCTCTGCAATCCTGACGAATGTTCTGCTGTTGAGTCTGGATGAATATAGTATGTATATTTGGTATGTCAGTAGGGGAATCGAAGTTATCAGCACCTTAAGTATCATATCTATATTAATGTACAACACGTTCATTATTCTTAAGAGAGAGGCGGATTCAGCAATAAAAGATGCGATGACTAAGATATATAACCGAAAATTATTCTATAAGGCACTAAAATCATCTTTAGTAAAAGGTGCTATTTGTATAATGATACTGGATATAGATAAATTCAAACGCATCAATGATTCTTATGGCCATCAGGAAGGCGATCACGTTATAAAGAGCATTGTTGATATTGTCAATAAATCGATCAGGGACTCAGACATTTTTGCGAGAATTGGTGGGGAAGAGTTTGGGCTCCTGATTAAGTGTAAAGATAAAGCTGAAGCAATGTTTGTTGCGGAAAGAATAAGAAAAAGTGTTGAGACTGAAACAGCGGAGCCCAATATATATGGCCTGAAAGAGAAAATGACAATCAGCATCGGTGTATATTGTAGTAAATCTGATGATTATTCTGCTGACAAAGTCGTATCATATGCCGATGCTGCGCTGTATGATGCGAAAAACTCAGGGAGAAATAAAGTGGTTTACTATAACAGCTAGAATAATATTAAGCGTTATTGAGTTCACTCTGCGTATCCCCCATATTAAGCCAATTGATATGTTAGGGGGACCGTTGAGAATGAATACACAAAATCATCCCAGGACCTGAGATCCCCGGCGGCGGCGCAGACTGTTCCATGAGTAGATTGCGTTGAATAACACAACACCAGCGGTGACGCAGAAGACGGCACGGAAGCCATAATTTGCCGATATAGCAGCTCCCATTAACGGCCCAGTAACGTTGCCTATATCACGAAACGACTGGTTGTAGCTAAAGATACGCCCGGCGATTTGGTTGGTTGAGTTATACACCAGCAAGGTCTGTACGGCAGGCAGCAATGCGCCATCAGCGGCACCCAGTAAAAAGCGCAGCACGCCTAGCTGCCAGGGCGTCTGGACGAATGACATTGGGATCAGCAGCAGTACGGAGATAACCAATGCAACGATCAGGATCTTCTCCGGACCAATCCTGTCACCCAATTTGCCGAGCTTTGGTGCACTGATTAAGGCCGCAACACCGGGTACAGAGGCAATCATCCCACTGATAAACGCGATATTGCTGACATTACCTGCAAGCTCCCGTACATACAGCGTCAGGATTGGCGCAATGGAGCCGGTTGCAACCTGAATTATCAGGGTAGTGACAAACAAGCTCAGCACCAGCTTTGGATTCTTTAACGACGTCACGACTTCGCGAACGTGCAGCATCTCTTTCTTGCTCACTGGCTGGAAGCGTTCACGGATAAAAAAGAGTGTCAGAATAAAACAGATCAACAGCACCAGGGCTGTGATGAAAAATACAGGGCGCAGACCATACTGATCGGCGAGTAACCCGCCCGCCAGTGGCCCAAGTAAAGCACCGCTAACGCCGCCGGTGGAAAGTGTCCCCAACGCCCAGCCGCTTTTATTGCGTGGCACCTGGGTTGCGATCAGTGCGTTGGCATTAGGAATAAATCCACCGAGCAAACCCAGCAGGGCGCGCAGGATCAAGAATTGCCAGATATTTTGCGCCAGCCCCATCAGCAGCATGACGATGGCCATGCCCAGCGCCGAGCGTAAGAGCATGATTTTCCGGCCTTTACGATCGGCCAGTCCGCCCCAGAAAGGTGAGGCAATCGCTGAAAACAGGAAGGTGATACTGAATACCAGCCCTGACCACATATTCAGGGCACTGTGACCCGTCACGCCAAGACTCTCGACGTAAAGGGGTAAAAATGGCATGACCAGGCTAAATGCTGCGCCGGTTAAAAAACAGCCCAGCCAGGCAACGGTAAGGTTGCGTTTCCAGTTTATGGGGACATCAGAGGGTGACATAGCGATCCGCAGTGTGATGCGCTGTTTGCGCTATCGAGTAAATATAAATAAGCAGGCTAATTATGCGCCTGGTTGATAGTTGCTGCAATGCGGATAGCAGTTAAACCTAAAAGGGGAGAGAAGGTGTTGCAGCCCACAGGACTGCAACAAAGACTCAGTACAGAGACGGGGAGCCTTCAGGGCGTGTCTTGAAGCGGCGATGTAACCACATGTATTGCTCGGGGGCCATCATAATGCATTTTTCAACGATTTTATTCATCCAGGCCGCCGTTGTTTCAGCATTGTCCAGCGGTGGTGAACACTCCGGTGGCAGCATGATCAATTGATACCCCTTGCCGTCAGGTTTGCGACGGGGAACAAATGGCACCAGGCAGGCATTCGACATTCGGGACAGCATCCAGGTTCCGGACGTCGTCGCAGCCTGTTCAACGGCGAACAAAGGCACAAATACACTGGCGCGAGGGCCATAGTCGTGATCCGGCGCGTACCAGACCACTTCACCTTTCTTCAACGCTTTAATCATCCCTTTCAGGTCTTTACGATCGAGCATTGATTTATTGGAGCGCATACGCCCCCAGGTTTGTAGCCAGTCGAGCAGAGGATTGTCGTTAGGACGATACACACCAATTCCCGGCTCTTGTAAGCCAAACTGGCGTGCACCCAACTCGAGGGTCAAAAAGTGCAGACCAACTAACAGGATCCCACGCTTTTGTGCCTGAACGTCCCGGATATGCTCCATTCCGATAACTTCAGTCCAGCGTGATATTCGCCTGTCGGACCAAAACCAGGCCATGCCGGTTTCCATTACGCCCATACCGACAGACTCAAAGTTTTTTACCATCATCTGCTGGCGTTCCTGCTCGCTCATTTGCGGGAAGCACAGTTCCAGATTGCGGGAAACAATCTTTGCCCGACGTTTCATCAAGCGTAATGCCAGACGGCCTAATGCGCATCCCAATTTATAGAGCACTGGGTAGGGTAACTGTACGATTAACCAAAGGATGCCAATACCCAGCCAGGTTAACCAATAACGCGGATGCAGTAGCGCAGCCGAAAACTTGGGTAAATTCGTCATGTCTATCCTGTCTTCTAACGACCAATTCCCTGTATTGTCGCATTTTTTTGCGCGTATCTAAAATTTACGACGGGAGAGTGGTGATTAAACCATCAATTGTTGTTGCGTTTTTATCGTGAAGTATGAAATGTAGCGTAAAATGTGTGGATGTAAATTGGCGAAGTTTGCTTTATCATGCCGGCCGATTTTCATTTTTACTGATTGCAGGATACGTACACCATGCCAGTGTTACACAACCGCATTTCGAATGACGCGCTCAAAGCTAAAATGCTGGCGGAATCTGAGCCGCGCACGACGATTTCATTCTATAAATATTTCACCATCGCTGATCCTCAGCAAACGCGTGATGCACTGTATCAACTGTTCACTACACTGAATGTGTTTGGCCGCGTATATCTTGCACGGGAAGGCATTAACGCACAAATCAGTGTACCGCAAAGTAACGTTGATGCCTTTCGCCAACAGTTATACGCATTTGATCCTGCATTATCCGGGTTGCGTCTCAATATTGCATTAGATGATGACGGCAAATCTTTCTGGGTTCTGCGCATGAAGGTCCGTGAGCGAATTGTTGCGGATGGCATTGATGATCCTGATTTTGACGCCAGCAACGTGGGTGATTATCTGAAGGCAGCTGAAGTGAATGCCATGCTGGACGATCCGGATGCGGTGTTTATTGATATGCGCAACCACTATGAATATGAAGTGGGTCACTTCGAAAACGCGCTGGAGATCCCGGCAGACACCTTCCGCGATCAGCTGCCGAAAGCGGTAGAAATGATGCAGGAGCATAAGGATAAAAAAATCGTTATGTATTGTACCGGGGGGATTCGTTGTGAGAAAGCCAGTGCCTGGATGAAACATAACGGGTTTAGCAAAGTCTGGCACATTGAGGGCGGCATTATTGAGTATGCCCGCAAAGCGCGTGAGCAGGGGCTGCCTGTGCGTTTTATCGGCAAAAATTTTGTTTTCGATGAACGCATGGGAGAGAGGATCTCTGACGATGTGATTTCGCATTGTCACCAGTGCGGTACCGCATGTGACAGCCATACCAATTGCAAAAACGATGGCTGCCATCTGCTGTTTATACAATGTCCAGCCTGTGCGCAAAAGTATAAAGGCTGCTGTAGTGAACTGTGTTGTGAAGAGAGCGAACTGCCGGAAGAAGAGCAGCGCCGCCGTCGCGCGGGACGTGAGAATGGCAATAAGATCTTTAATAAATCGCGTGGTCGTTTAAATACTAAGCTCGGTATTCCCGATCCTGCGCAATAACACGATGCCGGATGGCGGCAAAAGCCTCATCCGGCATCAATAGGATGTTATTTCTGCTGTACGCCTTCCACCGAGATAATTAATTCGACTTCCTGCGAAGCGGGACCGAGATCGGTGGTAATGTTGAAATCCTTCAGCTTTATTTTCCCTTGAGCTTCAAAACCGGCGCGTGTGCCACCCCATGGATCGCCCCCTTGACCCATCAACTTTGCATCCAGTATTACCGGTTTGGTGACGCCGTTCAGGGTCAGGTTACCGGTGATATCTAAATCGTTGCCCTCTTTCTTCACGCTGGTGGACGTAAAGGTGGCCTGCGGGAACTTGCTCACATTGAGGAATTCTGCACTACGCAGGTGTTTGTCACGTTCGGCATGATTGGTATCAACACTGTTGGTGTTGATGGTGACATTGACTTTATCGGCAGCCGGATTTTTCTCGTCAAAGGTAAATGTGCCGTCGAAGTCTTTAAATGTGCCGTACAGCCAGCTGTATCCCAGATGCTGAATGCGGAAATTAACAAAGGCATGCTGTCCCTCTTTGTCAATTTTGTAATCCGCCGCGATAGCAGAGCCGGTCGTGAATAATAAAGAGGCGAGTGTGAGTCCCAGCAGGTTTTTTTTCATTTTAAGCTCCATAGTCAGATGACGATTTTCCCAACATGCGATTAAGGGTATCGTCGTTATCGATAAAGTGATGTTTCAGGGCCATTAACCCATGCAGAAGTGATAAAACCACCACGGCCCACGCGAGCCACAGGTGCACGCTACCGGCGATGTCAGCTTGCACGCCTGCGTTGGCAAACGTGGCGGGAACATCGAACCAACCAAATACGCTTATTGCTTTACCGTCTGCGGTAGAGATCAGATAGCCGCTGATGCCAATAGAAAAAAGCAGGGTATACAGCGTGAGGTGTCCCAATGCCGCCGCAATACGGGTTAAACGGGAATAGCTTTTCA
Source organism: Citrobacter sp. wls827 (assembly GCF_005280875.1). Taxonomy (NCBI): domain Bacteria; kingdom Pseudomonadati; phylum Pseudomonadota; class Gammaproteobacteria; order Enterobacterales; family Enterobacteriaceae; genus Citrobacter; species Citrobacter sp. wls827. The sequence goes on from NZ_SZWR01000010.1 coordinate 604,715, forward strand.
GTGCGGCAGGGGGAGGGGAAACAGCCCGCCAGACAATGCGGACAACCAGCCCCATCATCAGCAACACACCGATACTTTTATGCAGTTCAGGCGCCTGGTGATACCAACCATCGTAATAACTGAGTGTTACCATCCATAAACCCAGAGCAAACATGCCATAGACGGCAATAGCGACCAGCCAGTGTAATGCGGCAGACACCACGCCATAGCGCTGTGGACTATTATTGAATTGCATAAATACACCGTTAGATATTTCAGAAGTGAATGAAAATGGCGCGTAAAAGACATTAATGCAACTAATAAATAACAATGGTGATGATATTTGTTTTTATTTCAATAAAATTGATTGATTGTAGGTGCAATCATCAAATCATTAGTGTGAGTGGCCATTGAGAAGGGCTTGAAAACAAGGAAGGATGAAAATTATGTTATTCAGTTTATTGCAATGAAATTAAGTAACTATCAGTTTTTGTCAATTAATGTCAGCGCATATAGATTAGAAGAACATAATATATATGACGTCCATAATCGCCAGCAGCGACCATAAAATAATGTAGAGCATGAAATGCTCGCGAATATTATTAACCAGATAGTTAAAGATGCGGCGCATCAATGTTATTCCTGTCATTTAAAATGGCCTCACCAACGAGGCCATTGATCAATTATCACTTAAAACGGGACAGCCTGAATGGCGTCAGGTCAAAGGCTGACGGTTTACCCTGGGCAAACTCAGCCGCAATTTCGCCCAGTACGGAAGCAAACTTAAAACCGTGTCCGCTGAGTCCGGTAATCACCAGCGTGTTGTCATGGTCTGGCAGCGTATCGATAATGAAGTCTTCATCTGGCGAGTTATCGTAAGTACAGGATGCGCCATGCAGACAACAGCCGATGCCAGGCAAAATAGCGCGCAGGAATGGGAAGGCTTCCGAACCATCGCTGGCGATAGCGGCAAACGGTTTACGTTCTTCAGGTGAATGAATGACCTGTCCGCCGTTATGCCTGCCAATTTTTAACTCGTCATTTTCAGCCGGAAAACCGTAGTATTGATCGCCATTAGGCAGTTCGCCGGTAAATGCCGGGAATTTGTTTTTGACACTGTAGCGCCCGTCAGCCTGATACCATGCGAATACCTTACGCACCGGCTGTATCGGCAGTTCAGGCAATAATGCCTTGACCCAGGTGCCGGCGCTGACGACAACTTTTTTCGCGTGGTAGTCACCATCGGCTGTTGCAACCGTTACGCCATCATCGTGGTGATGAATTGCCGTGACGGGGCATTTAAACAACTGCGCACAACCTGCCTCTTCAGCCAGGCGAATCCAGGTTTTAATGGCTAGCTCACTGCGCAAAAAACCGGATTCGGCTTCAAACAGCCCGATATAGTTTTCAGGCACGCGAATTTCTGGCCAGCGAGTCATGATGGCTGCTGCATCCAGCTGTTCGACATTGAGTTGCCACTGTTTGGCACTTTGCGCCACGGTCGCTAAAAAGGTCGAATCTGCAGGACCCAGGTTGATAACGCCAGAGCGAACAAAAACAGGCTCTTCATTTTGTGCGGAAAGTTCATCCCACAATGTTTGCGCACGTAGCACCAGCGGAACGTATTTTTCACCTTCGCCATACGCATGACGAATTAATCGTGTATCGCCGTGGTGGCTGCCCTGTTGATGCGGTGGCATATGCGCATCGATCATCAGAACGTTGAGACCGGCGCGAGTGGCGTAGTATCCGGCTGCGGCGCCCACGGAACCGCTGCCAATAATGATTAAGTCGTATTTCATCCGCTTCTCTCTGCAATCGCGATAGTATACCTTAAATAATTCGAGTTGCAGGACCAAACGCCCGGACCGTTTTGAACAGCGCCCCCGAAGGGGTGAGGCCGTAAGGCCGAATCACGCGGCGACGCAGCGAATCCCAGGGATGGGCCGAGTAATAAAGCCAACGCACATGCAACTTGAAGTATGACAGGTATAGCAGAGTAAATAACTGACCCGGAATATTCAACCTGCAAATAAGAAAGGCACCATGAAGGTGCCTTTTGATGGTGTGATGTATCAGGTTTAATGTCGCTGATACTCATTTACCTGGTAATCGCCAGATTCAATTTTAGCGATTCCGGCTTCTAATATCGAAATAAATTGCCTGGCAACATCAGTGGTTAACCAGAGCGTTTGACCGACCTCAGTCCCATCCGGGTCCGGACGATTCGGGGTCTGGTAGTGCAAACGCAGCATCAGCGCATCGTAGCTATCAACAGTGCTGATGTCCCATCCTACAAGCGGATGAGTCTGAATGACTTCATTATTCTTTTCCATCATGCCCCCTAATTCGTGTTACTAGACAACGGTTTTCGAGGTTCAATGCGTTTTTTTCTGAAGCAACTTCAGTATATCAATAAATAAGGGTATTCATTGAAAATTTAAAGAGGGCGGCGCATAAATTTTTTGTTTTCAGTGTTATATGATTAATAAAACAACATGTCATTCATTTTTTTTTAGCATGTTGTGCAATTATTTTGGTGTTTTGATTAAAAGATAATCAATGTGTTTAATATAAATTATCTGCTAGCGTGGTGAATGCAAGATTGATTTAAAGGATGCACGCATAAAAAAGCCGGGGCGACCCGGCAAACAAACATCACTGCATATCATTTTTTATTCGTTGATGAACCAGTCATCCGCGCTTTCCCAGGTTTCCTGTAGGATTTCGCTGATGCGTTCTTTGTCCTCTTTTGTTGCGCCAATAACCGACAAGTTGTTGGTACCGGCATAACGAACGGTAACGTTACCTTCGTTATCCGGAAAATGATGATGAATACGGCGGGAGAGTTCATCTGCCAGCGCGTCGATAGCACCGGCTGGTAAAGGTGAAGTTTTGGCAATAGTGACTTCAATACGCATAATAGCCCCCTGTTGTTTATACTGGTTATTTATACAGTTAACTGCGTCAGTTGACAACAGGAGGCTACACTTTTTTAGCGTTTTACTGACCAGCGTACCGTTTCACCGCCAAGGAAAGGCACCAACGTATCGTTTTCCAGCGCAATGTTCTCCGGGACCAGGTGCTCCACGCGTTCCAGCTCAATAAAGGTCTCATTCACCGGCAAACCATAGAACTGTGGGCCATTGAGTGAGCAGAAGGCTTCGAAATGGTCCAGGGCGTTCATCTCTTCGAACACAGTGGCATAGCTGCCCAGCGCGGTTGGCGCATTAAAGCAGCCCGCACAGCCGCAACTGGACTCTTTACGATGACGCGCATGCGGTGCGGAGTCGGTACCCAGGAATGCACGACTGAATCCGCTGGCAACCAGTTCACGCAGCGCCTGCTGGTGAACGTTACGTTTAAGTATTGGCAGGCAGTACAGGTGCGGACGAATTCCACCGACCAGCATATGGTTGCGGTTAAACATTAAATGCTGCGGTGTGATGGTTGCTGCAAGAAGCTCGTTGCCATCGCGCACGTATTCGGCGGCATCTTTGGTCGTGATATGTTCAAACACCACTTTTAGCGCGGTTAAACGCTGACGTAAGGGATCCATCACCGTTTCGATGAAACGTGCTTCGCGATCGAAAATGTCGATATCAGCGTGCGTCACTTCACCGTGCACCAACAGTGGCATCCCCAATTTTTCCATGCGCTCCAGTACCGGCATAATGGCATCGACCGAGGTTACACCCTGTGTCGAGTTGGTTGTTGCATTAGCGGGATAAAGTTTCGCGGCGGTGAAGACGCCTTCATTGAATCCACGCTCAAGTTCATTAGGATCCAGCGTGTCCGTTAAGTAGCAGGTCATTAACGGAGTAAAGTTATGTCCGGCGGGTACAGCGTCCAGAATGCGCTGACGGTACGCAATGGCCGCATCAACTGTCGTGACCGGCGGAGCGAGGTTTGGCATAACGATCGCGCGACCATAAGTTTCACTGGTATAAGGCACGACAGTTTTCAACATGTCGCCATCGCGAAGGTGAAGGTGCCAGTCGTCTGGGCGGCGGATCTTTAAAACCTGGGATGGTGCAGTCATTAATATGCTCCGGCTGAGGATAGTCTTTTTTGCCGGAAACAAAGGATAAGCGGAAACGTTTTCGTTTGCACGAAAAAAAGGGCGCATTAGCGCCCTGTTGTTTATTAATCGGTGAACGGGATAATGATTTCACCCGGTTTAACCTCAATCCCTTTCGCCAGTTTTTTCGCCAATGCTTCGCCTTTGCTGCTGTCTTCACGCAGAATGTAGGCCGGTTGCTGGTTAAAGTAATTCCGCAGCGACTGATTTAAGTAGGGCATCAGAGTTTGCAGTACAGATTGCATTTTCTCTGGTGTGACGGTCGCATCGACCACTTCCATTTCTTGCAGATAAATCGCGCCTTTTTCTTTATTGAAGACTGGCAATGCTTTTAACTTCAACTTCATGGTCGCTTTCTGGCTACCAAAAAGGGAATTCATATCCAGATTGGCGTCGCCTGTCAGAGTCACTTTATTCGGTTCTTCGCGACCAATCTGGCTGGCGAGATTGGTCAGTACGATGTGGGCTTCAGCAACGCCAGGCAGACCAATATCTTTCGAGAAGTCGTTATGCTTAGCCAGTGCCTGATTAATCTCTTGCTCGCTAACCGTGTATTGTGTGAGTTGATTACAACCAACCAACAGGCCGCTGACAATCAGTGCAGCAGCAAAAAAAATCTTTTTCATGGGGTTCCTCAACATGATACTTGTGGCGTAATCGTGACACAAAGCAGCATCCAGCACCAGCGGCCCGGGCACCAGCAGAAAAAACTGAAATTGAGTCCGGGACGTCTGGTCAGCTATCAGGCATCAGGTTCCAGCATGCCGCGTGACGGGCGTTTATGGCTAAACTGCCAACCCAGCGCGAGGAAGGTGATAAAGCCGATAATGCCGAGCATCATCCACGGGAGTTCTGGCTGTGACAGTGCTTTACCCATGTCAAACAGCCAGCCGCCACCGATATAACCGATGGCACCGCCGATGGCTAATCCGAGGCGGCTAAAGCCCATGTAACTGCCCCGTGCGCGCGCATTTGCCAACGACGCGCTCAACGTCTCGCGCGCCGGTTCGGCGATGATAGAACCGATATAGAAGGTGCAAATCAGGGTGAAAAGCTGCTGTAAATTCCCGACCAGACCGATGGGCATCATGCTAAGAGACATGATCAGCAGGCCTGCCATCAGCCGATGTTCAAGACGAAAACGTTTTTCACTCCAGCGGGCGATAGGGTAGAGCAGCGTTAAAGAGAGACACGCTTCGATGGCATACATCCACTTCACGGCGGCCGGCGAACCGGCAATATCATTAACCATAATCGGCAGCATCAACATAACCTGTACCGCCAGCATGTAATACCCCGCCAGCGTCAGGACATAGGTGACAAAGCGTTTGTCATGCATCACATGGCTCATGCCTTCGCGCACGGGAATCTTCACGGTAGATAGCTTCCATGCCGGAAGTAGCCAGGCGTTAAACGCGGCGCACAGAACGAACAAAATCGCGCCTACGGCGCAAACCAGACGGAAATCGTACTGTAACAGCCAACTGCCGAGCAATGCGCCGACCACGGCACCGGCACTGTCCTGCATCATCAGAATAGAAAAAAAACGCCCGCGCTTTTCCGGGCGGATCAGTTTGACCACCAGCGCCGAGCGGGGCGGGTCGAATAACGTACCACCTAAACCGGAGAGGAAACAGGAGAACCACAATAGCCAGGGTTCGTGTGCAATCCCCATCGTGGCGAACCCGGCGGCACGCATCAGCATACCGGTCACAATCATCGGTTTGGCACCAAAGCGGTCAGCAATTGCGCCGCCAAAAATCCCCAGACCTTGCTGGATAAATTGGCGCAATCCAAGTGCGATACCGACCATCACGGCGGCCCAGCCCATTTGGTCGACGAAACGGATAGAGATCAGTGGGAAAACGACAAAGAAACCCAGCACGACCAGCATATTATCGATGAGCAGGAAATATTTACCCAGGTTCCTTGCCTGCGAGACTTGCGACATTTCCCCTCCAGGGAAAAAACTCGTCACTCGGTGGAGAGTTTAAAAGATAAGCACCTTCTATTCTGCGGTGTCGTTTGTGCTTTTCCCACCCTTGGCGGGACAATATTTTTTTATCAAAAGTCAGTCTTGATAGAGAGTTTTCATCAAAATGTGTGAATAATTCAAAAAATGGCATTTTGCTCTTTTCACACGGTGTATTTGCACAGGTATAGTAATGCGAATTGCGTATTGAAGACGTTACGGGAAGGAGTAGGTATAGAATGTTTGGCTATCGCAGTAACGTGCCAAAAGTGCGCTTAACCACGGACCGCCTGGTCGTGCGTTTGGTGCATGAGCGTGATGCCTGGCGTCTGGCAGATTATTACGCAGAGAATCGTCATTTCTTAAAGCCCTGGGAACCTATCCGCGATGAAAGCCACTGCTACCCCTCTGGCTGGCAGGCGCGTCTGAGCATGATCTCTGAATTCCATAAACAAGGCACAGCCTGGTATTTCGCGTTGCTCGATCCTGACGAAAAAGAAATTATCGGCGTTGCGAACTTCTCGAACGTGGTGCGCGGATCTTTCCACGCCTGTTATCTCGGTTATTCCATTGCGCAGAAGTGGCAAGGGCAGGGGCTGATGTACGAAGCCCTGACCGCCGCTATTCGTTATGTGCAGCGGACGCAACATATTCACCGCATTATGGCGAACTACATGCCACACAATAAGCGTAGCGGCGATTTGCTGGCGCGACTCGGCTTTGAGAAAGAAGGATATGCAAAAGACTATCTGCTGATTGATGGACAGTGGCGCGATCATGTGCTGACGGCGTTGACAACATCAGAATGGACCCCCGGTCGCTAAGTTTCAGGCGCACGGCCTGAATAATGGAGAAGACGATGAAATACGAATTAACCGCCACCGAAGCCCGTGTGATTGGCTGCTTATTAGAAAAACAGGTTACTACACCGGAACAATATCCCCTTTCCGTGAATGGTGTGGTGACCGCGTGTAATCAAAAAACCAACCGTGAACCGGTGATGAATCTATCGGAAGCCGACGTGCAGGATCAGCTTGATAACCTGGTAAAAAGGCATTTTCTGCGTACGGTTAGCGGCTTTGGTAATCGCGTGACCAAATACGAACAGCGGTTCTGTAATTCAGAGTTTGGCAATCTTAAGCTTAGCGCGGGTGAAGTGGCATTGATCACCACGCTGTTACTCCGTGGCGCTCAAACACCGGGTGAATTACGTAGCCGCGCATCCCGAATGTATGAGTTCAGCGATATGGCGGAAGTGGAGTCGACGCTGGAGAAACTGGCTACCCGGGAAGATGGCCCTTATGTGGTCCGCCTGGCGCGTGAACCTGGGAAACGAGAAAGTCGTTATATGCACCTGTTTTGTGGCGAGGTTGATGAGTCACTCGCTGCGGCAGATGAACCGCAGACGGCGTCTGGAGATTTGCAGGCGCGTGTTGAAGCGCTGGAAACCGAAGTGGCAGAGTTGAAACAGCGGCTCGATTCGTTATTGGCACACCTGGGAGACTAACGTGGGAAAATTGCGTATTGGCGTGGTCGGGTTAGGGGGCATCGCGCAAAAGGCATGGTTGCCAGTGTTGGGCGCATCTGCGGACTGGACGCTGCAGGGCGCATGGTCCCCCTCGCGGGAAAAAGCGCAGCGTATTTGTGATACCTGGCGAATGCCATACGTTGATTCCGTACAGAATTTAGCGGCAACCTGCGATGCCGTTTTCGTTCATTCCAGTACCGCCACTCACTACGCCGTAGTGAGTGAGTTGCTGAATGCCGGCGTTCATGTTTGTGTGGACAAGCCGCTGGCAGAAAATCTGCGCGAAGCTGAACAACTGGTGGAGCTGGCGGCGCGGAAAAAACTGACGCTAATGGTTGGATTTAATCGTCGCTTTGCGCCGCTGTATCAGGATCTAAAGGTGCAGTTGGGCAATGCGGCGTCAGTCCGTATGGACAAGCACCGTACGAACAGCGTCGGGCCGCACGATCTGCGTTTTACGCTGCTGGATGATTATCTGCACGTGATAGACACCGCGCTGTGGCTGGCAGGAGGAAAGGTTCAACTTAATGGCGGCACGCTGTTAACAAATGACATCGGTGAAATGCTTTATGCTGAACATCATTTTTCTGCCGATCAGCTACAGATAACCACCAGTATGCACCGCCGTGCTGGTAGCCAACGCGAGAGTGTGCAGGCGGTGACGGACGGTGGCCTGATTGACGTTACGGATATGCGTGAATGGCGCGAGGAACGTGGGCAAGGCGTAGTGCACAAGCCGGTAGCAGGCTGGCAAACTACCCTGGAACAGCGTGGTTTTGCCGGATGCGCACGTCATTTTATTGAGTGCGTGCAAAATCAGACGGTTCCGCAGACGGCAGGCGAACAGGCGCTACTGGCCCAGCGCGTTGTCGAAATGCTGTGGCGGGAGGCGATGGCGGAATAACCCCCTGTAACATCTGGCGGTAGTAATTCAATGTAATCCAGGTACTATATGCCAACTCAAAAATAACACCTCTTTTCAGCCCTTGACTGGTTTGTTGGCTTGATAAGACGCAAAGGCGTTGCCAGCAGGCACTGCGAAATTATCGGATATCGGCGCTTATGTCTTATCCGGTAAATGGGCTGATTATGCGGGGTTCTGCCTCAGAGTCTGGAATACAACATAGATGAATTTATTAAAATCGCTGGCAGCCGTCAGCTCGATGACGATGTTCTCACGTGTGCTGGGTTTTGCGCGTGATGCGATTGTCGCCAGAATCTTTGGCGCAGGGATGGCGACAGATGCCTTTTTTGTGGCATTCAAACTTCCTAACCTGCTGCGCCGCATTTTTGCTGAGGGAGCGTTCTCTCAGGCGTTTGTACCGATTCTTGCCGAATACAAAAGTAAGCAGGGCGAAGACGCCACCCGCGTGTTTGTCGCCTATGTTTCCGGGCTGTTGACGCTGGCGCTGGCCGTCGTCACGGTGGCCGGGATGCTTGCTGCGCCGTGGGTGATAATGGTCACCGCGCCAGGGTTTGCCGATACTGCAGATAAGTTCACACTGACCACCCAACTGCTGCGAATTACCTTTCCTTATATTCTGCTGATCTCATTGGCTTCGCTGGTGGGGGCAATCCTGAACACCTGGAACCGCTTTTCCATTCCGGCGTTTGCGCCCACGTTTCTGAATATCAGTATGATCGGCTTCGCGCTGTTTGCCGCGCCTTATTTCCATCCGCCGGTGCTGGCGTTGGCGTGGGCTGTCACCGTGGGCGGTGTGCTGCAATTGGTTTATCAGCTTCCACATTTGAAGAAAATTGGCATGCTGGTGCTGCCGCGTGTGAACTTCCGCGATGCGGGGGCGATGCGCGTCGTCAAGCAGATGGGCCCGGCGATCCTTGGGGTATCAGTCAGCCAGATTTCACTGATTATCAATACGATTTTCGCTTCGTTTCTGGCCTCTGGCTCGGTTTCATGGATGTACTATGCCGACCGCCTGATGGAATTTCCGTCTGGCGTACTCGGCGTAGCATTGGGGACTATCCTGCTGCCATCGCTGTCCAAAAGCTTTTCCAGCGGTAATCATGACGAGTATTGCCGTTTGATGGACTGGGGCCTGCGTTTGTGTTTTCTGCTGGCATTACCGAGCGCCGTAGCGTTGGGTATTCTGGCTAAACCGCTGACGGTTTCTCTGTTCCAGTACGGTAAATTTACCGCCTTTGATGCTGCCATGACCCAGCGTGCGCTGGTGGCGTACTCGGTTGGTTTGATTGGCTTGATCGTGGTGAAAGTGTTGGCTCCAGGTTTCTATTCGCGCCAGGATATTAAAACGCCGGTAAAGATTGCCATTGTAACGCTGATTATGACCCAGGTAATGAACCTGGCGTTTATCGGGCCGCTGAAGCATGCCGGGCTGTCGCTGTCGATTGGTCTGGCAGCGTGTCTGAACGCGTCATTGCTGTACTGGCAGTTGCGTAAGCAGAAAATCTTTACTCCCCAACCGGGTTGGGCCTGGTTCCTGATGCGACTGGTGATTTCTGTGCTGGTGATGTCGGCCGCGCTGGTAGGGATGCTTTACATGATGCCGGACTGGTCTCAAGGTACGATGTTATGGCGTTTGTTGCGTCTGATGGCCGTCGTGGTGGCAGGTATTGCAGCTTACTTTGCTGCGCTCGCCGTGCTGGGCTTTAAAGTGAAAGAGTTTGTACGCCGGACGGCGTAATGAACATCCTATGCCGGATGGCGGCGCAACGCCGCATCCGGCC
>NZ_SZWR01000010.1:615043-628895 GCF_005280875.1 Citrobacter sp. wls827
ATAAGCACAAGGCCATCAGGCAATCATCAAATAGAGAATTTCTTCCCGCCGCGATGTGCCGCAGAGGTCTGGCCGTTCGCGCCATACAGCGTCGGCTCCTGGTGCGGTTTCAGCACTTGAATTGCCTGTTGATTGCGTTCGATTTGCCCTTCGAGCAGCCAACCATTGTGCTGGTTGAGATCGCGCAAATGCTGTGTCTTCCTGGTGATAGTCTGCCAGCGCTCGGCAATCTCATCATTGGCGCTGCGCGTGGCATCATTTTCCAGGCGGCGCTGCTGTTCCAGATAATCGAGGGTGGCCAGCAAAGAACTTTTTTCTTCTGTAATTCGCTGTAGCTGGCTACCGTTGATCTGCCCTGCAGAAAGCTGATGCTGCTCAGCATCCATCACCGTTTTCAGGTCATTGAGGACGGTCGTCATCTGATCAAGTATTTCTGACAAACGAGTCATACTTTATTTACTCTGTAGGTAGCTCTGTGCCTCGCGGATCAGCGAGTCGGCAATTTTTCCGGTATCCATTTTCAGCTCGCCGTTACGGATCGCGGTTTTCAGCGCTTCGACACGTTCCATGTTGATGTCATTGGTGCCGGGCTGCATCAGTTTGGCCTGAGCGTCACTCAGCATTACGCTGGTGCTGTTTGTCGTCGCTGTTTTTTCCTTCCGCGCTTTTTGTACCGGCGAGTCGCTGGTTTCGCGTGGCTGGACAGTGCTTACTGGCTTCAATGGTGAGGTACGATCAATACTCATTTTTTCTATCCTCATCGAGGGGTTACGCTATAGCGACCCGCTTTAATCATTGGTTGATTATCTATCGGCACTCGCTAAAAAATCTTTAACCTATTATAGGTTAATAAGAATATTCCCATCAGAATCGACGATTCCACTCACCACCTGACCCGAAATCATCCGCACTCGTGCGTTTTGCGCGACGGCTGCATTGTTGAGCGCTTTACCTTCGGCATTGACCCGAAAGCCGTCTCCGTTGGCGATAACCATCACGCGTTGACCCGCTTTTATCCGCCATGCCTGGCGCAACATTGTGAGCTGGATTGGCTGACCGGGAACCAGGTCGCGCAGGCTCACGGCATCCTGAACCTGATTAATGTCCAGTACGGCGCGTGGCGGCAGTTGATCCAGACGACCTCGTTTTAGCGTTACGCTGGCCGCGTTCAGGGCGCTTCCTCGGGCAACAGGGGCCGCTGCGACAACATAGTTGCCGGTGGCTTGCACAGTGACCTGCAGATAGCGTTTTTCATTGGCGCAGCGGGCCAGTACGTTCACGTTACCCCACAGTTTCGCACTGCCGGACACGCTCAGCGCAGGCTGGTCACAGCTGGGCTGCAAGTTTGGCGGCGTACGGACAGTGACGACCACCTCATCGCTAAACCCGGCCAGGCGCTGGGAAAACCACGCGGTTAACTGCGAATTCAGGTCTTGTGCCAGCGTCATAGGGCTGAACAGCAGTGCTGCCACAACTATTCCACGTTTAAACGTTTGCATCAAAACCTCGCGCTTTTTCAGGTAGTGGCAGGATTCTACCTGTGTGACGCAGTCATCAACGCAACAAATAGCGACGCATTTTGCGTTTATTCCGGCGATAACGCGCGCGTGATGGGATTTAAGCTGTCGGCTGAATTTTGTCATTTGCGGAGGAGATATGCTCGATAAGCTCGACGCCGCCTTACGTTTTCAACAGGAAGCGCTGAATTTGCGCGCCCAACGCCAGGAAATATTAGCGGCCAACATTGCCAATGCCGACACGCCGGGGTATCAGGCGCGCGACCTGGATTTCGCCAGTGAATTAAAAAAAGTCATGGTGCGCGGGCGGGAAGAAACCGGCGGTGTTTCGTTGACGCTGACCTCTGCACAACACATTCCTGCCCAGACTGTCTCGGCGCCATCTACGGAGTTGCTCTATCGCATTCCTGACCAGCCGTCTCTGGATGGCAACACGGTGGATATGGACCGGGAGCGTACGCAGTTTGCGGATAACAGCCTGAAGTACCAGATGGGGCTTACCGCGTTAGGTGGGCAAATCAAGGGCATGATGAACGTGCTGCAAGGAGGGAACTAACCCGTGGCGTTGCTCAATATTTTTGATATCGCAGGTTCTGCGCTGACGGCTCAGTCTAAACGCCTGAACGTCGCGGCCAGCAACATGGCGAACGCCGATAGCGTGACCGGACCTGATGGTCAGCCGTATCGCGCAAAACAGGTTGTTTTTCAGGTCGATGCAGCGCCAGGCGCAGCAACCGGTGGCGTAAAAGTCGCTGACGTCATTGAAAGTCAGGCGCCGGACAAGCTGGTTTATGAGCCGGGCAATCCGCTGGCGGATGCGAATGGCTACGTAAAAATGCCGAATGTCGACGTGGTCGGCGAGATGGTTAACACCATGTCTGCTTCACGCAGCTATCAGGCAAACGTTGAAGTGCTCAATACCGTAAAAAGCTTGATGCTTAAAACGCTGACGCTGGGCCAGTAAAGGAGGCGCACATGTCCGTTGCTGTAAAAATGAATGACCCGAGTACGTCGGGTGTTAATGCTGCCACTGGCAAAAGTTCGCTGACAGGGAGCAACGCGGCTGATCTGCAAAGCAGCTTTCTGACGCTTCTGGTCGCGCAGTTAAAAAACCAGGACCCGACCAACCCGCTGCAAAACAATGAGTTGACTACCCAGTTAGCGCAAATTAGTACCGTAAGCGGCATTGAAAAATTGAATACCACGCTGGGATCGATCTCCGGGCAGATCGATAGCAGCCAGTCGTTACAGGCCAGTACGCTGATTGGTCATGGCGTCATGATCCCGGGGACCACCATTCTGACCGGTAAAGGTGCGGAAGAAGGGGCAACGACGACCACGACACCGTTTGGCGTTGAGCTGCAGCAACCGGCAGATAAGGTTACCGCAACCATTACCGATAAAGACGGCAAGGTGGTACGCACCATTGATATTGGCGGGTTGAAAGCGGGCGTTCACACCTTTACCTGGGATGGCACCATGACGGACGGCACGGATGCGCCGAGCGGTTCGTATAACGTTTCGATTGCGGCCAGCAACGCCGGAACGCAACTTGTGGCGCAGCCTCTACAGTTTGCGCTGGTGCAGGGTGTTATCCGCAGTAACGGCGGTAATACGCTGGACCTGGGCACCTATGGAACCACCACCCTCGACGAAGTACGGCAGATAATTTAAGCCTTCACACTTATCAGGAGTAAGTCATGGCCTTTTCACAAGCGGTCAGCGGTCTGAACGCTGCAGCGACCAACCTCGATGTCATTGGTAACAACATCGCCAACTCCGCCACTTACGGTTTTAAATCCGGTACGGCATCCTTTGCCGATATGTTCGCCGGTTCTAAAGTGGGTCTGGGCGTTAAAGTTGCGGGTATTACCCAGGACTTTACCGATGGTACCACCACCAACACTGGACGTGGGCTGGATGTGGCTATCAGCCAGAACGGTTTTTTCCGTATGGTTGACAGCAATGGTTCTGTTTTCTTCAGCCGTAACGGTCAGTTCAAGCTCGATGAAAACCGTAATATCGTTAACATGCAGGGACTGAAACTGACGGGCTATCCGGCGACCGGTACGCCGCCGACAGTTCAGCAGGGTGCGAACCCGGGGCCGATCACGATCCCCAATACATTGATGGCGGCACAGGCAACCAGCAAGGCCTCAATGCAGATCAACCTGAACTCGTCGGATAAAATCCCGACAACGACAAAGTTCGATCCGAAAGATGCTGACAGCTATAACAAAAAAGGCCCTGTCACCGTTTATGACAGCCTGGGCAATGCCCACGAAGTTAACGCCTATTTTGTAAAACAGCCTGATAACAAATGGGCTGTCTATACCATTGATAGCAGCGATCCTAAGGCTGCTGTACCAACCGCACCGACGTCCACGCTGGAATTTGATACCAATGGGGCGCTAATCGGCGGCGGTACATTCAACATCACCACAGCTGCGCTCAATGGCGCACCGGCCGTCACCTTCGCAATGAGTTTCCAGAACTCCATGCAGCAGAACACCGGTGCAAACAACATTGTTGCCACTAACCAGGACGGCTACAAACCGGGCGATCTGGTGAGCTACCAGATTAACAATGACGGTACCGTAGTCGGTAACTACTCCAACGAACAGAAACAGGTTCTGGGACAGATCGTGCTGGCAAACTTTGCCAACAACGAAGGTCTGGCGTCTCAGGGCGATAACGTCTGGGCAGCAACTCAGGCTTCCGGTGTGGCGCTGCTGGGTACCGCGGGTACGGGTAACTTCGGCAAGCTGACCAACGGTGCGTTGGAAGCTTCTAACGTGGATTTGAGTAAAGAACTGGTGAATATGATCGTCGCTCAGCGTAACTATCAGTCGAATGCGCAGACCATCAAAACCCAGGATCAGATCCTTAACACGCTGGTCAACCTGCGCTAAGCGCCTGACGGGATGGCTTAATGGATCACGCAATATATACCGCCATGGGCGCGGCCAGTCAGACGCTGAATCAACAGGCGGTGACGGCCAGCAACCTGGCAAATGCCTCCACACCGGGTTTTCGTGCTCAGCTCAACGCGCTGCGTGCGGTTCCCGTAGAAGGGCTTTCGCTGCCAACGCGTACGCTGGTGGTCGCCTCCACGCCTGGGGCCGATATGACGCCAGGCCAGATGGATTATACCTCCCGTCCGCTGGATGTGGCTTTGCAGCAGGATGGCTGGTTGGCTGTGCAGACCGCTGATGGTAGCGAAGGATACACCCGCAATGGCGCAATTCAGGTGAGTCCAACCGGTGAACTGACCATTCAGGGACATCCGGTGATCGGCGAAGCTGGGCCTATAGCGGTACCGGAAGGGTCGGAAGTGACTATCGCCGCTGACGGAACGATTTCGGCGCTCAACCCCGGCGATCCTGCGAATACGGTGGCGCCAGTAGGACGTCTGAAGCTGGTTAAAGCGACGGGAAGTGAAGTGCAACGTGGTGATGACGGTATGTTCCGTCTGAGTGCGGCAGCGCAGGCTACCCGGGGACCGACACTGCAAGCCGACCCCAGCATCCGCGTGATGTCGGGCGTACTGGAAGGCAGTAACGTCAAACCGGTTGCCGCGATGAGCGATATGATCGCCAGCGCTCGCCGCTTCGAAATGCAGATGAAGATTATCAGTAGCGTGGATGATAACGCAGGCCGTGCCAACCAACTGCTGTCGATGAGTTAATACAGGACATTTTATGATCAATTCATTATGGATCGCCAAAACCGGCCTGGACGCGCAGCAAACCAACATGGATGTGATTGCCAACAACCTGGCAAACGTCAGTACTAATGGTTTTAAACGCCAGCGTGCGGTGTTTGAAGATCTGCTGTACCAGACGATTCGCCAGCCTGGCGCTCAGTCTTCTGAACAGACAACGCTGCCGTCTGGTTTGCAGATTGGTACCGGTGTGCGTCCGGTTGCGACCGAACGTTTACACAGCCAGGGCAACCTGTCGCAGACCAACAACAGTAAAGATGTGGCGATTAAAGGCCAGGGGTTTTTCCAGGTCATGCTACCAGATGGCACGTCAGCTTATACTCGTGATGGCTCTTTCCAGGTGGATCAGAACGGTCAGTTGGTAACGGCGGGAGGGTTTCAGGTGCAGCCTGCAATCACTATTCCGGCTAACTCGCTGAGCATCACCATTGGACGCGACGGTATTGTCAGTGTGACTCAGCAGGGCCAGGCTGCGCCTGTTCAGGTGGGACAGCTCAACCTGACGACCTTCATGAACGATACCGGTCTGGAAAGTATTGGTGAGAATCTGTACACCGAAACGCAATCGTCCGGAGCACCGAACGAAAGCACACCGGGGCTGAACGGTGCGGGCCTGTTGTACCAGGGTTATGTGGAAACCTCTAACGTCAACGTGGCGGAAGAACTGGTCAACATGATCCAGGTTCAACGTGCTTATGAAATCAACAGTAAAGCGGTATCGACCACCGATCAGATGCTGCAGAAACTGACGCAACTCTAAAGTGACGTCCGGTGGGGTGAAAACCTCACCGGCGCACTGATTTTGAAGATGAAGGCAATGCGAAAATACGCGCTTCACCCATACCCGATTTTGGCCCTGCTGGTGGTTTCACTGACAGGATGCGCCTGGATCCCGGCCACTCCGCTCGTGCAGGGCGCGACGACTGCCCAGCCAGTTCCAGGCCCGACGCCGGTGGCGAATGGATCAATATTTCAGTCTGCGCAGCCGATTAATTATGGCTACCAGCCGTTATTTGAAGACCGCCGTCCGCGCAATATTGGCGATACGTTGACTATCGTATTGCAGGAAAACGTCAGTGCGAGCAAAAGCTCCTCGGCGAATGCCAGTCGTGATGGCAAAACTAACTTTGGGTTTGACACGGTACCACGTTACCTGCAGGGATTATTTGGCAATGAGCGTGCCGACGTAGAGGCTTCTGGCGGCAACTCGTTTAACGGCAAAGGCGGCGCGAACGCCAGGAACACCTTCAGTGGTACGTTGACTGTGACGGTTGACCAGGTACTGGTGAATGGCAATTTACATGTCGTGGGTGAAAAACAGATCGCCATTAACCAGGGCACTGAATTCATTCGCTTCTCTGGGGTTGTTAACCCGCGCACCATTAGCGGCAGCAACTCTGTACCGTCAACGCAGGTTGCGGATGCGCGTATTGAATATGTCGGTAACGGCTATATCAATGAAGCGCAGAATATGGGCTGGTTGCAGCGTTTCTTCCTTAATTTATCGCCGATGTAAGCGAGGTATCCAGTGTTTAAAACTCTTGTTGGAATGGTACTGGTACTGGCTACCACCTTTGCGCATGCCGATCGCATTCGTGATCTGACCAGCGTGCAGGGCGTGCGGGAAAACTCGCTGATAGGCTACGGGCTGGTGGTCGGGCTGGACGGTACGGGTGACCAGACCACCCAGACACCGTTTACGACACAAACGCTGAATAACATGCTGTCGCAGTTGGGGATCACCGTGCCTACCGGCACCAATATGCAGCTGAAAAACGTGGCAGCGGTAATGGTCACCGCGCAGTTCCCGGCCTTTGGTCGTCAGGGGCAAACCATTGACGTAGTGGTCTCTTCAATGGGTAACGCCAAAAGCCTGCGCGGCGGAACGCTGCTGATGACGCCGCTGAAAGGGGTCGATAGCCAGGTGTATGCGTTGGCGCAGGGGAATATTCTGGTCGGTGGTGCAGGCGCCGCAGCGGGTGGTAGCAGCGTGCAGGTGAACCAGCTCAATGGCGGACGTATTACCAACGGCGCGACCATCGAACGCGAATTACCCAGCCAGTTCGGCGGCGGTAACACCATTAATTTGCAGCTGAATAATGAAGATTTCACCATGGCGCAGCAAATTACCGACACCATTAACCGCTCGCGCGGCTTTGGCAGCGCAACAGCGCTGGATGCACGCACGATCCAGGTACGCGTCCCGAATGGCAATAGCTCGCAGGTACGTTTCCTCGCGGATATCCAGAATATGGAAGTGAACGTCACGCCGCAGGATGCGAAGGTGATTATTAACTCCCGTACGGGATCGGTGGTCATGAACCGCGAGGTGACGCTGGATAGTTGCGCTGTTGCACAAGGCAATCTGTCGATTACGGTTAACCGCCAGGCGAATGTCAGCCAACCGGATACACCGTTTGGTGGTGGACAAACCGTGGTGACGCCACAAACGCAGATCGATCTGCGCCAGAGCGGTGGTTCGTTGCAGAGCGTTCGTTCCAGCGCCAACCTGAACAACGTCGTACGTGCATTGAATGCGCTGGGAGCAACACCGATGGACCTGATGTCTATCCTGCAATCCATGCAAAGTGCGGGTTGTCTGCGCGCCAAACTGGAAATCATCTGATGATTGGTGATAGCAAACTGCTGACCAGCGCCGCCTGGGATGCACAATCACTGAACGAACTGAAAGCGAAAGCGGGTCAGGACCCGGCGGCAAATATCCGCCCGGTCGCCCGCCAGGTTGAAGGGATGTTCGTTCAAATGATGCTGAAAAGTATGCGCGAGGCGTTGCCAAAAGACGGTGTGTTTAGCAGCGACTCCACGCGTTTATACACCAGCATGTATGACCAACAGATCGCCCAGCAGATGACGGCAGGAAAAGGTCTGGGGCTGGCTGAAATGATGGTCAAGCAGATGACCGAAGGGCAGGCGCAACCTGCAGATGATGCGCCGCAGGTGCCGATGAAGTTCTCGCTGGAAACGGTGACCAGCTATCAAAATCAGGCGCTGACGCAACTGGTGCGTAAAGCCATTCCCCGGGCGACGGAAAGCAATGATGAGCCGCTGTCGGGTGACAGTAAAGACTTTCTGGCTCAACTTTCGCTGCCGGCAAAACTGGCCAGTCAGCAGAGTGGGGTTCCTCATCATCTGATTCTGGCGCAGGCGGCGCTGGAGTCCGGGTGGGGGCAACGACAAATTCGACGGGAGAACGGCGAGCCGAGCTTTAACATTTTTGGTGTGAAAGCCTCGGGAAGCTGGAAAGGGCCGACCACTGAAATCACCACCACCGAATACGAAAACGGTGAGGCGAAAAAAGTGAAAGCGAAATTCCGTGTTTATAGCTCCTATCTTGAAGCACTGTCGGATTATGTCGGTCTGATATCCCGCAATCCGCGTTACGCAGCGGTGACCGGTGCCGCGACCGCAGAGCAGGGTGCCCAGGCATTGCAGAATGCGGGTTACGCCACTGACCCTAACTATGCGCGCAAATTAACCAGCATGATCCAGCAGCTAAAATCGATGAGCGAAAAGGTGAGTAAAACCTACAGCACGAATCTCGATAATCTCTTTTAAATAGCTCAAGTCTGCTGACCTGCTGCCGATAATACCGAGTATTGAAGGATTACAAGGAACCTCCATGTCCAGCTTGATTAATAACGCGATGAGTGGACTCAGCGCAGCGCAGGCCGCGTTGAACACTGCCAGTAATAACATCTCCAGCTATAACGTTGCCGGCTATACCCGACAAACGACAATTATGGCGCAAGCGAACAGCACGCTGGGTGCGGGGGGCTGGGTCGGCAATGGTGTCTATGTTTCTGGCGTACAGCGTGAGTATGACTCATTTATCACTAATCAGTTACGTGCGGCGCAGAACCAGAGCAGCGGTCTGACGACACGTTACGAGCAAATGTCAAAAATCGACAACCTGCTCGCCAGCAAAACCAGTTCGATCTCAACGTCGATGCAGGGCTTTTTTACCAGCCTGCAGACGTTGGTGAGTAACGCAGAAGATCCGGCGGCGCGTCAGGCACTTATCGGTAAAGCTGATGGCTTAGTCAATCAGTTCAGAACGACGGACCAATATCTGCGCGATCAGGATAAGCAGGTCAATATTGCGATTAAGGCCAGCGTCGATCAAATCAACAACTATTCGAAGCAAATTGCCAGCCTTAACGACCAAATCTCCCGTTTGACCGGCGTTGGTGCGGGTGCATCACCTAACGATCTGCTCGATCAGCGCGATCAACTGGTGAGTGATCTGAACAAGATTGTTGGTGTGGAAGTCAGCATTCAGGACGGCGGCACCTACAACGTGACCATGGCGAATGGCTATTCGCTGGTGCAAGGCAGCAATGCTCGCCAGCTGGCCGCTGTACCTTCCAGCGATGATCCCTCTCGCACGACCGTCGCTTATGTTGACGGCGTGGCCGGAGAAGTTGCCATCCCGGAAAAACTGATCACGACCGGTTCGCTGGGCGGGCTGTTGACGTTCCGTTCGCAGGAACTCGACCAGACGCGTAATACCCTTGGTCAGTTGGCCCTCGCCTTTGCTGATGCGTTTAACACGCAGCACAAAGAAGGTTTTGATGCCAACGGCGACCCGGGCAAAAACTTTTTCGATATTGGTGGCCCGGCAGTCCTTAGCAATACGAAGAATAAAGGGACCGGTGCGCTTGATGTTAAAATGACGGATAGCTCGTCGGTGCAGGCAACCGACTATAAAATTACGTTTGATGGTACTGACTGGCAGGTAACCCGTCTGGCTGACAATACCAGCTTTAAGCCGACGGTTACTGGCGGAAAAATGTCCTTTGATGGGCTGGAAATCACCGTCAAAAATGGTGCGCTGGCAAATGACAGCTTTACGGTGAAACCCGTGGGTGACGCCATTATTAATATGAAAGTGGCGGTGACCGATGAGTCGAAAATCGCCATGGCTGAAGTGTCCAAAAATGACACTGATCCCAATGTTGATAAAGGTAAAAGCGATAACCGTAACGGCCAGAAACTGCTGGATCTGCAAACCAAGGCAACCATCGGGAATAAAACCTTTAACGATGCTTACGCTACGCTGGTGAGCGATGTCGGGAACAAAACGGCGACCTTAAAAACCAGCAGCACCACGCAAAACAACGTGGTCACGCAGCTTTCAAATCAGCAACAGTCTATTTCCGGGGTTAACCTCGACGAAGAGTACGGGAATTTGCAGCGTTATCAGCAGTATTACCTGGCCAACGCTCAGGTACTGCAAACGGCGAATTCGCTCTTTGATGCACTGCTGAATATTCGCTAAGGGAGAGGAACTCAATGCGTATCAGTACTCAGATGATGTACCAGCAGAATATGCGCGGCATCACCAACTCTCAGGCTGAATGGTTGAAATTTGGCGAGCAGATGTCAACGGGGAAACGCGTGAACAACCCGTCTGACGATCCGATTGCCGCATCACAGGCCGTGGTGCTTTCACAGGCTCAGGCACAGAACAGCCAATATACGCTGGCGCGTACTTTCGCGACGCAAAAAGTGTCACTGGAAGAGAACGTGTTAAGCCGGGCGACGACCGCTATTACCGCGGCACAGGAAAAAATTGTCAATGCTGGCAATGGGACATTGAGTGATGATAACCGGGCATCGTTGGCAACTGATTTGCAAGGGATCCGCGATCAGTTAATGAATCTGGCGAACAGTACCGACGGTAATGGTCGTTATATCTTTGGCGGATACAAAACGGAAGCCCCACCATTTGCCCAGACTGATGGTGCCTATAGTGGTGGAACGCAAAATATCACCCAACAGGTCGATGCCGCTCGGTCAATGGTGATTGGTCATACCGGGGATAAGATTTTTGACTCGGTGACCAGCAACGCGGTTCCGGAGCCAGATGGAAGCAAGTCAGAAACGAACTTATTCGCCATGCTGGATTCCGCTATTGCGGCCCTGAATACGCCGATTGAAGGTGATGATGCGGCAAGAGATGCAGCCAAAGCAGCCATCGATAAATCCAACCGTGGTCTGAAGAACTCACTGAATAACGTGCTGTCTGTCCGTGCTGAACTCGGTACGCAACTCAGTGAACTTAGCGCTCTGGACTCGCTGGGGGCCGATCGCGCGTTGGGTCAAACGCAGCAGATGAGCAATCTGGTTGATGTTGACTGGAATGCGGCGATTTCTTCGTATGTTATGCAGCAGGCTGCGCTACAGGCATCGTATAAAACGTTTACCGATATGCAGGGAATGTCACTGTTCCAGCTCAACCGGTAACGATCCTTTTTGAAACATATCATGAAACTGGATATGTTTGTCTGCCCGCTCCACATACACCCCGGAGCGGGCATTTTTTTAGGCTGCAGTTGTCTGGCTAACAGGTAATTTACCGGTCAGTCTAATTACCAGCGCAACAACGCCACTGAAAGTGGCCTGTGTCACCACGCCTTCCCAGTTTGCCAGCGCATAGGCCTGACTTCCGAGTACAGAACCCAGCGCCATGCCGATAAACACCATGGTAAATAGCAACGCATTCAGACGACCTCTTGCCTGAGGCTCCAGGCTATAAACCAGGTTCTGGTGGGCGACCAGGCTGGATTGCAGTCCGAGATCAAAGCCTATCGCTGACAGGGCAATCAGCAGCCACTGCCCCTGTACTGGCAGGGCCGGAAGCAAGAACATCAGGGCAAATGAAAGCGTGACTAACAGCGCCCCCAACTGTGTTACCCGTCCGGCACCTACTTTATCTGCCAGATGACCCGCCATAGGGGCTGCCAGCGCCCCAGCTGCCCCTGCAATACCAAATGCTCCCGCCATCGCACTGCCCATGTGGTAATGCTCAGAGAGCATAACCGCCAGTGTTGACCAGAAGGCGCTAAAGGCCATAGACAGGAAGCCCTGTGCCAACGCCGCCCGGCGCAGTGCAGGATAACGCTGCCACAGTTGCGCCATGGAGAACATTAATGCCGGATAACTCAGCGTGGAATGGACCGTAAAGCGGGGCAGCATTTTCCACATCAGTACGGCAATCACGGCAATACTGACGGCGGCGAGTTGATACATTTCCCGCCAGCCATAGGCTTCACCTACCAGCCCGCTGATGGTCCGCGAGAGTAGGATCCCCAGCAGAAGACCGGTCATGACGGTACCTACTGTTTTTCCCTGCTTGCCTTCAGGCGCAAGGATGGCTGCGGCCGGCACGATATCCTGAGCCATGGTCGCTGCCATCCCCATCAGTAAGCTAACCAGCAGTAGCGAATGCAACTGACCGGTAAAGCTGCAGGCCAACAGCAGCGCGGCAAGAGAGACGCTTTTTAGCAGGATTAATGTCCGGCGGTCATAACGGTCGCCCAGCGGCAACAAAAACAAAATGCCCAGCGCGTATCCTGCCTGGGTGAGCGTTGGCACCAGCCCCATGCCGGTGACGCTTAAGGCCAGGTCCTGACCCATTAAAGGTAAAAGAGGCTGGGCATAATAGATTGCGGCAACGCTGAACCCAGCGCCCAGTGCCAGAACAAAAATAACCCAACGGGAAAGTGCGGTGTGTGTGTTCACAAATGATTCCTCAATCACGGGATGTGTGGCTATTTTTATCCTTCAACCGGTAGCACGGTAGCGAGCGCAGTGGTAAAACAGTTATACGTTACACGTATGAATAACGACTAAATGATAAAAACTGAACGTATAGATAGGGTGGAATTGATGCGCACGTTTGTGCGCATCGTCGAGGCCGGTTCGCTTTCAGCGGCGGCAAAGCAAATGGGCACCACCCAGGCAACCGTCAGTCGGCGGTTACAATCCCTTGAGACGCTGTTGGGCGTTAAGCTGATTATGCGTACCACCCATGCAATGAAGCTGACTGATGATGGTGAGCGAGGGTATCAGCATGCCAAACACATTATTGATGCCTGGCTGGCGCTGGAGGACGGACTGAACATCACGGAGGATGAACCGGTGGGGACGTTGCGGGTTCGGGCGCCACATGCGTTTGGCCAACAACAACTCCTTGAGCCGCTTCTGCAGTTCCTTTCCCGCTATCCACAGTTATCTGTTGAGTGGATACTGAATGATAAGACCGTTGATTTTCTCAGCGACAATATCGACTGCGCTATCCGGGTTGGGGCTGAGGTTGATCCTGCTACGGTCTCGGTTTTACTGGCTGAAGTCCCGCGAAGTATGGTGGCAAGCCCTGAGCTTCTCGCGCAATTTGGGATTTTGACTCACCCTGAACAGCTATCGGCGCTGCCCTGGATCGCGGTAAATACATTTTATCAGCACAGCGTGTCGTTACTTCACCACCGGCGTAACGAAGCTATCACGTTAAATATTTCTCCCAGATTAAGTACCGACAGTATTTATGTCGCCAGAAATGCTGCACTTGCGGGGCTGGGGGTTACGCTTGTCTCAAGCTGGATGGTTGAAGACGATATCGCCAGCGGAAGATTGATTACGCTATTACCTGACTGGCATGCGTCGTCATTGCCCGTGCATTTGGTTTATCCCTGGGCTCGTTATTATCCAACCCGCTTACGCAAATTTCTGGCGTTGATGAAAGATGTTATGCCACAGGTAGCGGGGATGAGGGGTGTTCACGATGTATAAAAAAAGCCGACCCTGAGGT
>NZ_SZWR01000010.1:628974-641176 GCF_005280875.1 Citrobacter sp. wls827
TGCGGTCGCGTTGCTGGCGCGGTTGCCTGATGGCTGGCACTGTGTCCGCCTGCAGCACCTTTGCCTTCAAAGGCGAATGCCGGGCGCTGCCACTCGCTATGACGCGGCGCTTCAGGCACATATTCCGGAGCCGGAGCGCGGGTCATCGGTGCGGTCGCATGGCTGTGAAGATGTTCTGCGTCAACACGGGTTGCGACAGCGTCAGACTTAACGACTGCAGTTTCGACGACAGGTGCTGCAACAACTTCTTGCGACGCTGCGACTTCTTCAACAACAGGCGCTGTTTCCACAACCTCGACAATCTCTTCAACCGCTTCAGGCTGGGAGACAACGACGTCCGCAGGTTCTTCGATAACCGGCGAAGCCACAACTTCAGCCACAGGTTCGGCTTTCGCAGCGATCTCCTCGGCAACCGGTGCGTCAGACTCAGCGATAATTTGCAGTTGCTGCTCGGCCGGAGTAGCAATCACTTCCGGGTGTGCCGTTTCAGCCACAACGGTCTGCGTTTCCACTACGCTAACATCGGATTGCGCGACGTCTGCCTGTGCAGGGACATCCACAATGTGCTCAACGACAGCTGCAGCGGCTTGAGGCTCTACTGCCACAGATGCGTTTTGTTCCAGCTCCAGTTTCTGTTCGCGCTGTTCTTCAACCTGCATGTCCTGAGTACGGGCAACAGGGTAGCTAATCCAGACTTTGCCGGACGCTAATTCCGGAGAAGCACAGGCAACCGTTAACGGCATCGGCGACTGAACCGGATAGCGTTCGTCACGATAGCGACGACGACGCTGCCCGCTTACGCGCAGATGGCGAGGAGAACGACGTGAGCGACGAGGCATACCGTTATTATCACGTGCTTCGTTGTTGTCTTCTTGCTCTGATGCAACGACTGCGGGTAAATCGACTTTAGCCAGTTCGGTACGTTGAGCCGGGGCAGACTGTTCAACAGATTGAGCAACAGCGGTTTCAGCAACAATGGCTGCGGTCGCCACTTCAGCTTCAACCGGCGCGCTGTCAGCGAATCGAACTTTCTGATTCAACTGACGCTGTTTACGACGAGTCTGCGGCTGACGCACGCGTTCTTCCTGCTCGGAATCCTGCGCAGGCTGTTCAGCCAGGTTCAGCTCTTTAACTTCCTGCTGCGCCTGACGTTTGTCATCGTTGCGACGGCGGTTGCGTTCGCGACGCGGAGCCTGCTGCTCGTCACCGGATTTCGCTTTGTCTGCTACATCGCTGGACTGCTGGCGGTTGTCACGAGTTTCAGCAGTCTGCTGCTGCGCCTGACGACGATTACGACGATTTTCATCGCGGTTTTCGCCGTTTTCTGAACGCTCATTACGGTTGTCACGGTCACCACGGTTGTCACGATTATCACGACGCTCGTTACGGTCGCGACGATTGTTCTGACGCGGTTTGCGACGATCCTGCTGGCGTTCCGTTTTCTCTTCAGCTTTCGGTGCCGGTTGTTCAACCGGTTTCACTTCTTCACTGCTGCCAAAGATGGACTTCAGCGCGCCGAAGAAACGGCTAATCAAACCCGGCTGCGCAGCGACAGGTGCGGTCGCGGCAGCAGCTTTAGGCGCGGCAGCTTTCACGGCTGGCTCCTGCAGTGCAGGGGCAGGCGGAACATCAGGCATCGCGAAAGTGGCGAGTGCCGGTTGTTCAGGTTGCTTACGCTCAACGTATTCTTCTTCCGTCGGCAACGCCATCGCTTCTTCGTGCAGTTTCGGCAGCAGGTAGCTCAGGGTAGGCGTTTCTTCCCCTTTGCGTACACGCAGCACGGAGTAGTGCGGGGTTTCCATCTGATCGTTTGGCACGATCACACAGCGCACGCCGTTCTGACGCGTCTCGATGGCATTGACCGCGGTACGTTTTTCGTTAAGCAGGTAGGATGCGATCGGCACAGGAACAATAGCGTGAACTTCCTGCGTATTTTCTTTCAGCGCCTCTTCTTCGATCAGACGCAGAATAGACAGCGACAGCGATTCGTTGTCACGCACGGTACCGGTGCCGGAGCAACGTGGGCAGACGTGGTGACTGGATTCACCCAGCGACGGGCTCAGACGCTGGCGGGACATTTCCAGCAGACCGAAGCGAGAAATATGGCTGATCTGAATACGCGCTCTGTCCTGACGAACGGCTTCACGCAGACGGTTTTCTACCGCACGCTGGTGGCGAACCGGGGTCATATCGATAAAATCGATGACGATCAGGCCACCAAGGTCACGCAGACGCAACTGACGCGCAATTTCATCGGCAGCTTCAAGGTTAGTGTTAAACGCCGTTTCTTCAATATCGCCGCCGCGGGTTGCGCGAGCGGAGTTGATATCGATAGCAGTCAGCGCTTCAGTGCTGTCGATAACGATTGAGCCGCCGGAAGGCAGACGCACTTCACGTTGGAAGGCGGATTCAATCTGGGATTCAATCTGGTAGTGGCTGAACAGCGGGATTTCACCGGTGTACAGTTTGATTTTGCTGCTGAAATCCGGACGACCCAGCGCAGCGATGTGCTGACGCGCCATCTCCATGACTTTTGGGTTGTCGATGAGGATTTCGCCGATGTCCTGGCGCAGATAGTCGCGGAAGGCACGCACGATAACGTTGCTTTCCTGGTGGATCAGGAACGGGGCAGGACGGCTTTCAGCCGCTTTTTGAATGGCTTCCCAGTGTTTCAGACGGAAGCTCAGGTCCCACTGCAGTGCTTCGGCCGATTTACCGACACCCGCGGTACGTACGATAAGCCCCATGCCATCAGGCAATTCGAGGCTTGCCAGCGCTTCTTTTAACTCGGTACGGTCATCGCCTTCAATGCGACGAGAGATACCGCCCGCACGCGGGTTGTTTGGCATCAAAACCAGATAGCTGCCTGCCAGACTGATAAAGGTTGTCAGTGCTGCGCCTTTATTTCCGCGCTCTTCTTTATCTATCTGAACGATAACTTCCTGACCTTCACGCAACACATCTTTAATGTTGGGGCGGCCATGGGAACTGTAGTTTGCAGGAAAATATTCGCGGGCAATTTCTTTTAACGGGAGGAAACCGTGACGTTCAGCGCCGTAATCAACAAAAGCAGCTTCCAGACTCGGTTCAATACGGGTAATTTTACCTTTATAGATGTTGGCTTTTTTCTGCTCGTGTCCAGGACTTTCGATATCCAGATCGTACAGACGCTGCCCATCTACAAGGGCGACACGCAACTCTTCCTGCTGAGTTGCGTTAATTAACATTCTTTTCATCGTAACTTACTCATTATTCTTACATTGACGACTAAGCTGCGGGCAGAGAAATGCCTTTCCGGGTGTGAACCGATGGCCTCGTGTCTATTCGCGTCGCCAACCTCACGGTTATCGTCAGCTCAAAGAGGCGCAGAGTGTCGGTTGCCTGTATTTCATACGGAAACACAGCGCAATTATCAGGGGAACAGTCTGGGTATTACTCTCCAGAGAAGCTTCCATTGTGCTTGTCGTCTTTCACGCTGTTGGTGCGTTGGCTTCATCTTCTCACCCCAGACACTTACAGGAGTAAGCTTCTGGGGGTTCCCAGACTTGCCGCCTTCCTACAACGCGAAATCCATAGAGCACTTACCGGTAAGGACTGCAACCCGCAGCCCGCTAACTGCCTGAAAGATCAATACGTCTTACGCCATTGCTGCGTTGATGATCGGTCGGGCAAAATTGGGTCATTCCGGAAAAGTTCTTGTTTTAACAAGATTCAACACGGAAACAAGCTCATTATTCCACTGCTAACCTTGTTATAGCAAGATGACTTTTGCCATTTATCACCCGGTTACTCACAGTTTTTACACTTCCGCCTGGTGATTGCTTTAATAACCACCAAATCGGTTCTGTCAAACTTAAGTAATCGGGTATAGCAGTTAATATAAGCATAGAAAAATGTGTGGCGCGAATCTTGATGGCTATTTAAAATCGGCCCCCATGAAAACAGAGACTCCAGCCGTAAAAATAGTTGCCATTACTGCCGATGAAGCAGGGCAACGCATCGACAACTTTTTGCGCACCCAGCTCAAAGGCGTGCCGAAAAGTATGATTTATCGCATTTTGCGTAAAGGCGAAGTGCGGGTGAATAAAAAACGCATCAAACCCGAGTACAAACTCGAAGACGGGGATATTGTGCGTATTCCGCCAGTGCGTGTCGCTGAGCGTGAAGAAGAAGCGATTTCTCCGAATTTGCAGAAGGTCGCTGCGCTGACGGATGTCATTTTGTATGAAGATGACCATATTTTGGTGCTTAACAAACCTTCTGGCACCGCCGTCCATGGCGGCAGCGGATTAAGCTTTGGTGTGATCGAAGGTTTACGTGCCTTACGTCCGGAAGCGCGTTTCCTTGAACTGGTGCATCGCCTGGACCGTGATACCTCCGGTGTTTTGCTGGTCGCCAAAAAGCGCTCGGCGCTGCGTTCACTTCATGAACAATTGCGTGAAAAAGGGATGCAAAAAGACTATCTGGCGCTGGTAAGGGGTCAGTGGCAATCGCATGTCAAAGCTGTGCAGGCACCTTTGTTAAAGAACATTCTGCAAAGCGGCGAGCGTATCGTGCGGGTAAATCAGGAAGGGAAACCGTCGGAAACCCGTTTTAAAGTGGAGGAGCGCTATGCGTTTGCCACGCTTGTGCGCTGCAGCCCCGTGACCGGACGCACGCACCAGATTCGTGTGCATACGCAATATGCCGGACATCCGATTGCTTTTGATGACCGCTATGGCGACCGTGAGTTCGATAAGCAACTGGCGGGTACGGGGTTGAACCGTCTGTTTCTGCACGCTGCTGCGTTGAAGTTTACTCATCCCGGTACGGGTGAGGTTATGCGTGTTGAAGCGCCGATGGATAATCAACTGAAACGCTGCCTTGAGGTATTACGCAGCAAAGCCTGATGCGCGTTGCGATTTTATCGCGTTAAACCCGTAGGCCGGATAAGACGTTTACGTCGCGCCTGATGGCGCTGCGCTTATCAGGCCTACTTGATTACGCCTGTACAGGAGTTCTTTAATCAGGCGTTCAGCGGGTTCATGTCTTCCCTGCGCAGCATCTGACACAACGCGATCAGCGGCAAGCCAATCAGTGTGTTAGGATCGCGGCCCTCCAGACGCTCAAAGAGTGCGATACCTAATCCTTCACTTTTAAAACTACCTGCGCAATGTAACGGGCGTTCTTTACGCACGTAATCTTCAATTTCCATTTCACTTAAATGGCGAAAATGGACATCGAACGGTTCAACTTCGGTTTGTAGATGACCGTTAGCTGAATTATAAAGCGCCAGTCCGGTATAAAACGTGACAATATTTCCACTGGCTTTGGTTAATTGTTGTCTGGCGTTTTCTTCCGTTAACGGCTTGCCGGTTATTTCACCATCAAGAACACAAATTTGATCAGACCCAATTATCAAATGTGATGGAAACCGATGGGCAAGGGATTGCGCTTTTTCCTGTGCCAGGCGTAACACTAAATGTCGGGGTGTTTCGCCGGGTAAGGGGGTTTCATCAACCTCTGGGGCTGCGCATTCAAACGGGATGGCCAATTTTTCGAGCAAAGCGCGACGCCAGGGAGAGGTAGACGCAAGAATAAGTTGAGGCATATTTTTTCCCCCGCATATAGCGTAATGATGAGAGCCATTTTAAACTATGGACTGCGTCCTTCAAGCTGGCTGCGATGGCTTGTCGTGATCGATTTTAAGTCGATGACCCGCAATGTGTGCGAATTATTGGCAAAAGGCAACCACAGGCTGCCTTTTTCTTTGACTATATGACGTTACAAAGTTAATATGCGCGCCCTATGCAAAAGGTAAAATTACCCCTGACTCTTGATCCGGTTCGTACGGCTCAAAAACGCCTCGATTATGAAGGTATCTATACTTCTGATCTGGTAGAGCGCGTCGCCGATTCTGTAGTCAGTGTGGACAGTGATGTGGAATGCTCCATGTCGTTCGCTATCGATAACCAGCGCCTTGCCGTTATAACCGGTGATGCGAAGGTTTCGGTTACGCTCGATTGTCAGCGTTGCGGGAAACCGTTTCCACTTCATGTTCACACAACATATTGTTTTAGTCCTGTCCGTTCTGACGAGCAGGCTGAAGCACTCCCGGAAGCGTATGAGCCGATTGAGGTTAACGAATTCGGTGAAATCGATCTGCTTGCAATGGTTGAAGATGAGATTATCCTCTCCTTGCCGGTAGTTCCGGTGCATGATTCTGAACACTGTGAAGTGTCCGAGGCGGACATGGTCTTTGGCGAATTGCCTGATGAAGCGCAAAAACCAAACCCATTTGCCGTATTAGCCAGCTTAAAGCGTAAGTAATTGAGGAGTAAGGTCCATGGCCGTACAACAGAATAAACCAACCCGTTCCAAACGTGGCATGCGTCGTTCTCATGACGCTCTGACCGCAGTCACCAGCCTGTCTGTAGACAAAACTTCTGGTGAACAACACCTGCGTCACCACATCACTGCCGACGGTTTCTACCGTGGCCGTAAGGTAATCGCTAAGTAATCACGCATGACTCAATGGATTTCCCACTTTGGTGAGAAAAACAAAGAGTACACGCGTGATGAAGCTTAGTGAGGCTTTCCCCGGGTAACTGGGGAAACACCTAACCGGGCAGCGACGATACCTTGACACGTCTAACCCTGGCGTTAGATGTCATGGGGGGAGATTTTGGCCCTACCGTGACAGTGCCTGCAGCATTGCAGGCACTGAATTCTAATTCGCAACTCACACTTCTTTTAGTCGGGGATCCCGATACAATCACGCCATTACTTGCCAAAGCTGACTTCGAACAACGTTCACGTCTGCAGATTATCCCTGCTCAGTCAGTTATTGCCAGTGATGCCCGGCCCTCGCAAGCAATCCGCGCCAGTCGTGGAAGCTCAATGCGTGTTGCCCTGGAGCTCGTGAAAGAAGGTCGAGCGCAAGCCTGTGTCAGCGCTGGTAATACGGGCGCACTAATGGGTCTTGCGAAACTCTTGCTCAAACCCCTTGAGGGTATTGAGCGTCCTGCGCTGGTCACGGTTTTACCGCATCAGCAAAAGGGCAAAACGGTGGTGCTGGATTTAGGCGCCAACGTGGATTGCGACAGTACGATGTTGGTGCAATTTGCCGTTATGGGTTCCGTGTTGGCAGAAGAGGTGGTTGGGATTGCCAGGCCTCGCGTTGCGTTACTCAATATAGGCGAAGAAGAAACTAAGGGTCTCGACAGTATTCGGGACGCTTCTGCTGTGCTAAAAACAATCCCTTCTATCAATTATATAGGCTATCTTGAAGCCAATGAGTTGCTGACTGGCAAAACGGATGTGTTGGTCTGTGACGGCTTTACAGGTAATGTCACATTAAAGACGATGGAAGGTGTTGTCAGAATGTTCCTTTCACTGCTGAAATCTCAGGGTGAGGGCAAAAAACGGTCGTGGTGGCTGCTGTTATTAAAACGTTGGTTACAAAAAAGCCTGACAAGGCGATTTAGTCACCTCAACCCCGACCAGTATAATGGCGCCTGTCTGTTAGGATTGCGCGGCACGGTGATTAAAAGTCATGGTGCTGCCAATCAGCGAGCATTTGAAGTCGCGATTGAACAGGCAGTGCAGGCGGTGCAGCGACAAGTTCCTCAGCGAATTGCCGCTCGCCTGGAATCTGTATACCCAGCTGGATTCGAACTGCTGGACGGTGGCGAAAGTATCAACTCACGAGTGCACAGGTAACAGTGCCGGCTGAGGGTGCTGTCAACGTACCAGCGATTTGCTCGTGGCGGTATATAACCAAAAAGTGACTGAGCGTACATGTATACGAAGATTATTGGTACTGGCAGCTATCTGCCTGAACAAGTGCGTACTAACGCCGATTTGGAAAAAATGGTCGAGACATCTGATGAGTGGATCGTCTCTCGTACAGGTATCCGCGAACGCCATATTGCTGGGCCAAATGAAACCGTTGCGACGATGGGCTTTGCCGCCGCTAACCGTGCACTTGAAATGGCCGGCATCGACAAAGAACAAATTGGTCTGATTGTGGTTGCTACCACGTCATCAACCCACGCATTTCCAAGCGCGGCATGCCAGATCCAAAGTATGCTGGGGCTTAAAGGCTGTCCGGCGTTTGATGTTGCAGCGGCCTGTGCTGGTTTTACCTATGCACTTAGTGTTGCCGATCAGTATGTAAAATCTGGCGCGGTCAAACATGCGCTGGTTGTCGGATCGGATGTGCTGGCGCGCACCTGTGATCCAACCGACCGTGGGACGATCATTATTTTTGGTGATGGCGCGGGTGCAGTTGTACTGAGCGCATCAGAAGAGCCAGGTATTATCTCCACCCATCTGCACGCTGACGGTAGCTATGGTGAACTGCTGACGCTGCCTAATGCCGATCGCGTGAACCCGGAAAACCCGATTCACCTGACGATGGCGGGTAACGAAGTTTTTAAAGTCGCGGTGACCGAGCTTGCGCACATCGTTGATGAAACGCTGGAAGCAAATAACCTCGACCGTTCTGCGCTGGACTGGCTGGTGCCGCATCAGGCAAACCTTCGCATTATCAGCGCAACAGCGAAAAAGCTGGGGATGTCGATGGATAATGTCGTCGTCACGCTGGACAGACATGGCAATACGTCCGCTGCTTCCGTACCGTGCGCGTTGGACGAAGCCGTCCGCGACGGGCGAATTAAAGCAGGGCAGTTGGTATTGCTTGAAGCCTTCGGAGGTGGATTCACCTGGGGCTCCGCGCTGGTTCGTTTCTAGTATAAGGATTTTAACATGACGCAATTTGCATTTGTGTTCCCCGGTCAGGGTTCCCAAACCGTTGGAATGTTGTCTGATATGGCAGCAAGCTACCCAATTGTTGAAGAAACTTTTGCTGAAGCTTCAGCGGCGCTGGGCTATGATCTTTGGGCGTTGACTCAGCAAGGTCCGGCAGAAGAACTGAACAAAACCTGGCAGACGCAGCCAGCGCTGTTGACCGCATCTGTCGCGCTGTATCGCGTATGGCAGCAGCAGGGTGGTAAAACGCCTGCGCTGATGGCAGGTCACAGCCTGGGTGAATACTCTGCGCTGGTATGTGCGGGTGTTATCGGTTTTGCCGATGCCGTACGTTTGGTTGAACTGCGTGGCAAATTTATGCAGGAAGCCGTACCGGAAGGCACAGGTGGCATGTCTGCTATCATCGGTCTGGATGATGCCGCTATCGCGAAAGCGTGCGAAGAGTCTGCTGAAGGTCAGGTGGTTTCACCGGTAAACTTTAACTCACCGGGTCAGGTGGTTATTGCCGGGCACAAAGAAGCTGTAGAGCGTGCAGGTGCAGCTTGTAAAGCTGCTGGCGCTAAGCGTGCGTTACCGTTACCGGTTAGCGTTCCATCTCACTGTGCGCTCATGAAGCCTGCAGCCGAGAAACTGGCTGTTGAACTGCAAAAAATTACCTTTAACACGCCGACTGTTTCCGTTGTGAACAACGTTGACGTGAAGTGCGAAACCACTGCCGATGCTATCCGCGATGCGCTGGTTCGTCAGCTTTACAGCCCGGTTCAGTGGACTAAGACCGTTGAATTTATGGCATCTCAGGGCGTAGAGCACCTGTATGAAGTCGGTCCGGGTAAAGTCCTCACCGGTTTGACGAAACGTATTGTTGACACCCTGACTGCTTCGGCACTGAATGAGCCGGCGGCGATGTCTGCGGCGCTAGAGCAATAAAAGAGGAAAACCATGAGTTTTGAAGGAAAAATCGCGCTGGTTACCGGTGCAAGCCGTGGCATTGGCCGCGCAATTGCTGAGACACTCGTTGCCCGTGGCGCGAAAGTTATCGGTACTGCCACAAGCGAAAGCGGCGCGCAGGCCATTAGCGATTACTTAGGTGCAAATGGCAAAGGTCTGATGTTGAATGTGACCGACCCTGCATCTATCGAATCGGTTCTGGAAAATATTCGTGCAGAATTTGGTGAAGTCGATATCCTGGTCAATAATGCCGGGATTACTCGTGATAACCTGTTAATGCGCATGAAAGATGACGAGTGGAACGATATCATCGAAACCAACCTGTCATCTGTTTTCCGTCTGTCAAAAGCGGTAATGCGAGCTATGATGAAAAAGCGTCATGGTCGTATTATCACTATCGGTTCTGTGGTTGGTACCATGGGAAATGCGGGTCAGGCTAACTACGCTGCGGCGAAAGCGGGTCTGATCGGCTTCAGTAAATCACTGGCGCGTGAAGTCGCGTCCCGTGGTATTACTGTAAACGTTGTTGCTCCGGGCTTTATTGAAACGGACATGACGCGTGCGCTGTCAGATGATCAGCGTGCGGGTATTCTGGCGCAGGTTCCTGCGGGTCGCCTTGGTGGCGCTCAGGAAATCGCCAGCGCGGTTGCATTTTTAGCTTCCGACGAAGCAAGTTACATCACAGGTGAGACTTTGCACGTCAACGGCGGGATGTACATGGTTTAACCACGATTGAAAAATATTTGCGTTATTAGGGTGAATGGCCTCAAAATAGCGTAAAATCGTGGTAAGACCTGCCGGGATTTAGTTGCAAATTTTTCAACATTTTATACACTACGAAAACCATCGCGAAAGCGAGTTTTGATAGGAAATTTAAGAGTATGAGCACTATCGAAGAACGCGTTAAGAAAATTATCGGCGAACAGCTTGGCGTTAAGCAGGAAGAAGTTACTAACAATGCTTCCTTCGTTGAAGACCTGGGCGCGGATTCTCTTGACACCGTTGAGCTGGTAATGGCTCTGGAAGAAGAGTTTGATACTGAGATTCCGGACGAAGAAGCTGAGAAAATCACTACCGTTCAGGCTGCCATTGATTACATCAACGGCCACCAGGCGTAAGTGAACATCTCCAGGCGGTCATTCGACCGCCTGAGTTTTATCTTTTTTCCCACTTGAATTATTTTTCCCTCCCTGGAGGACAACCGTGTCTAAGCGTCGTGTAGTTGTGACCGGACTGGGCATGTTGTCTCCTGTCGGCAATACCGTAGAGTCTACCTGGAAAGCTCTCCTTGCCGGTCAGAGTGGCATCAGCCTGATCGACCATTTCGATACTAGCGCCTATGCAACGAAATTTGCTGGCTTAGTAAAGGATTTTAACTGTGACGACATTATCTCGCGCAAAGAACAGCGCAAGATGGATGCCTTCATTCAATATGGAATTGTCGCTGGCGTTCAGGCCATGCAGGATTCTGGCCTCGAAATTACGGAAGAGAACGCTCACCGTGTTGGCGCCGCTATCGGCTCCGGTATTGGCGGTCTCGGTCTTATCGAAGAAAACCATACCTCTCTGGTAAATGGTGGACCGCGTAAGATCAGCCCGTTCTTCGTTCCGTCGACGATTGTTAACATGGTGGCGGGTCATCTGACCATCATGTACGGCCTGCAAGGGCCAAGCATCTCCATCGCCACGGCCTGTACTTCAGGCGTGCACAACATCGGTCATGCCGCGCGTATCATTGCATACGGCGATGCGGACGCGATGGTTGCGGGTGGTGCAGAAAAAGCCAGTACACCGCTGGGTGTGGGTGGTTTTGGCGCAGCACGTGCGCTGTCTACGCGTAACGATAACCCGCAAGCGGCAAGCCGTCCGTGGGATAAAGAGCGTGACGGTTTTGTGCTGGGCGACGGCGCAGGTATGGTGGTGCTGGAAGAGTACGAGCATGCGAAAGCACGTGGCGCAAAAATCTATGCTGAAGTGGTTGGCTTTGGTATGAGCAGCGATGCTTACCATATGACATCACCTCCGGAAAATGGTGCAGGTGCTGCACTGGCGATGGTCAATGCGCTGCGTGATGCGGCGATTGAACCTGGTCGTATTGGCTATGTCAATGCGCATGGTACGTCCAC
This sequence comes from Citrobacter sp. wls827, assembly GCF_005280875.1. Lineage (NCBI taxonomy): Bacteria > Pseudomonadati > Pseudomonadota > Gammaproteobacteria > Enterobacterales > Enterobacteriaceae > Citrobacter > Citrobacter sp. wls827. Next base: position 640,800 of record NZ_SZWR01000010.1, read on the forward strand.
ACCAGCAGGTGATAAAGCAGAAACCCAGGCCGTGAAATCGGTGTTTGGTGATGCTGCACGTAGCGTGATGGTTAGTTCAACCAAATCCATGACCGGACACCTGTTGGGTGCTGCGGGCGCGGTAGAGTCTATTTTCTCTATTCTGGCGCTGCGCGATCAGGCTGTTCCACCAACCATCAACCTGGATAACCCAGATGAAGGTTGTGACCTGGATTTCGTTCCGCACGAGGCGCGTCAGGTTAGCGGTATGGAATACGCACTGTGTAACTCCTTTGGCTTCGGTGGCACCAACGGTTCTGTGATCTTCAAAAAGATCTAAGCACCAGCAGGTAACTTACCTGGCTCTAAGAGAAAAGGCCCGCTTGTCGGGCCTTTTT
>NZ_SZWR01000010.1:641236-652231 GCF_005280875.1 Citrobacter sp. wls827
TGTCCTGGTTGACTCATCCTGCCAAACTAGCGGACCACGAATAAGGAGCCACTATGTTCTTAATTAATGGCCGTGAGCAGGATATGCTGGCTGCAAGCGATCGGGCGACGCAGTTTGGCGATGGCTGCTTTACCACTGCGCGTATTACCGACGGCGAAATTTGCTTTTTTGCAGCGCATCTCCAGCGTTTACAGGACGCATGCCAAACATTGTTTATCCCCTTCGATAAGTGGTCAGAACTGCAAGCTGAAATGGGAAAACTGGCAGCAGGGCACGCGCGTGGCGTACTGAAAGTGATTATCAGTCGTGGCAGTGGCGGTCGCGGTTACAGTGGGGCAAGCTGTCATGAGCCGACCCGTATCCTCTCCGTCTCAGTTTACCCTGCGCATTATGATAGCTGGCGAAAACAAGGTATCGTGCTGGCGTTAAGTCCTGTTCGTCTGGGGCGCAATCCGATGCTTGCCGGGCTTAAACATTTGAATCGACTCGAGCAGGTGTTGATTCGCTCTCATCTTGAGCAGACGGACGCCGATGAAGCACTGGTTCTTGACAGTGAGGGATGGGTTACGGAATGCTGTGCGGCTAATTTGTTCTGGCGTAAGGGCGATGTGGTTTACACTCCCCGGCTGGATCAGGCCGGCGTGAACGGCATTATGCGACAATTCTGTATCCGGACGCTGGCACAATCGCCGTTCAGTATTGTCGAAAAGTATGCCGGGTTGGAAGAGGTTATGCAGGCCGATGAAATCGTCGTCTGTAATGCGTTAATGCCTCTTATTCCCGTGCGTGCCTGTGGCGACACGCTGCTGTCATCACGTTTGTTATTCGATTTTTTAGCCCCACTTTGTGAGCACCCGAATTAGTCATGAAAAAACTGTTACTCGTTGTCCTGTTATTACTGGTTGTGCTGGGCATTGCCGCGGGAGTGGGAATGTGGAAAGTTCGCCATCTGGCGGACAGTAAGTTATTGATTAAAGAAGAGACGATTTTTACGCTGAAAGCGGGTACGGGCCGCCTGGCTCTCGGCGAACAGCTGTATGCGGACAAGGTTATCAATCGCCCGCGCGTGTTCCAGTGGCTGCTACGTGTGGAACCCGACCTGTCGCATTTTAAAGCCGGAACCTACCGTTTTACGCCCGACATGACGGTGCGGGACATGCTGCAACTGCTGGAAAGCGGTAAAGAGGCACAGTTCCCGTTGCGCCTGGTTGAAGGGATGCGCCTGAGTGATTACCTCAAACAACTGCGCGATGCGCCGTATATCAAGCATACGCTGAGAGATGATAACTACGAGACCGTTGCCCAGGCGCTGAAGCTGGAAAACCCGCAATGGGTGGAAGGCTGGTTCTGGCCAGATACCTGGATGTACACCGCGAATACCACCGACGTGGCGTTGCTAAAACGTGCGCATCAAAAAATGGTTAAAGCGGTGGACACCGTCTGGGAAAGTCGTGCTGACGGCTTGCCGTATAAAGACAAAAATCAACTGGTGACGATGGCCTCAATTATTGAGAAAGAGACCGCCGTTGCCAGTGAGCGTGATCAGGTGGCCTCGGTCTTTATTAACCGCTTACGTATCGGTATGCGGTTACAGACCGATCCGACCGTGATTTACGGTATGGGGGCACGGTATAATGGCAAATTATCGCGTGCGGATCTGGAAATGCCGACAGCCTATAACACTTATACCATCACAGGTTTGCCGCCGGGCCCGATTGCCATGCCGGGTGAGGCTTCGTTGCAGGCCGCAGCGCATCCGGCCAAAACGCCGTATCTCTATTTCGTGGCTGACGGTAAAGGCGGCCACACGTTTAACACTAATCTTGTCAGCCACAACCGCTCCGTGCAGGATTATCTGAAAGTGCTTAAGGAAAAAAATGGGCAGTAACTATATCGTTATCGAGGGCCTGGAAGGCGCCGGAAAAACTACTGCGCGTAATGTGGTGGTAGAGACTCTTGAGCAACTCGGGATTCGCGACATGGTATTTACCCGCGAGCCCGGTGGAACGCAGCTTGCGGAGAAATTAAGAAGTCTGGTGTTGGACATTAAATCGGTCGGCGATGAGGTGATTACCGATAAAGCCGAAGTCCTGATGTTTTATGCCGCGCGCGTACAACTGGTTGAAACGGTGATTAAGCCGGCGCTGGCAAAAGGCGCATGGGTTATTGGCGATCGTCACGATCTGTCGACCCAGGCGTATCAGGGCGGCGGACGAGGCATCGATCAACACATGCTGGCAACACTGCGTGATGCCGTGCTTGGTGATTTTCGCCCTGACCTGACTCTGTATCTGGATGTGACACCTGAGGTAGGACTAAAACGCGCTCGAGCACGTGGCGAACTGGATCGTATTGAACAGGAGTCTTTCGATTTCTTTAATCGCACCCGCGCACGCTACCTTGAACTGGCTGCCCAAGACGCCAGCATTCGTACAATTGATGCAACACAGCCGCTTGATGTCGTGATGGAGGATATCCGCACTACCATCACCGAGTGGGTGAAGGAGCAGGGCGCATGAAATGGTATCCATGGTTACGACCGGATTTTGAAAAACTGGTAGCCAGCTACCAGGCGGGTCGTGGTCACCATGCGCTACTGATTCAGGCGTTACCCGGCATGGGTGACGACGCGCTGATTTACGCTCTTAGCCGCTATTTAATGTGCCAGCAGCCAGAAGGACATAAAAGCTGCGGACAGTGCCGTGGCTGTCAATTGATGCAGGCAGGTACACACCCGGACTACTATTCGTTGCTGCCGGAAAAAGGCAAAAGCACGCTGGGTATTGATGCGGTACGTGAAGTCAGCGAGAAGCTGTACGAGCATTCACGCCTTGGCGGTGCGAAAGTGGTGTGGATCCCGGATGCCGCTCAGTTAACCGATGCCGCCGCCAATGCGTTGCTGAAAACGCTGGAAGAACCGCCCGCGCAAACCTGGTTTTTCCTTGCCAGCACAGAGCCAGCTCGCCTGCTGGCGACATTACGTAGCCGCTGCCGGTTACACCATCTTGCGCCGCCGCCTGAGTCGTATGCAATTTCCTGGCTTGCCCGTGAAGTAACAGCGTCGTCAGAAGCGTTGTTGAGCGCGTTACGCCTTAGTGCAGGTTCGCCCGGTGCGGCACTCTCGCTGTTACAGGCCGAAAGCTGGGCGCACCGGACCGACTTCTGTGCGGCACTGGCGAACACATTGCAGTCCGACGACTGGTATATCCTGTTGGCAGCACTCAACCATGAGCAAGCTGCGACCCGTTTACACTGGCTGGCAACGTTGTTTACAGATGCCCTCAAACGTCCGTATGGTGTTGCCCATTTAACCAATCCTGATGCTCTGACGTTGATATCGTCCATCGCTGAGCGGTTATCCGTCGCGCAGATACAGGCGATACTCGGTGACGTTTGTCACTGTCGTCAGCAATTGCTGAACGTGACAGGCGTAAACCGTGAACTGGTATTAACCGATCTTATTCTCCGTACTGAGCATTATCTGCAACCAGGCACCATACTGCCTGTTCCCCATCTTTGAGAGAGACATTATGTTTTTAGTCGACTCGCACTGCCATCTTGATGGCCTGGATTATCAATCTCTGCATAAGGACGTGGATGACGTGCTGGCGAAAGCGGCCGCACGCGATGTGAAATTCTGCCTTGCCGTTGCCACCACGCTATCGGGGTACCGCAGTATGCGCGAACTGGTTGGTGAGCGTGACAATGTGGTTTTCTCATGTGGTGTTCATCCGCTAAACCAGGATGAAACCTATGATGTCGAGGATTTGCGTCGTTTTGCCGCCGAAGAGGGCGTAGTTGCGATGGGTGAAACGGGGTTGGACTATTTTTACACCCCGGAAACTAAAGTTCGCCAACAGGAATCATTCATCCACCACATCCAGATTGGCCGTGAGTTACACAAGCCGGTTATTGTTCATACCCGCGATGCGCGTGCTGATACGCTGTCAATTCTGCGCGAAGAAAAAGTGACGGATTGTGGCGGCGTACTACACTGTTTTACAGAGGACAGGGAAACTGCGGGTAAATTGCTGGATCTCGGATTTTATATCTCGTTTTCTGGCATCGTCACGTTCCGTAATGCTGAACAGCTTCGTGATGCTGCGCGTTATGTTCCGCTGGATCGTTTGTTAGTTGAGACTGATTCCCCATACCTTGCGCCCGTGCCGCATCGCGGAAAAGAGAATCAGCCAGCCATGGTTCGTGATGTCGCCGAGTACATGGCCGTATTGAAAGGTGTTGCCGTTGAAGAACTGGCGCAAATCACCACAGATAACTTTGCCCGCCTGTTTCACATCGACGCCTCTCGCCTGCAATCAGTACGCTAACTGAGTTTTTTTAAAGCTCGTAATTAATAAACAAAGCGAGTAAAGTTCACCGCCATTAAATGGGCGGTGAATAACCAGTTGGAAACATTCAGATACTCATTTTATCGGAATGTGCGAGTTTTTCGGCCATCCACAGCTGAATTGTGATAGCCGTCAAACAAAAACGAACTGAATTATTTTACTCTGTGTAATAAATAAAGGGTACTTAGATACCCTGTCCACGGCGAGGTTCTCCCCCCTCGCCAATGCGTGAGAACGTAGAAAAGCACAAATACTCAGGAGCACTCCTAATTATGTTTAAGAATGCATTTGCTAACCTGCAAAAGGTCGGTAAATCGCTGATGCTGCCGGTATCCGTACTCCCTATCGCAGGTATCCTGCTGGGCGTCGGTTCCGCTAACTTCAGCTGGCTGCCAGCCGTTGTATCGCACGTAATGGCAGAAGCCGGCGGTTCTGTTTTTGCGAACATGCCGCTGATTTTCGCTATCGGTGTTGCGTTAGGCTTCACCAACAACGACGGCGTATCCGCTCTGGCATCCGTTGTTGCTTACGGCATCATGGTCAAGACCATGGCTGTTGTTGCGCCGTTGGTTCTGCATTTACCTGCTGAAGAGATCGCCGCTAAACACCTTGCTGATACGGGTGTTCTCGGGGGGATTATCTCCGGTGCGATTGCAGCGTATATGTTCAACCGCTTCTACCGTATCAAATTGCCTGAGTATCTGGGCTTCTTTGCCGGTAAGCGCTTCGTTCCTATTATTTCTGGTCTGGCTGCCATCTTCACAGGTGTGGTTCTGTCCTTCATTTGGCCGCCGATCGGTACTGCTATTCAGACGTTCTCCCAGTGGGCTGCATACCAGAACCCGGTCGTGGCGTTCGGTATCTATGGCTTCATTGAGCGCTGCCTGGTGCCGTTTGGTCTGCACCATATCTGGAACGTTCCATTCCAGATGCAGATCGGTGAATACACCAACGCTGCAGGCCAGGTTTTCCACGGCGACATCCCTCGCTATATGGCGGGTGACCCGACTGCGGGCAAACTGTCCGGTGGCTTCCTGTTCAAAATGTACGGTCTGCCGGCTGCTGCTATCGCTATCTGGCATTCTGCTAAACCAGAAAACCGCGCGAAAGTGGGCGGTATCATGATCTCCGCTGCGTTGACCTCGTTCCTGACCGGTATTACCGAGCCGATCGAGTTCTCCTTCATGTTCGTGGCGCCGATCCTGTACATCATCCACGCTATCCTGGCTGGTCTGGCATTCCCGATTTGTATTCTGCTGGGTATGCGCGACGGTACATCATTCTCCCACGGTCTGATCGACTTTATCGTTCTGTCCGGTAACAGCAGCAAACTGTGGCTGTTCCCGATTGTCGGTATCGGTTATGCGATCGTGTACTACACCATTTTCCGTGTGTTGATCAAAGCGCTGGACCTGAAAACGCCGGGTCGTGAAGATGCGACTGAAGACAACAAAGCGGGCGCGACTGGCGAAATGGCGCCGGCCCTGGTTGCCGCGTTCGGCGGTAAAGAAAACATCACTAACCTCGACGCGTGCATCACGCGTCTGCGCGTCAGCGTTGCTGATGTTGCCAAAGTGGATCAGGCTGGCCTGAAGAAACTGGGTGCGGCGGGCGTTGTTGTCGCGGGTTCTGGTGTTCAGGCTATTTTCGGTACCAAGTCCGATAACCTGAAAACTGAAATGGATGAGTACATCCGTAACAGCTAAGCAGTAATACGTTGGGGAGAACTAAGGCAGCCTGCGGGCTGCCTTTTTTATTGCCTTAATTGGCCTGAACGCGAATCGGCGCGGTGGCGGCGAACAGCCACGGACGAGCCTCTGCGTTCACGCGGGGGGATAACGTCTCTCTGACCTGCTGGTGGTAATCATCAATCCACTGTTTTTCTGCATCGCTGAGCAAATGCAGTTCAACCAGATTCAAATCAATCGGCACCAGCGTCAGCGTTGAGAAACGACAGAAGCCAGGGCGACTGTTGATAATCTCCACCTGATTCTCAATACGGATCCCATATTGTCCGGCCAGATAATAACCCGGCTCGATGGTAATGATATTGCCCGCAACCAGAGGCCAGGGGTTTACTTTTTTGGCGATGCGATGGGGTTGCTCATGGATGAGTAACTGATGACCCACACCGTGGCCGGTACCGTGATCAAAATCCAGACCTAAATCCCACAATGCCCGACGACTAAAGGCATCCAGTTGATGTCCCTGAGTACCGGTGGGAAACTGCAGTGAGATAAGCGACAAAAAGCCTTTCAACACGGCGGTGTAATGCAGACGACGCTGCGGATCCTGTGGACCAAAGGCGAGCGTTCTTGTTGTATCCGTAGTGCCATTTTGATACTGGCCGCCGGAATCATTCAGGTACATTGCCTGTGTGGTGATGGGGGTGTTTGTTTTCTCGCTGGAATGGTAATGACACATCGCCGCATTGCTGGCAGAGGCGGAAATAGTACTGAAACTTTGCTCTATAAATCCTGGCTGCTGCTGGCGAAACGCCAGCTGCTTGGCTTGTGCTTCCAGTTCAGTGACAGGATTTCCTGCTGCCTCGCGCAGCGGAACCTCATGCGCCAGCCAGGCCAGAAAGTTTACCCATGCGGCGCCATCCTGTTCATGGCATTCCCGATACCCTGCCAGTTCAACATCATTTTTATGAGCTTTAATCAATGTGATGGGGTCGGGGGTCCAGAGAACCTCTCCTCCGTTTTGTTCAATGGCGAACCGCAGCGCGACTGGCGCATAGTCTTTATCAACCAGGAAACGCTTTCCTTGGGCAAGTTGCTGGCAGCGCGGAAGAAAGTTTTCTTGCGGGGCCAGCGTGATCATCTCCAGTAACGATGCAGGCAGCTGCTGCGTCTTATTATTATCAACAAACCACTCCAGTTCGCCGCTGCGATGGAGCAGGGCAAACGAAAACGGCACTGGCACCATAGCCAGATCCGAACCGCGCACATTCAGCAGCCAGGCGATGTTATCCGGCAGCGTGATCGCCAGCACGTCGGCCTGATGCTGGGCCAGTTGTTCCACTATTCGTTCGCGCTTATGTGCGCTGCTTTCGCCGCTTATCTCAACGGGCATTTCACGAATTACACCACAGGGGGCGGCTGGACGGTCGAGCCAGATCTGGTCGAAGGGATCGCGTTCCATCGGAACCAGTTTGCAGTGAGTGGCCGACAGTGCTTCAAATTGGCTGTTGACCATCAGCAGAGGTTCAAAGCCGATACGCGCACCAGAGGTGACGTAAGCCTGCAAGTAGTCGGCCAGAGGTTCCTCGTGCAAATGATGGATTTCAAAATCATCGAGAGAGACTTCGTTACGCACCTGGACCTGATAGCGCCCATCGACAAACATCAGCGCGCGATCGCGAAGTACCAATGCAAGACCAGCGGAACCGCTAAAGCCGGTGAGCCAGGCCAGTTTATTGTCATGTGGCGTACAATCTTCACTTTGGTGAGCGTCGGCGCGCGGAACAATCATGCCATCCAGTCCCTGCGCTAACAGCAGACTGCGCAGGGCGGAAAGAGGAGTTGAGTTGTGCATAGTTACCTTCAGGCCTTAACGGAACGGCGGTTCGTTGAACGTACGTAATTTACGGGAGTGCAGTCGGTCGCCTTCAGCACGCAGACGGTCGATAGCCCGGATACCTATTTGCAGGTGTTCAGAAATGGCACCTTCATAAAAACGGTTGGCCTGACCAGGCAGTTTGATCTCGCCATGCAGTGGTTTGTCGGAAACACATAGCAGCGTGCCGTAAGGGACGCGGAAGCGGTAGCCCTGAGCGGCGATGGTGGCGCTCTCCATATCGATAGCTACCGCGCGGCTGAGGTTAAAACGTAGCGCAGAAGCGGAATAGCGTAGCTCCCAGTTACGGTCGTCGGTGGTGACGACGGTTCCGGTACGTAAACGCTGCTTAACCTCTTCGCCGGGCATGCCGCTGACTTCTTTGGTAGCGTCATACAGGGCGCGTTGCACTTCCGCAATGCTCGGAATCGGAATATCCGGCGGCAATACGGCATCCAGTACATGGTCGTCACGCAGATAAGCGTGGGCCAGAACATAGTCGCCAATTGCCTGACTTTCACGCAGACCGCCGCAATGTCCAATCATCAGCCAGACGTCAGGACGCAGTACGGCCAGATGATCGCAAATGGTTTTGGCGTTAGAGGGGCCGACGCCGATATTAACCAGCGTGATCCCCTGACCGTCGGTGGTAATTAAATGCCAGGCGGGCATCTGGTGTTTTTTCCACGCCAGATCGGAGATGGCCTCTTCCGGCGCTTCAGTTTCCGCGGTGATCCAGATCCCGCCCGCGCATGACAGCGCGATATACGGGCTGTCCGGATCGAGGATCTGGCTGCAACCCCAGCGCACGAACTCATCGACGTAGCGGGTGTAGTTGGTGAACAGTACAAAGGGCTGAAAGTGCTCAACCGGCGTTCCCGTGTAGTGACGCAGTCGCGCCAGCGAGAAATCGACTCGTCGCGCGTCGAAGTGCGACAACGGGGAGAACTCCGCCGGATGATAGGTACCATCCGCAGTTTCATCGCCAATCTGTGACAGCTCGGTGGTCGGAAAATGGCGCGTCAATCCGGCGCTCATCGAGCGGTCGAGCGTCAGTTCAGAGCCGTCAATGACATACGGATAGGGAATTTCATGTTGCGACGGCTCGACGGAAATATGCGCATCATAATCCTGATACAGCAGCGTCAGTTGTTCTTCAAGATAAGGGCGAAAAAGCGACGGGCGGGTGATGGTTGTGGTATAGCAGCCTGCATGGGTAAAACGGCCATAGGCGCGGGTTTTGGGGGGATTGGTGGCGCTGCCATCCCAGGTGACACAAAGCGATGGGTAAACAAAAAGACCGTTTTGGCGGGCGATGTCGTCAGGGAGCGTCCCTGTTTCAATATACTTACCAATGGCGCTACGCAGTGCTTTAACCGACTGCTCGTACAGCGCGTCCAGTTTATCCAATGCCTGAGCCGGGGTCAGGCTGGAGCCCTTATTGTTCATGTCTGTCTCCTTGTTCCACAGATGTACTGCTCTCCCGATAGTATGTCACAGGAATGTGAAACAAAAGTCAGACGTTGAGGAAGATTATGCGAAGACCCGATGGCCTTCGCATAAAGGTTTACGCGTGTTGCTTATCTCTCATCAGCATTGCGGTCACGGCCGAAATAAGGCATCCGGCCATCAGGTAAATGGCAACGCTGTGCCAGTCGCCACCGGAGAAAGTCACTAATGCAGCGGCAATAAAAGGCGTAAAACCACCGCCGACAACGCTGGCAACCTGATAACCCACGCCTGCGCCACTGTAGCGATAGCTTGCGCCAAACAGGCCGGTAAACATAGGCTGCTGTACGCAGACCACCATATCGTGCGCAATGTTGGCCAGCATAATCGCGAAGAACACTATCCAGAAAATGGACTGCGCTTCCAGCGCCATGAAGAATGGGAAGGCGCTCAGCGTACCGACCAGCGCACCGGTAATATAGACGCGCCGACGGCCAAAGCGATCGGCAAGCCAGGCAAAGCAGGGGATGGTCAAACAACTCAGCCCACCAACCAGTAACCCGATATTCAGAAACAATTCGCGCGGCAACCCCAGGTTCTGCGTGGAGTAGTTGAGAGCAAATGCGGTGACGATGTACATCGTCAGGAGCTCACACAGACGCAGGGCGATAATTTTCAGAAATGCTCCTGGGTGACGGGTGAGCGCCTCGATAACCGGCAGCCGCTTTTTCACCGGTTGAGGGGCCTGTTTTTGCTGTTCGAATTCAGCCGATTCATCCATTCTGTTGCGCATCCACAACGCGCCCAGAACCAGCACAATGCTGAACAGGAACGGAATGCGCCAGCCCCAGCTCAGGAACTGCTCATCGGTTGTTTGCGAGCTAATCAACGAGACCAGCCCCGTAGAGAGCAGTAGCCCGACGCCGTAACCGACCTGAACGCCGCTACTGTAGAAGGCTTTTTTATTTTTCGGCGCGCTTTCGACCGAGAGCAACGCCGCGCCACCCCATTCACCGCCAACGGCGAATCCCTGAACGGCGCGCAGCGTCACCAGTAGCACAGGAGCCCACCAGCCAATGGTGTCAAAAGAGGGAATAATCCCGATCAGCGCAGTGGCAATACCCATCATCCAGACGGTAAGCATCAACATACGTTTGCGGCCCAGACGATCGCCGAAGTGGCCGAAGATTATCCCGCCTAACGGACGGAACAAAAATCCGACGCCAAAGGTGGCGAATGCGGCAAGTGTTCCCATCGCCGGACTAACCTGCGGGAAAAACTCGCGATTAAAGACCAGCGCGGCGGTGATGCCATAAAGCAGAAAATCATACCAGTCGACTACGGCACCCGCGAAGCTGCCGAGTGCGGCACGTCGGGCACGGTTAAGCGATGAGGTGTCCTGCTGGGGACCCGTGGAGGTGAGGGTGGAATCCATAGTTATCCTGTCTGTACTGTTTTTTAATTATTAGTATTGGAGTTAGGTTACGCACATTGCAGTCGAGGTTAAACGACTGTAATGAGACTACCGCGACAGACGAGAAGATAAAACGATTTTATCCCTTACAAGAGGACAAGATGAAAAATAAGACGATTGAAGAAATTAATAAGCAAAAAGCCCGCTTAAGTTTCCTTAAGC
>NZ_SZWR01000010.1:652385-666835 GCF_005280875.1 Citrobacter sp. wls827
GCGGGGGCGATGGGGGTTGTCAAAGGGGTAAATGAAATTGTGTGTTCGTTTGCTGACAAATTCAACAAAGCGGCGATCTTTCATGCTTTTTAGACATTTGCCCCATTCTGGTGCGGGTCTACCTCTTGTGGGGCAGCCCGGAAAAACGCGGAATCAGTAGAAGCGATCACTTTCCTGCGCCATCCCTTACTTAACGGGAGCTTAACATTAAATAATCGTCTACAGATGAAACTGGCAAGCATCTTGCAATCCTGAGTTTCATGATTGCCAGCATGGGTTCTGGTATTCCGACAGGAGGCAAAATGAACTTCAGACGACTGAAATACTTCGTAAAAATCGTCGATATTGGTAGCCTGACCCAGGCAGCGGAAGTATTGCATATCGCTCAACCCGCGCTGAGCCAGCAGGTTGCTACGCTGGAGGGGGAGCTGGATCAACAGTTGTTGATCCGCACCAAACGCGGGGTGACGCCGACGGAGGCGGGGAAAGTGCTGTATACGCACGCCCGGACGATATTACGGCAGTGTGAACAGGCACAGCTTGCGGTCAATAATGTAGGGCAGACCCTGAGTGGACACGTCTCTATTGGCCTGGCGCCAGGCACTGCGGCATCATCAATTACCATGCCGTTATTACAGACCGTTCGCGCCGAGCTGCCCGATGTACTGGTCTATTTGCATGAAAACAGCGGGGCGGTGCTGAACGATAAACTACTCAGTGGTCAATTAGATATAGCGGTGCTTTACGAGCGCTCGCCGATCGCGGGTATTTCCAGTCAACCGTTACTCAAAGAGGATCTTTACCTGGTGGGGACGCGCGAATGTCCAGGGCCTGGTGTCGATTTAACGGCAGTCGCGCAGATGAATTTGCTTCTGCCACGGGATTACAGTGCGGTCCGCCTCCGTGTTGACGAAGCCTTCTCACTGCGCCGCTTAACGGCCAAAGTAATAGGTGAAATTGATTCTATCTCCACCCTAACGGCCGCGATTGCCAGCGGTATGGGGGTGACAGTCTTACCTGAATCGGCAGCCCGGGCATTATGTCATGCAGCGAATGGCTGGATGGCGCGGATTACAACGCCCTCCATGAATCTGCCCCTCTCACTTAACATGTCAGCCAGGGGCAGTTTGACACCACAGGCTCAGGCGGTGAAAGAGATCCTGTTGTCGCTGGTTAGCCGTCCGGCTCTGGAAAATCGGGAGCTACAGCTGGTGAGTTAGACCTTATTCCAGCCAGGAATAAGATGCAGGTTTTTATTATTTGTTATGCCGGGCATCAGACTTTAACAATAGTGTAATGTCTGATGTACCCGGAGCGAAAAGTGAATTTCCAGCAACTTAAAATAATCCGCGAGGCGGCCCGTCAGGATTACAACCTGACGGAAGTCGCGAATATTCTTTATACCTCGCAGTCGGGGGTAAGTCGGCATATTCGTGAACTTGAAGATGAACTTGGCATCGAAATTTTTATTCGTCGTGGTAAACGTTTACTTGGCATGACCGAACCGGGGAAGGCGTTGTTGGTGATCGCTGAGCGCATTCTTAATGAAGCCAGTAATGTTCGCCGACTGGCGGACCTGTTTACCAATGACACGTCTGGTGTGCTGACCATTGCGACCACGCACACGCAGGCACGCTATAGTCTGCCAGCGGTGATCAAAGCATTTCGAGAGCTCTTCCCGGAGGTTCGCCTGGAGCTTATCCAGGGGACGCCGCAAGAAATTGACGTTCTCCTGCAAAATGGTGGCGCTGACATTGGTATTGCCAGTGAACGACTCAGCAGCGATCCGCTGTTGGTGGCGTTTCCCTGGTTTCGTTGGCAGCACAGCCTGCTCGTTCCACACGATCATCCATTAGTTAAGGCTTCCCCGCTTACGCTTGAGTCTATTGCTCACTGGCCGCTCATTACCTATCGACAGGGTATTACGGGACGCTCACGTATTGATGAGGCATTTGCGCGTAAAGGGTTGGTGCCGGATATTATCCTCAGTGCGCAGGACTCGGATGTGATTAAAACGTATGTAGCGCTGGGGCTGGGAATCGGGTTGGTGGCGGAGCAATCCAGTGGCGAGCAGGAGGAGGGGACGTTAACCCGCCTTGATACCCGGCATTTATTTGATGCGAACACCGTTTGGCTGGGGCTCAAACGTGGTCAGTTGCAGCGCAATTACGTCTGGCGATTCATCGAGCTATGCAACGCAGGTTTATCTGTGGAAGAGATTAAACGCCAGGCGATGGAGCCTGATGAAGTGATGATTGATTATCAGATATAAAGCAAAAAGCCTGCTTAGTTTCCTAAGCAGGCTTCTTAAATATGGCTCCTCTGACTGGACTCGAACCAGTGACATACGGATTAACAGTCCGCCGTTCTACCGACTGAACTACAGAGGAATCGTGTGAACGAGGCGCATATTACTGACCTCACCATGACGTGTCAACAGTAAAATTAATACGTCATATCAATTGGTTAATTAATCTTCAAATTCAGTATTAATGTACATTTGATGAGCGAAAATGGTCTTCTTCCTGGCTATCGCGCAACCGAAGCATTGGGTTCTGGCGATAGAACTGGAAAAAACGTTGCCACAATGCCGGAAAACGTGGTGCAAACAACTCGGGGGCGCTGAAGAAATACTCGGATAGTACCGCAAAGCATTCTGCAGGATCGGTTGCTGCGTAGGCATCTATACTGCAGGCCGTTTCACCCACCAGATCGATTTCATCCTGGATGTTGTTCATCGCGGCATGGAGATCGTGCTCCCAGTTCGCAATTTCTCTCAGCGGAATAGCCGGAACGCCGCTGGCGCGATCGCCATTACGCATATCAAGTTTATGTGCCACTTCGTGAATAATCAGATTAAAGCCGGAAGCATCGAAGGAATCCTGGATATCAAGCCAGTTCAGGATCACCGGACCCTGTTGCCAGCTTTGGCCTGACTGAATAATCCGTTGATTGTGCACCAGCCCAATATCATCTTCCCATTCGTCATCCACGACAAACGGGGCAGGGTAAATAAGGACTTCATGAAAACCATCGAGCCACTCGATGCCTAATTCCAGAACAGGCAAACAGAAAAGCAGAGCAATTCGTGCACTTTTCAGTACGTCCAGTTCAAATCCTTGTAGCGCAACCAATCTTTTTTGCTGTAAAAAACGCTCAGCCAGGGCAATAAGCCTGGCTTGTTCTTGTTCAGTAAGATTCACCAGAAGAGGAATTTCCAGGGCATCATCCCAGGGCCAGTCATCATTCCGGGCTGTTTCTTGCTCTTTCCAGGGCCACTTAATCATCGTTTTGCTCGCAAACTCGTCACTTGAACGAAATTGACGGAACTGGGTCTGTTAAAATGCCAAATTACCTGGCATCATGGCAACCACCAGAACGGAGAGATGCCAGAGCGGCTGAATGGACCGGTCTCGAAAACCGGAGTAGGGGCAACTCTACCGGGGGTTCAAATCCCCCTCTCTCCGCCACTATTCAAACACTTAGCTCAATTCCTTTCAACGACTCATGTCACACTTGGTATAGTGTTGGTATATTCACTTGGTATAAAACTCGCCATCATCATCTTCTGATTTGCCCAAGACTGGAAGATCCAATGTGGGAGAAATTTTCACTTTTCTGTCATAAACCACAACCTGGCTTTCAGTTTTGTGACCTGAGAATAGTTGTTTATCCTTACTCGAGCCTTCGTAATCAGATATTCCCTTGGCTTTGAGATCATGAAAAGTACACGGCAGTTTTCTATCTAGTTTTTTTCCTGCTGCTTCCCTTGCCGTTTCCCACAGATCATTAAACCCACTTTTCGAGTATTTAGTTTTTTTGCTGCTACAGATAACCGTTTCCTGCCCACCCAGAGTTTTTGCAAGTTCGATGGCGTTATGAAGCCGTTCAGTCCAGACTTTTATTTGTTTAGTCCCGGTCTTTCCCTGCTGGATAAAAATGCCTTCCTCGCTTACTTGCGACCATTTGAGAGAAAGTACATCGGAAACGCGAGCTGCGCATAAGTAAGATATCTCCATGCCAACCCGGAGAGCTGGTGCCGCCTCTTCATAAATTGCCTGATATTCTTCGTCTGTCACGTACACGTCACGGGCTTTTAAAGAGAACTTGCGCACCCCTTTGCACGGATTTCCTTTCACGTACCCTCGTTCATATCCCCATGAGAAAACACGCGACATCCCGCCGAGTTCCTGGTTTGCCTGGTTAATGCTGCGCTGGCCACGTTTATCCATATAGATCCTGACCATCTCAATTTTTATGTCATCTGCTCGCATATTCCCGAACACTGGGACCAGTTTTTTTTCATACGATCTGTAATCAGTCTGCGTCCGTGGAGCCAGTTCAGCAAAAGCTGGGCTACTGGTGAATAACTTCCATAATTTAGAAAATGTCATTACGTCTGAACGCTTGGCTTTCTCTTCCTCATAACGCGCCCATAGCCGGGACATACTTGTCCCGGTAATAGGTGCAAGAGTTACGCTTTGTTTTGTTCCTTTTGGCTTCCACACATAGCTATAACGGTTTTTAGTTACGCGTGGCGGGAGGTGCTTGTCTTTAGGATCTTTTCTTGGTCTGCCCATTGATTGCGTCGTAATTTGGCTCAAGTGCAACATATTCATCGACCTTAGGTAATTCAGAAACTCCGGGACCAATACTTCTGCGCAATACAATTGGGCGGTTCCGCCCATCAGTGGTGAACGGTATGCCGTGACACCGCAGCTGTCGCTGCTGGTGGGTGTAGCGCTGATAGCCAGTAATTTCTGCAATTTCCTGAGGAGACAGTGTAAGTTCGTGCATAGCTCATCTCTCTGATGGCCTGCCTGTAAAAACATACCAGGCAGGAACCATAAATTGTGAAATTAGAAAATCAGTTTGCGGTCAGACGTTTCCAGATTGCAGAGACGTATTTGACCTGATGCCGGGCGTCAGAAAGTGCATTGTGCAAATCACCTTCAAACGGGATGTCGAAGCGCGGATTGATACCGACAGATTTACCCAGTTCAACCATGGTCCTTACGTCCCTGTCATTCCAGAACGGAACAGCGAAGGGCGTTTCTGTTAACACATACGCGCGGCGGAGAATGACGTTATCAAACGAACAGCCATTACCCCATACCTGAACGGAGTGACTACCGTTAGCAGCATTTTCAGCAATAAAGTCGGCCAGAAGCTCAAGGACTTCGCGCAACCCCATGGCTCCATCAACAAGAATCGCAGAACGGGCTTCCGAAGATTGTTTTAACCACCACTGAATTGTCGAGGCATCCGGTTTCATGCCAAACGACATCGATGACTCTAGACTGACAACCTGGTAAAACTCGGCTCCAGTGTTACCAGTTGAAGGATCAAAAAATACAGCGCCGATAGAGACTATTGGGGCATCAGGGCTGTTGCCCATAGTTTCCATATCAAGCATCAGGTGAGTATAAAAAGCGTTCAGGGGATCCGTATTAATATGGTGAACGGGTTCATCATTCAGGGAAGCTGACGCGTCACCAGTTGCATCAGCGCTTTTAACTGGCAAAACTGCTGTTTCGCTCTGAGACACTTCAGGATTAGCTTTGATTTCGTTGTTGTCAGTTTCTTCCATCTGCACATCGCTGGTGGCTTCCTCGTTTAATTTGGCAGGGGGATTCATCAGGCCATCGACAGAAAATATGCCGTTACCGAGATTGGCTACTTCAGGTTGTTTGATTAATTCTGAAGTTTCCTGTTTTGCGGCTTTTGCTGCCAATGCCCCCACTGTCGCAAAGTCAGTGGACAGTTTCTCCAGATTCTCTAGCGGCTCTTTCCCCTGAACTACAGCAGCGACAACAGCAGCGCTATTCACCTGGCGCGCAGCAGCAAGTGTTTCATCGGTGGGATTTTGATGATCGCTTTCGACCAGATTTGCATTGATGTAGCCGGATAAGCGCCCGGGAGAAAGGTAATAAGAGGGATGAGCGCCTCGTATTAATGCAAAAATAGCTGCGCGCGAGTAATCGAGGATGCCAGAACATTTTCGTAGTGCTGCGGACCATTCTTTGAATGGACTGTCTTTGGCTGCGATGATCTCTTTAGCCTGGCGGAGAATAGATCCCGGAATATTGTAGATATCGAAATCCATTGTAAGCGTGGCCAGCGCAATCTCAACGTCGAGCGTATCCAGTGTATGAGCATAATCGGTATTGCGATCGGTCTTATTGCCACCACCAGCGTTCGTTCCAGTGTCAGTGCGCTGAATCTGTGACACACGATTGCCCTTACACCACTCTTTAACCAGCAACCCACGGTCAATGTGTTCAGTACTGAACCAGGCCTTAAAGAACTGAATTACGGTAGACAGATCCACTCGTTTACCATCAACCGGGAAAATAGTTTTTAGCGCGCTGACAATTTTCCAGATATCAATCTCTGGCGCTTTTCTGAATGGTTCTACATTCTCGGCGGCAAGTAGCAGGTTTTGCACGTAGCTGTTATCCACATCCAGCTCGAGTTCCTGAATGGTTTTCTTCTGCTCAGTATCAATATGGTAAGCATATTCATCAGAAATAAACTGAGCTAAAAGGCGCTGGCGTAGCGGGAGAGTCGCAACGGTAATGAGTTCTGGCGTTACAGGTGGAACGGTGGGTTCATCACCCACAATTCGTGCTTTCTTATCGTTAACCCACTCCTGCACGGTATGAGTCCGCGCTTTCGGTTCCGCAATCCATTCGGTAATAAATTCCTCAAATGAAGAGACGGTATAGACCAGCTCACGATCGAAGACTTCTTTTATTGCGTTTGCCAGGTTCCACTCGACATGAGCAGAAAGCTCTTTCACAGCCGGCACATTCGCAACGGCCAGTAACAGGTTTTGTACATAGAGATTATTTTCGTCCAGTTCCATTTGTCCGATCTGGATGTGCTGCGCTTCACTGATTTCCTTCTCTTCAGTGTCATTGACCAGGTGCGCAATCAGTCGCTGAGACAGGCGCAGGCGAGATATGGGGCGGAGCAATGCTGGTGCATCGCTGGTGGGTACATTAGTACTGGCGGTTTCAGGTTTTTGCTGGCCGGTAGCCCCCTGATTTTCATTCTCAGGCTTCTGTTTCGGTTGCCATGTTTGCTGGTCTTCTGCCAGTTCGTAACGATCGCACCATGTGTCATCGAGTGCGTTTTCCTCTGGGAGATCGTCAACAACAAACCAGTTGGTGCGGACAGGTAATTGATAGTCAGCGCCACGTCCGACGGCAATACCGTTGTCTTCGAGAATATTGAGGATTTCGCGCTCTGCACGGGAATCTGATTTCGCAGAGAACCAGCAAAACAGGTTTTTTGCCTCAGTTGCTTTCGCTTTGGCTTTAATAAGATACGCATACGTTAACATTGCGTTCGGGCTCCATTGGATTGTAAGATACCCGGCAGCTGATGATCGCCGCCTAAGGTAGTGGTTATTGGTCAAAACTCGTTCCGGAAAGCTTTGGTCGGCCGACCGGGTACTTAACCCGCCTTGCGCGGGTTTTGTGCTTTATGGGGTAGGTGATTTTCCCTGCGCCAGATGCGCGACGGGGACCCACTCCAGAGCATTCAGCACGGGTTCAAATGAATCAGGCGTGTTTGTTACGGCACGAACGACGTCAGCCACGCTGGGGTTTGCTTTGCTAAGGTGATACCCGCCACCAGCGCCACGCTGGCTGGTGACGATTTCACTGGTGCGCAGTTTCGAGAAAATCTGCTCGGGGTAAGACACAGACAGCTTTGATTCCTTACTGATAGATGCGATGGAAACAGGGCTGCCGTTGTAAATCCTGTTGAGGATGGCAACTACCTGAACAGATGCCACCACACGTTTCATTCCAAACTCCATAGTCACTTCCTTACTGATGCTGGCAACAGCCATTGGTCAAACTCGTTATGAACGAACTGCAGTCTGTTGGTCGGCAGACGGGTCGCCCTTCTCGGCGAGCATGTAGCAAATCAGTCGAATGATTACTTCAATGCGATTTAGATGTACGGCCTGACACCGCACTGGTTTACGCGCGAAATCGATCATGGATTTATCCTCTTGCGTTGCCCTTGTCGCCAGGCTGGCGGAACGTTGAACCTGCTGCGTGTTTTTTGTGTGCTTTACTGGTGAATCAGTAACATGTTGGTCGTCACTACCCTGATTGCGCAGACTCGAAACTGTGTATCAGAATTCAACTGACTCACCGCAAAGCACACATAAATGTCATCTCATCCGGTGATTCGTATGCCGCCGGCAGCTACTTCGTGGGCGTCCTGCCTCGATGACGTTTTTCAAAATGTGTTTATATTTAAACTCTAAATGTGTTTAAAAGTCAACACAACATGTGTTTAAGGTGGTGAGGATGATAACGATATGGGAAAAGGGAGTGGGAAAGGCATAAAAAAACCAGCCAAGGAGGCTGGTTAGAGCGCTTAAAATTGTAGCTTAGTCGTCAGTTGGCTTTAATCGTCCCCGAAGGTATTTCTCAACATACTCATCAATTTCTTTCAGCCGTAATTGAAAGGTATCTATCATTCTGTCTTGTTCAGACTCCGGCAACTGGTCAAAAAGAGTTATCAACTTACGATGTCTTGGCGTTAACCATGATTCGGCGTGATCATCACCAAACATTAGCTCAGCCGGGCTAATGCCGAGAGCTTTAGATATCGTTATAGCGTCGTCAACGCCAACATTGCGGCGACCTGCTTCATAGTTCCCGATGCGTGACTGAGCCCACCCACATAACTCTGCGAGTTTAGATTGCGACATATTTTTCTGTTCGCGTAGCTGCTTCAGTCTGGCGGCAATTGCAGTGTTTATATTCATTACTGATTTTTACCACGTTACGTGTTAACGCTCAAAGAACGTTTCGTCTTGACTATCTAACACATTGTGTGTTTAATTCAGCTAAACACTATATGTGAGGACAAGATGAACAACATCGCCAAAGAACGGCAAGCGCTCGGTTTAACCCAAGAGCAATTAGCCAAATTATTCGGGTGGCGTCAGTCAAGGCTCTCAAATTATGAGAACGGAACACGCCAACCAGGCCTACCGGAATGCAGATTGATTGTGGAGAAGCTTAACGAGTTAGGGCGCACCTGCTCTCTTGATAGTGTATTTCCGCCACAAAGCGAGGTCTGAATGATGCAATCAGTAGCTTATACCCATAATAAACCACGAGTAGCCGCTCCGGTGAAATCGCAAAATCAATCTAAACCCCAGCGCCGTAACGGCATTCAGCACCGCGTCATATTGGCCGCTGTTCGTGAATGGGAATCGACATTACCAGGACAGGCACAGGAGCGGATCGCTCAACTGGTGGCAGAAGAGTGGGCCAAAGCAGATGGCCGTGGAATTGCTGTTAATAAACAGAATTTATTCCGGTATCTGAAAAACGAAGGGGGATCAGAAAAATACACGGCTTACGTTATGCAGCTGTCAGGTTCAATCATTGCTGCTATGCCAGTTCAGATTGCCAGAAAGCACGGATTAAGTAATGCGAGCACAGAAGCTGAGCTGGTGGCCAGCGCTATCAAAGAATGCAGCGAGGCACACCAGGCCAAATTAATCGGCGCTCCGTTACAGAAGCTTGAGAAGGAGATTCGTGAAGCGGCAATTGCATTGTTCAACATGTTACCTGCTGACGCGGCGGGACCACTACTGGCGAGTATAAGTGCCGTAGCGCCGCAATTTTTTTAATCGAGTTTTGAGCAATAACCATTACGCGCCGGGAAACCGGACAAGGGAGTAACCATGGCAGCTCTGCCTTACATGCAACTTTACATTGCTGATTACCTGGCGGACACCATGCATCTGTCTACAGAAGAGCATGGCGCATACCTGCTACTGATGTTCAATTATTGGCAAACAGGTCGCCCGATCCCCAAAAACCGACTATCGAAAATTGCACGGCTGAGTAACGACCGTTGGGATGCCGTTGAACCTTCGTTGAAAGAGTTTTTTAACGATAACGGAACCGAATGGGTACAGGAGCGTATAGAGCGTGATCTGGAGGCGGTTAAAAACTCGATCAGCCAAAAGTCAGCAGCTGGAAAAGCATCCGCTCAGGCGAGAAAAGTTAAAAAAGGAGCGAATAACAAACAAAATAACAACGAGTGTTCAACGGGTGTTGAGTCACCGTTAAAACAGAACATCAACGGAAACCCAACTAATAAAGATCCAGATACAGATACAGATCTAAAAGAAAACCAAGAGAGAGAGTTACACGCGCCAGGTGACTTTTTACCGCCTATAGGAAAATTTCCGATCACAGATGACTGGACACCTGGTGATGACTTTGTACGCCAGGCTGCGCAGTGGGGGATAAACCTTGGGGATTTACCTGGGTATACAGCCGTCGAATTACAGCAGTTCCGGGACTACTGGAAATGCGAAGGGAAAGTTAAACACCACATCCAGTGGGAACAGACTTTTGCTTCCAGCCTGAAAACATCACGCGCCAAATCTTCCTCACCATCGGCAGGTACACGTCGACAGGCTGGCTTTGGCGTTTCACAACCTGACACTCAGATCCCGCCGGGGTTCAGGGGGTAATGATGAAATCGACGAATGATTTGCTTGGCCGTCTACGTAATCTCATGCCTGCAGTTGTTCAGCCGAAATTTACCAGCAGTCAGGAATTAATGGCCTGGCAGCAGGAAGAAGGGCGAAAGCGCGCAGCTGAACTGGAAAAACAAAATCAGCGTAACCGTTCAGAAAGGATTTTTGGGCGCTCAGGGATCTGCGAGTTGCACAGGGGGTGCTCATTTGCAAATTACCAGGTGAGCAACGACGGGCAGAAACACGCGCTGACGATGGCAAAGAGCTACGCCCATAACTTTGGGAATGGCTTTACCAGTTTCATATTCAGCGGCAGTTGCGGAACAGGGAAAAATCATCTTGCCGCGGCAATCGGGAACTACCTGCTTCAACACGATTATTCCGTTCTGGTTGTGACAGTACCTGATTTGATGCTTCGCGCACGCAAATGCTATGACGAGGGCCAGTCTGAGTCCGATTTGCTGGACGATTTGTGCAAGGTTGATTTGCTTGTTCTTGATGAGGTTGGTGTTCAACGTGATACGCGCAATGAGTGGGTATTACTTAATCAGATTATCGATCGCCGTATGGCGTCAATGAAACCAGTGGGGGTGCTAACAAACCTGAATTATGACGAGTTATCGAAAGTTCTGGGTGAGCGGGTCATGGACCGCTTAACCATGGATGACGGTATCTGGGTAAATTTCGCCTGGGGAAGTTATCGCAAAAATGTGACCCATTTACGGGTCGTGAAGTAACTAAAACGAGTATTGACCAATGACCATAGAAATCTCTCAGAAAGACCGGGTAGCGATAGTGGTGCGCCATACCCCGAACTGCGTATTACGTGACGTATGTGAAGCACTGGATATTCCATCCGGCACCGCAGGTAAGTTTCTGCGCGCGTTGACTATTAGCGGCACAGTCCTGCGTACTCACAACGGAACTCAGTATTTTTATAACATCGCTCCGGATGCCGAATTACCTGACGTAAAACTGCCCTTCATGGAAGAGAAAAATGACCCGGTTGAAACGCAATTAGCAGAGAAAATGGCGAAAGACCTGAAGTCCCGAGGACTCTGGCGGCGCGCGGCAAAAGTATATACCGACATGTTAGACATTGCCCGTAGTTCAGCTGAAGTGTCACGTATAGCACAGCAACGTAATGAATGCCTGCGTATGGCCCGGAGATGATCAGCATGCCAAGACCAAACACACCAGAAGAGCAGGCGGCACTTATCCGGGTGATCATCGAAGAGGTGAAAATCCGTGGACGCTTAACCGTTAGCGAGGCATCACAGATGTTGTCACTGCATCGTCAGACTGCTGAGAAGTATTTCCGTGTAGCAGCTGAACGAGGCGAACTCATTCGTTACGGTCGTCTTGGTTTGTTCAGGGACCAGAAGGCTGTGATTGATTTCGATCTCCAGCGATTCTCATACGGATCGAGTAAGCCTGTGATTGAGTTACCAGCAGATTTTCGGGGAAGTGCGGTTATGCGCCGGGTTATAGATATCGTGGGGAGAATGCCAGCATGAAACCATCATACGAAGAATTAGAGAAAAAATGTGCATTGCAGCAATCGAAACTTGCTGCGTTAAACGAGTTGATGGAGGGCGTGGAAAAGGCCTGTGATATTGCAAAAGCTGGTATCGAAAATCTGCAATTGCAAAACGAAGAACTGGCAGTACAGCTCGCTAATGCCGAGAGCAAGTGCAGGGAGCTGGCGGCGGAGAATGCGGGGCTGAAAAATTTCATCATTAACGATTGTCATGTTGCACACATCGAGCCGGAAACTTTCTACGAAGAGGAGATTACCCGTTACGTCAGCGCCGATGGTTACGAGCCAGAAACCCCAGCCACTGACGCTTTCCTGGCCGAAGTGCGGGCACAGGGTGTGGAAGGATTCTTGAAGTTTTGCGGTGAGGAAAATTCCGTATTTGTCGAGACTAAAGCTTACTACCGTTCGCTATCGGATGCGGTTGATGAGTTCTCCGCCCAACTTCGCCAAGGAGTGCAGTCATGAGCGACGCCATCAAGGTGCTGAATTACGACCATTCCGACCCGGACAAAATGCGCCTACCAAAAGGTTCGAGTTGCGGTAACTGCTATCACATCCGGCGCTGTAAAGCCATGTTCGGACACACCGAAACGGATACCTATTGCGACTGGTCGCCATCTCGTTTCATTCCCGTGAAGACTGAAGCTGCCGCCGCTGGCATTGGTGTGAAGGGGGAGTGAGATGTCCGAGCAAACAATTTTGGACGTGTGTTGCGGCTCCCGCATGTTCTGGTTCAACAAGCAGGACACCCGCACTGTGTTCGCTGATATCCGCGCTGAAGAGCACGAGTTGTGCGACGGTCGCCGCCTGGTTATCAGTCCCGATCTGATTGCCGACTTCCGTGCGCTGCCATTCGCCGACGCAACGTTTCCGGTTGTTGTGTTTGACCCACCGCACTTGGAGCGCGTGGGCCAGTCTGCATGGATGGGTAAAAAGTACGGGCGACTGAACAAAAAAACGTGGCGTTCTGATTTACGTGTCGGATTCAAAGAGGCTTTCCGCGTGTTGCGGCCACACGGTGTGCTCATCTTCAAATGGAACGAAACGCAGATCCCAGTTAGCCAGATTCTGGCGCTTACAGATGTGAAACCTGCAATTGGTCAGCGTACCGGAAAGAACGATAAAACCCACTGGATTATCTTTGTGAAGGACTTACTCACAACCATATGAACCGAGACCTAGCAGGAATAAGCTAGTTTTTGTGATATATATCAATAAATTATTGTTGCAATGTTAATTTTTAGAATGTGTGACCGCATTTACATACTGTGAATGGATAATTGTATGGAGTATTTATGGTTTCATCAGTGAATCGTAGTGGGTATGGTTATGTTGACAGTTATAATTATCTTAAAGATGGAGCAGCACCTCCAGCCTCTAAGTCAACATCAGGTCAAATCTGCCCTCAGACGGGTTTATGGAAAAACGAGTCATATAAGGTTGTGACAAGTGTTGATAAGGGCGAGGTAATGCCCCAGTTCCAGGGGAAGGATATAGAGTGGGAGATTGAACTAAGCAGTCCAAATGGAGATGAAGTGTAGTGCGAGGACTGATTTGAAAAAAAATGAGATTACGTTTAAGTTTTTCAAAGGGATGACCGCATTTTACATTTGATAAGATGCGTCACATCTTGTTGCAGCACCTCGTATAATAATAGGTTCGATTTCTCTTCTTTTAGCCCGCCCATGTCCGAGTGGGCTTTTTTTTACATCTTCGCTTCATGATTTCTGCTAAGCACCATCAGTAATTTAAACACATTAGGTGATAAGTATTTGCAGATAGGCAGGCCGATCCGATAGCGTAGAGAGGCTAACCAAAAGGCCACTATAGTAGTTTTACTTTTTGTTGTATAGCCACCATTAGCTGAATCTCTGGTAAGGGCTAACCTGCCGAAGTTTTGTCAGCAGAAACAAATAGCGTCTTAATAAAACATTGCTAATTCAAACTGCTACGGCGGGTTTTCTTTTTTGCTTCATCAATCCCTGCTACGATCCCCTGTCTTTTACTGATGGGGATAGGGATATGAAGAAAGTTCTTGTTGTTTTATTGGTGTCACTTTTCTCACTGACAGCAACGGCAGCAAACAAGCCATGCTCAGGTAAGAAAGGCGGAATATCGCATTGCTCGGGTGAAAAGTTTGTTTGTAATGATGGCTCTATCAGCAAATCTAAGAAAGTTTGTCAGAAATAGTTATCAATAAATAGCACTCACCATCAAAACCAAACCCGCTCCGGCGGGTTTTTCACTCTCTAACGGATATGTTATTTTTTATGCAATAAGAGCGATTAGTAAGATGCTGCTGGGGAGAACATGGATTTAACGGACGACGAAGAGAAACGCATAGAATTTGAAAAATTCATCATTGAAAGGTTTGGTGAT
>NZ_SZWR01000010.1:666845-686373 GCF_005280875.1 Citrobacter sp. wls827
GGTTGATCTTCGCAGGGCGAAACATGGCAATAACGGATATATTTCATGGGAAGCGGCTGTTGCTTGGATTGTCTGGCAAGAGCGTTCATAGCATCATGAAACAACGTCTACCTCTAGCGGGCGCTGATTTATTACGGCGCTGCCGGGAGCATCCCGTCATTCACTATGGACTTCCACTTAGCCACGTCGTTTTAGAATTTAATTTTGGTCCGCTATGAGCGAAAAGCGGACGCCCGCATAGCGTTAACAGGCGTCCGATATTTTGAAGTGGGCAGATTACTTAACTCGGTTACCCGTTTCGTCAATGACCTTCTCTCCATCCTCTTTGGTAAACACTCCTTTCTGACCTTCCGGTAGAATATCCAGCACCATTTCGGAGGGCCGACAAAGACGTGTGCCGATCGGTGTCACTACAATCGGCCGATTAATCAGGATCGGATGCTGAAGCATAAAATCAATCAACTGCTCATCAGAAAACTTGTCTTCATCAAGACCCAACTGCTCATAAGGTTCGACGTTCTTACGCAGCAATGTACGTACTGAAATGCCCATATCTGAAATCAGTTTGCTAAGTTCATCACGAGTCGGGGGAGTATCGAGATAATAAATAATGGTTGGTTCGTTACCGCTGTTACGGATCATCTCCAGCGTGTTACGTGAGGTGCCACAGGCTGGATTGTGATAGATGGTAATGTTGCTCATATCTGTATCTCATTACAAAGTGATGGAGAGCCGCAACGCCAGCGCGGCCAGAGTGATAAACAGCACGGGCAGAGTCATGATAATGCCGGTGCGGAAGTAATATCCCCAGGTAATCGTTATATTTTTCTGGGCAAGCACATGCAGCCAAAGCAGGGTTGCCAGACTGCCAATCGGGGTGATTTTCGGGCCTAAATCGCAGCCGATCACGTTGGCATAAATCATTGCCTCTTTGACGACGCCAGTCGCCGTACTCCCATCAATCGACAGCGCGCCAATCAGCACTGTCGGCATATTGTTCATCACCGACGACAGGAACGCGGTCAGAAAGCCGGTGCCAAACGTTGCTGCCCATAATCCCTTTTCTGCCAGCAGGTTTAGCACGCCAGACAGATACTCCGTTAACCCTGCATTGCGGAGGCCATAAACAACCAGGTACATGCCCAGCGAAAAAATAACGATCTGCCATGGCGCACCGCGCAGGACTTTTCCGGTGTTGATGGCATTACCTCTTTTCGCCACTATAAACAGTACTGCTGCGCCAGTAGCCGCTATCGCACTGACCGGGATCCCCATAGGCTCCAAAACAAAGAAACCGACAAGCAGCAATAACAGGACAATCCAGCCCACCCTGAACGTTGCCGGATCTTTTATCACACTGGCAGGAGTCTTCAGCAGCGAAACGTCATACGTCGCCGGAATGTCCCTGCGGAAGAAGAGATGCAGCATGACTAGCGTGGCCGCAATCGCTGCCACATCTACGGGGATCATAACGGAGGCATACTGCGTAAAGCCCAGACCGAAAAAGTCCGCCGAGACGATATTCACCAGGTTAGAAACAATGAGCGGCAGGCTGGCCGTATCTGCTATAAATCCTGCGGCCATCACAAAGGCCAGTGTTGTGCCCTTGCTGAATCCCATTGCAAGCAGCATCGCAATCACAATTGGTGTCAGAATCAGCGCGGCGCCGTCATTGGCGAACAAAGCAGCGACAGCGGCACCGAGCAACACTATCCAGGAAAACAGCAGGCGACCACGCCCGTTACCCCAGCGGGAGACGTGCAGTGCGGTCCACTCAAAGAAACCGGCCTCATCGAGTAGCAGACTGATGATAATGACCGCAATAAATGCCGCTGTCGCGTTCCAGACGATATTCCAGACAACGGGAATATCATTGATATGGATGACACCGGTTACCAGCGCCAGCACAGCCCCGATACTCGCACTCCAGCCAATGCTCAAGCCTCTGGGTTGCCAGATCACCAGTATCAGCGTCAGTAAAAATATACTCCCTGCCAAAAGCATCTCAGACTCCGTTATATATGATTATGTAAATGTGTTTTCATTTCTCAACAGGAGGTGCAGGCTGATTTATCCAGCCATTCACGCACATCCTCTCGCATACACTGCCAGGACGTTGTGATTGTCTCCGCTGCCCATGCCGGTATGTGGGGTGACAGACGATAATGGATCCATTTGCCTTCACGACGATCCAGAACCAACCCAGCCTCGCGAAGAATAGCCATATGTCGCGAGACTTTGGGCTGTGATTCGGAAATGGTTGCGCAGATATCACAGACGCACAGTTCTCCTGACTCCCGGAGAATCATGACGATGGCGAGCCGGGTTTCATCCGACAGGATTTTGAAAAGCTGAACAGGTTGTAGCATTTTTCACTCCGTTCCCTTTAGAATATACATATGGTAAATCATATGTATTAAATTTGAAATCATCTGATCTCTCCGGAGTAGAAAAATGGAACAATTTCCAGCACTGAATAGTGAATGCTTTGATCAACACATCGCCGAGCGCCTGCACCTGCACGAGCCGCCGCGGATTCTGATCCTATATGGCTCAGTTAGAGAGCGCTCCTACAGCCGCTTTGCTGCGGAAGAAGCTGGTCGCCTGCTGGCAGCGATGGGCGCGGAGGTAAAACTATTTAATCCCTCAGGTTTACCCCTGCCGGATGATGCGCCAGATACACATCCTAAAGTCGCCGAGCTGCGCGGTCTGGTCAGATGGTGTGACGGGATGGTGTGGAGTTCTCCGGAACGGCACGGGGCTATGAGCGCAGTTATGAAGGCGCAGATTGACTGGATACCATTAAGTGAAGGCGCAGTTCGTCCTTCGCAGGGCAAAACACTTGCGGTAATGCAGGTTTGCGGAGGTTCACAGTCCTTCAATGCAGTGAACCAGATGCGTATTCTGGGCCGGTGGATGCGGATGTTTACGATCCCTAACCAGTCCTCCGTAGCCAAGGCATGGCAAGAGTTCGACGAAAACGGACGAATGAAACCTTCGTCATGGTATGACCGCATTGTCGATGTAGCCGAAGAGCTGTTTAAAATCACTCTGCTGCTTAAGGGGCAAACCGGCTATCTTGCGGATCGCTACAGCGAACGAAAAGAGAACCATCAGGAGCTTTCATCCCGTGTCAATCAGGACAAAATATAACGTTGTTCTTTGCATAAGCTTAACAACGTCCGCTATTGGCACTAACCAGCCCTTTGCTGATTGAAAAAGGCGAATGAAAGTTGGTTAACACTTTACCTCATGGTCACACAGTTGATCATTGATGAGGCGTTAGTGAGGGCGAATCTTACGGGATTGTGCCGCAGAAAGAATAAAACAGTGCTAATTCAACCCGCTACGGCGGGTTTTCTTTTTTTACTACTGACAGAAATTTAACAATTTGTGCTCTTAAGCCGTTGATCATTTTTGTGCGTAGGTATACTGTATAAAAACACAGTATATGCAGTGGAGGCCATTATGAAAGTTGAATTACTAATTGATCGCATGAAGGAACTTCCTAAAGGCGCGGTACCAGCACTGGAGAAAGAATTGCTTAAGCGCCTGAATGATCACTATGACAATTGCAGGCTCACAATCCGCCGTGCCGGGTCAGATGGGTTAAGTGTTTTAGGCGGTGACAAGGACGACAAAAAGAAAATTGAATCAATCCTCCAGGATACCTGGGAAAGCGCTGACGACTGGTTTTATTAATTATTTTGGGTGTTACTTTGATCCCGTTTGCATGGGGGAGTTTAGGTGAAAGAAAAAGTAGAATTGCCCAAAAAAGGCTACGCAGTCATCAGATGTCACGATGGAGTCATCGTTGCCAGACTGCAATCATTTCCTGAGTGTGAGCGCGCCCTGATGTACCGCCGCGGTAGCATGGTGTCTTTTATGCCTCTTCAGGATAATGAAATTATTGGTACACCTACGTTGTTTACTCAGATGCTGGAAAGGGCTGGTTATCGCGTTACCCAGAATTCTGTTACACTCCCGTCATAGGCCTGAACAACCTATACCTGCTGCGCCACAGGAGAAAGCCCCATGGCGCAAGATCAATTCAAGCAATCCCGCGTACTGACGTTCACCAACGCCAGCGATTTTCTTTTTGCCGCATCCAGAGGTGCGTTATGAAGAAAAGCTGGTTTCAACATACCCAACTCACCACTAAGCAGGCTGACGAACTGGAAGCCCGCTATCGCGCAAAGCAGATCAAGACCGAGCGTAGTCTGGATAATGACTTTATTCACTGGACGATCAGCGCGTTCTTGCCAGAGGTATCTAAGCCTCCGCGTCAGGACAGAACCTGGCAACAACGGACATGGAGGTGAATGTGAAAGTCTACGATATCACCCCAATGGGTAAGCCAAGAATGACGCGCGCTGACAAATGGAAAAAGCGCCCTGAGGTTCTGCGTTACCGGGCTTTCTGTGATGAAGTACGTCTGCAGGGTGTCGATCTGCCGGAAAGCGGTTCGCATGTCACTTTTATTCTTCCGATGCCAGCGAGCTGGAGCAAAAAGAAACGGGCTGAGTTAAACGGTAAACCACACCAGGCTAAACCTGATTTCGACAACATGATGAAAGCCCTGATGGATGCCATTTACGAAGATGATGCTCACATCTGGGATTCACGCGTCACTAAATTATGGGGAGAGAAGGGACAAATAATTATCGGGGAGATAGCAGAATGAGGGCGCTGCTAAAACCCGTGGTTGCCCGTGAGCTTGGAATTGTGCTGCTCAAGCCGGGTAGTGAGCTGATGTCATTATTCAGTTGTGAACGTGTGCTGGTGGAAAGCCAGCCAGCAGGTATGGAGCGTTTGCCCGCAGGCCGCGTTCCTGACGTTCGCCAGCCGCTTGCGTGTGACGAGTCCCTGCGACCGTTCTTCCTGGATGAAAAGGTTACAAAGGCCGCTGGTGGGTTAGGTGGTCTTGATTACTGGCTTATGCGTTATGGCGGTAACTGCTGCCAGTGGCCACACAGTGATTACCATTATCATGAGTTAACTATCCTATATCATGAACCCGGATCGGTTCTTCTGTGTGGGCATTGTGATAACCATCTGCGTGACCACTACAGCGAGCAACTTGCAGAGCTGGCGAGACGTAATGTTATTAACTGGATTATCAACAGCATCATGGTGGCGCTGAATCAGGATCCGTCCAGAGAACTGTCGCTGGCGGAGCTTTGCTGGTGGGCGGTACGTATGGGGGTTACCGACGCAATTCCCGAATCAGTAGCCGGTCGGGCGCTTCGTATTCCTTCGGAAGAACATCAGTCAGTCATGCGTGAATGCGATATCGAACCGGGTGTAACCGCCACCAGCATCATTACAGCCAAAGCCAGCTCGTTTACCGTAAACATGCCATCAGCGCAGGTGCCTGCGCTCAAACCTGTAGTTGGTGTTCTGGTCGATCCTGAGTCCCCGCAAACCTATATGAAACGCCCAAAGCGGATCCGCTGGACGGCCCCACGATATCTGGAATGGATTAAAACACAGCCCTGTGAATGCTGCGGAAAACCATCAGATGACCCACACCATTTAATCGGCTGGGGGCAAGGAGGGATGGCTACGAAAGCGCATGATATTTTCGCGATTCCTTTGTGTCGTCAGTGCCATACAGAACTACATAACGACCCGGTGAAGTTTGAGCAAAAACATGCTCCTCAGCCGGTAATGATAATCAGAGTGCTGGACCGGGCTTATGGGCTTGGCGTTCTGGCGTAATCGGAGAATATTTAATGATAAATCCTTCTGAGATTGGTAAATCAGGCGAACTGGTCCGTCTACGCACTCTGGAAAGTATCTGGATACAGGGTAAGTTGCGCATGTGGGGCCGCTGGTCTTATATCGGCGGCGGTAGTGGTGGGAACATGTTCAACCAGCTACTGGCATCCAGAAAAATCACTAAAACGGCAATTAAAGAAGCGCTACGCCGGATGAAGAAAGCGGGTATCAGCAAACCCGAACTGGAGGCATTCTTCAGAGAGATTCTGGAAGGGAAGAATAAAAGCGGTCTGGCCTTCTGCTCTGACGATGAGGGTTTGAAAATTGATGGTGTAATCGCCGCTGTTTTGATGAACGAAGATTACGGTTCTCTCTATGGTGTTATCGTGGATCGTCACCGCCTGCGCAAGAGCAAGCGTCAAATGGCTGCTGAGTTACAGCAAAAACATCCTGAATGGACATTCATGACCTGTCGTCGTCGTATCGACGCATGGGTAAGTCTTGCAGAATCGATGCTTTACGCACCACTTTGTGACGCGTTTGACACAAATGGCGGCAAATTCTACTTGAAAAGTGAGCCAGAAAGTGCTTAAATTGTGGTAGGCTCGGGACGTTAAAGCGAACTGAGCAACAAACTTTAAGAACCCGCCATCTTGCGGGTTTTTTGCTATTATCCCCCAATAAATTTCAGGGGGTTTTATGGCTTGGCAAGGAATTCCGTTCTCCATTGAAAAGATTGAACAGGCGCTTACATCATCTGTTCAAACTGCGCATCTTGTCTTGGACAAGCTTCCAACAGTTATGGTTGAAACGCCGTTTGCGTGGGACGCCATCTTTGGAGCAATCATTGCTGGCTCAATTCCCGGGATCATTTCTTACCTGGCCCTAAGGAATAGCTATCAACTCGCAAAAATGCAGCACGCACTGCAATCCAAAGAAAAAATTAACAATGAGATCAGAGTAGCAGCAGCTAATTACGTGACGGCAATTAATTACCTTTCGACCGATTATAATGCTTGGGTAAAAGATGTTTTGGAAAGGCGCATCAACCCCGTCAGTAAAGAATCCATGCCCGATCATATTCGAGAGAATATTTTTCGAGCAGAATCAAACAAAAATTTGCTTACTTTACTTATCGTCCCAGATAAAGATGGGAATGAACTGCTAGAAGCTATGGGTAATGCTCAGAATGCCTTAACCCCATTTTTGGAGGCAAAAGCTACCTATAGAGACAACCTTTCATTAAGAACATCAGTGAACAACTTTTTATATAAATGTCATGAGTATTTTCTGCGGGACTAGGAATACATAATCTAATTATTATTTTATAAGGGCCGCATTTAGCGGCCCTTTTTCTTCCCCTCATTCTGAGAGGACTCACAGCAATAAGGTGAGCACGCAGAATTGAGCGTACTGCGCTTAAAAGCTGACGCTACGAGTTTGCTGCTTAATTCAACATGTAGAATTTCTAACGCCTGCGGCATTGTCCAATGCATATACTGCTCAGTAACTAGGATGGGATGGGTTCGTATATGCAAGAAGGTTATTACTGGATTCAGCATGTCGGTGTTGTACAGGTGGCGTACTTCACTCCTGAAGAGTTTGAAGACATTGAAACCGGCAGGACGGTGACCGGAGTCTGGCATCTAACCAGAGGCGATGACATTTGCCATAACGGTGAAGCTGAGGTGCTACAAGGCCCAATCACTCCACCAATGTAAACAACCGTACTTACTTCGAGGCTGCCGCATGGCGGCCTTTTTCATTTCAGGCTCACGGGAATCATCCGCTACGTGCTTTGTTGATAAATCTAGCCCGTGAAGCCTGAACCTATTTCCCCTCATTCCTGAGAGGACTCACAGAAATTAAGAGGGGGCTAAATGTCCGATCCGATTTCCGGTACTGGGCTGGCTGGTGGTGTCCTGACGGGTGCCAGTGTCTATGGATTTCTGTCCGGAACCGATTACGGCGTGGTGTTTGGCGCATTTGCCGGAGCTGTATTTTACATTGCGACCGCAGCAGACCTGAGTGCAGCGCGCCGACTGGCATATTTTCTGGTGTCGTATATCGCAGGGATCCTCTGTTCCGGGCTGGTGGGTTCAAAGCTGGCTCAGGCGACCGGATACAGTGATAAACCACTGGATGCCATTGGCGCCGTAATCGTTTCTGCTTTAGCCGTCAAAATCCTGACGTTCCTGAATAATCAGGATGTCGGCTCGCTGGTGGCGCTGATAACGCGCCGGGGAGGTTCAGGTGGTACAAAATGACCCATCGGCAACTTTTAATGCATTGCTTTGCGCTGGGGTAGTGTTAACACTGATGTTTTACCGTCGCGGCGATTCGCGACATCGACCATGGATATCTCGCTTAGCGTGGCTGCTTACGGTCATCTACAGCGCCGTTCCTCTGGCGTATCTGTGCGGTATTTACCCGTACTCATCATGGGCCACTATCGGGGCCAACATTATTTTCCTGTCCGTGCTGATCGCCGTCAGAGGCAACGTAGCGCGGCTTATTGATGCTGTTCACAAATAAAAAAGCGAGTCGCAACGACATCGCTACAACCCGCAAAGAAGATGACACCATTAGGATTTATCTTAAGTCTCATTGTGACTTAAATTAAATTGAATTTCATCATCTTAGGTGAATTCTAACCCCTACCATTAATAGTGGTTTAATCCGGTACACATATGAACCAATCACAATTTCAGCAGGCGGCTGGTATCAGCGCCGGGGTTTCTGCACGCTGGTTTCCGCACATTGATGCGGCAATGAAAGAGTTTGAAATTACAGCGGTTAATGATCAAGCCATGTTCATTGCACAAGTTGGGCATGAATCCAATGGCTTTACCTCACTGGTTGAGAACTTTAACTACTCGGTTGAAGGGCTGAAGAAAACCTTTGGTAAACGCCTGACGCCGTATCAGTGCGAAATGCTGGGGCGTGTCGATGGTAAGCAAATCGCCCACCAGCCGCAAATAGCCAATCTGGTTTACGGTGACCGCATGGGGAATAACAGCCAGGGTGACGGCTGGAAATATCGCGGTCGCGGCCTGCTGCAAATCACAGGTCGTGAGAACTACACCAAATGTGGTGCAGCGCTGAAGCTTGACCTTGTCAGTACACCGGAACTGCTAACGCAGGAGCGACATGCGGCCCGTTCGGCGGCGTGGTACTTCACGTTACGCGGTTGCCTGATGTATTCGGGTGATGTGGAACGCGTAACGCAGATTATTAACGGCGGGCAGAACGGTATCAAAGACCGCCGTGAACGTTACGCCAAAGCAAAGGCCGCACTGGTATGAGGTTGCTATGGGACTTGAAATGATTATTGGTCTGGCCGTTGCTGTGCTGGCTGCAATTGCCGGTGCTTTTGGTCTGGGTAAATCACGCGGTACTAACATCGCTGAGACAAAAGCGAACCAGCAACGCACTGAAGAACGTGCAGCAGCTACTGAAGCCGTTGCAGAACGCCGGGTAGAAACAACAAAAGGAGCCAGGGATGTACAACAGACAGTTAATCATCTTCCTGATGACGATGTTGACCGTGAGTTGCGCGAAAGATATACCCGCAAAACCTGAAGTAACGGACACGGCCTGTGACTGGGTAAGCATCATCTACCTCACCGAGCACGATATTGCCGTGCTGGATAAACAGACGAAACGGGACATTCTGGCGCACAACAAATCAGTACAGGCTAACTGCTTGAAGGAGTCAGGTCGTGAACGTAGAGAACCTAAGTGAAGCGTATTACATCAATAACGAGATAAAAGAACTACAGCGACTGAAAAGCATGCTGGAAAGTGGTGCCGGGCTTGGTGTGACAATCCAGTCTACCTATCAGGATAATGTCTTTCTTGAGGCCATACGTCCGCATGCAGTGGCTGAACTTGACCGCCGTATTGAGGAAAAGATAGCCGTACTGGTTAATTTAGGCGTCTCTTTCTCTTGATGTGACAGGCATTACAGCAGGCATTCACTGAGTGCCTGCGATAATACTATGTGATACATCGTGATTATTCGTTAGACTTCTCCTACCGTTAGGGATGAGGTCAGCAAATGAAAATCAGATATGTAATTGCGTTAACATTATCATTACTTGTTGCCGGTTGTGATACCGCGCCAAAGTTTGATGGTTCAAGCCAGGAGTCTTTGCGTTACTCTGGCGAAAAGGTTATTGAGTCACTTTCTGATGCAAAGAAAGAAGAACTTAAATCAGCAATTCTGGATACTTTAAGTTATTACGATACTCAGGCCATCATTAATAACGATGGCAGTTATTCTTCCGATAAAATGCGTTTAGTAATATTGAATGGAAAGACTGCCGAACAGATTATTTCAGAGGCAGATAGCTATCGGGAAAAGAAAGAACAGCTACTGAAAAAACATCAGCAGAACTAACGACAATGGGCCGCATTTAGCGGCCCTTTTTATAGCTTATCAATTGATAATTACTATCATTTGCGCGGGTCCTCCTGGCGATTCTGAACACCGAGGGGGCGAGGACACGCGGAAAACGGCTAGTTTTTTGCATTTTATCGGCATCATCATCATTCCCTTAACTTGTTGATATTTCGGTCGTGAAATTATTCACGATGTCGAAATGGTTAAATATTGTTCATCATCATGGATAACGAACTGAAAAACTTTCGCCTCAATATCAATCAGCTGGCAGCGGTGACCGATCTTCATCGTCAGACGATTTCCAGCAAGCTGAATAACATTGAGCCTGCTCCTGGCAGTAATTCTCGTCTCAAGCTTTATTCTGTCGTGGATATTCTTCGGGAACTGCTGGGCCGTACCACGGCACCCGAGCTGGTGGATATCGATAAGATGT
Organism: Citrobacter sp. wls827; assembly: GCF_005280875.1. Lineage (NCBI taxonomy): Bacteria > Pseudomonadati > Pseudomonadota > Gammaproteobacteria > Enterobacterales > Enterobacteriaceae > Citrobacter > Citrobacter sp. wls827. Next base: position 677,405 of record NZ_SZWR01000010.1, read on the forward strand.
TGCCGCCGGATCGTAAGGCATGGTTTCAGTCTGAACGCGAGAGGCTTAAATTCCAGCAGGAAACAGGTGAGTTAATCCCGGCATCGACAGTGACCCGAGAATTTTCATCGATGGCAAAAGCCGTCGTTCAGGTGCTGGAAACGCTGCCGGATATTCTTGAACGTGATTGTGCGATGACGCCTGCAGCTGTCGTTCGGGTGCAAAAAGTCATCGATGACCTGCGGGATCAGATAGCCCTGAAGGTTGAGCAGGCAGATACGCCGGAACAGGAGGACAGTTCGCCAGAAGAGGAGTAAGCCATGCGACAGGCCACGGCGGCGGAGCTAAGAAAAAACACTGCCGGGATCATCAGAGCACCGCGTCGAATGCCTGTAGCCGAAGCCGTACATAAATATATGCGTGTTCCGGTCGGCGTGGGTAACTCCGTTGAGTGGGATCCTAATCTAGCCCCTTATGTTGTGGAGCCGATGAACTGCCTGGCATCACGAGAATATGATGCTGTCATTTTTGTTGGCCCTGCCCGAACGGGTAAAACTATTGGCCTGATTGATGGCTGGGTGGTGGACAACGTTGTCTGTGATCCGTCTGACATGCTCATCATTCAGATGACGGAAGAGAAAGCGCGCGAACACTCAAAAAAACGCCTGGCCCGAACATTTCGTGTCAGCCCGGAGGTGGCGTGCCGGCTGAGTCCATCACGCAACGACAACAACGTGCATGACCGGACTTTCCTTGCCGGGAACTACCTGAAGATAGGCTGGCCGTCTATCAACATCATGTCCTCCTCAGATTTTAAGTGTGTGGCGCTGACGGATTACGATCGCTTCCCGGAAGATATTGACGGGGAAGGGGACGGATTTTCGCTTGCTTCAAAACGTACCACCACCTTTATGTCAGCGGGGATGACGCTGGTCGAGAGTTCACCGGGCAGGGAAATCACCAATACGAAGTGGCGAAGAAAGTCACCTCACGAAGCACCTCCCACGACCGGGATCCTGTCTTTATATAACCGCGGCGATCGTCGTCGCTGGTACTGGCCATGCCCACATTGCGGGGAATACTTTCAACCGGCCATGGAGGCGATGACAGGCTACCGGGAAACGCCTGACCCGGTAAAAGCCAGTGAAGCGGCGCATATTGATTGTCCGCATTGTAGCGGCATGATTACCGCCGACAGGAAACGGGAACTGAACGGAAAGGGTGTCTGGTTGCGTGAGGGGCAAACTATCGACCGTGATGGCAACATCATAGGAGAAGCCCGTCGCTCGCGCATTGCTTCGTTCTGGATGGAGGGGCCTGCCGCGGCATACCAGACATGGGCGCAACTGGTCTACAAATTACTGACGGCGGAACAGGACTATGAAGCCACCGGCAGCGAAGAAACGCTCAAGACGGTAATTAATACTGACTGGGGGCTGCCTTATCTTCCCCGTGCAGCCAGTGAGCAGCGACGTGCTGACGTGCTGATGCTACGGGCAGAAGACTATGGCAAACGGCTTGTGCCGCCGAAAGTCCGTTTTCTTCTGGCGTCGGTGGATGTGCAGGGCGGGAAGAAACGCCGTTTTGTCGTCCAGATCATCGGGTACGGTGAAAACGGCGAACGCTGGCTGGTGGACCGCTATAACATTCGCCAGTCCCTGCGTTGTGATGAAAATGGTGAGGCGCAGCAGGTGCATCCCGGATCCTATCCGGAAGACTGGCAACTGCTCATCACAGATGTTCTCGAAAAAGCCTATGCGCTGCAGTCAGACCCTTCGCGACGGATGCCCATTCTCGCAATGGCTGTCGACAGTGGCGGGGAAGATGGGGTAACGGATAACGCCTATAAATTCTGGCGGCAGTGTCGTCGTGACGGGCTGGGTAAACGGGTTTACCTGATAAAAGGTGACAGCACCCGACGCCAGAAAATCATTACCAAAACGCACCCTGACAACACAGGCCGAAGCGATCGACGGGCGGATGCGCGTGGTGAGGTTCCGGTATATCTGTTGCAGACAGACCTGCTAAAAGATCAGCTCAGTAACAACCTTGAACGTGAAACACCAGGTGCCGGGTATATCCATTTTCCTGACTGGCTGGGGGAGTGGTTCTACGAAGAACTGACCTACGAAGAACGTGGCACGGACGGAAAATGGCGCAAGCCCGGAAAAGGCAATAACGAAGCCTTTGACCTTTTCTGTTATGCCCATGCCGTCGCTGTCCTGCGTGGTTATGAAAAAATCCGGGACTGGGAACAGCCCCCGACTTGGGCTGCCGCTCAGGAGAGTAATTCAAACATCATAGACGGGGATCGCCCCAGGGAGATTGCTGTGAAAAAAACGGTACCTGTACGTTCGTCTCCTGTTTCTGTAACTGAACAGCCCAGCCCGCTTTCTGGTGGCTGGCTGGGTGTCAGTGACAACGGAGGCTGGCTGTGACGAAATCAGAAATTCAGCAGATGCTGGTAACTGTGCGCCAGGCTTACCGGGATTCTCTGGACGGTAAAAGCGTGTCATTCACGGGGGTTAATGGCCGGGCAATTACCAACCACGACCCAAAAGCCCTGCGTGACGAGCTTGAATATTGGGAAAGGCGCTGGCGCGCTGTCTCAAACCGCAGCGGCTCGTTCAAACTCGCTAACTTTCTGTAAGGCAAATCATGGGATTTTTTGAAAAGGCACTGGGCGCAATATCGCCCGGGTGGGCAGCATCACGCGCACAAAACCGACTCAGACTCAGAGCCTATGAGGCAGCAAATCCGACTCGTCTGCACAAGGGGAAACGTGAATCCCGGTCGGCGGACACCGCTGTATTTGCAGCCGGTACTTCGTTACGAGAGCAGGCCCGCTGGCTGGATGAAAACCATGATCTGGTGATTGGTCTTTTTGACAAGATGGAGGATCGGGTTATCGGTGCTCACGGGATCCACGTTGAACCGCAGCCGCTTGATCTTGAGGGTAATCTCCACTCTGAGTTTGCTGGCCAGCTATCCGCGCTCTGGGCGGAATGGTCGGTTCGCCCGGAAGTGACAGGGATGTTTACCCGACCGGAAGCTGAGCGGCTTTTGTTACGTTCAGCACTGCGTGATGGCGAGGTGTTTACACAGATGGTGCGGGGAAATGTAGCCGGGTTGCAGCATTCAACCCAGGTACCGTTTTCTCTTGAACTGCTGGAAGCGGACTTTGTGCCGTTTAACCTGAACAGTACCTCCGGGCAGCAGATCCGCCAGGGGATTATTGTCAATGCCTGGGGGCGACCGACGGGCTACAGAGTTTATAAGAACCATCCAGCAAGTTTTGCCGGACTCAATGCTGATTTAAAAACTATTTCGGCTGACAGCATGCTGCACTTGGCTATGCGTAAACGGCTTCACCAGCTAAGGGGGATCAGCCTCATCCATGGCGTGATCACCCGGCTCTCCGATATTAAGGATTATGAAGAGAGTGAGCGCGTGGCGGCACGTATTGCGGCGGCTCTGGGTTTCTATATCAAACGTGGGGATGCTCAGTCTCTTGATACAGAAACTGAGTTTTCAACACCAGGTGGGCAGCGCCATTACGATATTGCGCCGGGGATGATTTATGACGAGCTAAAACCAGGCGAGGATCTGGGCATGGTTGAGTCGAATCGCCCGAATGTTCATCTGTATGAGTTCAGGAACGGTCAGATGCGCGCTGTGGCTGCGGGGACTCGTGGCAGTTATTCCAGTATCGCGCGGGATTACAACGGTACCTACAGTTCACAGCGGCAGGAGCTGGTAGAGAGTTTTGAAGGTTACAACGTGCTGCAGCAGTGGTTTGTTGGGCAGCAAAGCCGTCCTGTATACCGAAACTGGCTGGCAATGGCGTTGCTCAGCGGCGTTACCATCCCCAAAGATGTCGACAAAAAATCCCTGTACAACGCGCTCTATCTTGGGCCAGTCATGCCATGGATTGATCCAGGAAAAGAGGCGGCTGCCTGGAAGGCGATAGTCCGTGGAGGGGCAGGTACAGAAGCCGAATGGACGCGTGCACGTGGCAAGAATCCGCAGGAGGTGAAACGTCAGCGTCTCCGGGAAACCCAATTCAACCGAGAAAACGGGCTGGTGTTCGACTCAGACCCCGCCAACGATAAAGGAGTGCTCCCTGATGCAGCAAATGATAAGCCCGCCCCGTCGCGGGACGATGATTAATCCCCGCGCCAGTGTGGCTGGTATCGATGCCGCAAACGGTCAGTGCTGGTATGAGATACGCGCCCTGGCTGCCGGGCGTGTGGAAATATTTCTCTATGACGTGATCGGCGGCTGGGGGATTACCGCTCAGCAGTTTGTCTCCGACTGTAAGGAGGCCGGAGTGTTTGAGGCCAGCGCCGTCGATCTGCATATCCACAGTCCGGGCGGCGATGTGATGCAGGGATTTGCCATCTTTAACACCCTGTCCCGTCTGAAGGCGAAGCTGGATATCTGGGTGGACGGCGTGGCTGCCAGTATGGCTTCAATGATTGTCTGCCTGCCCGGTGCCACGGTGCATATGCCTGAGAATGCCTGGCTGATGGTGCATAAGCCGTGGGGTGGGATCGCCGGGGATTCCGATGATATGCGTGACTACGCTGCCTGGCTTGATCGTAATGAAGCGCTGATGCTCAGTGCCTACATGAACAAGACCGGGCTGGGGCAGGAAGAACTGGAGGCGATGCTGAAAGCTGAAACCTGGCTTACTGGCGCGGAGGCGGTGGAAAAAGGTTTCGCTGACACGCTTGAACCAGAACTGCAGGCCGCGGCCTGTGTGAATCAAAATAAACTGAAGGATTATCAGAATATGCCAGAACAGATTAACAACCTTTTTGGGCCGCGCGCCGAAGCCCCTGCAAGTCAGCCGCAACCCACACAAAACCCGGCTCCGCAGGCTGCAAATAACCCACCTGCACCGCAACCCACCCAGCAACCGATGGCAGGAAATATCGACATTACCGCGCTGGCCGCCCAGCTCCAGCAGCAGATGCAGGCAGCGAATACTGAACGAGTAAGCGCAGTTTCCGCTGTGTTTGATGCATTTCCTGCGTTCGGCTCGCTGAAAGCGGAATGCATCACGGATATTTCCTGCTCAGCGGAACAGGCCCGCACCAAATTGCTCAATGCGCTTGCGGCAGGGACTACCCCGAGTGCCGGAGCGGGTGCAGTTCACATCCACGCGGGTAACGGGAACATTGTTGGTGATTCCATTCGTGCGGCGGTAATGAACCGTGCGGGCTATGCGCAGGCGGAAAAAGATAACGCCTACAACGGGTATACCCTGCGCGAACTGGCCCGCGCCTCGCTGGTGGATCGTGGTATCGGTATTTCTGGTGTCGGTACAGCACAGGCGATGGTTGGGCTGGCGTTCACCCACAGCAGCAGCGATTTCGGCAATATCCTGATGGATGTGGCGCATAAGGCGGCATTGCTTGGTTGGGATGAGGCCAGCGAAACATTCGAACAGTGGACCCGTAAAGGCACACTGACCGATTTCAAAACCGCGCACCGCGTTGGCCTGGAATCACTGGCATCGCTGCGTAAGGTTCGCGCCGGGGCGGAATATAAATATGTCACCATTAAAGATCGCGGTGAGCCGATTGCACTGGCCACCTATGGTGAGCTTTTCAGCATTGACCGCCAGACTATCATCAACGACGACCTGGATATGCTGACGCGAATCCCGCAGGCAATGGGGCTTGCTGCGCGAGCCACCGTCGGCGATCTGGTCTGGGCTGTACTGACCAGTAACCCGAAAATGTCGGACGGTAAGCCGTTGTTCCACGCCGATCACGGCAACCTTGTTGCAGCCGATCTGAGTATTGAAGGGCTGGATACTGCGCGTAAGGCAATGCTGCTGCAAAAATCCGGCGATCGCCGTCTGAATATTCGTCCGGCCTACATGCTGACGCCAGTGGCAATTGAGTCACGGGCAAATCAGCTGATTAAATCCGCCAGTGTACCGGGTGCAGACGCGAACAGCGGGATCGTTAACCCGATCCAGAACTTTGTGACCGTGGCTTCTGAGGCCCGCCTGGATGACAGCAGCCCGACCGATTATTACCTGACCGCTGCGCAGGGGCGCGACACCATTGAAGTGGCGTATCTCGACGGTATCGACACGCCATATCTGGAACAGCAGCAGGGCTTCACTGTGGACGGCGCCGCATTCAAGGTGCGCATTGATGCGGGGGTGGCTCCGCTCGACTGGCGCGGGCTGGTTAAAGTCACCAAAAAATAATGACCGCCGCCTGGCGGTTTTTTTATCCCTGAAGGCGGCGCTGGTCGCCTTTTCCTTTTATGGAGAAAAAACATGGCGAAGAACTATCAGCAGGACGGTACCACACTGGATTATCACAATGCGGGTGTTGATGCCGTTTCATCCGGTGCGCTGGTGGCGGTCGGCGGAATTGCCGGGGTGGCACACAGCGATATTCCTGCTGGCGAGTGGGGAACACTGCATATGGCCGGTGTTTTTGTGCTGCCTAAAGCGGCAGAAGAAATTGCGGCAGGCCAGAAATTGTATCTGGCTGGCGGCAAACTGACGGTGGCAAAAGGCGATGATGCAACGCCAAACCCGGTTGTCGGTTCCGCCTGGGGAGCAGCTGAGGCGGATGATGCTGATGTTGCCGTCAGGCTGGGGTTCTGATGAGCCGGTTCCGGGAACGTTTGGCTAAAGCAGATGCCCGGATTAACCGGGCGTTTGCCGAAGAAGTCCCTGTTTGCCTGCAAACGGGTGAAGGCCCGCGTCTGGTGACCGTGATTTTCGAATCACCGGATGCGCTGTCGGGTGTGCCTGGCGGCGGGGAAATTCAGAACCATTCCCCGGCGTTCAGTGCAATGACTGCGGATATTTCCGGTCTCGAAAAACATGACGGTGTGGTGATCAACACCATCCCTTACCGGGTGACACATATCGGCGCGGATGAAGAAGGGCGGACCCGCGTCACGCTGGCATATGGGGAACCCGGCAAAACACAGCCTCAGATCGATAAATGGAGCTGATATGGCGCGGGAGTCTCGACTGCGGCGGGATTTACCCGTCGATATTGATGTGGATGTTATCTGGCGAATTGCGGACAGTATTGGTGCGACGCAAAAACAGTTCCGTGCAGCATACTCGCGCGCGCTCAGGCGTACTGCCGCCACGCTGCGAAAGAAAGCGATGGCGGATCTGAAAGACGGGCTGGCCCCACGCAGTATGGATCTGGTCCGGCGCCGTTTGCTGTCTTTTCGTCTGGACAGGGGATCGCAGCTGGATAATTTCCGGCTCTGGTTCGGGCTGAATGCCATTAAGGTGAAAGACCTTAAAGGACGAATCAACGGGCGGCTGCGACCGCACCATACCCGGCGTGACCGCAACACGGGGCGTTTTATTAAAGCGCGCCGCCAGGCAGAAAACGCCGGATTTTCCCCAAAAGGTAATCTGCTGAGTGAACGGTCGTTTGAAAACGGGGAGGTGTCCCGTTCAAAACGGGATAATCGCCGGACGGTGGTTATTCGCGATCCCCTGACCCGCCGGACACGCGAAGCAGAAATGGATATCTACGAACCGATGCTGAACTACATCGAGGACAACGCATTTGCGGAAGCGATGGAGATTTTTATGCATCACTTTGAAACCGACATTCGCGGGCGCGTAAAAGCCCGTATTTCTGTCTGAGGTAACGAACGATGGCCGAGCCACTGTTGCTGGGGCGGTATCACGATGCCGTGACTGACGCATTAAAAAAAATCGGATGGGTGCGTGATACCGGTGCGTATCCGGAACGAAATGTTCCCCGCTTTTCGGGGCTGACCACACCCGCGGTGTATTTCTCGATTAACAGCTGGGAACAGGGAGGAGGAAATGAGGGACAACTGAGCGTTAATTTAACCTGTGATCTCTTCGTGGTGGTGGATGCCGCCGGATCGGGTGTGAGCCAGCCTGAAATTTTTGTCAGAACCGCTGCGGCCGATATTACCCAATGGATTGACGGGCAGCAGTTTGGTATGGGCCATATTGAGCCTGCGGTTTTCACCACGGCTGAACGTGATGAGTTTGATCCGCGAATGGATGATTATCTGGTCTGGCGTATTTCATTCACCCAGGCGGCTGCATTTGGTGCTGACCCCTTTGCAAACAATGGCATGCCTCTGCAGCAGGCCTGGCTGGGTGCTGCACCTGATACGGGCCGTAATCATGTGGATGACTATCAGCTTATCTGGGAGGCTCAGCCCGATGAGTGATATCGCAGGCGACCTGCAGCGCAGACTGGCGAACCTTGTCCGGCGCGGCGTTATCCACTCCGTCAGGCACGATCGCATCCCAAAATGCCGGGTGGATTTGGGGGATATCATCACGACTTGGCTGCCGTTGTGCCAGGGGTTTTCCGGAACAAACCGCGCTGATTCAAATCCTTATGCCGTGGGGGATGCGGTTACGGTCCTGTCCGAAGCCGGAGAACTCAACAACGGACGGGTGTTTCCCGGCTGGAATACGGGAAAGCTGCCGGTGCCGGAAGGAAGCGACAGTGAGCACATTACCCGTTACAGCGACGGGACTGAGATCCGTTATGACAGGGAAGCGCATGCCCTGACGATTACGCTGGCTGATGGCGGAACCTACAAAATTGTCGGTAAAGGTACGCTGGATGGTCCGGTTGAAATTACGGATACCCTGACGGTCCAGGGCAAAACCCAGATTAATGCTGACACGTTGGTTGCAGGAAATATCGGCGCGTCAAAGGAGATAACGGATAAATCCGGCAGTATGAGCAAGATACGTGAAGTATTTAACAACCACGATCACCCCGGCGACAGCGGTGGGCTCACCGATAAACCCAATCAGAAAATGTGACCTGCTGCGGCAGGTTTTTTTTATGCCTGGAGAAAAAGCATGTCTCAGTTACATGGCGTTGAAACTATTGAACTCACCTCGGGTACGGTGGCGGTTACCACGATCCAGACAGCCATTATCGGCCTGGTAGGAACGGCACCGGATGCGTCGGGCGGAACCGCCG
>NZ_SZWR01000010.1:686438-696354 GCF_005280875.1 Citrobacter sp. wls827
TCTCGATAACGTTATCGACTTCACTGCAACCATTAAGGGGCGGCAAGGCAATGTCATCAATGTCGCTGCGCTGGCCGGACAGCCGGCAGCCGAAAATCCTGCTGCGGTTGTGACGTCAGCAAGCTGGGATCCTGAATCGCTGACACTGAACATCACGCTGGGTTGTGATGAGCACGGTGTTATCACGGCTAAACCCGGAGACGTTGCAGAGGCTGTCGGTGGTGTTGATGGCGCAAAAGTCAGCGCGAGCGGGCGCGGTGACGGGATTGTCCAGCCCTTCAGCCTGCAATTAGCGGGGGGTGAAGATGAACCCTTTCCACTCAATACGCCGGTTGCGGTTGTCGGCACCACGCTGTTATCCCGCCTGGGTGAAAAAGGTACGCTTAAACAGGCACTGACTGATATTAACGATCAGCGTAATGCGCTGACGGTGGTGGTGCGTGTTGCGGATGAAAACGATGAGGCAAAACGACGCGCGGCGGTACTGAAGGGGATCGGCACCCTGTCATCAGCGAAATCTGTTACGACGTACCAGCCGCGTATTGTGATTGCACCGGGTTTCAGTGAGGACGATGCGGTTGGTAAGGGGCTGGAAACCGTGGCCGGGAAATTGCGCGCCGTCGCATATGTTGACTGCGCCTACGGTGCGACGCTGCAGGAAGTGGTACAGCGTCGCCAGTCCTATGGCGCACGAACTGAACTGTTGCGCCCGCGGGTCCAGGCGAGTGATGCAGATGGCCAGTTGGTTTATCGCCCTTACTCTGCGTTTGCTGCCGGGTTACGCGCCCGCATCGACTTTGAAAAAGGCTGGTGGTGGAGCAAGTCGAACCAGGACATCAACAACATCCTCGGTGTTGAGCAGATCGATGAATTTATCCTCGGGGATGAGAACTGCGATGCAAACCTGCTCAACATGCAGAACGTGTCCACCATTATCCGCCGGGCGGGTTTTAAACACTGGGGGAACCGCCTGTGTGCAACCAATCCTCAGTGGCGTTTTGAATCTGTCCGCCGTACTGCTGATGTTATTGAGGACAGCATTCAGGAAACCATGCTGGAGTATGTTGACCGCCCACTGGACCGGGAAAATGCGGATGACATTATCGGCACCATCAATGCCTATATGCGGCAACTGGTCGGGCTTGGCGCCATATTCGGTGGGCGGGCCTGGCTGGATGAAGAACTGAACACAGCGGAAACCATGGCGTCGGGTGTCCTGTACATCAACTATGACTTTGGTCCGAAATCGCCGACTGAACTTATCAGCCTGCGCGTCCGGGTGAACAATAACTATGCGCTTGAGGAGATGCTTGCAGCATGAGCGATAAAAACACACTACGCGTCTGGACCTTCTTCCGGCAGGGGATCCGTATTCAGGGGGCGCATGAATTTACACCGCCGTCTCTGGCAATTGTTAAAACGGATATGCGTACCGGCGCACAGGATGCGCCCACCCCGGTTGATGACGGCATGGAAGCACTGACCTGTCAGGTTAAATTTTATGGGATAGATACGGACATGCTGGCCAGCTTCGGTTTTGTCAGTGGCAGCCGTTCACGCTTTACGGCTTATCAGGGCTATCTCGGTAACGGTACTGCGCGCGGTACGGTTGAGGAAATCGAGGGGTTTGTACAGACCGTCACGCCGGATGCCCGGGGGAAGGACACGCTTTCCGAAAATGCCGTGACGGTTGATATTGCTGTCAGCTACTACCGTCAGTCACTGGACGGGCGAGAACTGTTTGCCATTGATACAGAGCGTTTCGCCCGCCGGGTGAATGGCGTTGATGTCCTTTCAGGTCTGGCTGCCAAAGTGCGTCTCTGATTTCACTGTTATCTCACCACTGTAACGGCCTGCGGGCCGTTTTTTTATGGAGCATCCTATGAGCTTTCCTGGTGAAACCCGCGTTATAAAACTGTATTCCCCCGTATCACTTGATAACGGAGTCGTGATCGATAAGGTCACCATGCGTGAACCGCTGGTTCGAGATCGCATCACTCATGCCAAAGACCGCGGTAACGAAGAAGAGAAAGAAGCCCGCATGATTGCGCTGTTGTGCAATCTCAGTGAACAGGATCTCTGGCTGATGACGGCAGCAGATTATTCACAGCTCACGGATGCCTTTAACGTTTTTATGCTCCCGCCCGCGAAGCGACCGAAGGCGGGCTCCTCCGGGCAATAAGATTTCTGGGGCGGCGGCTGCATTTCCCGATGGCGGAATACCTCGATATGCCGTTCAGCACTTTCTCTGATTTTTTGACCGATGAACTGGAGACGATGAACCGTGGGCGCAATAAGCCAGAACCTTAAGGCCGTCATTACCTTTGGCGGAAACCTGGATAATTCATGGAAACGGTCTGCCGATGGTCTGCAAAAAAGTCTGAAAGATGTCGGAAAGCAGTCTGAACGACTGGCAAAAGACCAGACTAAACTGGCAGCAGAAATCAAGCGCGCCAAACTGGCCGGTGCAAGCCTGGGGGATTTGAAGCGCCGCTACACCGATGTTTCCAGGGAAATCCGCAAAACGGAGGCGGAGCAGCAGAAACTGAATGTACAGATGCAAAAAACACAGCGCATTCAGGCGTTCAAGGGTGCCGGTAAAGGTCTGTTCCGGCGCGGTCTGGGGATCGCCGGGCAGGTGGGCGGGATGTTTGGATCCGGGCTGGCTATTGGCGGTGGCGGCGTGGTGGCTTCAGCACTTGGCACACTGATAGCGCCAGCTGCCACCAATGCTGAAACGGCAACCCGCACGAATGTGGCAAAAAGTTACGGCGTGGACGTGGCCACGTTTAATGCCTGGGATTCTCTGGCGAAGCAGTACGACATGAATGCGGAAAACATTGGCGATCTCTTTGAAGAGTATCTGCACAAATCCGGGGAGTATAAACAGAACGGTAAGCAGAGCTCGCTGCAGGATGCCTTTGAAACGCTCGGGTTCAAAGCAGGTGATTTTGCCGGGCTCAGTGATATGGCGCAATTCGACAAAATTGTTGAACGGGCGCTCAGCCTTCAGGATGAGTCAAAAGCTTCCTTTGCTCTGGACTCTCTTTTTGGCGGAGAAGCGAGCAAACTGCTGATGCTTATCAAGCAGTCTGGCCGGAGCTACCGCGACCTGATGGACGAACAGCGGCGCTACAACCTTGTGACCAAAGAGGGCGCTGATGGGGCTGTTGCGGGTAATCAGGCTATCAATAATCTCCGCACCGTTTTCTCTTCTGCGGTCGCAGAAATTTCCGGACAACTGGGAAATGAACTGGCGCCTGATATCAGGCGCCTGACGGATGATCTTGCCGACTGGTTCAAAGGTGGTGGTGTCAGGCGCATTGTGACTTTTCTGCGAAACGATCTCTATCCCGGCGTTCTGTCTTTCGGGCAGGGGGTGGTTTTTGTCGGCAAAATTATTTACGCCCTGGCTAAAAAACTGTCCTGGCTGTTGCCAGATGACAGGAGCGATCAAAAGGATGTGCTGAAGTCACTGGCTATGACTGGGTCGGTGGATTTCGCCAGAATGACTGCGGGACGCAAAGGGCAGGGAGAATGGTTCGAGCAGCAACTGAAGGACAATCCAGACCTCGCTGACGATGTAAAACAGTCTTACGCCTCAACGCGGGGCTTTTTTAGTGATGATGAAGAGGCATTTAATAAATCGCTTGATAAATACCTGACACCGGAAGGCGGCGATACGCTTTTAAACTGGAATACAGCGCTACAGAGGAACAAGGGGCGTTCAGTGCAACCACCCTCTGATTCGTCGGGGGGAGATATCGGGTACTGGGATACCTTACTTCAGCGTATGGACAATCTGGATAAACAGCCACCATCCAGGCAGGTTACAGACAACCGAAAATTCGAATACCGATTCGAAATTAATGCCGCGCCGGGGCAGGATGAGAAAGCCATTGCCGATGAAGTGACAACGGTGACGAAAAACAATTCTGCCTTTAATGGTGATAACAGCCTTCTGGATGGGGGATTTCTCTGGTGAGTGAAATTATCCCGATCTTTGAAGATTCCGGTCAGCGCAGTACCAGCGCATTACGGGGTGGGCAGGAAGCCCGCGTCATGATGATGCTGGGGAATTTTGCCTTTTCGATTGATACAACGGCTTATCATCAGCTCACCCGTGAGGCCAGCTGGCGCTGGAGTGAACAGGAACGCATTGGCAAACAGGACCTTCTTCAGTACACCGGAAAGCCCGGGCGTACTGTCAGGCTTGAAGGGCAGTCTCACGCCTTTTTCCGTAAAGGCGTGGAAGGGGTGAATGATTTATTTGATCTTGCCGATCAGGCTAAACCCCAGCAGCTTGTCAGCGGAGAAGGTGATGTGCTGGGGTGGTGGGTGGTGACCGACTTTTCAGACACGACGAGTAAGTTTTTACCGGGTGGCGGTCACCGAAATAAAAACTGGACGATGACGCTGAAACACTATGCCGACGATCTATCAAACCCGTGACGGGGACGTACTGGATGCGATTTGCGCCGTGCATTACGGTACTGAAAATCTTTCAGACTCAGTGACTCAGGTTCTGGAGGCCAATCAGGGGCTGGCGGAGCAGGGGGCTGTGTATCCTTCCGGCTTGTACATCACATTGCCGGATCTGGTGATGCCCGTTGCGGAATCGCCATTTAGTTTATGGGATTAATATGGCAGATCAGACAGCAAGGCCGGAATATGCGCCGGCATTCAGCATACAGGCCGAAGGGAAAGATATAACCCGGGTGCTGCAAGAGTGCCTGAGTGAACTGACCCTGACGGATTATGGTGGGGCAACAGCAAAAGCAGATGAACTGAAAATCAGTCTCATCTCTGAAACGCTGGCGCTTCCCACCAAAGGTGCCCGGCTTCAGGTCGCTCTGGGATTCAATGAACAACTGATCGATAAAGGCTGGTTTGTTGTCAGTGGCGTCTCGAGCGGTGGCCCGCCAAGGCGTATCGAGCTGTATGCGACCGCCGCGCCGATGAATGCACAGAAACAACCCGGAGACGTGACAAGCCAGAAGACACGGAGCTGGGATAACCTTCGCCTTGCCGATATTGTCAAAACCGTGGCCACCGACAACGGGCTTATTCCCCGCGTGGCCGACGCACTGAAAGATATTCATATCAGCCACATCGATCAGGTGGCGGAATCTGATGCCAACCTGCTCGCAAGGCTTGCGCGTGACTACAATGCAGTGAGCAAACCATCAGGCGGTTACTGGCTTTTTTTGCAGCAGGGAGCCACGGTAACGGCTTCAGGGAAACAGACTGGCGGGATAACCATCACACCGGATGAAGTATCAAACTGGTCCTACAGTGAAGGTGAGCGGGGGAGTTCGACGGGGAAAGCTACGGGGAGCGGAGGAAAAGCCAAAGAGAAAATCGGTGTGCGTTATTACGACGAGGAGGATGGTACGACAAAGACCTCCACGGTTGAACATGATGGCCCGGCGATGATCAATCCCTATACCCAGTCGGAGAAAACCACCGCCGAGCAACAGGCAAACTCCAGGAAAACTCAGGCGAAACGTAACGAGCAGAAAATGACGCTCACGGGGCCATGTCGCCCCAAACATGTTCCGCTGACAGCAGAGGCAGGTGTGACGACTTCCGGTTTTGGCTCCCGTGAGGATCGGGCCTGGGTGGTTGAGTCTCTGGTCTTTTCTCTGACGTCAGCAGGATTCAGCTACACCTACAACCTTGTCGTGGACATTCGTAAACCCGCAGCGGCTTCGAAAAAATCAGAAAAGCAGGACAAAACAGGCCCGTCCTACTTCGGTTAACCCTCCCGCCATCCGGCGAATCAGCAACGGAATTTAATCATGAACGGTGTAAACAACCGGACCGGAAAACGCCTGTCCGGCGTCGCCCATTTGCGCCAGTCCGTCAGCGACATACTGACCACGCCCATCGGGAGCCGGGTTCTTGTCCGTGACTATGGCAGTGATCTATTTTCGCTGGTGGATAACCCACGGGATGATATGACCCGTCTACAAATAATCGCCGCGTCTGCGACCGCACTGGCCAGGTGGGAGACGCGACTGAAGGTAACCCGTGTGCTTGTTTCCTTTCCTGAAGGGAAGTCCGGCTGTGTACTGGATATCGAGGGGATCAACAAGGAAACCAATTTACCTGTCAGAACGGGAGACATAACGATTTATGGCAAGCAGCTATGACGTGATCAACCTGTCAGAACTGGACGTACCGGATGCCATTGTGGTGCCGGATGCGACGGAAATCTTCACCCGGTGGCTGGCGCGCCTGCGGGAACTTGATGAGCAGTTTGATGCGCTGGTGGAATCCGATCCGACGTTTAAACAGGGGGAGGTGAATGCCTATCAGCTGACGCTGGCTTTTCAGCGGGTTAATGATGCCGTGCGGGCGGTATTTCTCGCGAGTGCAAAAGAGGCTGACCTTGACCAGATAGGTGCCGCATTCAACGTTAAGCGGCAGGTGATTAAGCCCGGCGATCCACTTGCTGTTCCGCCTGTGGAGCCTGAGCTGGAAGGCGATGCGGCATTTCGCGAACGTATCCAGCTTTCATGGGCACAGCTGAATACAGCAGGCGCGCGTAACGCTTACCGCTTTCATGCAAAGTCTGCCGATACGGATGTGCTGGATGCAGATGCCTATGGGCCGGAAACCCATAACCGGCCCGGCTACGTTGATGTCTATGTCCTTTCCCGTACCGGGGATGGGACAGCGGGACAGCCCCTGCTTGATAAGGTTAACAGCACACTGAATGCGGATGAAATCCGCCCGTTAACGGACTATGTGACGATAAAAAGTGCCACGATTGCAAACTATGCTGTTACGGCAGAACTGGAAATTCCGGAAGGACCGGACGCCAGTACAGTGCTGAATAATGCCATCGATGTTTTACGGTCATACACCACGCTTTCCCATCGGATTAAAACCGTCGTCCCCCTGTCCGCCATTTATGCAGCTCTGCAGCAATCCGGTGTGGTCAGGGTAAGACTGATTTCTCCGGTGGCAGATCTGGAAGCGGAAGCGGGTAAAGCACCGTGGTGTACCGCCATCAATGTCACCCGCAGAGAGGTCAGCAGCAATGACGGCTAAGTTTCGATCCCTGCTGCCTCCTGGCGCATTTCATGAAGAGCGGGCGCAGGAGCAGACCAGCGCTGAGCAAATCGCCACTCTCGATACCAATATGGTGCGCAAGTCCAAAAACCCTGATACCTGCCCGGCGCATCTTCTCCCCTGGCTGGCCTGGGAGCATGCTGTTGATTTCTGGGATGACAGCTGGACAGAGGCGCAAAAGCGGCAGGTGATAAAAGATGCCGCTTATGTTCATCAGCACAGGGGAACGGCCGGGGCGGTACGCCGTTCTCTTGGGTCAGTGAACCTGCCCACGACTGTGGTTGAGTGGTGGGAAGACACCCCACGCGCTGTACCTTACACCTTCCGGATCGAAGTACAGAGCAGTGAAGGGGTCAGTGACGCTCTCTATCATCAGATACGCCAGCTTACTGACCGTGCCAAGAACCTGCGTAGCTATCTGAGCAAAATTGATGTGATGGCGAATGTGGGTATGGACGGTGCTTTTTATATTTCGGGTGCGACAACAGCGCATATCGATGTGGACATTTTTGCCGGGGAATCTCATGGCTGATTACTACTCAATTATCACTAACCGGGGTAAAGAACTGGAGGCAGAGGCGCTTGCCAGTGGTCGTCTGATTACTCTGACTCACTATGTGGTGGGTGACAGTAATGGCAAGCAGGTCAAGCCTGATCCGGCGCAAGTCCGGTTGATTAATGAAACTTACCGGGGAGATATCGCTGAACTGCTTGTGTCACCGGAACAGTCCACACAGTTAATGGCGAAAATCGTTCTGCCGACCGGGATTGGTGGATTTACCGTTCGTGAAGTTGGTTTAATGACGGATACCGGAGAACTTTACGCGGTGGCAAACTGCCCATCGATCGATAAACCTGTTGGTGGTGTCAGCGTAAATATGCAGTTTCGCCTGGCAGTATCAGATACCTCAAGCATCACGCTGAATGTTTCCACAGGAGACGGGTTGTTTCTGCGTATAGACCAGAACCTGAAAGAGATAAAAGCGCGTGGCGCGGAAGCACAAAAGACATCGCGGGAGTCAATTGGTGTCGTTGATGGTTCTACACAACAAAAGGGGTTGCTCCAGCTTAACAGTGCGGTGAACAGCACCAGTGAAACACAGTCGGCGACTCCGCTGGCTGTCAAAATCGCGATGGATAATGCGAATGCGCGACTGGCTAAAGACCGGAACGGCAATGATATTCCTAATCCGCAGTTGTTTGTCCAGAATATCGGTTTAAAGCCCACGGTTGATAAGGCTGCTAATGCCGTTGATAAAAACGGCGACACAATGACCGGGGGACTGACGCTGGTAGAAAGTGATATTGTCCTAAAAACATCCAGTTCAGACAGCCCGCAGTACACAATTATTAATACCACAACGGGGGCATCTGTGAATATGGACCTTATTGACAGAAGGTTTCGTATTTTTGGTGTTCCGTGGGGTGGTGGTCCTGTTAAACAATTTACGTTCGATCTGGAAACTGGCGAGTTCAGTATTCCGCAGGCCAGTATAAGATTTGGGTCGGGTATCATCCAGGCTGATGCAAATATTTACGGCGCTGCATGGGGAGAGAACGGTAATTCGGGCTGGATAAATATTTGGATAAACAATCGCATTAATGAGGCGAAAACATGGGTTAACCAAAATTTTATTACTGGTGTGAAACGTGGTGCACAGAGCAGTATGGTTATGGATGGCGGACTGGTGGAAGCTCCTTCTGGCTGCGTCCTGACTGGCGGGAACGGAAACGAGAGCAATCAGGTCGGTATCGCTTTATATCGTCCTCTGCAAGTATGGCGAAATGGTGGCTGGGTAACGATTGGTGATTAAAAAATGAAATTAACTAATTTACAACGCTATATTCCTGACGAGTATTTTTTGGGTGATGATATTCAGTATTTTATCGATGCCACAGGAAAGGACTGGTATAAATCGCTGTCTCAATTCACAAAGAAATACAGCCTGGCAATCGAAAACGATACTGGCATTATTCGTAGTATCAGCGAAGATGCATCACGGCTTTATCCCGGTGGTTTGACGGTTGTTGATGTTGACAGTATTCCTGATGGTTGTGACATCTTCGGGGGATGGTTTTTTGACGGGGAAAAAGTTATTCCACGCCAGTACACAGATGAAGAACTAAAGCGGCAGGCAGAAGCAAAAAAACAGGCGCTGCTTATGGAAGCCGATGCCGCGATTACACCACTTGAACGGGCAGTCAGGTTAGGCATGGCAACCGATAAAGAAATATTACTGCTCACTGAATGGGAAAGATATTCGGTACTTCTGAGCAGGATTAATACCAGTAAACCGCTGGAAATTGTCTGGCCGGACAAACCAGACCAATAGGGGCGGGATTGAGAATTCATCCGCTGCAACTTAATCAAAACAAGGTTGTAGCGGATATTTAAGAATTTCATTCACTCACTAACCAGAACTCAGCCTCTTCAAACATTTCCTGGACAGTACGGCTTATCTGCTCTTTCTCATGCTTGCTGGCGTCAGTGTTGATCGCCGGCAGTGTCATCATCGGTTTTACACGGACATCAGCATCCGGGAAAATCCGGTGAACCCTCTTACTCAGTTCGCCCAGAATGATGTCTTTTGCACCGGGAAGACCATCAAAATTCCTTTTGTCATAAACGAGTTCCACGAACATTGATTATTGCCTCTTTACTGGATGAATATACAGTATTTATACTGTGTTTTTATCCGGTATTCAAGAGAGGGCGTAAACATGGGCTTTCCTTCACCTGCGGCTGATTATGTTGAAAAAAGGATTTCCCTCGATCAGCAACTAATCAGACACCCCGCAGCGACTTATTTCATGCGGGCATCGCGTTCACATTTCA
>NZ_SZWR01000010.1:696364-697266 GCF_005280875.1 Citrobacter sp. wls827
AGGAATACTCCAGGGAGCGCTGCTGGTTGTGGATGCGTCACTTACTGCTTGTGATGGCTCGCTGCTGATATGTGCGATAGACGGGGAATTCAGGATCAAGCGATATCGGACTCATCCTCAGCCCCACCTGATAAATCTGGAGAACGGAAGAAGGGAAGCACTACCAGTAGATGATGACGGTTACAGTTCTGCACCCGCTATATTCGGTGTGATCACCCACATCATTAATGATGCGAGGTAGGGGAGTTTGATGACGGTCCTGTCATGTGATGACAAAAACAAAAAAGCCCGCACGGGCGGGCAATGACATGCTTATTTTGTGTTCAAATTTATTATGGGCGAGTTGAGTATCGGCATTAACAATGACTAATTTAGTGTTGAGTAAAAAATTCTTAGCAAGAAAATTAATTTCAAGTGATTGCGGAGAGTGATAGTTTCTGTGTCGGATGTATTTTACATTTTTAAGTGCAATGCCCTCGTGAAAAGGAGCAAAGAAAAGAAGTAACCCCCCTGGTTTAAGGGTTGGTTTTATTTAAGTTCATTTAGAAACAGTTGGTTGTTGAGATTAAAAAAAATAGTAAAGTTTAGTTGATTGATGACGATAACTTGAATGACACAGGCAAGCCTGGCGTAATAACCCAAAAGGAATATTTTATGGCACAAGTTATCAATACAAACAGCCTGTCGCTGTTGACCCAGAACAACCTGAACAAATCTCAGTCTTCTCTGAGCTCCGCTATTGAGCGTCTGTCTTCCGGTCTGCGTATCAACAGCGCGAAAGACGATGCTGCAGGTCAGGCGATTGCTAACCGTTTCACCTCTAACATCAAGGGGCTGACTCAGGCGTCCCGTAACGCTAACGATGGTATCTCCATCGCGCAGACCACTGAAGGTTCTCTGTC
>NZ_SZWR01000031.1:0-10343 GCF_005280875.1 Citrobacter sp. wls827
CGGATGCCCGCCATGACTTTTTCCCACAATGCTGTGGTCGCAGGCGTGGCTTCGGCGAGGAAAGATTCATCCCCTTCATAAGGTGTATAGTTGTGCTGAATAAAATCACGGACATTAATTTCTTCTTTCCAGTCCGTACCTTTAAAGCCATTCCAGGCTTCGGCATACAGCATATCGCTGGTATCGATATTTACCTTCATGAAAAATAATCTCTCTGCTGAAAATTAATTATGCAAATTCTACTGGTGTATTAATTTTGCCTAACGCAATGGCATCACGCGCAATCATTTTCTCTTCATTCGTGGGAATAACCGCACAAATAACATGAGCATCTTTATTGGAGATAATTCTTTCGCCATGGGAATTTGGCAGACTATTCATTTCACTGTCGATATTCACACCTAAAACAGCAAGGTGCTCAATCACCAGGCGGCGAATTAATACCGAGTTTTCACCTATTCCACCGGTGAAAATAATCCCATCAAGACGATGCAGCGATGCGGCATGCCCGGCGATATGACGCGCGATGCGATGCACAAACGTTTTAATCGCCAGTTGCGCACGCTCATGTCCCTCGTGCCAGGCTTTTTCCAGCGTACGTAAGTCGGACGACAAACCGGAAATACCCAGCAGGCCAGATTCCTTATTCACTACGCGTTCAAGGTCGCTTAGCGTCTGGTTGGTTTCACTGGCGATCCACGCCATCGCACCGAAGTCCACATCACCGCTGCGTGTCCCCATCATCAGGCCTTCCAGCGGCGTCATCCCCATCGAGGTATCCACGCTCTGTCCATTACGCACCGCACAGATAGACGCCCCATTCCCGAGGTGAGCCACAACCAGGCCAGAATCATCGTGCGGTAGCTCAAGCAGCTCATGCGCACGTTGAGAAACATAGCGATGCGACGTGCCGTGGAAGCCGTAACGACGAACACCCAGCTCCTCAAAATATTTCCACGGTAAACCGTACATATACGCTTCAGGCGCCATTGTCTGGTGGAAGCTGGTATCAAATACCGCAACCTGCTGCCGGCCAGGGAAAAGGTGCTGAGCAGATTCGATTCCGCTTAAGTTCGCATAATTATGTAACGGTGCTAAAGGAGAGACCCGGCGGATATTTTCGATAACTTCATCAGTAATAATGGCTGATTCGGTAAAGATATTTCCGCCGTGGGCAATGCGGTGGCCAATTAAGGCCACGCTGTCCATTAAATTACGTTTCTCCAGTTCAACGGCAATGGCTTTTAATGCGTCTTCGTAGCTGTGGTGAGCCAGCTTAGCTGGCTCTCCTCCATTAATTGCTATGAACGCATTTTCAGAGTTAATACCGTCTGCAATTCCCGCCAGTAAAACTTCACAGTTTGCTGCATCCAGCACTGAGAATTTAATGGAAGATGAACCACAGTTAATAACCAGTACTACCGGAAACTCATTCATTTCACTACTCCGCTCATCCTGAGCTTATGGATTAAAACAGTTTGTAGACAATGTTCAGGATGGTCAGCAGACCAATCGCGGTAACAAACACGTTATCCAGACGGCCACGGTATTTCGCCAGTGACGGCGCTTTACGGATGGCATACATCGGCAGCAGGCAGAGCAGTGAGGCGATAATCGGCGCGCCCATTGCTTCAATCAGGTCCAGGATGTTCGGGTTGGCGTAAGCCACAACCCAGGTGGAGCCCATGATGAAGATCATGCTGATGGTGTTCAGTTTGCCGACGGAAACTTTCGTTTTATCGCCTTTGTAACCAAACTTCAGCACCAGACCGTTCAGACCTTCCAGCGTACCCAGATAGTGGCCGAAGAAAGATTTGAAGATAGCGACCAGGGCGATGATAGAAGCACCGTACTCCAGAACGGTCGCGAAGGTGGACTTCGTACCGGACAGTGACGCGAAGTGGTTCGCCAGGTAAGACAGTACTGGAATGTTCTGTGCTTTCGCATCCGCCATATTTGCCGGAGACAGCGTAAACAGGCAGCTAAAGGCGAAGAACATAACCACGGCAACCATCAGCATACTGGCGCGGGAGATGATTTTGGAACATTTCTGCTCGGTAAATTCGCGACCGAAATCTTTCTCATACTCTTCGCGTTTAGAGACCACGAAGGAAGAAACGATTGGCGAGAAGTTGAAAGAGAACACCATGATGGAAATACCCAGCCATACGGTAACCAGGATGCCGTCATGGCCAGTCAGTGCGATATTGCTGAGATCAACCTGATCGATAACCGCAGAGTTCCAGTAAGGAATCAGTGACAGAGAGATTAGCACCAGGCTGGCGATAAACGGCCATACCAGGTAGCTCATCACTTTAACCATCAGATCTTTACCGAACCAGATGACGAATGCCATCAACAGCAGCAGGAACAGAGCTACAAAGCCACGGTTTAACGCGGGCATCTGCAGCTGGTTTTCCCAGAAGGTCATAAAGGTGTTGGTAATGGTGACGCCATAAATCCACAGCAGCGGACAAATCGCAAAGAAGTAGAGGAACGTGATAACCACGCCGCCCGTTTTACCAAAGTGCTCTTCAACCGTTTCTGTGATGTTACCGGAAGGATTAGAACCGGAAAGACACAGGCGTGCCAGCGCACGGTGGCAATAGAAGGCGATGGGGTATGCTAACACCAGCATGATCAGAATGGGGATCAGTCCGCCAAAACCTGCGCGGATAGGGAAGAACAGCACCCCTGCGCCGATGGCTGTACCAAATAAACCCAGTGTCCAGGTGGTGTCCGATTTGCGCCAGGACGACTGTTTTGTCTGGCTGGATACAATGCTATCAGTAGTACTCATATCCTATCCTCAACGAAGTATATTAAGCGTCAACTAAACCAGTAATTTGAGATACACGAGAAAGGTCGATATTACCGCCAGAAATAATGCTGACTGTTTTTCTGTTCTGGATATAGCTATCTAATTTCCCGCTTAATAATGCTGCGCATGCCAGCGCACCGGCACCTTCAGTCACAACTTTATTTCGCTGAATTAATGCCACCATGCTGTTGCGAATTTCATCTTCGCTGACCAGGACAATGTCATCCACCAACTCACGAACAATTTCATACGTTAAAGTACCCGGGCGAGAGACGTCACAACCATCCGCCAGGGTGCCGGTCGTTCGGTGCGTGGTTATTTCTCCAGCGTGGAAAGATGCCGCCATGCCGTGAACGTTTTCAGACTGCACACCAATAATTCTAATTGTTGGGTTGATAGATTTAATTGCTACGGCAATACCCGCAATCAGTCCGCCACCGCCAATTGGTACAATCACGTTATCGACATCGTACAGATCTTCTAAAATTTCCAGGCCAATCGTTCCCTGGCCCGCAATAACTTTCGGGTCATCGTATGGCGGAATAAAGATACGGCCTTCCGTTTCCACAATCTCGCTGACCTTCGCGATGGTGTCGTTGAAGTTGTCGCCGTGCAGCACAACTTCTGCGGAATAATCGCAGGTTGCCGCCACTTTAGACTTCGGCGCGCCTTTCGGCATCACCACTTTGCCGTCGATGCCGAGCATGGCGCAGGAGAGAGAAACGCCCTGTGCATGGTTACCCGCAGAACACGCCACCACGCCCTTCATTCTTTCTGCTTCAGTTAAGGAACTGAGCTTGTTAAAAGCGCCACGGATTTTAAATGAACCGGTACGCTGCATGTTTTCAAACTTGAGGAAAATTTCCCCTTTGCAACGTTCACTAAAATAGTTAGAGCGAGGCATTCCCGTTTTATAAATTTTCCCCGCCAGTCTTTTTTTCGCTTCGAGGATATCTTCAATTGCAACTGGGAGATCGTATGTAATGTGCATTAGAACCTCTTACCTGGGTATTAAAGTAAATAGATAGCCGTGACCAACGTCTGATATAGACCGATGGCGTTAATTTCTCATTAAAACAAGTTCAATCTTTAATCAATTTCAATTAATTGCTTTCGCCTACAAGAATTATATGATGAATATTCTTTGGCTAATTCAACCAAAATAGATGCTGCTTTTTTTATTCGATAATTTTTAGACCAAACGGCGGCATAACGTGCAACCGGTAAGGCTTCTTCTACCGGGATAGTAATAAACTGGTCTGAACCAAATGGGGCGGTCATATCACAGGGAATTACTGTTAAGAAATCAGCATTGAGAACAAGATTATAAATCGTGACAACGGAGTCTGTTTTAACGATGTTTTCACTGCTGATGCCATTATTTTGTAACGTGGTGAGAAGTTCGCTGTAGTAACCCATATTCGTTTGTGGCAACACCCACTGTTCGTTTTTCAACGCGCTCAGCGAGGTGATGCCGGTGCATGTTCGGGACTTACTGGCCACCAGAATAAACTCTGACTCAAAAAGCGGCTCAACATGGAGGTCCTGCAGTTTCATCTCATCACTTAGCGTACCAATGGCGAAATCCAGACGCCCATCGCGTACCGCAGGTAAGAAAGAGGAGAGCTGAGCCTCATACATGGAAACCTGCGCTTTCGGGAACACCTCTTTAAATTTTTTTATCATGCCGGACATGATGGTAAAGGCGATCAGTGAAGGGAAGCCAAACGACACATCAACGACCGCGTTGCTGGTCATGCTGTTCATCTCATCAACCATGTTTTTCATTTCGCGGGTAATGGATTCAGACCATGAAAGCATCACCTGACCTGCCTGGGTCAGTGTCACACCGGTATTTTTACGTACGACTAACTCAATGCCAAAATAAGCCTCAACATCGTTAATGATTTTGCTGACAGCGGGTTGAGTTAAACCTAATTCTTTTGCAGCCGAGCCGATAGAACCACTTCTAATGACTTCCTGAAAGACCACTAAATGCTGTGTTTTAGGGAGAGTAATAGTATTCATATCGACCTGCGTTAATTACTTTGTTGACGGCAGGAAGTGTACCAAATTAAGCAATCGAGGATATGTGCGACCACTCACAAATCCCCTTCACTTACATTTTGTAAGATTATTATTAAACAATAAAATTCTTTATAATCAACAAATTATAAAAACACGATCTCACTTTAACCTGACTTTAATCAAAAAAAGATGGGGGGATAACGGAATTTTATGGCAATAACACACCTGTTTTTTCCGCTATTTCCAAAAATCGTGAAAGGCTATATTTCAATCAATTACAGAGCAATTATCCGGCAAAATGATGCTTAAATTTAATAAGCAACTTATCAAATTTAATTATATTTTAATTGTAACCATGAATAAATAACGCCATGCATCACATTTTTTCGCCTTATTTGTTTGTAAAGAAACATTGCATTTATTAATATTTAAACCAAATCACACATAAAATCATCATATGCAACATTGTATTAACACTGATTTTGTACGATTTATCAGCGAGTAATTTTGTGATGGCGATCGATTGCGTTCATTTATTCTCGAGAAAAACGTATCGCACAGCGTTTTGTGTTGGTTGTCACAAAACTGGAAATATCCACCAGTACCTTTTACCAGATAAAGAACGTTATCCCCTTCAATAAAGGGAAGGCCACTTCTCATTGCGAGCCACCGGGTTACATCATTAACGCCATACTTAAATGCGCTGTCACTTCATGAAGGGGGATTTGCACCCAGCAATGGTTTTCTTCATCACAAAAAGTGACCTCATTGTCGCTGCCGTCTATAAGCAAAATAAAACGTGCTCCCTGGCGTTGCGCGTTCTTCTGCCGGGTCGATAAGCGTAGCGTGGAGCAGTCATTGACAATGCTCAAATGCGGGAAATTACGCCTGAGCCGGCGGCCAAGTAGTATTGCCTGATCCCGTGCCCGTTCCTGGCTGGGTATGATGACAACATCGACATGCTTAGCATAATCGCTGCTTTTTTTCGTAGCGGTAAGCAACTGCATAATCGGTTCCAGCATGAAAGCGAAGCCGCATGCAGAGACAGGATGCCCAATTAGCCGACTGGCGCTATTGTCGTAACGCCCGCCCCGACACAGTAATTTATTGTGATGCAACGAATCCGCATACCATTCAAAAAGCTGGTCGTTATAGTCATTTACGGGGAAGAGATTTTTATCGTGGGTAAAAGGGATATTCAGTGCAGTCAGTGAGTCGCAAAGGTGCGTAAAACGCTGACGGGATTGTAATGACAGGCATGCTTCAAGTTGCGGTGCCTTTTCTGCCAGCCGCAGCATCAAATTATCTTTATCACTCAGTAAGCGCTCAGGATGTTGCTCCAGGCAAGCTAACTGTCTGGCATTAAGCAGTGATGCCAGCGGCTGATAGTATTGCTGCAAGTGACGGCGAAATTGAGTGAACTCTTCGACATTGCCTAATGTATTGATTTTGAGTTCGACAAACGGCAACAGTTGTAGCGATTTGAAAAAATCGTACTGTAAGGAAATGAGTTCAATCTCAATGCCAATATCTGGATAGCCAAACGCTTCCACGCCCAATTGATGAAATTGGCTGATATTCTGCTGGTTCTGACGGCGGAACATTGCCCCCAGATACCATAATCGTGTGCCAATTTGTAAATTCTGATATTGCGATAAAAGCCGTAGACAGCCCATCGTTCCATCACCGCGAAATAACGCCTGATGATTAAGCATTAGCTCATCACTTTCACCGGAAAAAGACCTCGTAGCGTTTTCTTCCAGCCTTTCAAGAAGCGGCATGCGGATCTCCTTGTAGCAATACTGCTGCAATAAATACTCCGCTTTTTTTTCCAGCCACTCCCAGTCCGCGGCGGGGTTCTGGTAATGCTTACGTGGACGACCACTTTTTCGTGGCCGCAGATTCCGCTGATATTTTTCTTCCAGCGACTGAGAGTAAGGTGTCGTTGCCAGTAGGCAGTTTTGCGCCAGTGATGACTCAATACGCGTAATGACTGCCGGAACAATCATCCCCAGGCAAAAGCGCTGGTAGGCACCGGAACGCTGCGCCGCATTTTCTCCGAGGCGCAGGTACTCTTCATGGGGAGTGATCCGCACTTCGGGGGAATCAGCAAAACTATGATGCGGAGTTTCATCCACGCAATGGCATTCAACGTATTTTTTTGTCAGTAAGAAATAGGCGTTGGGTTCGACGGGGCAGCAATTGTATCGACTATCCCAAAGCGTGCCATGGCGTTGGTGACGGTGGTTGAAGTAGTGGGTGTAACCTTTGGCGATATATTGCATAAAACGCCCGAGGCATTCTTTATCAGGAGCGGACAGAAATAAAAATATTTTCTTTGATGAAAGTGAATACGCATGTAATCTTACCGCATAGATACTCATTGCAGTATCGACGCATTGATAAAAATACTGGTAATCTTCTTCACCTTTAAAAATAGTTTCATCATTATGCCCGCACAATTGCACGAGGTGAGGAATTCCATCGATAAATAATCGGTTTTTTCGTGGCATAGGAATAATGTTTAAATAATATTTAAGTTGGCTAAATAGTTTTTTTATTAGTGCATAAGCCACGTCTGTTAATATATTCGGATTTCTAGAGAATCTTACAGGAGCTACCAAAAGACAACAAGATGCCCTTTTGATAGCCCAGTTCACTTATTTCTGGTTAAGCTCATCAAGTCGTAATGCAATATCTTGAATCGCTAGTAAATTTTGCTGGTTATTTTGTAAATCCCAAAGACGAATTTGTTGATCAGCATTAATGGTCAGAATAAAACGACAACCGCTCTTAAGGGCATTCTGATGCTGTCGTTTAAGTTTGGTACCGCTACAATCAGTGAGGACACGCAAACCAGGCAAGTCTCGACGAAGCGCGCAAGCCAGCACTTGCACCTGTATGCCCCCATCCTCCAGCTCGCTGGTAATCACAACGTCAGGATGGAATTGCCACTGAGGATTCAGACCGTCATAAACAGTCTGCAGCAGAAGCAACAATCGTTCGATACCTATGGCAAACCCACAGGCGGGCAATTTCTTACCATTAAATAACTCAGCCAGACCATCATAACGACCACCACCGCAGACTGTCCCCTGAGAACCTAAGTCATCGGTAATCCATTCAAAAACAGTGCGTGAATAGTAATCCAACCCGCGCACCAAGCGTGGGTTAATGTGATAGGTTATATCGGCATTGTCGAGCAGAGTCCGCAACGTATTGAAATGCCGCTGTGAATCATCCTCCAGAAAATCCAGTAAACGAGGTGCGTTCTCTATCATTTCTTGCATTTCAGGGTTTTTACTATCGAGGATACGCAGAGGGTTTGCGTCCAGACGCTTGATGCTGTCTTCGTCCAACAAGTCTCTATGTTGAGTAAACCAACTCACCAGTTCCCTGCGATGTGCCTGGCGTTCTTCCGGCGTCCCTAATGAGTTAATTTCCAGCCGGACGTTCTGTGATATGCCTAAATCTTCAAATAGATCGCGCACCATAAAGATCAGTTCAGCATCAACATCGGCACCAGACATTCCGAAGGCTTCGACGCCAAACTGCGTGAACTGGCGTAACCGCCCTTTTTGCGGACGCTCGTAACGAAACATCGGTCCCTGATACCACAAACGCTGTGACTTGTTGTAACACATGTTATTTTCCAGGACCGCACGCATACATCCGCTGGTCCCTTCCGGACGCAAGGTAATATGCTCACCGCTTTTATCGGTAAAATCGTACATTTCTTTTGAGACAATATCGGTCGCTTCACCCACCGCACGTTCAAAGAGCGCAACGGGCTCCAGGAGCGGCAGACGCATTTCCTGGTATCCATAACGAAACGCCATTTGATGAAATTTACGCTCCAGCCACTGCCACATTGGTGTTTCGTCAGGCAGCACATCGCGCATACCTCGTATAGCCTGAATTTTGCTCATGACAACTCCTTGCTTAATAAAGAAAAAGATTGTTCAGTCAAATTGTGCTGCGGGACACCCTTGTTCAGACGATGGCGCCGGGCAACATAAAGAAGGTAAAGAGGGATGGTGATCATCTGTAAAATAATGCCCCATACCACGGTAGAGGCACTCTCTGTCATTAGCGCCAGTGCAATAAAGCTCAACGCAACCAGGCTGAGGCAGCAATAACTCCAGAAACTGGCATCACCTCCCCGGCGATGAACAACTATCATGACCGGCAGTGATACTGCAGCAAATGCATAGGGGAGTAAGCTGGCAGAGATGGCCAATGTAATCACGCTCTGGAACTGGTTCTGCAGATTTGGCGACAATGTGAATAGCAGGAGCGCAGTCATCAGCGCTGCAGTAAAAATCAACCCACACCAGGGAACACCATGGCGGTTAGTACGGGCAAAAAAAGCAGGGAGTAAATTATCTTCCGCCGCAGCCCTGGGCACTTCAGTTTGCAGGATTTGCCAACCAGGCATCGCCCCGAGGCAAGCGATAACGACCATGGCTGAAATAATCGCCCCAACCGTACTTCCCCACATTGCTTTTGCGCTGTCGGCAAAAGGAGAGGAGGAGTTCATCAGCACATCATGGGGGAGTAGCCCCATCATGACATTGGTTGAACTGGCATAACATAACCCAGCGAGCCCCAACCCTAACAAGGTGGCCAGAGGTATTGTGCGGCGTGGGTTTTTCACTTGGCTAAACGAGACAGATGCAGATTCAATGCCCAGAAAACCCCATAATGAGATAGTTGCCGCGTTAATGATTGCCTGATGATCACTGACGCCACTAAGATTCCAGGCTGCCTGATAACGCGCAACGTCAAAATGTCCCCAGCCCATGACGCCGATGCTGAGGATCACCAGCACCATGCAGCTGCCCGTGAACATTTGCATATAGCCAACCCGTTTCGCTCCACGTAATCCCCAAAGAACAGAGCACCAAAGCAGCACAATGCATGCTGTCGTACCATAAAGTGGGTTGTGTAATACCGGGAAGAAGAAAGAGAGATATCCCACGCCGGCTAACAGCAGCGCGCAGTTGCCAATCCACGTTGACAACCAATAGAACAATGTCATTTGTAGGCCGATAAAGGGGCCAAAGCTGGCAGAAATACTGGCTATGATGCCGCCATTGCGCGGAAATAACTCACTCATTTTGCAGAAAATGAGTGCCAGGGCAGCAATCGCTAAAAACGCGAGTCCCCATCCCCAGACAGAGATTGAACCTATTCTCGCAAGCGTGGCAGGCAGCATAAACACACCGCTACCCATCATATTTGATGCTGTCATCATGGTCAGCGCAAGCAGACCCATTTGGTTTGTCTTCGCGCAACATTTATCCATGCCAGTCCTCATTTAATAGATCATAGTGAGATGAACGGGACTCCTCCCGCGCATGTCCAGGGCCAAAGTTTGTCGTTACAACCCATCGGTAAAGCGTTAATCTCGTTGAAGGCTCTGTAAGAACAGAGCCTGATAGACGCAACCGATAATGATTGGTCTCGGCATCGGTTGCGCCGCCCCTGAGGG
>NZ_SZWR01000032.1:0-3054 GCF_005280875.1 Citrobacter sp. wls827
TCACTCTTTATAGAATCCCGCTCCGGCGGGGTTTTTGCTTTGTGTGGCGTAGCCCACAGGAAGTCATCATTCTGTCCGTTGTAACATAAATTATGTTCTCTCCTTTGAATTGCCATCTTCTACTTTATTCATATCAGAAATACCCGTTTTTGGCGTGATAAACAGGGTGTCTTTAAATTACTCATGATCTTTAACATTAAAGCAATACCATCAACAAAAAATTACATTATTAATAAATGATCGTCGTGATTTTTTTCTGATTATTTTAGTGTCGCCTTTTCTTTATTCAGGTCGAATAAAAGGGGACAGAGTCAATTACTAATAAAATGGTTAAAAAGTGAGCGGAAAAACCGCTCAAAAAAAATTGATTCATTATTATTTTTGATTGTTGTCACAATAATGGACATTTCTATTCATAACAATGACCCACGAATTCAGTACGAATTTCCACTTATTGCAAAATTTTAAATTAATAGGAAACCATTATGGGAACAGTAAGCTCAGGCTCTGCTCATAAAATGGGAGTCATTGCCCTAACGTTAGTGACTGCATCAAATATGATGGGGTCTGGCGTATTTATGTTGCCAACTAATCTCGCAGGCATAGGCTCCATCTCAATATGGGGATGGGTATTTACCATCATCGGTGTTATTGCACTTGCATTAGTTTTCGCTAAAACCAGTTTAATTACACCTCGTACCGGCGGTATCGTTGCTTATGCCAGTGATGCCTTCGGCCCATTCATTGGGTTTCAGACAACAATGTGCTATTGGATCAGCGCATGGGTAGGTAACGTTGCATTATTGGTCGCAGGTGTCGGCTATCTCAGTTTCTTTTTCCCGGAGCTTAAAAATCCAACTTACGGTTGTATTGCCGCAATTATTATTCTGTGGGCATTTGTTTTCCTTGCTAGTTTTGGTGCCAAAGTTGCGGGGCGGGCACAATCCTTTACCGCAACCTGCGGGTTAATCGTAATATTAGGCGTAGGATTTATTGGGTGGTTCTGGTTTAACCCGTCGCTCTATACTGAAGTTTATAATGGAACGGGACATAGTGATTCCTCGGCAATTATTTCTGCTGCGTCGATTGCGCTATGGGGCTTCCTTGGTATTGAATCTGCAGTCGTTTCTACCGGTCAGGTCGAAGATCCTGAACGCACGGTTCCTCGGGCTACCGTTATGGGGTTATTAATCGCTTCCGTATGCTATGTTGGTAGCTGCACCGTTATTATGGGGTTGGTACCACATAATGTTCTGGTAGATTCAGCCGCACCTTTTGCTGATGCCGCACGCTATATGTTCGGTAATACGGCAGGGAACATTGCTTCCGCACTGAGCATCATTGCCTGCTTTGGCTCAATTTCAGGTTGGTTGATACTTCAGTCAGAAGGCCCGCGCGCAGGTGCTCAACAAGGACTTTTCCCGAAATTCTTTGAAGAAACCAACAAGCAAGATGTCCCGATGAAAAGCCTCGTTTTTACCGGTGTATTAATGAGTATTGTCTTGCTTCTGACGGCATCTCCGAATCTGGCGAAACAATTCCAGGCTGTAATCTTAATGTCGGTATTTGCTTCACTTCTGCCATATATGTACGCCCTGATTTCGCTTCCAATTATCCTTGTTTCAAAGAAAGCCAATCGTGGAAGATCGTTTATGTTTTACTGCACGTTGGTTGTTATTGGCATGATTTACTGCATTTTTGCTTTGCTTGGTTCTGGCAGCGACTCCATATTCTGGGGCATCTTGATGATGATGGTAACCATTCCATTGTTCTCATTTGTTGCTGCCGGGCGTAGTAAGAAAGGTCAGGATATTCTTTATTTAGATAAACGTATCTAAACGTATCCAACTGTATTGGTTTTATCCACGGGAGTTTAAAATGACATTATCTATTGTCGATCAGAATAAGCTCGATGCTTTTTGGTCATATTGCGTAAAAAATCAGTATTTTAATATAGGTTATCCGGAGTCAGCCGACTTCGATTACACGATACTGGAACGGTTTATGCGTTTCTCCATAAATAATTGTGGTGACTGGGGGGAGTATTGCAATTATTTGCTGAACTCGTTTGATTTTGAAAAAGAAGTAATGGAGTATTTCGCCAGTATTTTCAAAATCCCATTTGAAGAAAGCTGGGGTTACGTTACCAATGGGGGAACTGAAGGTAATATGTTTGGCTGCTATCTGGGGCGTGAACTGTTTCCAGAAGGTACGCTTTATTACTCGAAAGATACTCATTATTCCGTTGCGAAAATTGTTAAGTTGTTGCGCATTAAATCAAGTCTGGTGGAATCACAGCCGAATGGTGAGATGGACTATGATGATTTGATTCGTAAAATTCAACGCGATAACGAAGAACATCCGATTATTTTTGCAAATATCGGCACAACCGTTCGTGGCGCTATTGATAATATTGCTGAGATCCAACAACGGATTGGTCAACTGGGTATCAAACGTGACGATTATTATCTACACGCTGATGCTGCGTTGAGCGGTATGATTTTGCCGTTTGTGAACGATCCGCAGCCTTTTAACTTCGCTGATGGTATTGATTCTATTGGCGTTTCAGGCCACAAAATGATTGGTTCGCCTATTCCCTGCGGCATCGTGGTAGCGAAAAGGAAAAACGTTGATCGGATTTCTGTCGAAATTGATTACATCTCTGCACACGATAAAACCATTTCTGGTTCTCGTAATGGCCATACACCGCTAATGATGTGGGAAGCTATTCGCAGCCATTCCTGGAGCGACTGGCAACGCCGCATTGAACATAGCCTGAATATGGCGCAGTACGCAGTCGATCGCTTACAGGCTGCTGGTATTGATGCCTGGCGCAATAAAAACTCTATTACCGTGGTTTTCCCTTGTCCGTCAGAAGCCGTCTGGAAGAAGCACTGTCTGGCCACCTCCGGTGACATCGCTCACCTGATTACCACTGCGCACCACCTTGACTCCAGCAAGATTGATGAGCTGATTGACGATGTGATTGCTGACCTGAACCAGCAGGCCGCATGAAGAAAGGGCAGTGATAATCATCACTGCCCTCAGGGGCGG
>NZ_SZWR01000029.1:0-28490 GCF_005280875.1 Citrobacter sp. wls827
CCTCAGGCGCGGGACCATCAGGAAGAGGTGGCGAAGCTTATCGACGTCACCACCTGTATCGGCTGTAAAGCGTGTCAGGTGGCGTGTTCTGAATGGAACGACATCCGTGATGAAGTGGGCAACAACGTTGGGGTGTACGACAACCCGGCTGATTTGACCGCCAAATCCTGGACGGTGATGCGCTTCTCGGAAGTGGAACAAAACGACAAACTGGAGTGGCTTATCCGCAAGGATGGCTGTATGCACTGCGCCGATCCGGGCTGCCTGAAGGCGTGTCCGGCTGAAGGCGCAATCATTCAGTATGCCAACGGTATCGTCGACTTCCAGTCCGAGCAGTGCATCGGCTGTGGCTACTGCATCGCGGGCTGCCCGTTCGACGTACCGCGCCTCAATCCGGAAGACAACCGCGTCTACAAATGTACGCTGTGCGTTGACCGTGTCGTGGTCGGGCAAGAACCGGCCTGCGTGAAAACCTGCCCAACCGGCGCCATTCATTTCGGCACCAAAGAGTCGATGAAAACGCTGGCAGGCGAGCGCGTGACGGAGCTGAAAACGCGTGGTTACGAAAACGCGGGTCTGTACGATCCGGCAGGCGTTGGCGGTACGCACGTGATGTACGTATTGCACCATGCCGACAAGCCGAATCTGTACCACGGTCTGCCGGAGAATCCGGAAATCAGCGCCACCGTGAAATTCTGGAAAGGCATCTGGAAACCTCTCGCAGCCGTCGGCTTTGCAGCGACATTTGCGGCCAGTATCTTCCATTACGTCGGTGTCGGCCCGAACCGCGCGGAAGAGGAAGAAGACAACCTGCATGAAGAAAAAGACGAGGTGCGCAAATGAAACGACGTGACACCATCGTGCGCTACACGGCGCCGGAACGCATCAACCACTGGATCACCGCCTTCTGCTTCATTCTGGCGGCAGTGAGCGGGATGGGCTTTCTCTTCCCGTCTTTTAACTGGCTGATGCACATTATGGGCACTCCGCAACTGGCGCGAATTGTGCACCCGTTTGTCGGCGTGATCATGTTTGCCTCGTTTATCATCATGTTTTTCCGTTACTGGCACCACAATCTAATCAATCGGGATGATATCTTTTGGGCGAAGAATATTCGTAAGATTGTCGTCAACGAGGAAGTAGGTGACACGGGACGTTATAACTTCGGCCAGAAATGCGTATTCTGGGCGGCGATTATCTTCCTGGTCCTGTTGCTGGTGAGCGGAGTGGTCATCTGGCGTCCGTATTTTGCGCCTGCTTTCTCAATCCCGGTGATCCGATTCGCGTTAATGCTGCATTCATTTGCCGCAGTAGCGCTAATTGTGGTTATCATGGTGCACATTTACGCCGCCCTTTGGGTGAAAGGCACCATTACCGCGATGGTGGAAGGATGGGTTACCAGTTCATGGGCGAAGAAACATCACCCGCGCTGGTACCGTGAAGTCCGCCAGAAACAGGAAAAGTCATCTGAATGAGTATTCGCATAATCCCGCAAGATGAGCTGGAGAAGAGCGAGAAACGCACGGCGGATATGATTCCGCCGTTATTATTCCCCAGACTCAAAAATTTGTATAACCGCCGTGCTGAGCGACTGCGCGAGCTGGCCGAGAACAACCCGCTGGGCGATTACCTGCGCTTTGCCGCGCTGATCGCCCACGCGCAGGAAGTGGTGCTGTACGACCATCCGCTGCAGATGGATCTGACCGCGCGCATCAAAGAAGCGAACGATCAGGGCAAACCGCCGCTGGATATCCACGTCCTGCCACGCGACAAGCACTGGCAAAAGCTGCTGCAGTCGTTGATTGCTGAGCTGAAGCCAGAGATGAGCGGTCCGGCGCTCGCCGTGATCGAGAATCTGGAAAAAGCCTCAGAGCAGGAGCTGGAGCTGATGGCCAGCGCGCTGTTTGCCTCTGATTTTGCCTCCGTCAGCAGCGACAAAGCACCGTTCATTTGGGCTGCCCTGTCGCTCTACTGGGCGCAGATGGCAAGCCTGATCCCCGGCAAAGCCCGTGCGGAATACGGTGAACAGCGTCAGTACTGCCCGGTGTGTGGTTCAATGCCGGTCTCCAGCATGGTGCAAATCGGTACCACCCAGGGTCTGCGTTATCTGCACTGCAACCTGTGCGAAACCGAGTGGCACGTGGTGCGCGTGAAGTGCAGCAACTGCGAGCAGAGCCGTGATTTGAACTACTGGTCACTGGATAACGAACAGGCGGCAATCAAAGCTGAAAGCTGCGGCGACTGCGGGACTTACCTGAAGATTCTCTATCAGGAAAAAGACCCGAAAGTCGAAGCCGTGGCCGACGATCTCGCTTCACTGATGCTGGACGCGCACATGGAGCAGGAGGGCTTTGCCCGCAGTTCCATCAACCCGTTCCTGTTCCCGGGTGAAGGGGAGTAAGGTCTTCACACTACCGGGCGGCGTAGGTCGCCCGGGTTATAATGTATACGGTGTGACCACACCGGATAGGCCTGCAAAATCCTTAGTATTTCGCGTAACCAGCGTAAGACGATGAATCTGTGCTGTTGCCAGAATAATGGCATCCGGCAATTTCATCCCATATTCCTGCCTGATACTCACGCTTCGTTCAGCAATATCCTGTGAAACACCGATCACGTTAAAAGCGCTCAACGCAACGCGTGTGCGGGATTCCTGATGGTATTTTTTTGCACCCACCATCACCTCCATCCATGTAATGAGGCTGATTGCATTCTGCGGCGGCCATGTTTCTATCGCTTGCTTTGCTTCACTCCGTCCACTAAACAGGTCGATGAGGATGTTGGTATCAAAAAGCGCGGATCCTTTGACCATTACCATTCCTCACGAAGTTTGCGTTGGTACTCAACGCCATCTTCTTCACAACCTTTCCAGAGTCCGAGAGCGCTGGAAATAGTCGTTTCAGCCTGTTCCTGCCTTTCCAGATACTGCTCAACGGCCTCCCGCAAGAGTTCAGCTCGCGGCAGGTTACGCTGCACCTTGAGGTCATCAAGACGTTTAATCACTTCGTCTGATAAATCGAGTAAAATTCTGCCCATATCCATCCCAGCCATCATACTCACATATACCTCCAGTATATCATCAGCGATTAATTTCCACACAACATACACCTGGGAAAAGCGGGAAAATAGCTTTCACGTGAACGATTTTTACTTTTGCGAGCCGCTTTCCAGAATCATAACGCCCCTTTTTTTCCCATTTTCATTTGTGAGTATCCAGGTTATAAACCTGTATATCCATACAGATAAGAGTATTTAAAAATGGCACTGGAAAGCGGGATTGCGCAGTTAGTTGAGGCATTTATCGCGGCGGGACGCCCTTCTTCCCGCGAACAGAATATTGATGACCGGAGAGCGGGCTATATTGCCAGTACGGCGTTGGCCGGAGAAACAGAAACCCGCGTACAGGTTGAAGATATTGAACTCGATACCATGACGTTTCGCGTTGTTTCGCCTCTTAACTCTGCGGAAACGCTGCCCTGCGTCATTTACTATCATGGCGGATGTTTTGTCAGCGGTGGGTTTGCTACGCATGATAACCAACTAAGGCAGCTCGCCTGGTTCAGCGGCTGTAGGGTCATTGCAGTACAGTACCGCCTTGCGCCAGAGCATACTTTCCCGGCAGCACATAACGACGCTGAAACCGGGGCCAATATCATCTGGAAATATGCCCAGAAACTGGGAGTCGATCGCGAGCGCATAACCCTTGCTGGCGACAGCGCGGGCGGGCACCTGGCGCTGGTCACAGCACTACGCCTGAAAGCGGCCAGGCAATGGCAACCTGCACAGCTTATGCTGATCTACCCGATGCTGGACGCAACCGCCAGGTTTGCGAGCTATGACCATAATGGACAGGATTACATTATCACCCGCGACACGCTGCTTTCGGGCTACGAAATGTATATGCCGAAAACCGATCCATTGCATCCCGAAGTCAGCCCACTCTGGCGTGAAGACTTCAACGGTTTACCGCCCACGCACATCATTACCGCTGAATTTGACCCACTGTGCGATGAAGGAGAGGCCCTGTTTCACCAGCTCCAGAAGCAAGGTGTGGACTGCACCTGTCAGCGCTATCCCGGCGTTATCCACGGATTTTTTCAGTTAGGAGGCGTAAGCCAGACAGCGCGAAACGCAATGCGCGAGGTGGCCTGGCGTGTTAGAAGCCCATCAGCGGAGATAATTTCTTAATATTCAATGTTGTTTTCAACTTGAAAACATGATGGCATTGCGTTAGATTGTTTTCAGGTTGAAAACTATGTAATGGAACTACATCGTGCATGTTATCAGCCGAAAACCATTCAATGAGGGTATGCTCATGTATCCAAACCATGGGCTTGCTCTCTCTGAGTTGCTGAATGTTTTGGAGAAAAAAACATTCAATCACCCTGAAGAGATGAAACAGTATATTCCTTCTCTTGATAATTTTAAGTACAGGAATAAATGGTGGGTAATTGATGTTTCTGGTAACAACCTGAGACTCATTGCCTACATAGATTTCAGGTTACATAAGGTATTTGTGAAGCATATCGTTCTCCACGCCGAATATGACAAACTGACAGAATATTATCGGGGCCATAAAGAATGAGATCTCATCGTCATATGGACGCAGCCAGCGCAAAAAAGATCGTTGATACCTTCAGTTGTGCTGTAAAAACGATCCCTCTTTTGGGGGAAGAACGCAATGAAACGGAGTATCGAAGGGCACTAGCGCTAGTAGAGTTTCTGGTTGACCACGACGATCTTGAAAACCCACTATTTGAATTACTTAGTGCCCGAATCAGTGAATACGAAAAACATGCACCAGAATTCAGAGCGCTCAATCAACACCTGAAACAAATCCCCTCTGGCGTTTCCGTATTGCGTACGCTCATGGATCAGTACGGATTAAAAGCCACCGACCTCGCCAACGAACTTGGTTCTAAATCGAACGTCAGCAACATCCTAAATGGCCGTAGAGCACTGACTGTAAGCCATATTAAAGCGCTTGCAGAACGCTTTAAACTTCCGGCAGATGCATTTATCGAGTAGAGGGTATCCCCCTACTCTTCCTCGTTACCGCCCTCTTCATATGCGCCAAACGGTTTTGCGGGTAGCACAATGTAAGTACCTTCAAACACGACGCCCGCCGTGTCATCGCCAAATACCCCGACCTGCATCTGCACGCGCGCCTTGCGGCCTCTTGCCAGACGATCAAGGTCACCGCTCAGCGAGCCCAGATCGGCAATAGCAGTTGGTTTCCCGGTGATTGGCCTGCTGTAGCGGATATGCGCATCGGCGAGGATAATCGTTCCCCCCAGATGACGCTCACGCAGCATCAGCCAGATAAGTCCCCAGCCCGTTAGCGTCGCCAGTGAAAACAGGCTTCCGGCAAACAGCGTGTGGTGCGGATTCTGATTGCCCGTCTCGGGCATCGTCGTAATAAATTTCTGCCCGGTGTACTGCTGAATACGCACGCCCATTTTCTCACTCAATGGAATATGTTCGTACCAGGCTTGCTGTAGCTGTCCACACCAGTCACCGCGATGGAGAATATCGTCCAGCGTCGCAATGGGCTTAATCATCAGGAAGTGACGGACCGGCGTGGTTTGCGGCGTGGTGATTTCTCCCTGGCTCACAAAACCGAGCTTGGCGAAAAATTCGACCGCATCTTCACGGGCGCTACAGGTTACACGCTTTACTCCTTCCTGACGTGCCACAGACTCCAGAGTCATCGCCATCAGCGTGCCCAACCCTTTCTCTTGCACGGAGGGATCTACGGCCATAAAACGTATGGAGGCTTCGTTATCCGCATTGATATACAAACGCCCTACCGCAACCAGATTCCCCTCTTCGTCCACCACCATCTGGTGATGCGCCATCGCGTCCCAGGCATCCCGTTCGGAGCCTTTTGGCTGGTGCAATGGTTTACGCAGCATCTCCCAGCGAAACTGGTAGTAGCGCTCCAATTCTTCTTCTGTTTGCGGTACTCGAAGGTGATACATAGTTGTATTCTCTCTTGTTACCCGCGACCACGCCGGAAGCTGGTTCATACTTGTAACCAGAACGTCACGGGGCCATCATTTACCAGCGAAACCTGCATATCAGCAGCGAATCGCCCGGTTTGCGTATTCATTTCCTGTTGGCGGCAACGCTCAACAAAGTACTCATACAGCGCTTCTGCCCGCTCGGGCGCTGCGCCTTTCGAAAACCCCGGGCGCATGCCGCGTTCGGTATCTGCCGCCAGCGTAAACTGTGAAACCACCAGCACGCTGCCGCCTGACTGCTGCACGTTGAGGTTCATTTTGCCTTCGGCATCGCTAAAGATTCGATAGCCGAGTACGCGCTCGCACAGGCGGTTCGCTTTCTGTTCGTCATCATCCCTTTCGACACCTAACAGGACCAAAAGTCCTGGGCCAATTTCACCCGTCACCTCGCCCTCCACGGTGACGCTGGCACGGGTTACGCGCTGAATTAATGCAATCATGGTTGCTCTGCTTCTTCTTGTTCTGCGGCTTGTTTAAGTTTGCGGTATTCCCCGAGAGTGACAGTTATTTCCGCGCCTAGCAAGACGATACACCACGTCCAGTAAACCCAGACGAATAAAATGGGGATCACCGCCAGGACGCCGTAAATGAGCTGATACGACGGGAACATCGTGATGTAGAGCGCAAATCCTTTCTTCCCGGCTTCGAACAACACGGCGGCCACAAAAGCGCCAATCACCGCATCACGATTAGGGACGCGCGTAGTCGGTACAATGCTGTAGAGGAGCCAGAATGAGAGCCAGGAAAGCACCAGCGGGAAAATACGCAGGACGTTATCAATCACCGTGTTAAGATCGCTGGCCCAGCGCAATGACAACAGATAAGAGCTGATCGCCAGACTGGCTCCCGCCAGCAGCGGCCCCAGCGTTAAAATCATCCAGTAGACGGCGAAAGAGTAAACTTTGGGACGCGTGCGCCTGCTGCGCCAGATAGTATTCAGCGCGTTATCAATGGCATACATCAGCAATAATGCTGTGACAATCAGCCCGCATGCCCCGACTGCCGTCATTTTGTTCGAGTTGGCGACAAACTGTTCGATATAACGTTGAATGACGTCTCCCGTCGCCGGGATAAAGTTTGCGAAAATAAAATGACGTAGCTGGACACTGACGTCGGAAAACATCGGAAATGCGGCGAAAAGCGCAAATACGACGGCAATAAGCGGCACTAATGAGAGCAATGAAACGTAGGCAAGATTCCCTGCCAGCGTCGTCATGTTGTCCTCATCAATCCGCTGCCATAGTAGCTTCAGCCAGTCTCGTACAGGACGCGTATGATGCCTGGCCTGTTGCCGAACATTTTTTAGCATAACAACGTCGCGAAATAGTCAGGAATCGTCTTTTTATCGACGACCTGGATACTGGTGATCCCTAACCGGTTAGCCCCTTCAATATTATCGGCGTTATCGTCAAAAAAGACCGCATCCTGCGCAGAAAAACCTTCAGACTGCAGGACGTGCTGGTAAATTCGCGCTTCCGGTTTACGCATGCCCAGGTCCTGGGAAAGATAAATATGGTCAGCAGCCTGACGGATCTCGGGGTATTCATCCGGCCAAAACGTGGTGTGCAGGCGGTTAGTATTTGATAACACAACGACACGATGCCCCTGCTCACGCAGCTTATGCATGATGTCGATAACCTCAGGGCGCAAGGCGACAAACACGGCCTGCCAGCCGTGAGAGAACTGCTCGTAACTTAGCGGCAGCGCCATCTCGTGACATAGCGCCTCGGCAAAGGCTTCATCCGTTATTTCGCCTCGCTCGTGCTGGTGAAAAGCCTCCCCCATGGTGAAACTTTGCTTTAGCGAAGCCAACGGTACACGACTTAGATCGCTCCATGTGCCCAACACGCGGTTGAAGTCGATATCGACAATCACATTACCCAAATCAAAGATATAGAGCATGCCCTTCTCCTTATTCGCCGTGGATGAATAACTGTAGCGGGAAAGGAGAAGTTTG
Source organism: Citrobacter sp. wls827 (assembly GCF_005280875.1). Classification (NCBI taxonomy): domain Bacteria; kingdom Pseudomonadati; phylum Pseudomonadota; class Gammaproteobacteria; order Enterobacterales; family Enterobacteriaceae; genus Citrobacter; species Citrobacter sp. wls827. Next base: position 7,981 of record NZ_SZWR01000029.1, read on the forward strand.
ACTATGTGAGAGTGATGGCTGCGAAGTTATCGGGCCATCATTGGGAAGAATTACACAGCCAGAGCATCATCCTGTGAAGGACTCACCTGCACAATTTCCACCTGCTGTGACTGGAGTAAATTGTGCAATGCCGGACCTGGGTATTCATCAGTAAACAGCGCAGTTACCTGAGACACGTTACCAATTTCTACCGCGGCAGAAGCCGTATATTTCGTATGATCCGCTGCCAGCAGAATGTGTCTTGAATGGGACATCATCGTTTTCACTACGCTGGCCTCGTTAACATCAAACTCCAGCAGCGCGCCGTCACTTTCAATCGCGCCAACGCTGGTAACCAGGTAGTCGGCCCGAAAATCAGCGACAAATGCCGAGGCAGAAGGACCAATAATGCCGCTGTTGTGCGGGCGTAACGTTCCACCTGGTACCATAACTTCAAAACGCGGATTGTTATACAGAATATGCGCCACGCGCAGGCTGTTGGTGATGATGCGCAAATGGTTATGGTTTAACAGCGCGCGGGCCACCTGCTCCACGGTGGTGCCTATGGTAATAAACACCGTCGAACCGTCAGGAATATAGTCAGCCACCGCCTCCGCAATGGCTTTCTTCTCTTCCGTCCACGAGACTTCACGCTGCTCAAAAGCCGTATTCACCACGCTGGAGGCTCTGCCCGCGCCACCATGATGACGCGTAATTAATCCCTGCTCGCTGAGTTTACGAATATCACGACGCACGGTCTGCGTGGACACGTCCAGCAGGCTGGCCAGCTCGTCGATATTCATATAACCGCGCTCGCTAATCAGCATCAACAGCTGATCGTGCCGCGGGTTACCGGTCAGTTCGGTAAGACTCATGAAATTTCCTCGAAAAACCATTGCCCTGGCATTTTATACAAAAAGTGACAGAAAAGATCGGGTTTGATCACAGTCAGGGATTCCAGCCCTTCCTCCCGGACGCGTGCATTTTAGCGCAGCAACCCCACTGGCGAACCTGACCGCGTCTTCCGGGGCATCACCACCCGCCAGGCTGAATGCAAGCGCACCGTGGAAAACGTCTCCGGCCCCCGTAGTATCCACTACGTCGACTTTAAATCCAGATTGATGCTGCAACGTATTATTTTTTATCCAGTCACAGCCCTCACTGCCACGCGTCACATAAACATGACCATTTGTGAGCGTTTGCGATTTTTTTAGTCCAACGACAGGATCGGTTATCCCGGTTAAACGCGCCAGACCCGGTTCAGAGAACGCCGCATGATCGCTCAACGCCACCAGCTCACTGATATCTTGTGGCGTGACGTCACCATCCAGTACCGTCATCACTCCCGCCCGACGCGCCAGCGTGAACGCCTGCCTGGCGCCTTCGTGCCAGCGAACATCCGCCAGAACCACATCCCACTGAGAAAAATCGATCTCGTTGAGCCAGTCAGCGTCATGCAGTAAGTCCGGGCTGGGGTAGTTAACGATAATACGCTCCCCTTGCGCATCCACCATAATCGCCGATTGTGAAGACTTTGCCCCCGCATAGCGCCGGGTGTAGCGGGTGTTTACCCCCAGGGATTCCAGCTCCGCCAGCAGGCTGTTTCCGGTGTCGTCATCGCCCACACGGCCAATAAAGTCCACCTGCGCGCCCAGCTTCGCTGCAGCCACTGCGGCCGTTGCAGCAGGCCCGCCGCCCACTTCCGTATAGCGCTTCGCCACATATTTACCTCCTTCAGTCGGTAAACCTTCTACGTAATAGATGCGATCCATCACGGTAATACCCACACAAGCAACACGAATCATGGTCATTCCTTAGGCGTTTCAAGATGGGATCATTTTAATTTCACAAAATGTTTAAAAAGTGACGGCTGTCAATTTTTTGACCATAAATTACAAATACGATCAAAAACAGACAAAAACAAACGACCTTAAATGACAAAAAATGACATCCACGTCTCAGGAGAACGTTATGGCAGTTATAGCATTTATCGGATTAGGTCAGATGGGTTCACCCATGGCGAGCAACTTGCTGAAGCAGGGTCATCAACTCAGCGTCTTTGACGTTAACCCGGATGCCGTTCAGCGCCTGGTGGAAAAAGGAGCCCAACCTGCCAACAGCCCGGCTCAGGCAGCAAAAGGGGCAGAATTTGTTATCACAATGCTGCCAAACGGCGATCTGGTGCGCAGCGTACTGTTCGGCGAGCAGGGTATCTGTGAAAGCCTTTCCCCACAGGCATTAGTGATTGATATGTCGACTATTCACCCACTGCAAACCGACAAACTGATCGCCGATATGCGTGACAAAGGCTTCGACATGATGGATTGCCCGGTTGGACGTACCTCCGATCACGCTATCGCAGGAACGCTGTTGCTGCTGGCAGGTGGAACGGCACAGCAGGTAGAACGCGCCACACCGGTTCTGATGGCGATGGGCAATGAATTGATCAACGCAGGCGGTCCCGGTATGGGCATTCGCGTCAAGCTCATCAATAACTACATGAGCATCGCGTTAAACGCCCTGTCTGCCGAAGCCGCCGTGTTGTGCGAAGCGCTCGGCCTCTCCTTCGATGTGGCCTTGCAAGTCATGAGCGGCACTCCCGCCGGGAAAGGCCACTTCACTACATCATGGCCGAACAAAGTGCTGAAAGGCGATCTTTCCCCGGCGTTCATGATCGATTTAGCTCATAAGGATCTTGGCATCGCGCTGGACGTTGCCAACCAACTACATGTGCCGATGCCGCTCGGTGCCGCATCCCGCGAAGTCTATAACCAGGCACGCGCCGCTGGCCGTGGCCGGGAAGACTGGACGGCCATTCTTGAACAGGTTCGCGCATCCGCCGGGCTAAATAAACACACAGATAAGTAAGGACTGAACAATGACGAAGTACACCCTGAAAGATATCACCCGAGCTTCCGGCGGTTTTGCCATGCTGGCAGTCGATCAGCGCGAAGCCATGCGCTTAATGTTTGCCGCAGCGGGTGCAAAATCCCCGGTCAATGACAGCGTGCTGACCGATTTCAAAGTCAATGCGGCAAAGATCCTGTCCCCCTATGCCTCCGCCATTCTGGTGGATCAGCAGTTCTGCTACCGCCAGGTAGTAGAGCAAAACGCGGTAGCCAAAAGCTGCGCCATGATTGTGGCCGCTGATGAGTTTATTCCGGGTAACGGAATTCCGGTCGATAGCGTGGTGATTGATAAAAAAATCAACCCGCAGGCTGTGAAGCAAGATGGTGCCAAGGCTCTCAAACTGCTGGTGCTGTGGCGTAGCGATGAAGATGCCCAACAGCGTCTGGACATGGTGAAAGAATTCAATGCGCTATGCCATTCCAATGGGCTGCTGAGCATCATCGAGCCGGTTGTTCGCCCACCGCGTCGTGGCGATAAGTTCTGCCGTGAACAGGCCATCATCGATGCCGCGAAAGAGCTGGGCGATAGCGGTGCCGATCTCTACAAGGTCGAAATGCCGCTGTACGGCAAAGGAACCCAACAGGAATTGCTTAGCGCCTCTCAGCGCCTGAATGAAAACATCAACATGCCGTGGGTCATTCTCTCCTCTGGTGTGGATGAAAAACTGTTCCCACGCGCGGTCAGCGTAGCAATGACCGCAGGCGCATCCGGCTTCCTGGCCGGGCGTGCGGTCTGGTCATCCGTTGTGGGCCTGCCGGATACCGAACTGATGCTGCGTGATGTTTCCGCACCGAAGTTGCAGCGTCTGGGCGATATCGTCGACGAAATGATGGCCCGCCGCTAATAGAGGATCAAAGCATGAAATGGTTTAACACCCTAAGCCACAACCGCTGGCTGGAACAAGAAACCGATCGCATCTTTAACTTTGGTAAGAACGCGGCGGTGCCCACCGGGTTTGGTTGGTTAGGAAACAGTGGTCAGGTCAGAGCGGATATGGGAACACATCTGTGGATCACCGCCCGCATGCTGCACGTCTATTCCGTTGCCGCCTCCATGGGTCGCCCAGGTGCATATCAACTCGTCGACCACGGCATTAAGGCGCTGAACGGCGCGCTACGCGACACACGCTACGGCGGTTGGTACGCCTGCGTCAATGACGAAGGCGTGATGGATGCCTCCAAACAGGGCTATCAGCATTTCTTCGTTTTACTTGGCGCGGCAAGCGCGGTCACTACCGGTCATCCACAGGCCAGGAAATTGCTGGATGACGCCATCGAGGTGATTGAGAAGTACTTCTGGAGCGAAGACGAACAAATGTGCCTGGAGTCCTGGGACGAAGCCTTCAGCCAGACAGAAGATTATCGCGGCGGCAACGCTAACATGCACGCGGTCGAGGCTTTCCTGATCGTGTATGACGTTACTCATGACCGTAAATGGCTCGATCGCGCACTGCGTATCGCTTCGGTGATTATTCACGACGTGGCCCGTAGCGGGGAGTACCGCGTCAACGAACACTTCGATTCACAGTGGAATCCAATCCGCGATTACAACAAGGACAACCCAGCTCACCGTTTCCGCGCCTACGGTGGCACGCCGGGTCACTGGATCGAGTGGGGCCGCCTGATGCTGCATCTACATGCCGCGCTGGAAGCTCGCTTCGAAACGCCGCCTGCCTGGCTGCTGGAAGATGCAAAAGGACTTTTCCACGCCACTATCCGCGACGCCTGGGCACCGGACGGCGCAGATGGTTTTGTCTATTCGGTGGATTGGGACGGCAAACCGATCGTTCGCGAAAGAGTGCGCTGGCCGATAGTCGAAGCGATGGGTACCGCCTACGCCCTGTACACCCTCACAGGCGACAGCCAGTACGAAGCCTGGTACCAGAAATGGTGGGATTACTGCATCACCTACCTGATGGATTACGAGACCGGTTCATGGTGGCAGGAGCTGGACACCGATAACAAGGTGACCACCAAAGTCTGGGACGGCAAGCAGGACATTTATCACCTGCTGCACTGCCTGGTGATCCCGCGTCTGCCGCTGGCTCCGGGCCTTGCACCGGCAGTTGCCGCCGGTCTGCTGGATATCAACGCTAAATAAGTAACAAGGTGGGCTGCCATGCATAGCGGTGGAAAAACCATACATCTTCAGGCCGGACACTATCAGGCGAAAATCGTCACGGTTGGCGCTGGGCTAGCGGAATTGACGCACCGTGGGCGTCATATCGTTATTCCCCACAAACCGGAAGAAATGCCGCTGGCACACTTGGGGAAAGTGTTAATCCCCTGGCCAAACCGCGTTGTAGACGGCAGCTATCACTATAACGGCAAGGATTACCAGCTTGCCGTTAACGACTCAGTTTCACATACCGCCATTCATGGGTTACTGGCCTGGCGGGACTGGCAGATTACCCAGCAGTCGGCATCGGAAGTGTCGCTGACGATTTTTCTGCCGCCTTCTTATGGTTATCCCTTCGCGCTGGTTTCAGAGGTGATTTACCGACTGGAGGCAACCCGTGGACTGCACGTTTTTATCCGCACACAGAATGTGGGTGACGAAATCGCGCCGTATGGCGCGGGCGCACATCCCTACTTGACCTGCAATCTGCAACCCATTGATGACTGTGAATTAACACTCCCGGTGAGTGAAGAAACATGTGATGAACGATATTTCACCACGCCGCAACGCATTGCGCAGACCGCTATCGACCATACGTTCAGGACTCTGCCACCTGACGATGAGTGGGAAGTCAGGATGACCAGCCCATCGCAAAACATGTCCACTTTTTTACGCAGCCACCAACCCTGGTTGCAAGTGTATACCGGCGAAAAATTAGCACGGCGTGGCCTGGCGGTTGAACCGATGACCTGCCCGCCAGACGCCTTTAACTCCGGAATTAGCCTGATTCATCTCGCGCCCGGAGAACAACATCAGATGCATTTTTTAATCGGCAGTGAATAACAGATTTCCGACAAATTACCGAATTACCCTATTTTTACGGAGACAATAATGAATTCGCTACAACAACGGTCAACCGCCTTAGAACTCACATCATTACCTGATGGATTTGCTTTAACGTACCACCAGCGCCTGATTTTACGCCACAGCACAGAAAACCCCTGCCTGTGGATCGGCGCTGGTGTTGCCGACATTGACATGTTTCGCGGCAACTTCAGCATTAAAGACAAGCTCAATGAGAAAATTGCCCTGACCGACGCCACGGTCAGCGAGTCGCCTGACGGCTGGCGGGTGCATTTCAGCCGCGGTGATACCATCAACGCCACGCTGCATATTTCTACCGATGAACAAGGTCGCCTGAAGCTGGATCTGCACAACGGCGATCTCAACCATAACCGCATTTGGCTGCGACTGGCCGCTAATCCAGACGATCATATCTACGGCTGCGGCGAACAGTTCTCTTACTTCGACTTACGCGGTAAACCTTTCCCGCTGTGGACCAGCGAACAGGGCGTGGGCCGAAACAAAAACAGCTATGTCACCTGGCAAGCCGACTGTAAAGAGAACGCCGGCGGCGACTACTACTGGACCTTCTTCCCGCAACCGACCTTCGTCAGCACGCAGAAGTACTACTGCCACGTTGATAACAGTTGCTATATGAATTTCGACTTCAGCGCGCCGGAGTATCACGAACTGGCGCTGTGGGAGGACAAAACCACCCTGCGTTTTGAATGCGCTGATACCTACATCTCTCTGCTGGAAAAATTGACTGCACTGTTAGGACGCCAGCCGGAGCTGCCGGACTGGATCTACGATGGCGTCACGCTCGGTATTCAGGGCGGTACTGAGGTTTGCCAGAGCAAACTGGACACCATGCGTAACGCAGGCGTGAAAGTAAACGGCATCTGGGCGCAGGACTGGTCTGGCATCCGTATGACCTCCTTTGGCAAGCGCGTGATGTGGAACTGGAAATGGAACAGCGACAATTATCCGCAGTTGGATAGCCGTATTAAGCAGTGGAAAGAAGAAGGCGTGCAGTTCCTCTCCTACATCAACCCGTATGTTGCCAGCGATAAAGATCTCTGTGCCGAAGCGGCCAAACACGGTTATCTGGCGAAAGATGCATCCGGCGGCGATTACCTCGTAGAGTTTGGCGAGTTTTACGGCGGCGTGGTCGATCTGACCAACCCGGAAGCCTACGACTGGTTCAAAGAGGTCATCAAGAAAAACATGATCGAACTGGGCTGCGGCGGCTGGATGGCGGATTTTGGCGAATACCTGCCGACAGATACGTATCTGCACAACGGCGTCAGCGCCGAGATCATGCACAACGCCTGGCCCGCACTGTGGGCGAAATGTAACTACGAAGCGCTACAGGAGACCGGCAAACTCGGCGAGATCCTGTTCTTTATGCGTGCGGGTTACACCGGCAGCCAGAAATACTCCACCATGATGTGGGCGGGCGATCAGAACGTGGACTGGAGCCTTGACGACGGTCTGGCTTCCGTCGTTCCTGCGGCGCTGTCGCTGGCGATGACCGGTCACGGCCTGCACCACAGCGATATCGGCGGCTACACCACGTTGTTTGACATGAAACGCAGCAAAGAACTGCTGCTGCGCTGGTGTGACTTCAGCGCCTTCACGCCGATGATGCGCACCCACGAAGGTAACCGCCCAGGCGATAACTGGCAGTTTGATGGTGATGCTGAAACCATCGCCCACTTTGCACGAATGACCACCGTGTTTACCACCCTGAAACCGTATCTCAAACAGGCCGTCGCGCAAAACAGCGCTACCGGTCTGCCGGTGATGCGCCCGCTGTTCCTGCATTACGAAGACGATGCGCGGACCTATACCCTGAAATATCAGTACCTGCTGGGACAAGATCTGCTGGTTGCGCCGGTTCACGAACAAGGCAAGTCCGACTGGACCCTGTATCTGCCAGAGGATAGCTGGGTAAATGTCTGGACCGGGGAAACTTACCAGGGCGGTGAAATTACCGTGGATGCGCCTATTGGCAAGCCTCCGGTGTTTTATCGCGCGAAGAGTGAATGGGCGTCACTGTTTGCCACCTTACGCAACATCTAATACGGCTCGCCCGTGGGGAGACTCACGGGCACATGGAGAATAATAATGAGTCAGACCTCTTCTAATCCGGCAACCCTACGCTTGCCGTTCAAAGAAAAACTCGCCTATGGGATGGGTGATTTAGGTTCCAATATCCTGCTGGACATTGGTACGCTCTATTTACTCAAGTTTTATACCGATGTCCTTGGTTTACCTGGAACTTATGGCGGTATCATTTTCCTTATCGCCAAGTTCTTTACCGCATTTACCGATATGGGGACTGGGATTATGCTCGACTCGCGCCGCAAAATCGGCCCGAAAGGCAAATTCCGCCCGTTCGTGCTGTATGCCGCGTTTCCGGTGACGCTGCTGGCGATTGCGAACTTTGTCGGTACACCATTTGAAGTCACCGGTAAAACGGTGATGGCAACGGTACTGTTTATGCTGTACGGACTGTTCTTCAGTATGATGAACTGCTCTTACGGTGCGATGGTCCCCGCGATCACCAAAAACCCGGACGAACGCGCCTCGCTGGCTGCCTGGCGACAGGGCGGAGCCACTCTTGGCCTGCTGCTGTGCACCGTCGGTTTTGTGCCAGTAATGAACCTGATCGAAGGCAACTCACAGTTGGGCTATATCTTCGCCGCCACCTTGTTCTCTCTGTTCGGCCTGCTGTTCATGTGGCTGTGCTATGCCGGGGTAAAAGAACGCTATGTGGAAGTGAAACCCGTTGATGTCGCGCAAAAACCGGGATTGCTGCAATCCTTCCGCGCCATCGCAGGTAACCGCCCGCTGTTTATTCTGTGCGTTGCCAACCTTTGCACACTTGGCGCGTTTAACGTCAAGCTGGCGATTCAGGTCTATTACACCCAGTACGTACTGAACGACCCGATCCTCCTTTCCTGGATGGGCTTTTTCAGCATGGGCTGTATCTTCATCGGCGTCTTCTTAATGCCGGGAATGGTCAGGCGTTTCGGCAAGAAAAAGGTCTACATCGGCGGTTTGCTGATCTGGGTCGCGGGCGATCTGCTGAACTACTTCTTTGGCGGCGGCTCAGTCAGCTTTGTCGCCTTCTCCTGTCTGGCGTTCTTCGGCTCAGCATTCGTCAACAGCCTGAACTGGGCGCTGGTCTCCGACACGGTGGAATATGGCGAATGGCGTACCGGCGTTCGTTCGGAAGGAACGGTATACACCGGCTTCACTTTCTTTCGTAAAGTGTCACAAGCGCTGGCGGGATTCTTCCCCGGCTGGATGCTAACGCAAATCGGCTATGTCCCCAACGTGGTGCAATCTGCCAGTACGGTCGAAGGATTGCGTCAGCTGATCTTTATTTATCCCTGCGCGTTGGCGGTGATCACCATTGTAGCTATGGGCTGTTTCTACAACCTTAACGAGAAGATGTATGTCCGTATCGTTGAAGAGATAGAAGCGCGTAAACAAACCGTTTGATAATAATAATGAATAGCGCTCTACGGGGCGCTATTGAGGAGCGATTATGTCTTTTCATGATCCGCTAACGCTAAAACTGAGCCTGCGTGAAAAATTCGCCTACGGAGTGGGTGACTTCGGCTCAAATTTGATGCTGTGTATCGGCACGCTGTATCTGCTTAAATTTTATACCGATGAACTAGGGATGCCGGCCTGGTACGGTGGGATTATCTTTTTAGTAGCGAAGTTCTTCACCGCCTTCACCGATATTCTGACCGGCGTGTTGCTGGACTCAAGGCGTAATATTGGCGCAAAGGGGAAATTCAGACCCTTTATTTTGTATGCGTCATTTCCTGTCGCCGTCGTCGCCAGCGCGCAGTTTTTAGCGACAGGCTTTACGCTAACGGTGAAAACGGGGCTGGCAACGGTGTTGTTCATGCTGTTCGGCCTGTTCTATAGCCTGATGAACTGTTCCTACGGCGCGATGGTGCCTGCAATTACTAAAAATCCACATGAACGCGCTCAGCTCGCCGCCTGGCGTCAGGGCGGCGCTACCGTAGGCCTGTTACTGTGTACCGTTGGCTTTATGCCGATTCAGGCGCTATTTGTCAGTTCGCCTTCGCTGGGGTATCTGATTGCCGCACTGATCTTCTCCGTCTGCGGATTGTTCAGTATGTGGTGGTGCTTTAGCGGTGTGAAGGAACGCTATATCGAAATCGTGCCGGACCATCATAAGCCCAGTATTCTCAAGTCGTTTTGCGCCATTTTCCGTAACCCTCCGCTGCTGGTGCTGTGTGTCGCCAACCTGTGCACGCTGGCGGCATTCAACATCAAGCTGGCGATTCAGGTGTATTACACCCAGTACGTGCTCAACGATATACATCTGCTGTCGTGGATGGGTTTCTTCAGCATGGGGTGCATTCTGCTTGGGGTACTGCTGGTGCCCGCAGCCGTAAAACGTTTTGGTAAAAAGCAGGTTTACCTTGGCGGTCTGGCGCTATGGGCAATCGGCGATGTGCTGAACTTTTTCTGGGGCAGCACGTCATTTTTATTCGTGATGTTTTCTTGCATGGCCTTCTTCGGAACCGCTTTTGTTAACAGCCTGAACTGGGCGCTGGTTCCGGATACGGTCGATTATGGCGAATGGAAGACGGGGATCCGTGCGGAAGGCTCGGTGTATACGGGTTATACCTTTTCGCGCAAAATTTCCGCGGCGCTCGCAGGCTTCCTGCCGGGTATTATGCTGACGCAAATCGGTTATATCCCCAACATAGCCCAGAGCGATGCAACCTTGCTTGGTTTGCGTCAACTCATTTTTCTCTGGCCTTGCGGACTTGCAATTATTGCAGCACTCACAATGGGCTTCTTTTATAAACTCAACGAAACACGTTTTGCTTTTATTATTGAGGAAATCAGCCAACGGAAGAAAAACAACATCCAACCAGACCCGGTTACCAATAAAAAGAATACCTCTGCTGTAAACGTATAAAAATAATAGCCGCCTATTCCATCTCAAGGGATGGCGGCCTCCCTACGCTTAAAAAATGGATTTATCATGAAAAAATTAACGACAATAATTTTCTTATCCTCTGTGGTATCAACCTCTGCTTTCGCTGGAGCCTATGTAGAAAACCGCGAAGCATATAACCTGGCGTCCGATCAAATAGAGGTCATGATGCGCGTCGGCTATAACTCTGATATGGGTGCGGGCATCATGCTCACCAACACCTACACGATGCAACGCAAGGATGAGCTAAAACACGGCTATAACGAAATAGAGGGCTGGTATCCGTTATTTAAACCGACAGATAAATTAACAATCCAACCTGGCGGGCTAATAAACGATAAGAGTATTGGTTCTGGCGGTGCTGTTTATCTGGATGTTAACTATAAATTTACACCATGGTTTAATCTTACCGTGCGTAATCGATATAACCATAATAACTACAGTTCAACCGACCTGAACGGTGACCTGGATAATAATGATACCTATGAAATAGGTAACTACTGGAACTTTGCCATTACCGATAAATTTTCCTATACCTTTGAACCGCACTATTTTATGCGAGTTAATGACTTCAATAGCAGCAACGGAAAAGATCATCACTGGGAAATTACCAATACCTTTAAATATCGGATCAATGAACACTGGTTGCCCTACCTGGAATTACGCTGGTTAGATCGCAATGTTGAGCCCTATCATCGCGAACAAAACCAGATTCGTGTTGGGGCAAAGTATTTCTTCTGATGCTGCTGATGATAAAAAAAGCCGCTGATAATCAGCGGCTTTTTTATGCTTACCTGAGAAAGAGCGTTAATTACTCTTCTTTCGCGCCACGCATTGCACGGCGACGATCGTTTTCAGTCAGGTGACGCTTACGAATACGGATAGAGGTTGGAGTAACTTCTACCAGTTCGTCGTCATCGATGAATTCCAGAGCCTGCTCCAGAGTCATCTTAACCGGCGGAACCAGAACCGTTGCTTCGTCAGTACCGGACGCACGCATGTTGGTCAGTTTCTTACCGGTCAGGCAGTTTACAGTCAGGTCGTTAGAGCGGCTGTGAATACCGATGATCTGGCCTTCGTAAACTTCAGCACCGTGACCCAGGAACAGCTTACCGCGGTCCTGCAGGCTGAACAGTGCGAACGCAACTGCTTTACCCTGGCCGTTGGAGATCAGTACGCCGTTCTGACGCTGACCCACATCACCCGCACGAACGTCGTCGTAGTGGCTGAAGGTGGAGTACAGCAGACCGGTACCGGAAGTCATGGTCATGAATTCTGAACGGAAGCCGATCAGACCACGGCTTGGGATCACGTAGTCAAGACGTACGCGGCCTTTGCCATCTGGATTCATGTTTTTCAGGTCGCCTTTACGCTCACCCAGAGCCTGCATGACAGAACCCTGATGCTGCTCTTCGACGTCCAGCGTTACGTTTTCGAACGGCTCTTGTTTACGGCCATCGATTTCGCGGAAGATAACTTTCGGACGGGAAACCGCCATTTCGAAACCTTCACGACGCATGTTTTCAATCAGAACAGACAGGTGCAGCTCACCACGGCCGGATACACGGAACGCATCCGCATCTTCGGTTTCTTCAACGCGCAGCGCAACGTTGTGCACCAGCTCTTTGTTCAGGCGGTCAAGGATCTGACGAGAGGTAACATATTTACCTTCTTTACCACAGAACGGAGAGGTGTTTACGCAGAAGAACATGGTTACGGTCGGTTCATCAACGGACAGAGCCGGCAGCGCTTCGACGTTCTGCGGATCGCAGATGGTGTCGGAGATGTTCAGTTCGCCCAGACCGGTGATCGCGATGATATCGCCTGCTTCGGCAATATCGCTCTCGATACGTTCCAGACCCAGATGAGTCAGAACTTTACCGACTTTACCGTTACGGGTTTTGCCTTCGCTATCAATGATAGTGATCTGCTGGTTCGGTTTAACTTTACCGCGTTTAATGCGGCCGATGCCGATTACGCCAACGTAGTTGTTGTAGTCCAGCTGAGAGATTTGCATCTGCAGCGGGCCATCAAGGTCTACGTTCGGAGCCGGTACACGATCAACGATGGTCTGGTACAGCGGAGTCATGTCTTCAGCCATATCTTCGTGATCCAGACCTGCGATACCGTTCAGCGCGGAAGCGTAAACGATCGGGAAGTCCAGTTGTTCGTCGGTAGCGTCGAGGTTAACGAACAGGTCGAATACCTGATCAACAACCCAGTCAGGACGCGCGCCAGGACGGTCAACTTTGTTGATAACAACAATTGGCTTCAGGCCATGGGCAAAGGCTTTTTTGGTCACGAAGCGCGTCTGCGGCATCGGACCATCCATTGCATCCACCACCAGCAGCACGGAGTCGACCATGGACATTACACGTTCAACTTCACCACCGAAGTCGGCGTGCCCCGGGGTATCAACGATGTTGATACGGTAGTCATTCCATTTGATAGCGGTGTTTTTAGCGAGGATGGTAATCCCACGCTCTTTCTCCAAATCGTTGGAGTCCATCACGCGCTCTTGGGTTTCAGCACGTGCATCGAACGTACCGGATTGTTGGAGCAGCTTGTCTACCAGGGTCGTTTTACCATGGTCTACGTGCGCGATGATGGCGATGTTACGCAAATTTTCGATCACAACTTTGCCTCAGGCATTTTAGAAATAGCGCGTTATTGTACACGGATTAATCGCAGTACAAAACAGGATCACAAACATCCTCCGCAAACAAGTATTGCAGAGTTTCTTTGTGATCACATTCACGGAGCGTTAAAAGGGGTAATCTGACATGCTTTGCACCAATATGGTGCTTAATGTTCACATTAAAGCACTATAATGGTGCAATACAACCTTCATGGTGCAGCCCCTTTGCACGATAGTGCGCATGATAACGCCTTTTAGGGGCAATTTAAAAGTTGGCACAGATTTCGCTTTATATTTTTTACGGCGACACGGCCAATTTTTGCAGAATTGAAGACTTCGTTACCACGACGACCATGACCAATCCGGGAGAGTAAGTATGTCCGCTGAACACGTTTTGACGATGCTGAACGAACACGAAGTGAAGTTTGTTGATTTACGCTTCACTGATACCAAAGGTAAAGAACAGCACGTCACTATTCCTGCTCATCAGGTAAATGCCGAATTCTTTGAAGAAGGCAAAATGTTTGACGGCTCCTCGATCGGTGGCTGGAAAGGCATTAACGAATCAGACATGGTTCTGATGCCAGATGCGTCTACTGCACTCATCGACCCGTTCTATGAAGAGTCTACCCTGATCATCCGTTGCGATATCCTGGAACCCGGTACGCTGCAGGGCTATGACCGCGACCCGCGCTCCATCGCAAAACGCGCTGAAGAGTATCTGCGTTCTACCGGCATCGCAGACACCGTTCTGTTCGGGCCAGAGCCAGAGTTCTTCCTGTTTGACGACATCCGCTTCGGCGCATCTATCTCCGGTTCTCACGTGGCTATCGATGACATCGAAGGCGCATGGAACTCCTCCACCAAATACGAAGGTGGTAACAAAGGTCACCGTCCTGGCGTGAAAGGCGGTTACTTCCCGGTTCCTCCGGTAGATTCTTCTCAGGACATCCGTTCTACCATGTGTCTGATCATGGAAGAAATGGGTCTGGTTGTTGAAGCGCATCACCACGAAGTGGCGACCGCTGGCCAGAACGAAATCGCGACCCGCTTTAACACCATGACCAAAAAAGCGGACGAAATTCAGATCTACAAATACGTTGTGCACAACGTTGCGCACCGTTTCGGTAAAACCGCGACCTTTATGCCAAAACCGATGTTCGGTGATAACGGTTCCGGTATGCACTGCCACATGTCCCTGTCCAAGAACGGCGTAAACCTGTTCTCTGGCGACAAATATGCGGGTCTGTCTGAGCAGGCGCTGTTCTACATCGGCGGCGTAATCAAACACGCTAAAGCGATCAATGCCCTGGCTAACCCGACCACCAACTCCTACAAGCGTCTGGTCCCAGGCTACGAAGCGCCGGTAATGCTGGCTTACTCTGCCCGTAACCGTTCTGCTTCTATCCGTATTCCGGTAGTTGCTTCTCCGAAAGCGCGTCGTATTGAAGTGCGTTTCCCGGACCCGGCTGCTAACCCGTACCTGTGCTTCGCAGCGCTGCTGATGGCTGGTCTTGACGGTATCAAGAACAAGATCCACCCAGGCGAAGCGATGGACAAAAACCTGTATGACCTGCCGCCGGAAGAAGCGAAAGAGATCCCACAGGTTGCTGGTTCTCTGGAAGAAGCACTGAAAGAACTGGATCTGGACCGTGAGTTCCTGACTGCAGGCGGCGTGTTCACCAATGAAGCGATCGATGCGTACATTACGCTGCGTCGCGAAGAAGATGACCGTGTGCGTATGACTCCGCACCCGGTAGAGTTTGAGCTGTACTACAGCGTTTAATTTAACTTTTACACTCTCACATAAAAACGTGCAGAGGATGTAATAACCAATGGATTTCTTGCTACAGCAAGGCAGCAATTGAGTGAATCCCCGGGAGCTTACATAAGTAAGTGACTGGGGTGAGCGAAAGCAGCCAACACAGCTGTCGGGAGAAAGACGAAGGTTTTAGTTGCCGTGGAACTTTTAGCCCATCCCAGGATGGGCTTTTTTCTCCACTAACAACCTGCTTTCTCGCGCTTTTTTGATGTAAAAAGCTATAATGCACTAAATTGGTGCAACACTTTTCAGGAGACTGCTGAATGGCAACCGGCACGCTGCCCGATGCTGGGCAGATCCTCAATTCTTTAATCAACAGCATCTTACTCGTCGACGATGAGCTGGCGGTACATTACGCCAACCCGGCGGCACAGCAGCTGCTCGCCCAAAGCTCCCGCAAACTGTTTGGTACACCGCTTCCCGATCTGTTGAGTTATTTCTCCTTAAACATCGGACTGATGCGAGAGAGCCTGGAAGCAGGCCAGGGCTTTACGGATAACGAAGTGACGCTGGTGATAGACAGCCACTCACATATCCTCTCAGTGACCGCTCAGAGGCTGCCTGATGGCCTTATCCTGCTGGAGATGGCGCCAATGGATAACCAGCGCCGTCTGAGTCAGGAGCAGCTCCAGCACGCCCAGCAGATTGCCGCCCGCGATCTGGTGCGCGGTCTGGCGCACGAAATCAAGAACCCTTTAGGTGGATTACGCGGCGCAGCGCAGCTACTCAGCAAAGCGCTTCCGGACCCGGCGCTGACCGAATATACCAAAGTCATTATTGAGCAGGCCGACCGCCTGCGTAATCTGGTCGACCGTCTGCTGGGACCACAACAGCCTGGCATGCATGTCACGGAAAGTATTCACAAGGTGGCGGAGCGCGTGGTGGCGCTGGTCTCAATGGAGCTCCCGGAAAACGTCACGCTGATTCGTGATTACGACCCGAGTCTGCCCGAATTACTGCACGATCCGGACCAGATCGAGCAGGTTCTGTTAAACATCGTGCGCAATGCTTTACAGGCGTTGGGACCGGAAGGCGGTGAGATCATTCTGCGTACCCGCACCGCGTTTCAGCTCACGCTGCACGGCGTACGTTATCGCCTGGCGGCACGGATTGATGTTGAGGACAACGGTCCGGGTATTCCCTCGCATTTGCAGGACACGCTGTTCTACCCAATGGTCAGCGGTCGCGAAGGGGGCACCGGGCTTGGATTATCCATCGCCCGCAATTTAATTGATCAACATTCCGGCAAAATTGAATTTACCAGTTGGCCGGGTCATACCGAGTTCTCGGTTTACCTGCCTATCAGGAAATAAGGTGACGTTTATGCAACGAGGAATAGTCTGGGTCGTTGATGACGATAGTTCCATCCGTTGGGTGCTTGAACGTGCGCTCGCAGGGGCAGGACTAAGCTGTACCACATTTGAAAGTGGTAAAGAGGTGCTGGACGCGCTGGCCAGCAAAACGCCTGACGTACTGTTGTCGGATATTCGCATGCCGGGCATGGACGGTCTGACGCTGTTAAAACAGATCAAAGCGCGGCATCCAATGCTTCCGGTCATCATAATGACCGCACACTCCGATCTGGATGCTGCCGTCAGCGCCTACCAGCAAGGGGCGTTTGATTATCTGCCCAAACCTTTTGATATCGATGAAGCCGTGGCGCTGGTCGAACGTGCCATCAGCCATTATCAGGAACAGCAGCAGCCGCGCAATATTCAGATCAACGGCCCAACAACTGACATCATCGGCGAAGCGCCGGCAATGCAGGATGTCTTTCGCATAATTGGCCGACTATCCCGGTCGTCAATCAGCGTATTGATTAACGGAGAGTCCGGGACCGGTAAAGAGCTGGTCGCCCATGCGTTGCATCGTCATAGCCCGCGGGTCAAAGCGCCCTTTATCGCGCTGAACATGGCGGCTATTCCGAAAGATTTGATCGAGTCTGAGCTGTTTGGCCATGAAAAAGGGGCGTTTACCGGGGCAAATACGATTCGCCAGGGGCGCTTTGAACAGGCTGACGGCGGTACGCTATTTCTCGATGAAATAGGTGATATGCCGCTGGACGTGCAAACGCGTTTACTGCGCGTATTAGCCGACGGGCAATTTTATCGCGTTGGCGGCTATGCGCCCGTGAAGGTGGACGTACGTATCATCGCCGCCACGCACCAGAATCTGGAACTGCGCGTACAGGAAGGCAAATTCCGCGAAGACTTATTCCATCGTCTGAACGTCATCCGCGTGCATCTGCCGCCGCTGCGTGAACGTCGGGAAGATATCCCCCGTCTGGCACGTCATTTCCTGCAGGAGGCCGCGCGCGAACTGGGCGTTGAAGCCAAACAATTACACCCGGAAACCGAGGCGGCGCTGACCCGTCTGGCCTGGCCGGGTAACGTGCGTCAGCTTGAGAACACCTGCCGCTGGTTAACCGTCATGGCCGCCGGGCAGGAAGTGCTGATTCAGGACTTACCGGCCGAACTGTTTGAAGCCAGCGTGCCCAATGCGCCTTCACACATGCAGCCGGACAGCTGGGCAACCCTGTTGGCACAGTGGGCAGACCGGGCCTTGCGTTCCGGTCATCAAAACCTGCTTTCTGAGGCTCAACCGGAGATGGAGCGCACGCTGTTGACCACCGCGCTACGTCATACCCAGGGGCACAAACAGGAAGCCGCACGCCTGCTTGGCTGGGGCCGTAATACCTTGACGCGTAAGTTAAAAGAACTCGGAATGGAGTGACGATTCGTCACTGTGTAAAGATTGATCATTGAGCGCAAACTGCTGCTATTTTGCGCTTTACTGTTCCGATGAGTTAAGTATGATCGTGCCCGGCAAACGGGGGGAAGTCATCATGCTGGAATCAATCATTAATCTGCTATCGAGCGGCTCAGTCGACAGCCACACGCCACAAACTGCGGTTGCCGCAGTGCTGTGTGCGGCGCTGGTTGGGCTGTTTAGCTGAAGGCGCGCCGGATGGCGCTAACGCTTATCCGGCCTACAGATTATCGCGACGTGTAGGCCCGGTAAGCGTAGCGCCACCGGGCAACCCGGTTAAATGACGCGGGAGAACTGCTGCATCCGCGCTTTCTGGCGCAGATAGGCATCAAAGCACATACAAATATTACGGATCAACAGGCGCCCCTTCGGCGTAACCTGAATCCCCTTCTCATCCACATCCACCAGCCCATCTTTCGCCAGTGGTGCCAGCAGTTTCAGGTCTTCGGCAAAATAGTCAGCGAAGTTCAGATCCCATTGCTGTTCCACAGCGGCATAGTCGAGGCGGAAGTTACAGATCAGGAGCTTAATAACATCACGACGAATGCAGTCATCGCGGGTCAGGGCAATTCCGCGCCACAGTGCGTTCCCCTGCTCGTCAACCTGCTGATAATAGCGCTTCAGCTCTTTCTGGTTCTGCGCGTAGTTGTCACCAATCATACTAATGGCTGACACGCCCATTCCCAGCAGATCGGTATCACCCTGGGTGGTATAACCCTGGAAATTACGATGCAGCACACCCTTGCGTTGAGCAATCGCCAGCTCATCATCCGGCCGAGCAAAGTGATCCATACCAATGAACTGATAACCGGTTTCGGTCAGTGAAGAAATAGTTTCCTGCAGGATATCCAGCTTCTGCTGCGCGCTGGGCAGGTCAGCGTCTTTAATCTTGCGCTGAGCGGCAAACAGCGTCGGCAGGTGCGCGTAGTTGAAGACGCTCAGTCGGTCTGGATTCAGCTCAGCAACGCGTTTCAGGGTGAAGGCGAAACTTTCCGGCGTCTGTTTTGGCAAACCATAAATCAGATCGATATTCGTTGAGGTAAAGCCAATCTCACGCGCATGATTCAGCAGCGCAAAGATAAACTCCTCATCCTGCTCACGGTTCACCAGGCGCTGAACTTCTTTATTGAAGTCCTGCACCCCCATGCTCAGGCGGTTAAAACCTTCAGCGCGTAAATGATCGAGCACATCCAGCTCAATTTCACGCGGATCCACTTCGATCGAGATTTCGGCGTCGTCGTTAAAGTTAAAGTTGCCACGCAGCAGCGACATCAAACGGCTGATTTGCGCTTTATTTAAGTAAGTTGGCGTGCCGCCGCCCCAGTGCAGTTGGCTGACATGACGTCCGGCAAACAGCGGTGCGCGATGAATAATTTCTTGTTCTAAGACATCGAGGTATTGATCGGCTTTATGCTGCTGGCGAGTCACGACCTTGTTACAGCCGCAGAAATAACACAGCTTGTGGCAGAACGGGATGTGAACGTATAGCGAGAGCGGACGCTCAGGATAACGCGCCACGGCCTTTAGAAATGCTTCTGTGCCGTAGTCTTCAGAAAACTCCAGCGCGGTCGGGTACGAGGTATATCGTGGCCCGGAATAGTTATATTTCTGGATCAGGGCCAGGTCCCAGTCTATTAGCTGCTCTGACATGCTCACTCCTTCCGATGGCGTCTCTGGCGGGTACGGCGTACCGGCTTAACCCCAGTGCGGGTGATGAGCCGGTTGCGCAGCCACTTCTGTCGCCGCGACAACCGCTGTAGTTTAACGAATAACCACACCAGATAACATATAACCGGAAGGGTTATAAGCAGGACGGGAAGACCCACGGTGTAAAATCGTTAGTTGCCGCCTTTCAGCAGGCGCATCATGTCTTCCTGCTTTTCTTCCTCTTCCTCTTCTTCCTCGTCATCGTAAGAAAGACCCAGCTTTTGCATCAGCTCATCGATGCGGTCCAGCTTGGCATCAACCCAGGCCTGATCTTCCACGCTCAGGGTTTCTCCTGCTTCAAGACGCTCCAGCAGCGCATCCAGGCGCTCATCCGTTTCCAGTAAATCCAACTCAGCCTGTGGTGAAAGCATAGGTTTCTCACTCTTCGGTTTGTGCTGTTTGGTGACTTTTTCGGTCACGCCCAATGGAATGGGGTTTTTGCTGCCAATACGAGGATCTTTTTGCTTATTTTGGTTTCCGCCACCAGAACCGCCTTCGCTACCGGACGCACGGCTACCCGCCGCATGACCACGGTGTTTTTTCTGGCGCTTACGGTCGCGAGCTTCCTGGTTAATTTCTTCGCGTGTTTTACGACGCGCTTTTGCAGGACCTTTACCGCGTGGTGTAGAAGTTGGTTTCATCATGATTCGTCTTTGGCTGTTTTATTCAGTATATAATTGCGCCGGAATCTAGCAGAAATAAAGAAAAAAGGCGACAGAGTAATC
>NZ_SZWR01000029.1:28624-29747 GCF_005280875.1 Citrobacter sp. wls827
AGTGTTGTTTCCATTTCCTTTTACTAACGTCTCCGGACGTTTGTCTTCCTGACAATCCTGTGTCTTCGCCTCCTGGCGCTCCTGACCCTCATCCTGAGTCGTCTATCCTGTCAGCTTCCTCGCTATGGACGCTACTTTACCGTTTTGGTTTAAACGTACAAGTAACCTGGGTAACAATTTCTGATTTTAAGAATAGCGCCCAAATGTAACTCTATGATTTATTTTAGTTCTGTCATTTTTTACTCTGCCATCTCGTATAGAAACTGTCGGCAATGTCTCACAAAGCGCGGGGTTTTTACTCACACAGCCCACTCGTCGAAAAACCAGCCTTTTGCTGGGGTTCAGGTATAATCGCTGCAAAGCCCTGATTGATGGAGAGGACTGCTTTGACTAACTTGAATTATCAACAGACGCATTTTGTGATGAGTGCGCCTGATATTCGCCATTTACCTTCCGATACGGGAATCGAAGTGGCTTTTGCTGGCCGTTCCAACGCAGGCAAATCCAGTGCGCTAAATACCCTGACCAATCAAAAGGGTCTGGCGCGTACATCTAAAACTCCAGGCCGTACTCAGCTCATCAACCTGTTTGAAGTTGTGGACGGTAAACGCCTGGTCGACCTGCCTGGTTATGGTTATGCCGAAGTCCCGGAAGAGATGAAACGTAAATGGCAGCGCGCACTGGCTGAATATCTGGAAAAACGCCAGAGCCTGCAAGGTCTGGTGGTACTGATGGATATTCGCCACCCGCTAAAAGATCTCGACCAGCAGATGATCCTGTGGGCTGTGGAGAGCAACGTTCAGGTTCTGGTGCTGCTGACTAAAGCAGACAAGCTGGCCAGCGGCGCGCGCAAAGCGCAACTGAATATGGTACGTGAAGCCGTACTGGCATTTAACGGTGATGTGCAGGTAGAAGCATTTTCATCACTGAAAAAGCTGGGCGTGGACAAATTGCGGCAGAAGCTGGATAGCTGGTTTAGTGAGCTGGCGCCGATTGAAGAGATACAGGACGGGGAATAACCCACCGTATTGCCGGATGGCGCCGCTGCGCGTCTTATCCGGCCTACAGCATGTACAAAACTTTTCTTTCGCACAATAAAAAACGCCCCAGTCATTA
This sequence comes from Citrobacter sp. wls827, assembly GCF_005280875.1. Taxonomy (NCBI): domain Bacteria; kingdom Pseudomonadati; phylum Pseudomonadota; class Gammaproteobacteria; order Enterobacterales; family Enterobacteriaceae; genus Citrobacter; species Citrobacter sp. wls827. Next base: position 29,741 of record NZ_SZWR01000029.1, read on the forward strand.
CTGACTG
>NZ_SZWR01000030.1:0-17517 GCF_005280875.1 Citrobacter sp. wls827
ATAGGGAGTTATTTCAGGCTGACAAGGGGAAATTTAAAATAATTCTCCGAGTGCGTATTTTTTCACCAAAACAGACTAAATTGCCAGTTTTTCGAGCGTTTTGAAGCCATAGCGCTGCAACACTGGCAATAATTGTTCAGCCTCTGTTGTCATTGCCATGCAAAATGCCACATTCTCATCGGCCGATTTTGCATCTGGCGCTTCGTGTTCTAATAACCAGGCCGTTCGACGCGCAATCGCAGCACCAGAATCCACCAGCCTCGTCCCCTCGGGCAGGACCTGTAAAAGCTCTTCCTGTAATAGAGGGAAATGGGTGCATCCAAGGACCACCGTATCAGGAGGTTCCGACATCCGCAGCCACGGTCTCAGAATACGGCGCAGCTCTTCCAGAGAAACTGTTTCGCCGTGCAGCTTCGCTTCTGCCAGCTCCACCAACTCAGCGGATCCCAACATCGCTATATGACACTCGTTAGCAAAGCGCGCAATCAATTCGTGTGTGTACGAGCGTTTCACCGTCGCGCGCGTCGCCAGTAGCCCTACAATACCATTCGCCGTGAGCCGCGCCGCGGGTTTAATCGCAGGCACCACACCGACAACCGGAAAAGCGAACTTTTCACGTAATGCCGGGAGTGACACCGTGCTGGCGGTATTGCATGCGATAACCGCAAGTGCGAGGGGATATCGTTGCTGAACTGCAGTCACAATCTCAACAACACGCTCAACGATAAACTCTTCGCTTTTCTCACCATAAGGAAAGGCGACGTTATCGAAAGCATATATATAGTGGAGATCCGGCAGGAGATTCCGGATCTCATTGTAGACCGACAACCCACCGACGCCGGAATCAAACACCAGCACGGTGGGACGTGAATCAGAAGGTGTAGCTGCCAGACAAGGTGTATTCCCGTCCTGCAGTTGGGTAGCCATAAACTGTCTCGTAATCTTTATCGAACAGGTTGGCGATTTTACCACGAACTGTCAGCTGTGAGGTGATCGGATATGACACTGCCAAATCCCACAAACTCACACCGCCCATTTTTACCGGTTGATAAGTAACGTAGTCCGTATCGTATCGCGTCCCCAGATATTGATATGTCAGGCCCCAATCAAAATCATAGACCTGCCAGTCGAGCTGGTATTTCACCTGCTGTTTAGAACGACGAGCCAGTGGCTCGTTGGTAATCGCATTACGCGAATCTACGTAGTCGTAGCTAAGCGTATGCGCCAACGGCCCGGTGTCGAAGTTTGCAGTCGCTTCGATACCTTTAATACGCGCTTTGCCTTCGTTGTAGTACTTTTGAGTGTGGGTGTTGTAGTCGATCATGTCATCGATATCGTTGCGATACCCTGACACGCGCCAGTTAACCCCTGATGTTATCCCTTCAAACGCCCCTTCCCACTGCTTACTCTCTTCGGGATCAAGGTTTGCATTGCCGTAATAGCCATGCAACTGACCCAAATTTGGCGCTTTGTAAGATGTGCCATAGGAGGCAATGAAACGATAGCCTTCGATAAACTCCCATCCGGCACTGGTTTGCCATGTACCATGACGACCAAACTCAGAGTTATCATCACTACGTGCCGCACCTTCGAAGGTGAAGTCACCAAGCTGCTGCAATCCCGTCAAATAGAGGCCAGTATTACGTTGGTCGTAACCGTCCGTAACATACCCAGTGCCTGGTTCCGTAGTTTGCTTTTGCCAATCCACGCCTGCACCAATGTTACCGTGGCCAACAACTATGCTGTTTGACCACTGAACATTATACTGTTTCATATCATCTAACGTGGCCGAGGAATCATAGCGGCCATAGTTCGGATCATAGTTGTAGTCTTTACTGTGGCTGTAGCTCGAAACCAGTTGTGACTGAATCAGCTCGCCATTAAAACGTAACCCAGCGTCCCAGCTCTGGCTATACAGCTGTCGGGTATCAAGTAGCGCCGAGCCAGGAGAATAATACGAGTCATAATCTGTGCGGTTATCATAACCATAACCACGAACAAACCCGCTCCATGTCTCGGAGAAGTTGTGCTCCAGTGCGCCATACAGCGTCTTGCTTAAGAAACCGTCTTTATCCGGTTGAGCCTGTGCGCCAGTGCTACCGTAGGCCACGACATCGAAGCCTTTGGTGTAGGCATAATCGCCCATCAACGTGACACGCGTATTTTCGCCAAGCTGTTGTTGGGTTGCGATATCGTAATTTTGATACCCATTGCTTCCCACGCCGGCAGTCAGTTCCGTCCCTGGTTTTTCGCGCGTAGTAATGATATTCACCACGCCGCCAATCGCATCCGAACCATATATAGCGGAACGCGGCCCGCGGATATACTCAATACGTTGCACCAGCGATACCGGGAACTGGCTAAGATCGGCCGAGCCGCTAACTCCCGCTAAATTAAGACGCACACCATCTATCAACACCAGAACATGGCTGGAGTTAGTACCGCGAATAAAAATAGACGAGTTTTGCCCCATACCGCCGCTTTGTGCGATATCAACACCAGGCAAACGACGCAGTACATCGTTTACCGAGGTAGATTGCCAGCGATCGATGTCCTGACGTGTAACGACGGTGATGGGTGCAAGTACTGCACTTAGGGGCTGCTGAAAACGGTTGGCAGTAACGACGAGAGTATCTGGGCTAGCATCCTGCGCCCAACCAGAAGATGCCGCGACGGAAAGCGCCGTCAACAGCAACGATTTTTTAATCATTGTAAAGCATCCACAATATAAGAAGGATGCCGCAGGTCCACCGATAGTACGCGATAGTGAAAACCAGATGCGACGTTAGCCGGCAGGTCTTCGGGCTTGGAAGGTTATTCAGGATACCGAATAAAAAGAAATGAGGACTTCCCACCCACAGGCAGTGTCTGCTTTACGCTCTCATTTCACCTTTCCTTACCGCTGCGCGTCAGCTCCAGATTTACACTGGATTCCCTTTTAACTCACAGGACCGGAAAACGGATGCTACAGTTTGTTACAACCTGGTGTCCAGACCGGATATCACAATATCGGAAATCATCAATAACTGGACATCTGATGAGCAATCCCTACAATCCCCGCGTACTTTTATTTTTCAGGACGCATCATGACCCCCGAACACCTTCCGACAGAACAGTACGACGCCCAGTTAGCTGAGAAAGTGGTGCGTCTGCAGAGCTTAATGACGCCATTTTATGCACAGGCTCCGGAAGTGTTCCGCTCACCGGTTAGCCATTACCGTATGCGTGCCGAGTTCCGTCTGTGGCATGACGGGGACGACCTGTACCACATCATGTTCGACAGCCAAACGAAAAACCGTATTCGCGTCGACAGCTTTCCGGCGGCCAGCGAGCTTATCAATACGCTGATGACGGCAATGATTGCAGGTGTACGCAACAACCACGTCCTGCGCCACAAACTGTTTCAGATTGATTACCTCACCACCCTGAGCGATCAGGCGGTGGTATCGATGCTGTACCATAAAAAGCTGGATGATGAATGGCGTAAGGAAGCCGAAGCGCTGCGGGATGCGCTGCGGGCGCAAAACCTGAACGTGCATTTGATTGGCCGGGCCACCAAAACCAAAATTGAGCTGGACCAGGACTACATTGACGAGCGCTTGCCGGTTGCAGGTAAAGAGATTACCTACCGCCAGGTTGAGAACAGTTTTACCCAGCCGAATGCCGCCATGAATATCCAGATGCTGGAATGGGCAATTGATGTCACCAGAGGATCAAAAGGCGACCTGCTTGAGCTGTACTGCGGTAATGGCAACTTCTCGTTAGCCCTGGCGCAAAACTTCAACCGCGTACTGGCCACCGAAATCGCCAAACCGTCCGTTGCTGCAGCCCAGTACAACATTGCGGCTAACCATATTGATAACGTACAAATTATTCGTATGGCGGCCGAAGAGTTTACTCAGGCGATGAACGGTGTTCGCGAGTTCAACCGTTTGCAGGGAATCGATCTGAAGAGTTACCAGTGTGAAACCATTTTCGTTGACCCACCGCGCAGCGGTCTGGACAGCGAAACAGAAAAAATGGTGCAGGCGTATCCGCGGATTCTGTACATCTCCTGCAACCCGGAGACGCTGTGTAAGAACCTGGAAACGTTAAGCCAGACGCACAATGTTTCACGTCTGGCGCTGTTCGATCAATTCCCGTATACGCACCATATGGAGTGCGGAGTACTGTTAACGAAGAAGTAAGACTGAACGGAGGCCGGATAAGCACTACCGGTTCAGATTGCCGGATGGCGGCTTTGCCTTATCCGGCCTACAGCGACAACGGTTACTCCGCAATTTCCTGTTTACGGTTACGCACTTTAAAGCCGATCCAGAACACCAGAATCACCGACAGTACCGCCGGGAAGAAGTTAGAGCCAATATCCGGATATTCAGCACGTACCACGGTGCTGTACAACAGAACGCCGAGAATAAAACAGGCGGCAGCCAGGCCCGGTAGCCCCACAGGCATAGTGCGGTTCTGATAGCGTTGATGCAGACAATAAACCGTCAGCACCAGCGAAATAATCGGGAATACTGAGAATGGCACAATGGAGCTAAACAGCGCCGCAAATGTGCCATTGATCGATAAGCCAGCAACCAGCGCCAGCAGCAGCGTACCTTTATCTTGACCTGACTGTTTCATTGCTTGTCCTTCTCGTTACTCGGAGTGGTGCGTCATCTTCTCTTGTTCACGGCGGTACCAATAAAATGCGCCTTTCGCGATCATGCGCAGTTGCAATACCAGCCGCTCTTCCAGCTGCCGACGCTGTTCAGCGCCAACATCCAGTGCTTCTGCCCCGGCGCTGAAAACAATGGTTACCATGGCTTCGGCTTGCGCTTCAGTAAACGCACGAGGCATATGGTTTTCGAGTTCCAGATAGTCCGCAAGTTCCGCAATGAAGTGCTGAATTTCACGTGCGACCGCTGCACGAAACGCTGCGGAAGTCCCCGAACGCTCGCGCAATAATAAACGGAAGGCGTTGGGATTGTTGCCAATGAACTCCATAAATGTTGAGACCGAGGTGCGGATCACACTCCCGCCTTTAGCGATGCGCTGACGCGCCTGGCGCATCAACTGGCGCAGCATCAGACCACTCTCGTCCACCATCGTCAGACCGAGTTCATCCACATCGCGGAAATGGCGATAAAACGAGGTTGGCGCAATGCCCGCTTCACGAGCGACTTCGCGTAAACTGAGGCTGGCAAAACTACGCTCAGCGCTGAGTTGACTAAATGCGGCTTCTACCAGCGAACGCCGGGTTTTCTCTTTTTGTTGCGCTCTAACGCCCATCACGATGTCTGAATCCTTCCACATACCTTGCTGGCACTATACCAGAGATTAGGCGGTTGGCATGGCTTTGTGAATGATTGTTTACGCGCAGTTTGTGCTTCGACTTCGCAAAAAAGCACAACGATAATTGGGTTATCCCGACAACGATGTTACTATTCTGTTGCTTTTATGTATAAGAACAGGTAAGCCTGACCATGTCACATTCCTACGATTACGATGCAATAGTAATAGGTTCCGGTCCCGGCGGCGAAGGCGCTGCAATGGGTCTGGTTAAGCAAGGAGCGCGCGTCGCGGTAATTGAGCGCTATCATAACGTCGGCGGAGGCTGTACCCATTGGGGCACAATCCCGTCGAAAGCGCTCCGCCACGCAGTCAGCCGAATTATCGAATTCAATCAGAACCCACTTTATAGCGACCATTCCCGACTTCTTCGTTCTTCTTTCGCCGATATTCTCAACCACGCTGATAACGTCATTAATCAGCAAACGCGTATGCGGCAAGGATTTTACGAGCGTAACCACTGCGAAATTTTGCAGGGCAATGCCCGTTTTGTTGATGAACACACGATCGCCCTGGAATGCCACGACGGTACAGTGGAAACACTCACCGCAGATAAGTTTGTTATTGCCTGTGGCTCACGCCCTTATCACCCAACTGACGTCGATTTTTCGCACCCACGCGTTTACGACAGTGATTCTATCCTCAGCCTGCATCACGAACCTCGCCATGTTCTGATTTATGGCGCAGGCGTGATTGGCTGTGAATATGCGTCGATCTTCCGTGGAATGGACGTAAAAGTTGATTTAATTAACACCCGCGATCGTCTGCTGGCGTTCCTCGATCAAGAGATGTCCGACTCGCTCTCTTACCACTTCTGGAACAGCGGTGTGGTCATTCGCCACAATGAAGAGTATGAGCGGATTGAAGGCTGTGATGACGGCGTCATCATGCACCTGAAATCCGGTAAGAAACTGAAGGCAGACTGCCTGCTGTACGCCAATGGTCGCACCGGTAATACCGATTCGCTGGCACTGGAAAATATTGGTCTGAAAACCGACAGTCGCGGGCAGCTAAAAGTAAATAGCATGTATCAGACCGCGCTGCCGCACGTCTATGCCGTTGGCGATGTGATCGGTTATCCGAGCCTGGCATCGGCGGCCTACGACCAGGGACGCATTGCCGCCCAGGCACTGGTCAAAGGCGAAGCCACCGCGCATCTGATTGAAGATATCCCGACCGGGATTTATACCATTCCGGAAATCAGCTCCGTCGGTAAAACCGAACAGCAGCTAACGGCAATGAAAGTCCCATACGAAGTCGGTCGCGCCCAGTTTAAACATCTGGCGCGGGCGCAAATCGTCGGTATGAGTGTCGGAACGCTGAAGATCCTGTTCCATCGCGAGACCAAAGAGATTTTGGGGATCCACTGCTTTGGGGAACGCGCAGCCGAAATTATTCATATCGGTCAGGCGATCATGGAGCAAAAAGGTGGTGGTAACACCATCGAGTACTTCGTTAACACCACCTTTAACTACCCAACCATGGCAGAAGCCTATCGGGTAGCGGCGCTAAATGGCTTAAACCGCCTGTTTTAACGCACTGTCGAAATGGCCATCCATTGATCCCCGGATGGCCTCTGCCAGCTGTTCATAACGGCTGCGCAGCGGCGAACCAGGACGGTACACCAGACCAATCGTACGACGCGGTTCGGGTTTAATGCATGGCAGATAAACGACACCATCACGCTTACGCTCCGGCGGAACAGCCAGCGCAGGCAGTAAGGTAATCCCGCTTCCTGCCGCCACCATGTTACGCAGCGTTTCCAGACTGGTTGCCCGAAAATGGGTATCTTCATCAGCACCCGCTTCAAAGCAGAAGCCCATTGCCTGATCGCGCAGGCAGTGGCCATCTTCCAGCATCAGCAGTTTTTCACCTGCTAAATCTGACATCGGCACACAGTCACGGTTTGCCCATGGGTGATCTTCATAGATCGCCAGCAGCATAGGCTCATCAAATAGCGGTACTTCGATGAACGCCTCACTCTCTTTCACCAGCGCCAGAATGACGCAGTCGAGCTTACCGCTATCCAGTTGTGCCAGCAGCTGATGTGTCTGCGCTTCATGCAGGTACATTTCCAGTTTCGGGAAGGTCTGGTGCAACATAGGGATAATATGCGGCAACAGGTATGGCCCCACCGTTGGGATCAAACCAATGTGCAGCGGGCCTGACATTGTCTCGCCTTGTTGGCTTGCCATTTCCTTGAGCACTTTGACCTCGCGCAGCACGGTACGCGCCTGATCCACCAGCAGTAAACCTGCCTGAGTGAACAGCACTTTACGACTCGTACGCTCCAGCAGCATAACGCCAAGCTCATCTTCCAGTTTGCGGATTTGCCCGCTAAGCGTTGGCTGGCTGACGTGGCAGGAGTCCGCCGCTCGCCGGAAGTGACGATGCTCGGCTAGCGCCACCAGGTATTCAAGATCACGAATATTCATTATTCATCCTCCATCGCCACGATAGTTCATGGCGATAGGTAGCATAGCAACGAACGATTATCCCTATCAAGCTTTCTGTTTAATAATGCACCACAGAAACGGAACGGTACCCTTTAACCCTTGAAGCGCCTGTCCGTTCTCATACTCGAAATAACTAAAGCCAACGTGAACTTTTGCGGACCTCTGGTCCGCATTTTTTTTGCATAAAAAAGCCCGGCTTAATGCCAGGCTCTGATAACTTTTTGCCTGATGACGCTACGCTTGTCAGGCCTACAACAACAAAGGTTATGCGAGACGCGCCTTTGCATCGTCGATCGCCTGCGCAACCTGCTGGGGTGACACGCCGCCTTTCGCCGCACGCTTGTCCAGGCACGATTGCAACGAGAGTATCGGATAGACATCATCGCCAATGACGCTGCTGAACTTTTGCAAGTCAGCAAGCGACAGCGCTTCCAGCGGTTTGCCCTGACGAATCGCCTCAACCACCGTCTCACCTACGATATGGTGTGCTTCTCTGAACGGAACACCTTTGGCAACCAGATAATCCGCCAATTCAGTGGCGTTGGCATAACCCTGCTGCGCCGCTTCCTGACAACGCGGACGTTTCACCTGGATGCCATCCAGCACCAGCGCGGCCATATGCAGACAGTCCAGCCAGGTGTCGAGCGCGTCGAACAGCCCTTCTTTGTCTTCCTGCATATCTTTGTTGTACGCCAGCGGCAGACCTTTCAGTGTCATCATCATGCCGGTCAACGCACCCTGCACGCGACCGCATTTGCCACGGATCAGCTCTAATGCATCCGGGTTTTTCTTCTGCGGCATCAGAGATGAACCTGAGGTCACACGATCGGACAGCTCGACAAAGCCCGCTTCACCGGTGTTAAAGAAAATCAGATCTTCAGCAAAACGCGACAGATGCACCATGCCGATAGAGGCATCAGAGAGCAACTCCAGTACATGGTCACGGTCAGAAACGCTGTCCAGACTGTTGCGCGTAGCCGAGGCAAAGCCCAACCAACCCGCCAGCTGCTCGCGATCGATTTCATACGCCGTACCCGCCAGCGCGCCGCAGCCTAACGGACTAACGTCCAGACGCTTAAGCGCGTCCTGCAGACGGCTCTCGTCACGTGCCAGCATTTCGACATAAGCCAGACACCAGTGAGCAAACGTCACCGGCTGTGCACGTTGCAAGTGTGTGTAACCCGGCATAACCGCGTCCTGATTATCTTGCGCGGTGTCGACCAACGCGCTTTGCAACTGACGATTAGCAGACAGCAGTTCCATGACCGTGTCTTTGCACCACAGTTTAAGATCAGTTGCCACCTGGTCATTACGGCTACGCCCGGTGTGCAGTTTTTTACCTAACTGCCCGACTTTATCAATCAGCTTGCCTTCCACCCAGCTGTGAATATCTTCCGCATCGCTTTGCAGGATCTGCTGCGGATTCGCGCGAACCTCTTCCAGCAGATTATTCAACGCTTCTTCCAGCTGCAGTTGTTCATCAGCAGTCAGTACGCCGACGGTTACCAGCGCTTTGGACCAGGCCACAGAGCCGACAATATCCTGCTCTGCCAGGCGGTAGTCAAAACGCAACGAGTCGTTGAACTGTTTGAACCGCTGATCTGCTGCCTGTGTAAAACGCCCACCCCAAAGTGCCATAACGAATTTCCTTAATATGATATTTTTGCCCGGTGGCTCTGCGCTTACCGGGCCTACAAAACCCATCCAGGCCGGATAAGGCGAAGCCGCCATCCGGCACATTAATAGTTAAGCCAGAATACGCGTACCAATCGGCGTGCCGTTAAACAACGCCGGGAGTTGCTCAGCATGACGCCAGGAAGCGATATCTACCGGGCGGCCCAGCGTACGCGCAGCATCCAGCGCCGCATTGACCTTCACGATCATGCCATCGGTAATAATACCCTGCTCAATCAGCTGTTCCGCTTTCGTCGCGGTCATTTCGGCAATACGCTGGCCTTTGCCATCCAGAATACCGCTCACATCAGAAAGCAGGATCAGATCCGCACCCAGCGTTGCCGCCAGCGCCGTCGCCGCCTGATCGGCATTAACGTTCATCAACAGCCCATCCTCAGTAACGCCAATGGAACTCACTACTGGCAGAAAACCCCCTTCCAGCAGCGTGTTAATCAGCTTAGGCGAACCCGGCTGCGCCAGTCCAACGTGACCCAACTCTTTATCGAGTGGCGTCACTTTTACACTGTCGCCATCGCCAAGATACAGACCCACAGAGGCAATTTGATGTTTCTTCGCCCAGGCCAGCAAGGTTTTATTCGCCGTTCCCGCCAGTGCCCCTGTGATGATGTCGATTTGATCGCCTGGCGTAACACGCAGACCATTTTTCTTTTTCACCGGCAGATTGAGTTGTTTCATCAGCTCGTCGACGACACAGCCACCACCGTGCACAATGACCAGCGGACGCTGATGCGACTCGCGATAATTTACCAGCTCGGTAAACAGACGCTCCAGCGCCTCTTCGCTATCCAGTAAAACGCCGCCCAGCTTGATAATTAATGGATTCATCATTGCACCCTTAAATAAGAGACTGCGTCTCAGCAAAGCCGAAACGGATATTTGCGCACTGCATGGCCTGTGCCGCCGCGCCCTTCAATAAGTTATCTTCAGTCGCTACCACAATCAGATGTTCGCCCTGCACTGCAAATCCGATATCACAGAACGGTAAGCCAACCACATTCTTCAGCGCCGGAACCCCTTTGTCATACAGACGCACCAGCGGTTTATCGCTATATGCCTGTTGCAGCGTCTGCGCTACCTGAGCCTGAGTTACACCCGCATTCAGACGGCAGGTAATGGTTTCCAGGATCCCACGTGGGAAATTGCCCAGATGTGGAGTGAAGATCACCTCCGTACCCAGGTGAGTCGCGATTTCCGGCTGATGGCGGTGAGTAAACACGCCATATGGTTGCAGGCTCACTTCACAAAAGCTGTTCGAAATAGCGGCCTTACGGCCCGCACCGCTCACCCCACTGGTGGCGTTAATCACCGGCCACTGACGGAGATCCAACAGCCCGGCATCAATCAGTGGTTTCAGCGACAATTGTGCTGCCGTCGGGTAACAACCCGGCACAGCAATCAAATTCGCGTCTTTCAGTCTGTCTGCGCTCCACTCAGCCAGACCGTATACTGCCTGTTCCAGCAGTTCAGGATGCTGATGGGTAAAGCCATAGTATTTCTCATAAAATGCGCCGTCGTTTACGCGGAACGCGCCTGAGAGGTCAAACACCACACACCCGGCACGCAGAAACTGCGGTGCCAGATCATGACTGACCTCATGAGCCGTCGCGAGAAACACAACGTCCACCCCTGCGCTAAACTCGCTGATATCGGACATTGGCTGTAACGGCAAATCGACAATGCCTTTTAGCTGCGGATGTAAATCGGAGATTAATTTTCCTGCATCATTGCTTTGCGCTGAGACGGTCAAAGCGGTTATGGTCATATCAGGATGGCGATTTACATAGGTCACAAGCTCTGCGCCAGCGTAGCCACTCGCGCCCACAATCAGCGTATTCAACATCGGAGCTGTTCACCTTCTTAGATTCGGTTGCCAGGTATAAGCCTTTATCACCTCACCTTACACTTGGTGGGTTTTATTACGCTCAACGTTATTGTATTTTTATTCACAAATACTGCATGAATATTGATACTATCATGACCCGAGGTGTGTCAACAATGAAAAACAATTTACCGCCATTTATCGAGATTTACCGCGCTCTGATTGCCACACCGTCGATTAGCGCAACCGAAGAAGCGCTCGATCAAAGCAATGCAGGTTTAATCACTCTGCTGGCGAACTGGTTTAAAGATTTAGGCTTCAATGTTGAAGTTCAGCCTGTTCCTGGTACGCGCAATAAATTCAACATGCTGGCGAGTGTCGGGCACGGTGCTGGCGGCCTGTTGTTGGCAGGCCATACCGATACCGTACCTTTTGACGATGGCCGTTGGACACGCGATCCCTTCACCCTCACCGAACACGACAATAAGCTTTACGGTCTGGGTACGGCGGATATGAAAGGCTTTTTCGCCTTTATTCTCGATGCACTGCGCGGTGTGGATGTAACGAAACTGAAAAAACCACTCTACATTCTGGCTACCGCTGATGAAGAAACCAGTATGGCCGGCGCACGTTACTTTTCTGAAACGACCTCGCTCCGCCCGGACTGTGCAATCATTGGCGAACCGACATCTCTGCAGCCCGTTCGCGCGCACAAAGGCCATATCTCCAACGCAATTCGAATTTTGGGTCAGTCGGGTCACTCAAGCGATCCGGCACGCGGCGTGAATGCGATTGAACTGATGCATGATGCCATCGGCCATATCATGAAGCTGCGCGATGACCTGAAAGAACGCTATCACCATGACGCCTTTACCGTGCCGTACCCCACGTTAAATCTGGGCCATATTCATGGCGGCGATGCTGCTAACCGTATCTGCGCCTGCTGCGAACTGCATATGGATATTCGCCCGCTACCGGGTATGACGCTAAACGATCTCAATGGGTTACTTAACGAAGCACTGGCCCCTGTCAGCGAACGTTGGCCGGGTCGCCTGACGGTATCGGAACTGCATCCGCCCATTCCTGGCTATGAGTGTCCGCCGGACCATCAGCTGGTCGAGGTGGTTGAGAAACTGCTGGGCGCACAGACTGAAGTAGTGAACTACTGCACCGAAGCGCCCTTTATCCAGACGCTGTGTCCGACGCTGGTATTGGGTCCCGGTTCTATTAATCAGGCACATCAGCCGGATGAATATCTGGAAACACGCTTTATTAAGCCAACCCGCGAATTAATCACCCAGGTTGTGCACCATTTCTGCTGGCATTAGCGGCTTGTTGCCCTGATAACCCTTTAGGGGTAATTGGGGCGATTTCTTAACATTTCCATAAGCAACGCTTATTTGGTTCGATGTGAATTAAATAACGTAAATTGCCGCCATTTTTTCGTTTGCTGAACCGATTTCGCAGCAATTGACGCCACGAGTTTTACGTGGCTTTATAAAAGACGGCTAAAAAGTTAAGCCCGAAAAATACAGGGCTAATAATTTCAAGATGGGGTGTCTGGGTAAATATGAACGAACAATATTCCGCGTTGCGTAGTAATGTCAGTATGCTCGGCAAAGTGCTGGGAGAGACCATCAAGGACGCGCTGGGGGAGAACATTCTCGACCGCGTAGAAACAATCCGTAAGTTGTCCAAGTCATCCCGCGCTGGCAATGAAGTTAATCGCCAGGAACTGCTCACCACACTGCAAAATCTGTCTAACGACGAGCTGCTGCCCGTTGCCCGCGCATTTAGCCAGTTCCTGAATCTGGCCAATACCGCCGAGCAGTACCATAGTATTTCGCCAAAAGGCGAAGCTGCCAGCAACCCGGAAGTGATTGCTCGCACCCTGCGTAAATTGAAAGACCAGCCCAACCTCGATGAAACCACCATCAAGAAAGCCGTGGAATCGCTGTCTCTGGAGCTGGTGTTGACCGCGCACCCAACCGAAATCACCCGCCGCACCTTGATTCATAAAATGGGTGAAGTAAACGCATGCCTCAAACAGCTTGATAATAAAGACATCGTCGATTACGAGCGCCACCAGCTGATGCGTCGTTTGCGTCAGTTGATTGCTCAGTCCTGGCATACGGATGAAATCCGTAAACTACGACCAAGCCCGGTTGATGAAGCCAAATGGGGCTTCGCAGTGGTTGAAAACAGCCTGTGGGAAGGCGTACCCAACTACCTGCGCGAGCTAAATGAACAGCTGGAAGAACATCTGGGCTATAAGCTACCTGTCGATTTTGTTCCGGTACGTTTTACCTCCTGGATGGGCGGCGACCGTGATGGTAACCCGAATGTCACCGCAGATATCACCCGCCATGTGTTGCTGCTTAGCCGTTGGAAAGCCACTGACTTGTTCCTGAAAGACATCCAGTTTTTGATTTCTGAACTGTCGATGGTTGAAGCCACTCCGGAACTGATGGCGCTGGTCGGTGAAGAAGGTGCGGCAGAACCTTATCGCTATCTGATGAAAATGCTGCGTTCACGTCTGATGGCAACTCAGGCCTGGCTGGAAGCGCGTCTGAAAGGCGAAAAACTGCCAAAACCTGTTGGCCTGCTAACCCAAAACGAACAGCTTTGGGAGCCGCTATACGCGTGTTACCAGTCTCTACAGGCCTGTGGTATGGGCATCATCGCCAATGGCGAGTTGCTCGACACCCTTAGGCGCGTGAAATGTTTTGGCGTACCGCTGGTACGCATTGATATTCGTCAGGAAAGCACTCGTCATACCGAAGCACTGGGCGAACTGACCCGCTATCTGGGAATTGGCGACTACGAAAACTGGTCAGAAGCGGATAAACAAGCGTTCCTGATCCGCGAGCTGAATTCCAAGCGTCCGCTGCTGCCGCGTCACTGGGAACCGAGCAACGATACCCGTGAAGTGCTCGATACCTGCCGGGTGATTGCCGAAGCGCCTTATGGCTCCATTGCTGCCTATGTTATCTCAATGGCGAAAACACCGTCTGACGTACTGGCCGTGCATTTACTGCTGAAAGAATCCGGCATTGGTTTTGCTATGCCTGTTGCCCCGCTGTTTGAGACGCTGGACGACCTGAACAACGCCGATGATGTCATGAGCCAGCTACTGAATATCGACTGGTATCGCGGCTTTATTCAGGGCAAACAGATGGTCATGATTGGCTACTCTGACTCCGCAAAAGATGCGGGCGTGATGGCGGCCTCCTGGGCGCAATACCAGGCACAGGACGCGCTGATCAAAACCTGCGAAAAAGCCGGTATCGAACTGACGCTGTTCCACGGTCGCGGCGGCTCCATTGGTCGCGGCGGCGCGCCTGCCCATGCGGCACTGCTCTCTCAACCGCCAGGCAGCCTGAAAGGCGGCCTGCGCGTGACAGAACAAGGTGAGATGATCCGCTTTAAGTACGGCCTGCCGGAAGTCACCATCAGCAGCCTGTCGCTGTACACTGCCGCAATTCTGGAGGCTAACCTGTTACCGCCGCCGGAGCCAAAAGATAACTGGCGTCATATCATGGATGAGCTTTCAGATATCTCCTGCGATCTCTATCGTGGATATGTTCGTGAAAACAAAGACTTCGTTCCTTACTTCCGTTCCGCAACACCAGAGCAGGAACTGGGCAAGTTACCACTCGGCTCACGTCCGGCAAAACGTCGCCCGACCGGTGGCGTAGAGTCTCTGCGTGCTATTCCGTGGATCTTCGCCTGGACGCAGAACCGCCTGATGCTTCCGGCCTGGCTGGGTGCGGGTACGGCACTGCAAAAAGTGGTTGAAGACGGTAAGCAAAGCGAGCTTGAAGCAATGTGCCGTGACTGGCCATTCTTCTCCACGCGTCTTGGCATGCTGGAGATGGTGTTCTCAAAAGCTGACCTGTGGCTGGCGGAGTACTACGATCAACGCCTGGTCAAAAAAGAGCTTTGGCCATTGGGTGAAGAACTGCGTCAGCGTCTGGAAGCCGATATCAATGTGGTGTTGGCAATCGCCAATGACTCACATTTGATGGCCGATCTACCGTGGATTGCCGAGTCTATTCAGTTAAGGAATATTTATACTGACCCGCTGAACGTCTTACAGGCCGAGTTATTATATCGTTCGCGCCAGGCAGAAGAGCAAGGTCATGCACCAGACCCACGCGTCGAACAGGCGCTAATGGTGACAATTGCTGGCGTTGCTGCCGGTATGCGTAACACCGGCTAATTTTTATGCCTGTCACCCTCGTGCTATTGCGCGAGGGTGATATAAAATACTGCTGTCATAACCATCTCATTTTTAATATATTCCTGTCTGCATTTTATACATCCAATGGATATTTGTTAGCAGAACGCGATTTTCGACTCGCATTGCTTCAGATCCTCTTAATGTTTAGCCGCTAACGTTGGCGCTACGATTAAAGACAGGCTCACACTATGCAATCCTTACAACTCCAGTCTAAACCCAAATTTAGCTGGAAAGCCCTGGGTTGGGCACTCCTCTATTTTTGGTTCTTCTCTACCTTACTCCAGGCCATTATTTATTTTACTGGCTATAGCGGAACTAACGGATTACGCGACTCAATACTGTTCAGCTCATTGTGGTTGATTCCGGTATTCTTATTCCCGAACCGTATTCGCATTATCGCTGCCGTTATTGGTGTGGCACTCTGGGCTGCTTCATTGGCCGCGCTGAGTTATTATGTTATTTACGGACAAGAATTCTCACAAAGCGTTCTGTTCGTCATGTTTGAAACCAACGCCAACGAAGCCCGCGAATATCTGAGCCAATATTTCAGTCTCAAGATCGTACTTATCGCACTGGCCTACACAGCAACCGCAATCCTGCTGTGGACGCGTTTACGCCCGGTTCATATTCCTTCGCCATGGCGTTATCTGGTGTCATTTGCGCTGTTGTACGGTTTAATTCTGCACCCAATGACCGTCAATACGTTTATCAAGCATAAGCCTTTTGAGAAAACGCTGGGCGGCCTTGCATCGCGCATGGAGCCTGCCGCGCCATGGCAGTTCATCTCTGGTTATTATCAATACCGTCAACAATTGACCGCATTAAATAGCCTGCTGAATGAGAACAACGCACTGCCACCACTGGCTAACTTTAAAGACAATTCTGGTGATGCTCCGCGTACGCTGGTGCTGGTGATTGGCGAGTCAACTCAACGTGGCCGCATGAGCCTGTACGGCTACCCACGTGAAACCACGCCGGAACTGGATGCGCTGCATAAATCCGATCCAAACTTCACCGTTTTCAATAATGTCGTGACCTCACGTCCGTACACGATTGAAATCCTGCAACAGGCGCTGACCTTCGCGAACGAGAAGAACCCGGATTTATATCTGACGCAGCCGTCGTTGATGAATATGATGAAACAGGCGGGTTATAAAACCTTCTGGATCACCAACCAGCAAACAATGACCGCCCGTAACACCATGCTGACCGTATTTTCCCGGCAGACAGACAAGCAGTTCTATATGAACCAGCAGCGTACCCAAAGTGCGCGTGAATATGACAGCAACGTACTGGCGCCGTTTAAAGAAGTCATGGCCGACCCGGCTCCGAAAAAGTTCATCATCGTCCACTTGCTGGGTACGCACATTAAATACAAATTCCGCTATCCGGAAGGCCAGGGCAAGTTTGACGGTAATACCGAGAACGTACCTGCAGGTCTGAGCAGTGATGAACTGGAGTCATATAACGATTATGACAATGCCAACGTCTATAACGACCATATCATTGCCAGCCTGATCAAAGACTACAAAGCAACTGATCCAAACGGCTTCCTGCTCTACTTCTCTGACCATGGTGAAGAAGTGTATGACACGCCGCCACATAAAACGCAGGGCCGTAACGAAGATAGCCCAACGCGCCATATGTATACGGTACCGTTCCTGCTGTGGACGTCTGAAAAATGGCAGGCTGCGCACCCGCGCGACTTCTCACAGGACGTTAATCGCAAGTACAGCAGCTCTGAACTTATCCATACCTGGTCAGATTTGGCCGGCTTTACGTATGACGGTTTCGATCCAACCCGTTCTATTACCAGCCCGGAGTTCAAAGAGACGACCCGCTGGATTGGTAATCCGTACAAGAAAAACGCCCTGATTGATTACGACTCCCTGCCTTACGGTGATCAAATCGGGAATCAGTAATGCCCTCTCAGGCCACTCTTTAAGAGTGGCCTTTTTTTATGATGA
>NZ_SZWR01000036.1:0-7623 GCF_005280875.1 Citrobacter sp. wls827
GTCATTACTGACTGGGGCGGCTAAAATATTCAGCCAAATCCGATTACGTGAAGTAAAAGGTCTGAAAGATAGAACATCTTACCTCTGTACCCTACGTGAATAACTTTACTCTTTTTTAAGCAGCTCAGAAAGCACTTTTTGTAATTTTTTTTCATTCCTTACATAGGGAATTCTAATGGACATCACAAAAAGCTCTATCTTATGTTGCTTAGTTACGAAAAAGAGCCGTTATTCAGTAAACCCTTAGTGCGCCTGATCCCAGTTCTCACCACTACCGACTTCCACCAGCAATGGCACATCAATTTGCGTCTCGTTTTCCATCAGCTGATAGATCTTTTTCGAGACGCTTTCGAGGTCATCTTTATGCACTTCAAACACCAGTTCATCGTGCACCTGCATGATCATACGCACACGCGGTTGCTCGGTTTGCAGCCATCCGTCCACCGCAATCATCGCTCGTTTGATAATGTCTGCGGCAGTACCCTGCATCGGGGCGTTAATTGCCGCGCGTTCTGCACCGGCGCGGCGAGCGCCATTACTGGATTTAATGTCCGGTAAATAGAGGCGACGACCTTCCAGCGTTTCAACGTAACCCTGCTCTTTTGCCTGTGCACGCGTTCGTTCCATATATTCCAGCACGCCAGGGTAGCGCTCGAAGTAGAGATCCATGTACTTCTGTGCTTCTTTACGCGGAATATTCAGCTGACGCGCCAGACCGAAGGCGCTCATGCCATAGATCAGACCAAAGTTAATGGCTTTTGCGCTGCGGCGTTGTTCACCAGTCACGGAATCCAGCGGTAAACCAAAAACTTCTGCCGCCGTTGCACGGTGAATATCTTTCCCTTCGGCAAACGCGGTAAGCAGGCCTTTATCGCGCGAGAGATGCGCCATAATACGCAGCTCGATCTGCGAGTAGTCCGCAGAGACAATCACGTAGTCTTCTGGTGCGATAAATGCCTGGCGAATACGACGACCTTCATCGTTACGTACCGGGATGTTTTGCAGGTTAGGATCGGTTGAAGACAAACGTCCGGTCGCCGTGACAGCCTGGTGATATGAGGTATGCACTCGTCCGGTTTTTGGGTTGATCATCAACGGAAGCTTATCCGTGTAGGTCGACTTCAGTTTTGCTAACCCACGATATTCCAGGATAACTTTCGGCAACGGATAATCCAGCGCGAGCTCTTCCAGCACCTCTTCTGACGTTGATGGCGCGCCGCCAGGGGTTTTCTTCAGCGGCTTAATACCTTGCTTTTCAAACAAGATAGTTTGCAGCTGCTTGGTGGAAGACAGGTTAAACGCTTCTCCGGCAATCTCGTGCGCTTTTTGCTCCAGCTCGTTCAAACGCAGCGTCAGCTCTTCTGAATGCTTGTGCAGAACAGCCGGATCGATTTTCACACCATTGCGCTCAACGCGGGACAGAACCGGGACCAGCGGCATATCAATATTTTCGAAAACATTTAGCGGCCCTTTGTGCTTCTGCAGTTCTGGCCACATCTTCAGATGCAACTGAAGCGTAACATCGGCATCCTCTGCGGCATAGCGCCCGGCCTCTTCCAGTGCTATCTGGTTAAAGGTCAGCTGGTTTTTACCTTTCCCGGCAATCTCTTCAAAGGTGATGGTTTTATGTTTCAGCCAGCGATCTGACAGGCTGTCCATGTCGTGTCGGCCTGCAACACTGTTAAGAATGTAGGATTCGAGCATGGTGTCAAAGGTGATGCCGCGAAGCTCGATGCCATAGTTCGCCAGGATACCGCGATCGTACTTCAGGTTTTGCCCAACTTTATGCGCGTTCTCATCTTCCAGCAGCGGCTTCAGGAGCGCCAGCGCGCGGTCGCGAGAGATCTGATCGGGGGCATCCAGGTAATCATGAGCGACAGGAACATACGCAGCCACACCTGGCTCAATGGCAAAAGACAGGCCAACCAGATTCGCGGAGATGTTGTCCAGGCTGTCAGTTTCAGTATCAAAGGCAAAGACGGGCGCTTTCTTCAGCTTTGCAATCCACTCTTCCAGCGTTGCTTCGTCCAGAATCGTCACATAATTGTCGTAGGAAAGCACCGTGGCAGGTTCCTCAGGCGTTTCATCGACAACGATGGTCTCCTGCGGTTTAGCTGCCGGTTTCGTCCCTTTCGCCTGTAGCCATTTACCGGCTTCAACGTCAGTAACCCAACGCTTGAATTCATACTGTTTAAACAAGCCCAGCAGTTCTTCTGCTGCTGGTTGGCGCACTTCCAGCTGCTCGCAGGTTAATTCCAGCTCAACATCCGTTTTGATGGTAGCCAGCTTATACGAGAGATACGCCACTTCTTTATTCTGCTCGAGTTTGCCTGCCATGGTTTTGGCACCACGGAAGCTCAGCCCTGCTATTTTGTCGGATTCCGCATAGAGAGTATCCAACCCACCCAGCCCCTGCAGCAACGCCTGAGCCGTTTTTTCACCCACGCCTGGTACACCTGGAATGTTATCTGAGGAGTCCCCCATCAGCGCCAGGAAATCGATGATCAATTCAGGCGGAACACCGTACTTATTTACGACCTCATCCGGACCAAGGATCGTATTAGTCATAGTGTTGATGAGGGTGATATTCGGCGTCACCAGTTGAGCCATATCTTTATCGCCGGTGCTAATCAGTACCGGACGCCCCACCTTCTCTGCCTCACGTGCCAGCGTACCGATGACATCGTCCGCTTCCACGCCTGAAACCGCCAGCAATGGCAGCCCCATCGCTTTTACCATCGCATGCAGAGGTTCAATCTGCGCACGTAAATCGTCCGGCATTGGCGGGCGGTGCGACTTATAGTGTTCGAATAATTCATCACGGAAGGTTTTACCCTTAGCGTCGAATACCACCGCTGCATGCGTAGGTTGATATTGCAGAATCAAGCTACGCAACATGTTGAGGACGCCGTACATCGCACCAGTAGGCTCTCCTGCGCTGTTCGTCAGCGGCGGGAACGCGTGGTATGCGCGATACAGGTAAGATGAACCGTCTACAAGGATAAGTGGGTTTTCTGGGATCTGAACCATAATGTCCGTGCCTGTTTATCAGATTATGGGTAAAGGATGCCACAGACAGGATGAAAACATGAGTTTTTCGCCGCATTTGTCGAAAATCTTTTGCAGATCTTCTGCGTTGCTCGCAAAGCGTGCTGTGGATAACTTTGTGAATAAATAATTTTCAGCTCTTTAAATGTAGCAACAAAATTATCACTTCATAATATTTTTATATAAATTTCAAAGCATTAAATAAAGACACAGCATTTTATTCCATTTTTAAAGCTTATATCCTGATGTGGATAGATATTCCTGTTTTTTCTATTCAGCGAAGATCCATCATTTGGTTCGTTTTCTGATAAAATCAGCCCCTTGCGCCTCATTTAGCGCACTATCTATGGCTAACCTTTTGAATAATTTAATTATGACGAGAATACTCGCTGCGATAACGCTGTTGCTGAGTATCGTATTGACCATATTGGTCACGATTTTTTGTTCTGTGCCGATCATCCTTGCAGGGGTTGTAAAACTCCTTTTGCCCATTCCTGTCGTCTGGCGCAAGGTTTCTGTCTTCTGTAATTTCATGATGTATTGCTGGTGTGAAGGTCTGGCGCTACTGCTGCACCTTAATCCACGATTAAAGTGGGATATCGAGGGGCTGGAAGGTCTTAGCAAGAAAAATTGGTATCTGCTCATTTGTAACCATTACAGCTGGGCTGATATCGTTGTGCTTTGCGTTCTATTCCGTAAGCACATCCCGATGAATAAATACTTCCTCAAGCAGCAGTTAGCCTGGGTACCCTTTATTGGCCTGGCCTGCTGGGCGCTGGATATGCCGTTTATGAAACGCTATTCGCGTGGTTATCTGCTTCGCCACCCGGAACAGCGCGGTAAAGATGTCGAAACAACGCGTCGTTCCTGCGAGAAATTTCGTGCGCATCCAACAACCATTGTGAATTTTGTTGAGGGTTCACGGTTTACCAAAGAAAAACGCGAGCAAACCCGTTCACCCTATCAAAACCTGCTTCCTCCCAAGGCGGCCGGTATTGCGATGGCCTTGAACGTCCTGGGGTCACAGTTCGATAAAATGTTGAACGTCACGTTGTGCTATCCGGAAAACAGCAGCCGACCGTTCTACGATATGCTGAGCGGTAAGTTAACGCGGATTGTCGTGCGGGTGAATCTGGAGCCAATCCATGAAGAGTTGCACGGTGATTACGTAAACGATAAGGGATTCAAGCGTCGGTTTCAGCTATGGCTAAATACGCTGTGGAGTGAGAAAGACGCGCAGCTCGATGCAATTAAAGCCTCAAATAAAAAAGCCGGTCAGTGACCGGCTTTTCTTTTACTTCTGACCGACCAGATACTTCACGGTATCCGCATACTGTTGTACAAAGATATCCATGCTGCTGGTGTCCATACCCTGCGGGTTGACCTGATATTTGCCATTAACAAACATCGCCGGCACGCCCTGCAGCTGCAAGTCAGCCGCCGCTTTTTCCTGCTGCGCCACGAGTGATTTCACCACGAAGCTGTTCCATGCCGCATCATAGTCTTCGCCTTTAATACCTGCGTCGACAAACACTTTGCGGATATCTGCAACAGATTGAACGGTCTGAGTTTTCTGAACCCCTTCAAACAGCGGAACAGTGACCTGATCTTCAACGCCCAGCGCCATAGCAACCGCCCATGCCTGCGTCAGATCTTTACCCAAAGGCCCCAGAAATTCGACGTGGTATTTGGTCATCTTGGTGCCTTCCGGCAGCTTTTTCTTCACATTATCAGACACGTGAAGCACTTCTTCAAACTGGTAGCAATGTGGGCAGTAGAAGGAGAAAAACTCCAACACCTGCGGTTCACCCGCAACAGGCTTTTCCAGTGTGATGTATTGCTTACCATCCTGGAACTGCGCTGCCGATGCGCTAAAAGCTAAAACCATACCAGCCAGCGCCAGCCATATTTTTTTCATGTTCAAGTTTCTCCGATTAATACATTGGCGTTAATTGTAAGGGGGGCTCTTGCAGAATTTTTGCCTGCTCAATAAAGGTCGCAGTCTGACGATGCCAGTAATCTTCCCCGGTTAACCACGGGAAGTTTTTTGGAAACGCAGGGTCAGCCCAACGTCGAATTAGCCAGGCAAGATAATAAACTAAACGCATAGCGCGTAAAGGTTCTATCAGTCCGATTTCAGAAGTATCGAACTCACTAAACTCTTCATAAGCTTCGATAATGGTTTCAAGCTGCATGCGTTGTTCAGCTTTATCGCCATTGAGAAGCATCCATAAATCCTGAACAGCCGGACCATTACGAGCATCATCTAAATCGACAAACATCGGGCCATCGCGCCACAAAATATTACCGGCATGGCAATCACCGTGCAGGCGTAATGTGTTAAAACGCGTATGCCAGCGATCGGTAACGAGTGCGATCAGCGCATCCGTTGCCTTAAGGAAGGCCGCTTTTTGCCCTGATGGGATCAGCGGTGCGTGTTCAAAAACGTTACGCGGCTCAGTCAGATACTCTTCAAGGCCAATCGTTGGGCGAAAGGCAAAAGTACGCTTGCAGCCGGTCTGATGCATACGCCCCAGATAGCGACCCACCGCCTCCATCTGATCGATGTTGTCGGCCTCAAACTGTCGCCCGCCAACGCTGGGGAAGATCGCATAATGAAAACCCTGATGACTTAACAGCGTTTGGCCGTTTAGTACTAGCGGCGCAGCTACCGGGACTTCATCGCTCACCAGTTCCAGAGCAAACTGGTGTTCTTCCTGGATCTGATCGACAGACCAACGTTCAGGGCGATAAAACTTAACGACAAAACGTCGACGGTCTTCGTCCTGGAATTGATAGACACGGTTTTCATAGCTGTTAAGCGGGGTAAGCCCGGAATCCACCCGGATCCCCTGCTCAAACAGTGCATCCATGATGGTATCCGGGTGTAGCGTCTGGAAATTAAAAGCGTTGTCGTTCATCCCATCATCCGGAAAATACTACGAATGATTCAGGATATCATTTCGCAGCGCTTTCGGTGGTGGCGATTACAAGCTTTTACTCTTTAATTACGCCACGTGCGCGGAGTAGTGCAGTTTTAAAATCTTCTTCATAATCTTTCTGAATACCTGGGATGACCGCGTCTTTCGCCGAGTCACGCATTTTCAGGTGATAGATCAGAATGTCATCAGTTAAATCCGCCAGTTCGCCGTCAAAACCTGACTCTTGCGCCAGTTTCTGTAAAAATTGCATCAGGTTGAGATCGGGTTCCTTCTGCCAGGCAGGCTGGAGGAGTTCAATAACTTCATTCAGACGTTTACATTTCATGGTTGTGCTCCTTAGGCTCAATACGGATACGTTAGCAGGGTCAATCCCACATTAAAAGAGGCGATATCAGTGATTCTGGATAGTGCAATAACAGGGGTTGTGCTGGCTGGCGGTAAGGCCAGACGGATGGGCGGAACCGATAAAGGTTTGCTTGAGCTGGACGGTAAACCTCTTTGGCGACATGTGGCCGACATTCTCGCTTTGCAGGTCGAAACCGTGGTGGTTAATGCCAATCGCCACAGGGATATATACCAGCAAAGCGGCCTGAAAGTTATTCCCGATTCATTGGCCGATTTCCCTGGCCCACTGGCCGGGATGCTATCGGTATTCCTGCAGCAAACGGGGGAATGGTTTTTGTTCTGCCCGTGCGATATGCCCTATATTCCTCACGATCTGGCCGCTCGTTTAAAAGAGCAGCGCAAAGCTGCACCGGTTGTCTGGGTGCATGATGGTGAAAGAGATCACCCAACCATTGCGCTGATGCACCGCTCTATGCAGCCTTTGCTGCAGGATTATCTTCAGTCCGGTGAAAGACGCGTCATGGTCTTTATGCGTCTGGCTGGCGGTCATGCTGTCAATTTCAGCGATCATAAAGATGCATTCGTAAACGTGAACACCCCCGAAGAACTCGCAAAATGGCAGGAAAAATCATGATCCCATTACTCGCTATTGCGGCCTGGAGCGGTACGGGGAAAACCACGCTGTTGAAAAAATTGATTCCGGAACTGTGCGCCAGAGGTATTCGTCCCGGATTGATTAAGCATACACACCACGATATGGATGTCGATAAGCCAGGCAAGGATAGCTATGAGCTACGTAAAGCCGGAGCGGCGCAAACGCTGGTTGCCAGTAAGCAACGTTGGGCGTTAATGGTTGAAACACCTGAAGAGCCCGAACTGGACCTGGCCTATCTGGTTAGCCGGATGGATGCTTCGACGTTAGATATGGTGCTTGTTGAAGGCTTTAAGCATGAACCTGTCGCGAAGATATTGCTGTTTCGTGAAGCGGCAGGGCACAGCATTGCTGAGTTGTCTATTGATGAGCACACTATTGCGGTGGCCAGCGACGCTGCGCTGGATGTAGGTGTGCCGGTTCTGGACCTCAATGATCTAAACAGCATCGTCGAGTTTATTGTTAGTTGGCTGCGTACCCACCCGTAGGCCAGATAAGGCGAAACTGCCATCCGGCAATGTGCACCGGGCGTGCCTGACGGCGCTACGCTTATCAGGCCTACAACAGCCTGGTTATCCGGGAATACAGACGCAAAAAAGCCCATCCGTCAGGATGGGCTTCTTCACTTTAATTGAT
>NZ_SZWR01000037.1:0-2180 GCF_005280875.1 Citrobacter sp. wls827
GCCGGAGCGGGGTTCTATAAAGAGTGAAGCTGACCGATAAGCCGGGTTCTGTCGTGGACAGTCATTCATCTAGGCCAGCAATCGCTCACTGGCTCAAGCAGCCTACCCGGGTTCAGTACGGGCCGTACCTTGTGAACCCCTATTTGGCCTTGCTCCGGGTGGAGTTTACCGTGCCACGGACTGTTACCAGCCGCGCGGTGCGCTCTTACCGCACCCTTTCACCCTTACCTGATCCCACTTGCGTGGGCCATCGGCGGTTTGCTCTCTGTTGCACTGGTCGTGGGTTTCCCCCCCAGGCGTTACCTGGCACCCTGCCCTATGGAGCCCGGACTTTCCTCCCCTCCGCCCGTCTCCCCCGAAGAGGACGACGACGAAGCGGCGACTGTCTGGTCAGCTTCGGCGCGCAGTATAGAGGGTTCGTGCGCCTTTGTCACCCCGCACTACGCATTCCGATTGCCAGCGTGGCGGCGATATTCCTTGAAGCGCGGTAAATATTATCCGATGCCCCGCGGAAAGCGTCCTCCAGCGTGCCGATCCGGGTTAATACGCTAAACACCGCATCAATGCCATATTGGTGTACCACGTCCACATCGCGTGTCAGGCTACCGGCAATACCAATTACTGGTTTATGGTACTTCTTCGCTACATTTGCCACACCAATCGGCACTTTGCCATGCACACTCTGGCTGTCGATACGTCCCTCACCGGTGACCACCAGCGTACAATCGTGAATATGTTCTTCCAGATTGAGCGCCTGAGTCACAATCTCGATACCACTGCGCAGCTCCGCGCCTAAAAAAGCCATTAACGCGGCCCCCATACCACCAGCCGCTCCCGCGCCAGGTACGTCTTTCACATCCACCCTGAGCGATTTTTTAATGATATCGGCATAGTGGGAAAGATTGCGGTCCAGCTCGACAATGTGTTCCTCAGTCGCCCCTTTCTGAGGCCCAAAGATGCGGGATGCGCCAGTATCGCCCGTCAGAGGATTCGTCACATCACAGGCAACACGGATTGAACAGGTTTTTAAGCGCGGATCCAGCCCCGAAACATCGATGGTATTGAGGCAAATCAGGCTACCGCCGCCGTAACCGATTTCAGTACCGTTGGCATCACAGAGTTTTGCTCCCAGTGCCTGCACCATACCCGCGCCGCCGTCATTGGTCGCGCTACCGCCAATGCCGATAATGATACTTTTCGCACCGCTTTCCAGCGCCTGCAAAATCAACTCTCCGGTACCACAAGACGTTGTCACTAATGGATTGCGTTTTTCAGGAGGAACCAACGCCAGGCCGCTGGCTGCAGCCATTTCGATAAACGCGGTTTTACCGTCACCGGACATGCCCCAGCAGGCATTCACTTTTTCACCCAGCGGCCCCGTCACCCACGCGGAATATTCACTCCCTTGCGTGGCGGCAATCATGGCTTCGACCGTTCCTTCGCCGCCGTCGGCCACCGGAACTGAAACATATTGCGCATCGGGAAATATTTCCCGAAATCCTTTTTCTATTGCCTGAGCGACCTCAGTGGCAGATAGACTTTCTTTATAAGAGTCTGGGGCAATTACGATTTTCATAGTTATGTAGCCTGACTGTGCCGCGCAAGGCAAGAAATACAGGGCGCACATCCGCGCCCTTCTTGTTAGCGTGTGACTTCCACTTTCGCCAGTTTTTCGTAGTAGCATGCGAGCGCGCTGTGATCGGCGGTGCCCAGCCCATCTGCACGCAGCGCCTGCATCATCTCCATGACTGCAGCAGTCAGCGGCAACTGCGCGCCGACCCCATGAGAAGTGTCCAGCGCATTCGCCAAATCTTTGATATGCAGGTCAATACGGAAGCCTGGCTTGAAGTTGCGGTCCATAACCATCGGCGCTTTCGCGTCCAGCACGGTGCTTCCCGCCAATCCGCCACGGATCGCCTGATACACCAGATCCGGGTTCACACCCGCCTTGGTCGCCAGCGTCAGCGCTTCAGACATCGCCGCAATGTTCAGCGCCACAATCACCTGGTTCGCCAGCTTAGTGACGTTACCCGCGCCAATGTCACCGGTATGCACCACGGAGCCTGCCATCGCTTTCAGCAGATCGTAGTACTTGTCGAAAATCGCTTTATCACCGCCAACCATCACCGACAACGTGCCATCAATCGCTTTTGGCTCGCCGCCGCTGACCGGCGCATCCA
>NZ_SZWR01000037.1:2229-41250 GCF_005280875.1 Citrobacter sp. wls827
CCACGCCTTTCGCTTTCAGCGCCTCGCTGATTTCACGGCTGGCTAACGGCGCGATGGAGCTCATGTCGATAAGCACTGTGCCCGGTTTCGCCCCTTCAATAATACCGCCTTCCCCCAGCGCCACTTCCTTAACATGCGGAGAGTTCGGCAGCATGGTGATGATCACGTCGCACTGTTCAGCAATATCTTTCGCCGTGGCGGCGGTTTCTGCACCAGCGGCAATGACTTGTGCAATGGATTCCGGGTTACGGTCAGCAACCACCAACGAGTAACCTGCCTTGAGGAGGTTTTTACTCATTGGTTTACCCATGATACCGAGGCCAATAAAACCAACTTTCATTGTCATGTCTTTATCTCTCTACTGTCGATGGTGGTTATTTCTTAAAAGAATCAGCCAGTTTCTGCGTGGCTGAACGGAACACGCCAAGGTCGCTGCCAACAGCAACAAAGGTCGCGCCCCACTCCAGATAACGACGCGCATCCGCCTCTACCGGGGCCAGAATGCCGCTTGGTTTGCCATGTGCTTTCGCGCGGGCAAAAATGTGCTGGATAGCTTTCTGCACATCAGGATGCGACGCATTGCCGAGGTGGCCTAGCGCCGCAGCCAGATCGCTTGGGCCGACGAAGACACCGTCTACGCCTTCGGTCGCCGCGATAGCGTCAACGTTATCAACGCCCTGCTGACTTTCGATCTGCACGATGATGGTGATGTTCTTATTCGACTGCGCAAAGTAGTCCGGTACGGTGCCAAACATATTGGCGCGATGGGAGACGGACACGCCGCGAATACCTTCCGGCGGATAGCGGGTCGATGCCACGGCGTTCACCGCCTCTTCTTGTGTCTCAACGAACGGGATCAGGAAGTTGTAAAACCCAATATCCAGCAGGCGCTTGATAATCACCGGCTCGTTGGTCGGTACGCGCACGACTGGCGCGCTGGCGCTACCTTTCAGCGCCATCAATTGCGGGATAAACGTCGAGATATCGTTCGGCGCGTGTTCGCCATCCAGCACCAGCCAGTCAAAACCTGCCAGGCCTAAAACCTCGGTACTGATTGGGTTGGCTAATGCAGACCAGCAGCCAATCTGAATCTGTTGCGCCGCGAGGGCCGCTTTAAACTTATTCGGAAAAATCGTGTTATTCATCGCCTATACCTTTGTTTATTTCTGCAATTCCATACGTTTAATGTCACCGACAATAAACAGGTAGCAAACCATCGCCATCAGCGCCGAGCATCCTACAAACATCAGCGCAGCATTAAATGAGTGCAGCTCGCTCACCAGATAACCAATCACCAGCGGGGTGACGATGGAAGCGACGTTGCCAAATACGTTAAATACCCCCCCGCACAGACCGACGATTTCTTTCGGTGCGGTATCGGAGATCACCGGCCAACCCAGCGCGCCGAAGCCTTTGCCGAAGAACGCCAGCGCCATCAGCGCGACAACCAGGGTGGTGTTATCGGTGTAGTTACACAGAATAATGGTCGACGCGAGCAACATTCCGAGCACAATCGGCAGCTTACGTGCCAGGGTGATGCTGAAGCCGCGTTTAATCAGATAATCAGAGAACACACCGCCGAGCACGCCACCGGCAAATCCGCACAGCGCAGGAATCGACGCCACCAGACCCACTTTCAGAATCGACATGCCTTTTTCTTGCACCAGGTAGATCGGGAACCAGGTCAGAAAGAACCAGGTGATGGTATTGATAAAATACTGTCCGAAGAACACCCCAAGCATCATGCGATTAGTCAGCAACTGCTTGATATAATGCAGCTTAGGACCGCCAGATGCCGCAGCGCCCGGCTTCTTGTGATCCATATCCACAACCGCGCCGTTGTCAGAGATAAACTTCAGCTCTTCCTGCGACATACGCGGGTGATCGGTTGGGTTATGAATAAACTTTACCCACAGGCCGGTGAGCACAAAACCGATAACGCCCATCACGGTAAAGACGTGCTCCCAACCCCAGGCGAAGGTCAGCCAGCCCAGCAGCGGCGAAAACAGTGCCAGGGAGAAATATTGTGCGGAGTTAAAAATTGCGGATGCCGTACCGCGCTCTTTTGTCGGGAACCAGGCCGCCACAATACGGGCGTTCGCCGGGAAGGACGGCGCTTCCGAGAAGCCCAGCATGAAACGCATGATGAACATTGAAATACCCGCCCAGGCCAGCGGAAACATATCCACGAATCCCTGCAGGAAGGTAAACAGCGACCAGAAAAACAGGCTGTAAGTGTAGACTTTCTTCGAGCCGAACTTATCGAGCAGCCAGCCGCCGGGGATTTGCATCAACAGATAAGCCCAGCCGAAGGCGGAGAAAATGTAACCCATTGAGATGGCGCTGAGCTGCAACTCTTTCGCCACTTCCGTACCGGCAATAGACAACGTCGCACGGTCCGCGTAGTTAACGGCGGTAACAATAAAGATTATCAGCAATATTAAATAACGAGTGTGCGTACCTTTCTTTTTCTCTACCACCGTATCCAGTATCATACTATTTACCTCAGGTTACCTCGGGTACATGTCTTTTATTACTCGGCAGGCATTTTTAAGAATTAATTACCACCAATAAAAATACGCAATAATTTATCAGGTGCTATGAAACCGTGATTTAGTATAATCAGCACGACAAGGTTAATCATTGTGCAAATGCTCACTAAAGAAAATGCGTTAGAATATTATCCTGGGCAAATGCACATAAGCATGGGCGCTAATGCACACATTTACGTATTGCCACCTCTGGCAGCATGATGTACCTGAGTTTAAGTGATCATGGTCACATTCTCAGATTTAATCTCCTGACATTCTTATTTCACAATACCAAGTTTTTATTGCTTTTAATTAGCTGCAATATAACAACACCCATACAATTATTATCACCACCTGGCTGGAGAATACTGGACAATGGCCGACATCGAAATTAGACAAGAATCGCCAACGGCGTTTTATATTAAAGTTCACGACACAGATAATGTGGCGATAATTGTCAATGACAATGGTCTGAAAGCCGGAACGCGTTTTCCGGACGGACTGGAACTTGTTGAACATATTCCCCAGGGTCATAAAGTGGCGCTCGTGGATATTCCTGTTCATGGCGAAATCGTGCGTTATGGCGAAGTGATAGGCTATGCCGTTCGCGATATCCCACGCGGCAGCTGGATTGATGAATCAATGGTTGAGCTGCCCAAGGCTCCGCCGCTGGAGACGCTGCCGCTGGCAACTAAAGTGCCTGAGCCGCTGCCGCCTCTCGAGGGTTATACCTTCGAAGGTTACCGCAATGCTGACGGTAGCGTTGGCACCAAGAACCTGCTCGGCATCTCCACCAGCGTGCACTGCGTGGCGGGCGTGGTGGACTATGTGGTGAAAATCATTGAGCGCGATCTGCTGCCCAAATATCCGAACGTCGACGGCGTGGTGGGGCTCAATCACTTGTACGGCTGCGGCGTGGCGATCAATGCCCCAGCCGCCATCGTGCCGATTCGTACAATCCACAATATTGCGTTGAACCCGAACTTCGGCGGTGAAGTAATGGTCATCGGCCTTGGCTGCGAAAAACTCCAGCCTGAGCGCCTGCTGGAAGGTACTCACGATGTGAAAAGTATTCCGGTAGACAGCGCCAGTATCGTCAGCCTGCAGGATGAAAAACACGTTGGCTTTAAATCCATGGTAGAAGACATTTTGCAGGTCGCTGAGCGCCACCTGGCAAAGCTCAATCAGCGCCAGCGCGAAACCTGTCCGGCATCTGAACTGGTTGTCGGCATGCAATGCGGCGGCAGCGATGCGTTTTCTGGCGTAACGGCCAACCCGGCGGTAGGTTATGCCTCCGACCTGCTAGTTCGCTGCGGTGCGACCGTGATGTTCTCGGAAGTGACCGAAGTCCGCGATGCGATCCATCTTCTGACCCCACGGGCAGTTAACGAAGAGGTGGGCAAGCGTCTGCTCGAAGAGATGGCCTGGTACGACAACTATCTCGATATGGGAAAAACTGACCGCAGCGCTAACCCCTCTCCGGGTAACAAGAAAGGCGGTCTGGCAAACGTGGTGGAAAAAGCGCTGGGTTCTATTGCCAAGTCAGGCAAGAGCGCGATTGTCGAAGTATTGTCGCCGGGTCAGCGTCCAACCAGGCGCGGCCTGATTTATGCCGCCACCCCGGCAAGCGATTTTGTCTGTGGTACGCAGCAGGTTGCTTCCGGCATTACCGTGCAGGTGTTCACCACCGGTCGCGGTACGCCGTACGGTCTGATGGCCGTGCCGGTGATAAAAATGGCGACGCGAACTGAACTGGCTAATCGTTGGTTTGACCTGATGGACATCAACGCAGGCACCATCGCGACCGGAGAAGAAACCATCGAAGAAGTAGGGTTAAAGCTATTCGAGTTCATTCTCGACGTGGCCAGCGGTCGTAAGAAAACCTTCTCAGATCAGTGGGGATTACATAACCAGCTGGCGGTATTTAACCCGGCACCGGTAACCTGATTTTTCACTGTTTTTTCTTCAGGAGCATGTCTACGGGCATGCTCTTTTTTTTGGCATAAACTTTCGCAACCCTCCCATTACTTTCGAAACTTTCATTTTTCAGATCGAAATCACAAAAAAACATTACGAAACCCTATACTTTATTTCGAAGAAAGAAATCGAAAGACTTCGGAGGAAGTATGTTTATCATTTCAAGCAAAACGATGCTGAAGAAGGCTCAACAAGAAGGCTACGCCGTCCCCGCGTTTAACATCCACAATCTCGAGACCTTACAGGTTGTCGTGGAAACGGCTGCCGAGCTACGTTCTCCGTTGATCGTCGCCGGAACGCCAGGTACGTTTAGCTACGCTGGTGTAGGTAATATAGTCGCTATCGCCAGCGAGCTGGCCAGAAGCTGGAACCACCCCCTGGCAATTCATCTCGATCACCATGAAAGCGTCAGCGATATTGAAGCGAAAGTCTCCGCAGGGATTCGCTCTGTCATGATCGACGGCTCCCATTTACCGTTTACCGATAACATCGCGTTAGTCAAACGCGTGACGGATTACTGCCACCGCTATGACGTCAGCGTTGAAGCAGAACTGGGACGCCTGGGCGGGCAAGAAGATGATCTGATCGTGGATGGCAAGGATGCACTTTATACCCACCCTGAGCAGGCTCGAGAGTTCGTAGAAAAAACAGGTATCGACTCACTGGCAGTCGCCATTGGCACTGCCCATGGCTTGTACACCGCAGAACCAAAACTGGACTTTGAACGGTTAGCGGAAATTCGTCAATGCGTTGATATTCCTTTAGTTTTACATGGCGCTTCCGGCCTGCCCCCTCAGGATATTAAACGCGCAATCACTCTCGGGATCTGCAAAGTCAACGTCGCTACCGAACTCAAAATCGCCTTTGCTGACGCACTCAAAAACTACCTGAGCGCCCACACCGATGCGAACGATCCACGGCACTACATGGTGCCAGCAAAAACAGCGATGAAAGAGGTGGTACGTAAAGTCATTGCCGACTGCGGCTGCGAAGGAAAGCTGTAAGTCCTTCATTAATTTGAATTGCACGGGTGCTGACAAAGGTTTGTTTTTAAAGCTGGATCACGAAAGATGCTTTTACCCTTTGCCTTCAATCCAAAAATATTATGAAGATAAACAAAAGATATCGGAGATAGAAGTGAAAGAAATAATCTCTCGTCATAAAGCGGGTGAACATTTGGGAATTTGTTCTGTTTGTTCAGCCCATCCGCTGGTGATTGAATCCGCACTACGTTTTGATCTCAATACAGACAGTAAAGTGCTGATCGAAGCGACATCTAATCAGGTAAATCAGTTTGGCGGCTATACCGGGATGAAGCCTGCCGATTTCCGTGACTTTGTGTATAACATTGCAGAACAAGTCGGTTTCCCTCGTGAAAGACTGATTCTCGGGGGCGATCACCTCGGTCCTAACTGCTGGCAAAATGAACCGGCAGCAGAGGCAATGGCGAA
Organism: Citrobacter sp. wls827; assembly: GCF_005280875.1. Taxonomy (NCBI): domain Bacteria; kingdom Pseudomonadati; phylum Pseudomonadota; class Gammaproteobacteria; order Enterobacterales; family Enterobacteriaceae; genus Citrobacter; species Citrobacter sp. wls827. The sequence continues at coordinate 8,189 of NZ_SZWR01000037.1, forward strand.
ATCCGTAGATTTAATTAAAGCTTATGTCGCCGCTGGATTCAGTAAAATCCATCTTGATGCCTCTATGTCCTGTGCTGACGACCCCACACCGCTGGATCCAATGGTTGTCGCCGAGCGCGCCGCTGTGTTATGCCAGGCCGCAGAAGCAACAGCCACTGAAGAACAGAAACGCCAATTAACTTACGTTATAGGGACAGAAGTTCCTGTACCTGGCGGAGAAGCCAGTACTATTGGTACCGTACATGTTACCCGCGAAGAAGATGCTGCCCGTACTCTGGAAACACACCAGGTCGCTTTTCGCGCATTAGGGCTTGAAGAAGCATTAACCCGTGTGATCGCCATTGTCGTCCAGCCAGGCGTAGAGTTTGACCACACACAGATCATTCACTATCAACCACAAGCCGCACAAGCGCTTTCCGCCTGGATCAAAGAGACGCCGATGGTCTACGAAGCGCACTCCACAGATTATCAAACCCGTCAGGCCTATCGTGCCCTGGTACGTGACCACTATGCGATTCTGAAAGTCGGTCCCGCGCTGACTTTCGCCCTTCGCGAAGCTATTTTTGCGCTGGCACAAATGGAAAATGAGCTGATCTCTCCGGAACAACGGAGCCGGGTGCTGGAGGTGATTGATGAAGTCATGCTGAATGAGCCGGACTACTGGAAAAAATACTATCGTCCAACCTGGAGCCAGGCGATGGTCGATATTCACTTCAGCTTGTCTGACCGTATTCGCTACTACTGGCCTCATCCGCGTATTCGTCAAAGCGTGGAAAAGTTAATTGCCAACCTGAACGGTGTGGCATTACCGCTGGGACTAATTAGCCAGTTTATGCCCGTGCAGTTTGAGCGCCTGTCAGAAGGAACGCTCACGGCTACACCACATAATCTGATTATCGACAAAATCCAGGACGTTCTGCGTGCCTATCGCTTTGGCTGCGCGCCAGTTATCGCCTGAAATCTGGAGAATATATGAGCCAACTCTTTGTCCGAACCGGAATTAACTTTAGCTCGTGTCAGCATGCGCTGGTGCACATTGGGGAAGAGATGCTGGCCAAAGGGGTCGTGCATGAAAGCTACCCGCAGGCCCTGATTGAGCGTGAAGCAACCTTTCCAACTGGAATCGCGCTGGAACATCATGCCGTTGCGATCCCGCACTGTGAAGCCGTTCATGCGAAATCGCCAGCTATCTATCTGATTCGCCCAGAGGCGCCTGTCAACTTTCAGCAGGCAGATGATGATGAAGAGATAGCGGTCTCTTTAATTATTGCCTTAATCGTTGAGAACCCGACGGCGCAGCTGAAGCTCCTGCGTCGTCTGTTTAGTGAGCTGCAAAACCCGAACACCATTGAAGCATTATTGAATGCGCCAGATGCTGAACTGGCAATGCTCTTTCGGGAAAAAATCCTTGAGTCTGAGCCTTGCGCCCAGGCTTGATAAAAAACTGATAATAAAAGGAATACCCTATGAAACGTAAAGTAATTGTGGCTTGTGGCGGTGCTGTAGCAACTTCAACAATGGCAGCAGAAGAAATTAAAGAACTGTGTGAAGCCAACAATATCCAACTCGACCTGGTTCAGTGCCGGGTAACGGAAATCGAAACCTATATGGATGGAGCAGATCTTATCTGTACCACCGCCCGTGTTGACCGTACTTTTGGCGATATCCCTGTGGTCCACGGCATGCCTTTTGTTTCAGGCGTGGGTATCGAAGCGTTGCAGCAAAAAATACTGACTATCCTCGTGGGGTAACGCCATGTTTAGCGAAATAATGCGTTATATCCTCGATTTAGGTCCAACGGTTATGTTGCCGCTCGTGATCATCATCTTCTCAAAACTATTGGGGATGAAGCTCGGGGATTGTTTTAAATCTGGTCTGCATATTGGGATCGGCTTCGTCGGCATTGGTCTGGTTATTGGCCTGATGCTGGATTCTATCGGGCCTGCCGCAAAAGCAATGGCGGAGCAGTTTCAAATCAACCTGCATGTCATTGATGTTGGTTGGCCGGGCTCATCGCCAATGACATGGGCATCACAGATCGCTTTGATTGCTATCCCTGTCGCCATTGGGGTCAACATCCTGATGCTGGTCACCCGAATGACTCGGGTCGTCAATGTCGATATCTGGAACATCTGGCATATGACGTTTACCGGCGCCATGTTGCATCTGGCAACCGGTTCATACTGGCTGGGCATTCTCGGCGTGGTTGTTCATGCCGCCTTCGTCTACAAACTTGGCGACTGGTTTGCGAAAGACACGCGCGACTTTTTCGGTCTCGAAGGTATTGCCATTCCACACGGCTCATCAGCCTATCTGGGGCCAATAGCGGTCCTGGTTGATACGATCATTGAAAAAATCCCGGGTCTGAATCGCATTCATTTCAGTGCAGATGATGTACAGAAACGCTTCGGTCCTTTTGGTGAGCCAGTCACCGTCGGTTTTGTTATGGGCTTAGTGATCGGCTTGTTAGCCGGGTATGACATCAAAGCAGTATTGCAACTGGCGGTAAAAACTGCTGCCGTCATGCTGCTCATGCCGCGCGTCATTAAACCGATTATGGATGGCTTAACACCTATCGCGAAGCATGCCCGCAAACGCCTGCAGGCGAGATTTGGCGGTCAGGAGTTCTTAATTGGTCTGGATCCCGCATTGCTGCTCGGCCATACGTCGGTGGTTTCCGCAAGCCTGATCTTTATTCCGCTGACCATTCTGATTGCCGTCCTGGTCCCAAGTAATCAGGTTCTGCCCTTCGGCGATCTCGCCACCATTGGTTTCTTCGTCGCAATGGCGGTAGCCGTTCATCAGGGGAATCTGTTCCGCACGCTGATCTCTGGCGTCATCATCATGGGCATCACCTTGTGGATCGCCACCCAGACCATCGGCTTACACACTCAGCTTGCCGCCAACGCCGGGGCACTGAAAGCAGGTGGAATGGTCGCCTCTCTGGACCAGGGGGGCTCGCCGATCACCTGGTTACTGATTCAGCTCTTTACCTGGCAAAACGTCGTGGCGTTTGCAGTTATTGCCATCATTTACTTCGCAGGTGTGCTATTGACCTGGCGCCGGGCACGTAATTTCGTCGCCGCCGAAAAAGCAGCCGCTATCTCAGAAAGCCAGCCCACATCTTAATTTCTGGGGAGCATTTGCTCCCCTTCACATTTCTGGAGACTCTTATGAAATCAGTGGTTATTCACGCTGAGGGAGACGTACGCGTTGAAGAACGTCCCATGCCCCAACTGCAAGCCGATAACGATGTATTGGTCAAGGTGGTTAGTTCAGGACTTTGCGGTTCTGATATCCCGCGTATTTTCTCTCATGGTGCGCATTATTACCCAATAACGCTGGGTCATGAATTTAGCGGTTATGTTGAATCCTACGGCACTGGCGTTACTGATATGCAACCAGGCGACGCCGTTGCCTGTGTGCCGCTGCTCCCCTGCTTCCACTGTCCTCAGTGTGAGCGTGGTTACTTTTCGTTGTGTAAGCAGTATCAGTTTGTCGGTTCACGTAGCGAAGGCGGCAACGCAGAATATGTGGTGGTGAAACGCGCTAATCTGTTCCGCCTGCCTTCAGATATGCCGATTGAAGATGGCGCGTTCATTGAACCCATCACCGTCGGCCTGCATGCGTTTCATTTGGCGCAGGGTTGTGAAGGTAAAAACGTGATTATTGTGGGCGCGGGTACTATCGGTTTACTGGCACTGCAATGCGCCCGCGAACTCGGTGCAAAAAGTGTCACGGCGATTGATATCAACCCGCAAAAATTGACGTTAGCGAAAGAGTTGGGAGCCACTCACGTATTCAATAGCCGGGAGATGGGCGCGGCGGAAATCTATTCTGCACTGGCCGATTTGCAGTTCGATCAGCTTGTACTGGAGACAGCAGGAACACCACAAACCGTAGCCCTGTCTGTAGAAATTGCAGGCCCTCGCGCACAGGTAGCGTTAGTGGGTACATTGCATCAGGACCTGACGCTGACTTCCAGTGTATTTGGCCAAATACTGCGTAAGGAATTAACCATTCTCGGCAGTTGGATGAACTACTCCAGCCCATGGCCAGGAGAGGAGTGGGAAACCGCTGCACGCTTGCTGACCGAAAAACGTTTACAGCTGGAGCCGTTAATTGCCCATAGCGGCGATGCTGACAGTTTTGCCAAAGCGGTAACATCACTCAATGGCGCACCGATGCAGGGAAAAATTCTGCTCAAATTTGCCTGACCTCACGAGCCAGCAACCTGCGCTGGCTCACATTTCCTTTCGAAATTTAGCGTTCACCTTTCGCAATCCTTCGATTAAACTAGTGATAGTTAAATTATCAGGTAAATCAATATGAACTCATTTGAGAGAAGGAACAAAATTGTCGACCTGATTAATACGCAAGGCAGCGTGCTGGTAATGGACCTTTCGAATACCTTTGGTATTTCTGAAGTGACCATTCGCGCCGACCTGCGGTTATTAGAGGAGAAAGGTCTTGTCACCCGTTTTCACGGCGGAGCGGCAAAACCAGGAAGCCACCTGGCTGAAGGCGACAATCAGGAAGTGATATTGGAAGAGCGGTATCAACTTGCCAGCGATCCGAAAAAAAGGATCGCCCAGGCCGCGACCGCAATGGTCGAAGAAGGCATGACCGTCATTCTCGATAGCGGAAGCACCACCTTGCTTATCGCGGAGGCGTTAAACCGAAAAAGTAATATCACCGTTATTACCAATAGCCTACCCGCCGCATTCACGTTGTCGGAAAACAAAGACATTACGCTGGTCGTCTGCGGTGGAACCGTGCGCCATAAAACGCATTCAATGCATGGCACTATCGCTGAACGTTCCCTACAAGGGATCAGCGCTGACCTGATGTTTGTGGGTGCCGATGGGATTGATGCCACAAATGGCATTACGACATTTAACGAAGGCTACTCCATTAGCAGCGTCATGGCAGCTGCCGCACATAAGGTCATCGCGGTGCTGGACGCGACAAAGTTCAATCGCCGTGGCTTTAATCAGGTATTGCCGATGGAGAAGATTAATTGCGTGATAACCGACGATAGCATCAGCAAGCAGGACAAATCAGCGCTGGCTAAAACAGGCGTTGAGTTACTGATCGTTTAGTTTTTTACCCGCCACATCCCGCTTTTCTTCGCACCAACGCGTTGCAACTTTCCTTTTTGCTGCAACGCTATCAGCGCGTTCTTCCGACAAGCTGGCGATTAATCCAGCCTCTCTTACTCTCCCTGCTGTTCCAGCGCGTGTTTGTACAGCGCATTCTTTTTCACGCCGTGGATTTCAGCGGCCAGCGCGGCGGCCTTTTTCAGCGGCAGTTCGGCCTGCAGCAGCGCCAGGGTTCGCAGCGCATCGGCAGGCAGATCGTCTTCTTGCGCTTTATGCCCTTCAACAATCAGCACCATTTCGCCTTTGCGACGATTTTCATCTTCCTTGACCCACGCCAGCAGCTCGCCAACCGGTGCGCCGTGAATGGTTTCCCAGGTTTTGGTCAGCTCGCGCGCCAGTACCACGTAACGGGATTCGCCCCAGACAGCAACCATGTCTTCCAGGCTATCCAGCAAGCGATGGGTAGATTCATAAAAAATCAGCGTACGCGGTTCAGCTTCAATGGCTTTCATCGCATCACGGCGGCCTTTGGATTTCGCAGGCAAGAAGCCTTCGTAGCAGAAACGGTCTGAAGGCAGACCAGCAGCGCTCAGGGCAGCAATCGCCGCACAAGGACCAGGCAGGGGAACAACGCGGATCCCCGCTTCGCGACAGGTGCGCACCAGATGGTAGCCAGGATCGTTAATCAGCGGCGTTCCGGCATCGGAAACCAGCGCAATGTTTTGCCCTTCTTTGAGTTTCGCCACCAGCGTTTCCGCTTTTTGTTGCTCATTGTGATCGTGTAACGCAAACAAACGGGCGTTAATCGCGAAGTGTTGTAACAATAATCCGGTATGACGGGTGTCTTCAGCGGCAATCAAATCAACGGCTTGTAAAACTTCGAGCGCTCGTTGGGTAATATCAGCCAAATTTCCTATAGGAGTAGGTACAATAAAGAGTTGGCCTTGAGAATTATCCGCCGATTCGTGTTGTTTCATTGTGTCGTCCGTATTGCCGATTTAATATTGAGCATTGAGTAAAAAAATATCACTGGATACAGTATGGTACCCTCAACATTTTCTCGTTTGAAAGCCGCGCGCGCGCTACCAGTCATTCTGGCTGCACTGATTTTCGCAGGCTGTGGCACCCAGGCGCCAGACCAGAGTGCAGCCCATATGCAGGGCACTGCGCAGGCTGATTCCGGCTTTTATCTGCAACAAATGCAGCAAAGCTCAGATGATAGCAAGACCAACTGGCAATTACTCGCCATTCGTGCACTGCTGAAAGAAGGCAAGAGCCAGCAGGCTACCGAGCTATTCAACCAGCTACCGCAGAAACTCAGCGATACTCAGCGTCGTGAGCAGTCGTTGCTCGCCGTCGAGATCAAGCTCGCGCAGAAAGATATCGCTGGCGCTCAGGCCCTGCTGGATAAACTCACTCCTGCCGATTTCGATCAAAACCAGCAGGCCAGATACTGGCAGGCGCAAATCGACGTCAACCAGGGTCGCCCGTCGTTGACGCTATTGCGCGCCTTGATCGCCCAGGAACCGCTGCTGGCCGCGAATGCTAAGCAGAAAAACATCGATGCCACCTGGCAGGCGCTGTCATCTATGACCCAGGAGCAAGCACAGGCGCTGGTCATCAATGCTGATGAAAACGTGCTGCAAGGCTGGCTGGATCTCCAGCGCGTCTGGTTCGATAACCGTAACGATCCTGACATGATGAAAGCCGGTATTGCGGACTGGCAGAAACGTTATCCGCAAAACCCCGGGGCAAAAATGCTGCCAACGCAGTTGGTTAACGTCCAGAGCTTTAAGCCCGCCTCCACCAGCAAAATTGCGCTGCTGCTGCCGCTGAACGGTCAGGCCGCTGTATTTGGCCGGACTATTCAGCAAGGCTTTGAAGCGGCGAAAAATATGGGTACTCAACCCGTAGCGGCCCCTGCTGTAGCTGCGCCTGCTGTGGATACAACAGCTGCGACGGCCACAGAACAGCCGCAAACGACTGACGGTGTTGCCAGCCCTTCTCAGGCGTCAGTCAGCGATCTGACTAACGAGACGCCAGCACAGCCAGAAGCTGCAGCCCCACAGCCAACAGCACCTGCACAGCCAACCACCGCCAGCGCACCGGCGAATCCGTCCGCAGAGCTGAAAATCTACGACACCTCATCACAGCCGCTGAACCAAATCCTGACTCAGGTCCAGCAGGATGGCGCCAGCATCGTGGTTGGTCCGTTGTTGAAAAACAATGTTGAAGAGCTGATGAAAAGCAACACGCCATTAAACGTGCTGGCGCTTAATCAGCCGGAGTCGGTGAAAAATCTGCCGAACGTCTGCTACTTCGCTTTGTCGCCAGAAGATGAAGCGCGCGATGCCGCACGCCACATCCGTGAACAAGGAAAACAAGCACCACTGCTGTTGATCCCGCGGAGTTCGTTAGGTGATCGCGTTGCCAATGCCTTTGCTCAGGAATGGCAAAAACTGGGCGGCGGCATGGTGCTGCAGCAGAAGTTCGGCTCCACCGCCGAGCTGAAAATGGGCGTCAACGGCGGCTCGGGGATTTCCCTGACGGGTAGCCCGGTGGCGTCCTCTGTACCTGCGCAACCTGGCGTGACGATTGGCGGTCTGACGATACCGGCTGCGCCTACCGATGCCCAAATCACTGGCAGCAGCGGTCGTGTTGATGCCGTGTATATTCTGGCAACGCCGGAAGAAATTGCCTTTATTAAGCCGATGATCGCCATGCGTAACGGCAGCCAGAGCGGTGCGACGCTGTACGCCAGCTCCCGCAGTGCGCAGGGTACCGCTGGTCCTGATTTCCGTCTGGAGATGGAAGGTTTGCAGTACAGCGAAATACCGATGCTGGCAGGCGGCAACGAGCCGCTCATGCAGCAAGCGCTGAGTGTAGTACGCAATGACTACTCACTGGCGCGCATGTATGCAATGGGCGTCGATGCCTGGTCGCTCGCTAATCATTTCTCGCAAATGCGTCAGGTGCAGGGCTTCGAAATTAACGGCAACACCGGCGCATTGACCGCAACGCAGGATTGCGTAATTAACAGGAAGTTATCATGGCTCAAATACCAGCAAGGACAGGTCGTCCCCGCCAGTTAACGAGCAAACAGACCGGTGATACGTGGGAAACGACTGCGCGTCACTGGCTGGAAAGCAAAGGACTGCGTTTTATCGCCGCCAACGTGCGTGAGCGTGGCGGCGAAATCGACCTGATAATGTGTGAAGGCAACACCACCGTCTTTGTTGAAGTCCGCTATCGGCGCTCGGCCCAGTTTGGCGGCGCAGCGGCGAGTGTGACCCGAAGCAAACAACACAAATTATTACAGACCGCCCGCTTGTGGCTTGCGCGCCACAATGGGAGTTTTGATACTGTGGATTGCCGGTTCGATGTGTTAGCCTTCACCGGAAATGATGTTGAGTGGTTTAAGGATGCGTTCAACGACCGCTCATAGTTGAAGATTCAGAGCCTGGTTCTTAAGGATTAGCGTGTTAGATAGAATTAAAGTCTGCTTTACTGAAAGCATTCAAACTCAGATAGCTGCGGCTGAAGCACTCCCGGATGCGATCTCCCGTGCAGCCATGACGCTGGTTCAGTCCCTGCTCAATGGCAACAAAATTCTCTGTTGTGGTAATGGGACGTCCGCTGCCAACGCACAGCATTTTGCTGCCAGCATGATCAACCGTTTTGAAACAGAACGCCCAAGTTTACCTGCGATTGCACTAAATACTGATAATGTGGTCTTAACTGCGATTGCCAACGATCGCCTGCACGACGAAGTTTATGCAAAACAAGTCCGTGCGCTGGGACATGCAGGTGATGTTCTATTGGCAATTTCTACGCGTGGTAATAGCCGCGATATCGTAAAAGCCGTTGAAGCAGCCGTTACGCGCGACATGACGATCGTTGCGTTGACCGGTTATGACGGAGGGGAGCTGGCCGGGTTGTTGGGGCCACAGGATGTTGAAATCCGCATCCCGTCACACCACAGCGCCCGCATTCAGGAAATGCATATGCTGACGGTCAATTGCCTTTGCGATCTCATTGATAACACGCTTTTCCCTCACCAGGATGATTAAGGAGTACACATGAAGGCATTTTCGCCGCTCGCCGTCGTTCTCTCAGCATTGCTGTTGCAAGGCTGTGTAGCTGCCGCCGTTGTCGGAACAGCAGCTGTCGGGACGAAAGCAGCAACGGATCCTCGCAGTGTCGGCACCCAGGTAGATGATGGGACCCTGGAATTACGCGTCAATACGGCGTTGTCGAAAGATGCCCAGATCAAGAAAGAAGCGCGAATCAACGTGAGCGCATATCAGGGTAAAGTGCTGCTGGTCGGTCAGTCGCCAAATAGCGAACTGTCTGCGCGGGCAAAACAGATTGCGATGGGCGTAGAAGGTACGACTGAGGTCTTTAATGAGATCCGTCAGGGCCAGCCAATCGGTCTGGGCGATGCGTCCAACGATACCTGGATAACCACCAAAGTACGTTCCCAGTTACTGACCAGCGATCAGGTGAAATCCTCTAACGTGAAAGTCACCACCGAGAATGGAGAAGTGTTCCTGTTAGGTCTGGTGACCGAACGCGAAGCGAAGGCGGCGGCAGACATCGCCAGCCGGGTAAGCGGCGTGAAACGCGTCACGACGGCCTTTACGTTTATTAAATAATACTGATGCCGGATAGCGACGCATGGGCGTCTTATCCGGCCTACAGGACGTAATCGTTTGTAGGCCGGATAAGCGTCAGCGCCATCCGGCATTTTATTTAGCCCTTTCGCGCAGCTCTGAAGAGGTCAGTATCGTAACGCCCTCCGGTCCAGGCGCCAGCGCCTCCGCCAGCATAGCTCGCGCAACATCGCGCGCTTCAATCGACTTCCAGTTACCCGGCAGCAACCGAAATAATGGCGCTAAAAACATTTCATTCGCCCGCTGTTTATCCCGATCACCCAGTAGCATAGAAGGCCGGGCAATCGTCAGCCGGGGCCATTTCTGCGCGATCAGCGCCTGCTCCATTTCCCCTTTCACCCGATTATAAAAAAACGGCGAATGTGCATTGGCTCCCATCGAACTCACCACCAGCATATGCTGTGCCCCCAGCCGACGCCCCGTCAGAGCTGTATCCACTACCAGCGTATAATCCGCGTGGATAAACGCCTCTTTACTACCCGCTTCACGTCGGGTCGTACCCAGACAACAAAAGACAATATCGACCGGATCGGTAACCTGCGCCAGAGCATCGGTTAGCTGCGGATCGTGGGGATTATAGATGCCAACCGTATCAGCCAGCGGTCGACGCGTCGGCGCCGTAATGGCATTGATCCGGGGTTCATTCAGTAGCATCCGCAATAAATGTCCACCCACCAGACCCGTTGCACCGGTTATTAACACCTGGCTCATCGTTTATTTTCCCCTGACGCTTCAATCACTCTTTTAACTATAGATCACGTAGCCAGTGCATCTTTTTACCGAAGCCCAGCGTGTTGTCAGTGAATTTGACTTCATCCAGTCGAATCTCCCACACGGGCGCTGGCAACATTCTGGCGATGGGGAAACGGCGGTTGTAGGCGTTACGCGCGGTTTCACTCTCCTGCCCTTCAAGACGGCGAATTTCCCCCTTAAACTGCACGCCACGAATCAGGGCGACCGTTTTGGGCTGACCATTTACCGTGCCGGCAATCGGTGCACACGGTCCCGACATCTGCGCATGGCGCGTTTTATCTTCGGTCAGCACATAGAATGCCATCTTCTGCGCATCAAACAGGTAAAACGCATTGGCGCACCACAATTCACCTTCATGGTGTACGCACCAGGTCACGACGTGCTGTTTTGCCAGCCAGCGAGACACCGCAGTCAGTGTTTCCATTTCTGTTCTCTTTTATACTGTAGGCCTGAAAATTATCACGTCGATGGTGACAATGACACCCTGGTATCTGTACCTGATCCGTACCGCTGACAACGCCTTATACACCGGAATAACCACCGATGTGCAGCGCCGCTATCAGCAGCATCAAAGTGGGAAAGGCGCGAAGGCGCTACGTGGAAAGGGGGAACTCACGTTGGCATTTGCGGCGCAGGTTGGCGACCGTTCGCTGGCCCTGCGCATAGAGTATCGGGTCAAGCAGCTTACAAAACGCCAGAAAGAGCGTCTTGTGGAAGGCGAAGGGTTTGAGACTCTACTGAGGAGCCTGCAAACCCCCGACACTTAAAAGCGGTTGAAATGGTCGTGATATTCCACCAGGCCAGAGACGCCCTCCAGCGCATCTTCTGCCAGGCGATGCACCTGGAAGGCACTTTCTGTACCCGGCCAGCGGCAACGCAGGTCGTGATGGGCCGCCAGTTCGAAGCCAAAGCGGCTGTACAGTGCCGGATCGCCCAGCGTAACCACCGCGGCGTAGCCAAACTCGTTCAGGGAATCGAGTCCTTCATAGACCAGTTGACGCGCCAGGCCCTGTCCCCGGTAGTTTTCATCCACCGCCAGCGGCGCCATGCCGACCCACTGCAGATCTTCACCCTGCACATCGACAGGGCTGAACGCGACGTAGCCCACTACCTGACCTTCATCATCGGTAGCAACCAAACCCAGCGTTAAGAACCCGTCTTCGCGCAGGTCGTGCACTAACTTCGCTTCCGCATCGCTCTCAAATGAACGGCGCAGCAGCGCATCAATGCCTGGGGCATCAATGGGAATTTCAACTCGAATCAGCATGGTTCACCTACCGAGGTCTGTTTGGTTTCCGGCGACGTTTTCATACCCGCCTCAACAAAATCCGCCAACTGCAGCAGCATGACACGTAACGCTTTCGGCATCTGCTCCAGTTCGATGGCGTCCATCAGATTTTTAACATACAGCCCTAATTCTGTATCACCTTCGATCACCAGGCGACGCTGGAAGAAAAGCGTATCTGGATCCTGCTTACGCGCCGCGATCATCAGAAGATCGCTGGCATCGGCGCTAAAACTGACATCCGCATCTGCATTCTGGCTGACGATCAGTTTATCGTTTTGAACAGAGGTATACCATTTAAGGCCGATGTCACGCACATGAATGCTCAGCCAGCGACCGTCGAGAAACTCCAGCTCCCCATCGGCCAGCGCCTGACTAAACTGCCAGCTCAGGACCTGCTCCAGAACCTGGCGCTTCAGCGCAAAGGGCGTCAGTTTAACCGGTACACTCATCAGAGAAGGACCTAAATGTACTAAGCGTGAACGCAGTTTATCCAACACGAGCTTTACTCCCTGTTTCAATAGTCCTGCTATTTTGCCATATCAAATAAACGACATAGCGGCATAAATCAACAATTCGCTACGAAATTGTTACCTCTTTATTGGTGTCACCAATACGACTTTAACTGCCTCAAATCAAAAATTGTCTCAGCAAGGTTAACTAAAATCCCTCTTCGTTAACATTTCTGCGCCCTACATGGCGCAACGTTCAGGATAAATTATGGAGCTGCTCTGCCCTGCCGGAAACCTCCCGGCGCTTAAGGCGGCCATCGAGAACGGCGCTGATGCTGTCTACATCGGGCTGAAAGATGATACCAACGCCCGTCATTTCGCCGGCCTTAATTTTACCGAGAAAAAATTGCAGGAAGCGGTGAGTTTCGTTCATCAACATCGCCGTAAGCTGCACATTGCGATTAACACCTTTGCCCATCCGGATGGGTATGTACGCTGGCAACGTGCCGTGGATATGGCGGCACAACTGGGTGCGGATGCGCTGATCCTCGCCGACCTCGCCATGCTTGAGTATGCCGCAGAGCGCTATCCTCATATTGAGCGCCATGTCTCCGTTCAGGCATCTGCGACTAACGAAGAGGCAATTAATTTCTACCATCGCAACTTTGACGTTGCGCGGGTCGTACTGCCACGCGTGCTGTCGATTCATCAGGTGAAGCAATTAGCCCGCGTAACCCCAGTTCCGTTAGAAGTGTTTGCCTTCGGCAGTCTGTGCATTATGGCAGAAGGTCGTTGCTACTTATCTTCTTATCTGACAGGCGAATCGCCAAACACCGTGGGTGCCTGCTCCCCTGCTCGCTTTGTGCGCTGGCAACAGACCCCACAAGGGCTGGAATCCCGTCTAAACGAAGTTCTGATCGATCGCTATCAGGATGGAGAAAACGCCGGTTATCCGACGCTGTGTAAAGGTCGCTATCTGGTTGATGGCGAACGCTATCATGCACTGGAAGAGCCCACCAGTCTGAACACGCTGGAACTGCTGCCCGACTTACTGGCCGCCAATATTGCTTCGGTCAAAATCGAGGGACGTCAGCGCAGCCCGGCTTATGTCAGCCAGGTGGCGAAAGTGTGGCGTCAGGCGATCGACCGCTGTATGGCCGACCCGCAAAACTACGCCCCGCAGGACGCGTGGATGGAAACGCTCGGTTCAATGTCCGAAGGCACGCAGACCACGCTTGGCGCGTATCACCGTAAATGGCAGTGAGAGAAGCAATGAAATATTCCTTAGGGCCGGTGCTGTGGTACTGGCCGAAAGAAACGCTGGAAGATTTTTATCAGCAGGCCGCCGTAAGCCAGGCCGACGTTATCTATCTTGGCGAAGCGGTATGCAGTAAACGCCGCGCCACCAAGGTGGGCGACTGGCTGGATATGGCGAAATCACTCGCTGGCAGCGGTAAACAGGTGGTGCTGTCGACGCTGGCGCTGGTGCAAGCCTCTTCTGAACTGGGAGAGCTGAAGCGCTATGTTGAAAATGGCGACTTCCTGCTGGAAGCCAGCGATCTCGGCGTGGTAAACATGTGCGCCAAACGTAAGCTGCCGTTTGTCGCCGGGCATGCGCTCAACTGCTACAACGCGGTAACACTGCGTTTACTGCTCAAGCAGGGCATGGTGCGCTGGTGTATGCCAGTAGAGTTGTCCCGCGACTGGCTGGTAAACCTGCTCAACCAGTGTGATGAGCTGGGTATTCGCAATCAGTTTGAAGTAGAGGTGCTGAGCTACGGGCATCTGCCGCTGGCATACTCCGCCCGCTGCTTTACCGCACGTTCCGAAGATCGGCCAAAAGACGAATGTGAAACCTGCTGCATCAAATACCCCAACGGGCGTGATGTGCTGTCGCAGGAAAATCAGCAGGTCTTTGTCCTCAACGGGATCCAGACCATGAGCGGCTATGTCTACAACCTCGGCAACGAGCTGACATCGATGCAGGGTCTGGTTGATATTGTGCGTCTGTCCCCTTCAGGCACTGAAACATTCGCCATGCTTGATGCGTTCCGCGCCAATGAAAATGGTACGGCCCCATTACCCCTTGCCGCCCACAGTGACTGCAACGGCTACTGGAAGCGACTGGCTGGTCTGGAGCTGCAGGCGTAAAAAAGCTCACTTTGTTAACAACGGTAATCAAATTTTAATGCAGTATTAAAAGATTAACCGGTAACAAAGTGAGCCGTTATGACTGACAAAACTATTCCGTTCTCGGTGCTGGATCTGGCACCGATCCCTGAAGGTTCTTCTGCAAAAGAGGCCTTCACACACTCGCTTGATCTCGCCCGACTGGCCGAAAAGCGCGGCTACCACCGCTACTGGCTGGCAGAACATCACAACATGACCGGCATCGCCAGCGCCGCAACTTCAGTGCTGATTGGCTATCTGGCTGCCAATACCACCACACTGCATCTCGGTTCCGGTGGCGTTATGCTGCCTAATCATTCGCCGCTGGTGATCGCCGAGCAGTTCGGTACCCTGAATACGCTGTATCCGGGACGCATCGATCTTGGGCTTGGCCGCGCGCCGGGGAGCGATCAGCCAACGATGCGTGCGCTGCGCCGCCACATGAGCGGTGATATCGATAACTTCCCACGCGACGTAGCTGAACTGGTGGACTGGTTCGACGCCCGCGATCCTAACCCTCATGTGCGCCCGGTTCCCGGCTACGGCGAGCAGATCCCGGTCTGGTTATTGGGCTCCAGCCTGTACAGCGCACAGCTGGCAGCCCAGCTCGGCCTGCCGTTTGCCTTCGCCTCACACTTTGCTCCGGATATGCTGCATCAGGCGCTGCATCTGTATCGCACCCAGTTCAAACCCTCAGCGCGGCTGGCAAAGCCGTATGCGATGGTGTGCATCAACATCATTGCCGCTGACAGCAATCGCGACGCCGAGTTTCTTTTCACCTCCATGCAGCAGGCGTTTGTGAAACTGCGTCGTGGCGAAACGGGCCAGCTACCGCCGCCGGTAGAGAATATGCATCAGTTGTGGTCCGCTTCTGAGCAATACGGCGTACAACAGGCGCTGAGCATGTCGCTGGTCGGTGATAAGGCGAAAGTGCGGCACGGTCTCGACGCTATTTTGCGTGAAACCCAGGCCGATGAGATTATGGTTAACGGCCAGATTTTCGATCATCAGGCACGGCTACATTCGTTTGATTTGGCGATGCAGGTGAAAGAAGAGTTGCTGGGGTAGTTCGTTGTTTTGCCCGGTGGCGCTTCGCTTACCGGGCCTACAGGATCAAGTAGGCCGGATAAGGCACAGCCGCCATCCGGCACAACAACGTTACTGATAAACCGGTAACAGATTAAAGCTCGACAGAATATGGATAATCGCGTTGCCGATACCAAATACCAGGATCAGCGCAATCATCGGCTTGCCGCCCCAGACGCGGAATTTCGGGCTACCGAAACGCTCGCGGGATTTACGCGCCAGCAACGCCGGAACAATGGCGGCCCAGATGGTTGCCGCGAGTCCTGCATAGCCAATGGCGTACAGGAAACCGTTCGGCCACAGCAATCCACCCACAATTGGCGGGACAAACGTCAGCAATGCCGTTTTAAAACGCCCCATCGCCGAGTCATCAAAGCCAAACAGATCCGCCAGATAGTCAAACAGACCGAGCGTGACGCCGAGGAATGAACTCGCCACCGCAAAGTTAGAGAACACCACCAGCAGCAGATCCAGACTGCGGCTGTTTAGTACGCCGCTCAACGCCTGTACCAGCACATCAATGTTACCGCCCTGCTGCGCAATACCGATAAACTCTGGACGCGGAATATTCCCCATCGTTCCCAGTAACCATACGGTATACAGTACCAGCGCCAGCAACGTGCCATACACCAGACACTTCACAATGGTTTTCGGATCTTTACCGTAGTACTTCATCAGGCTCGGGACGTTACCGTGGTAGCCGAACGACGCCAGACAAAACGGCAGCGTCATCAACAGGTACGGCGTATATGAAGCGTTGCTTTGTGCCACGTTAAACAGCGTAGTGGGCGTAACATGCCCCAGCAGACTGCCAAAGGTCAGGAAAAAGGTAATCACCTTTGCGCCCAGCACAATTGCCGTCATGCGGCTAACCGCTTTGGTGCTTAACCACACCACAAATGCCACCAGCAGCGCAAAACCAAGACCCGCCGCGCGCGCCGGAACATTCAGCGACATCTCGGAGAAGGTGTGATGCAGAATCGACCCGCTCGCTGAAATATAGGCGTAGGTCAGGATATAGAGAACGAAGGCGATCGAAATGCCGTTCACCACGTTCCAGCCTTTACCCAGCAGATCTTTCGTGATGGTGTCAAAGCTGGAACCAATGCGGTAATTGAGGTTCGCTTCGAGGATCATCAGCCCGGAGTGCAGCATGCAGAACCAGGTGAAGATCAGCGCCGCCATTGACCAGAAAAACCACGCCCCGGACATGACCACTGGCAGAGAAAACATCCCCGCGCCAATAATGGTGCCGCCGATAATCACCACGCCGCCGAGCAGCGAAGGTGACGTTTGGGTGGTGGTTAGTGTTGCCATTTAGCCATCTCTCCAGTCATTTATATTGTGACTACATCTCAATGTGCTGCACTGTACCAGTACACGAGTACAAATGAAATAAAAAAAGCCCCGATTGTTGAGATCGGGGCTGTATATATTACTTTACACAGTGAAACTTATGCGTCACCGCCGAAACGACGACGACCAGCGGAGTCATCACGACGCGGAGCAGAAGAATCGTCACGACGCGGACCACGGTTGCCTTCACGACGTTCGCCGCTGAAACGACGACCATCGCCACGACCGCCTTCACGGCGCTCACCGCTGAAATTACGACCTTCGCCACGACCGCCTTCACGACGCTCGCCGCTGAAACGGCCACCGCCACGACGCTCACCACCGGTGTGCGGAACTGCATCGCCAACCAGCTGCATATTCATCGGCTTGTTCAGGATGCGAGTACGGGTAAAGTGCTGCAGCACGTCGCCCGGCATACCTTTCGGCAGCTCGATGGTGGAGTGGGAAGCAAACAGCTTGATGTTACCGATGTAACGGCTGCTGATATCGCCTTCGTTAGCAATCGCGCCAACGATATGACGAACTTCAACACCGTCATCACGGCCCACTTCAATGCGGTACAGCTGCATATCGCCAACGTCACGACGTTCACGACGCGGACGATCTTCACCACCACGGTCATTACGCGGGCCACGATCGTTGCGGTCACGCGGACCACGATCGTCACGGTCGCGGAATTCGCGTTTCGGACGCATCGGCGCATCTGGCGGCAGGATCAGCGGACGTTCGCCCTGAGCCATTTTCAGCAGTGCGGCTGCCAGCGTTTCGATATCCAGCTCTTCTTCCGGCTGCATTTTCGCCAGCAGAGCACGGTACTGATCCAGATCGCTGCTTTCCAACTGCTGCTGTACTTTAGCGGCGAATTTTTCCAGACGGCGTTTGCCCAGCAGTTCTGCGTTCGGCAGTTCTACTTCCGGAATCGTCAGCTTCATGGTGCGTTCGATGTTACGCAGCAGACGACGCTCACGGTTCTCAACGAACAGCAGCGCACGGCCAGCACGACCCGCACGACCAGTACGGCCGATACGGTGAACGTAAGACTCGGAATCCATCGGGATGTCGTAGTTAACAACCAGGCTGATACGCTCAACGTCCAGGCCACGGGCCGCAACGTCGGTTGCAATCAGAATGTCCAGACGGCCATCTTTCAGACGTTCCAGAGTCTGCTCACGCAGGGACTGGTTCATGTCGCCGTTCAGTGCAGCGCTGCTATAACCGCTACGCTCCAGCGCTTCTGCCACTTCCAGGGTCGCATTTTTGGTACGAACGAAGATAATCGCCGCATCAAAATCTTCTGCTTCCAGGAAACGCACCAGCGCTTCATTTTTACGCATGCCCCATACAGTCCAGTAGCTCTGGCTGATGTCAGGACGCGTGGTAACGCTGGACTGAATGCGTACTTCCTGCGGCTCTTTCATAAAGCGGCGGGTAATACGACGAATCGCTTCCGGCATAGTCGCAGAGAACAGAGCGGTCTGATGACCTTCCGGGATCTGCGCCATGATGGTTTCAACGTCTTCGATGAAGCCCATACGCAGCATTTCGTCTGCTTCGTCCAGTACCAGACCGCTCAGTTTAGAGAGGTCCAGAGTCCCGCGCTTCAGGTGATCCAGCAGACGGCCCGGCGTACCGACGACGATCTGTGGTCCCTGACGCAGGGCACGTAATTGCACGTCATAACGCTGGCCGCCGTACAGGGCAACCACGTTCACGCCGCGCATGTGTTTAGAGAAATCCGTCATGGCTTCTGCAACCTGAACCGCCAGTTCGCGGGTCGGTGCCAGCACCAGAATCTGAGGTGCCTTCAGCTCAGGATCAAGATTGTTGAGCAGCGGTAAAGAGAACGCTGCAGTTTTGCCGCTACCTGTCTGGGCCATACCCAGAACATCGCGACCGCCCAGCAGATGCGGAATGCACTCTGCCTGGATTGGAGATGGTTTTTCGTAACCCAGATCGTTAAGGGCTTCAAGGATAGGAGCCTTCAGGCCCAGATCTGCAAAAGTGGTTTCGAATTCAGCCATGTAGTACGTGTGCCTCAAAATTAATGGCGGCCAGTCTACATAACTCATCATGAAATTGATCTGCAATTTTCATTGAAAAGTGTGAACCGGCTCAAAGTAGGTGTATTAACGAACAACAACGCCCTCACCCGTGAAGGTGATGGCAATCAAAAAAGATTACGGGCTGATGTGTACGTCAGCTATTGCTGGTCCGATTCTGCCAGGTCATCTTGGTCCTGGCCCAGGAGCGATAATTCCAACAATGCGTATCGGTGCTCAACAAAGTTATGAACGTTGTTAGCCACCGCCAGTTTGAACAATGCCGTAGCGTTGTCCAAATCCCCCAGACTTAGGTAGTACTTACCTAAATAGAAGTTGGTTTCACTGAGATGCTCAGCGAGCGAGGTGTTATCCGTTGCGTCCGCCTTCAGGCGTTCCATCAGCGTTGCTTCGCTAATGTTGCCCAGGTAGAACTCGACAATGTTCCATCCCCATTGCTCTTTATCCGATTTCTCAAAGCGTTGCTTTAACGCTTCTTTAGCCTGCTTCTCATCGAGCTTCTGCTCGGCGAGATAAAGCCACAGACTACGGAAAGGATCATTGGGATCGTCTTGATAAAACGCTAGCAGATCATCTTGCGCTAACTTGTCGCGACCGCCGTAATACAATGCGATACCGCGATTTAAGTGCGCGTAGTTGTAAGTTGGATCAAGCTCAAGTACAGAATCAAACGCTTCATAGGCAGCATCAAAATTGCCTGCCTGCGTTAAATATATACCTAAGTAATTGAATACTTCAGGCATATCTGGTCGGATTGCCAGCGCTTGTGAAAAATCATTTCGCGCCAGTGCCCTCAGACCGAGACTATCATACAACACTCCGCGCTCATATAAAAGCTGTGCGCGTTCGTCATCGGTTAAAGCCCGACTGGCAAGAATTTGTTCCATACGTGCCAGAATCACTTCCTGCTGCAAAGTCGGTTGCAATGGTACTGCGAGGACTTCACTCTTACGCCAGGTGGAATTACTGCATCCAGCCAGCGTGAGTGCTGTCGCAACGAAACACCAGCGCAAAAAAGGCTTCATTTCCCACTCCCGAAGACAACGATTGAATGAACGTCCAGGTTCCCCGGTTGCTAACAAGGCATCCTGCCGGGTTAAAGGCCCTCCGCTCTCACGGAGGGCAATGGCAACCTTACTCGCCCTGGCTTGCCGGAGCTTCCGGTTCGCCTGCAGGCTGAGACTGCTCAGTTGCTTCTTTAATGCTCAGACGTACACGGCCCTGGCGATCAACTTCCAGAACTTTGACCGGTACTTCCTGACCCATCTGCAGGTAATCGGTCACTTTCTCAACGCGCTTATCAGCGATCTGAGAGATGTGTACCAGGCCTTCTTTACCGCCACCGATGGCAACGAATGCGCCAAAGTCAACGATACGGGTCACTTTACCATTGTAGATACGGCCTACTTCGATCTCTGCGGTGATCTCTTCGATACGGCGGATAGCATATTTCGCTTTTTCGCCGTCGGTCGCAGCAATCTTCACGGTACCATCATCTTCGATTTCAATGGTGGTGCCGGTTTCTTCGGTCAGAGCACGGATAACAGAACCGCCTTTACCGATAACGTCTTTGATCTTGTCCGGGCTGATCTTGATGGTGTGGATACGCGGAGCAAATTCAGAGATATCGCCACGCGGTGCGTTGATCGCTTGTTCCATCACACCCAGGATGTGCAGACGCGCACCTTTAGCCTGGTTCAGAGCAACCTGCATGATTTCTTTGGTGATACCTTCAATTTTGATATCCATCTGCAGTGCAGAGATACCGTCGCGGGAACCCGCCACTTTGAAGTCCATATCGCCCAGGTGGTCTTCGTCGCCCAGGATGTCAGACAGAACAACATAGTTGTCGCCTTCTTTCACCAGCCCCATCGCGATACCCGCAACGGCGGCTTTGATTGGCACGCCTGCGTCCATCAGCGCCAGGGAAGCGCCACATACGGAAGCCATAGAAGAAGAACCGTTAGATTCGGTGATTTCAGAAACCACACGCACGGTGTACGGGAATTTATCCAGTTCCGGCATCACTGCCAGTACGCCACGTTTCGCCAGACGACCGTGACCAATCTCACGACGCTTCGGAGAACCGACCATACCGGTTTCACCTACGCAGTACGGAGGGAAGTTGTAGTGGAACAGGAAGTTGTCAGTACGCTCGCCCATCAGTTCGTCGAGGTTCTGTGCATCACGAGTGGTGCCTAGGGTCGCAGTAACCAGCGCCTGAGTTTCGCCACGGGTGAACAGTGCGGAACCGTGGGTACGCGGCAGAACGCCAGTACGCACATCCAGACCACGGATCATGTCTTTTTCACGGCCATCGATGCGCGGCTCGCCTGCCAGTACGCGGCTACGAACAACATTTTTCTCGATAGCGTGCAGGATTTCACCCAGTTCGTTAGCGTCCAGGGTTTCGTCTTCAGCCACCAGAGTCGCGATGGTTTCAGATTTGATTACGTCAACCTGAGCATAACGCTCTTGTTTGTCGGTGATGCGGTAAGCATCGCTCAGGCGAGCTTCTGCCAGTGCGGCAACGCGCGCGTTCAGCGCTTCGTTGACGGCTTCTGGCTGCCAGTCCCAACGCGGTTTGCCAGCTTCTTTCGCCAGCTCGTTGATAGCCTGAATCACAACCTGCTGCTGTTCGTGACCGAACACAACAGCACCCAGCATCTGATCTTCGCTCAGCAGTTCAGCTTCGGATTCAACCATCAGTACGGCTGCTTCAGTACCTGCAACAACCAGGTCCAGCTTGCTTTCTTTCAGTTCGTCCTGAGTCGGGTTCAGTACGTACTGGTCATTGATGTAACCAACACGTGCAGCACCGATCGGGCCGTTGAATGGAATACCAGACAGAGTCAGCGCAGCAGATGCACCAATCATTGCCACGATGTCCGGGTTAACCTGCGGGTTAACGGAAACAACGGTCGCGATAACCTGAACTTCGTTAACGAAGCCTTCCGGGAACAGCGGGCGAACCGGGCGGTCAATCAGACGCGCGATCAGGGTTTCGCCTTCGCTCGGACGGCCTTCACGACGGAAGAAGCTACCCGGGATACGGCCAGCAGCGTAGGTACGCTCCTGATAGTTAACGGTCAGCGGGAAGAAATCCTGGCCTGGTTTCGCTTTTTTCTGGCCAACAACGGTAACAAATACCGCAGTGTCATCCATGCTAACCATAACAGCGGCAGTCGCCTGACGCGCCATCATGCCGGTTTCCAGCGTAACGGTATGCTGACCGTACTGGAATTTACGAACGATCGGATTAAGCAAAATAATATCCTTTCTCTATTTTTTGACGGCACATTTTGCGCCATCGTTAATACCCGATCTTCTGCGCATCCTCGCGACTAATGACAACCCTAACCCATAAGCATGAGTAAAGCCTCTCATTAGCCGCGCGAACCTCTGCAACGGAAGATCATTCATAGCAACAATACATTAGTTTCCAGCGAATTGCTGCCATCTGCTGGAAAAAAGGGGCCATGAAGGCCCCCTCTTTCTGAAACTCGAAAGAATTAGCGACGCAGACCCAGACGCTCGATCAGCGCGGTGTAACGTGCAACATCTTTACGTTTCAGGTAGTCGAGCAGTTTACGACGCTGAGAAACCATGCGCAGCAGACCACGACGGCTGTGGTGATCTTTTTTGTGCTCTGCAAAGTGGCCCTGCAGGTGGTTAATCTGTGCAGTCAACAGTGCAACCTGAACATCGGTAGAACCGGTGTCGTTTGCATCACGACCAAACTCAGAAACGATTTTAGCGGTAGCTTCAGTACTTAGAGACATTTTAAAACTCCAAAGTGATAAGAATGAAAGGATGCCGATCTCTAATTCAGCTATCCCAGTATACGCCACGCAGATTGTTAAACAATTCACGCGACGTTAAGCGGCAGTATTCTACTCGCAGCGCCCTTTTATCGCAAGACAGAGAGCGCTATGCAGGATACTCAACCACCAGGCGGCGGGGAGCAACACGACCTTCATCGTCCATTTCCCCCATGCCGATAAACTTGCCTTCATCACCTTCCGTCACGCGCACCAGTCCTTCCAGCGGCGCACCTGACGTCCGTACCGGATTACCATTTTTAAAGTAAACCGACGATGTTAAAGGTAAATTAACTACCGGATAGTCTGATGCCGGACTGTCCATTGGCATCAGCAAAGGATCAAGCAACTGCGCCGCCGGAATATTTTGCTGTTCTGCCTGCTCAACCAGTTCACGCAGATGCTCCAGCGTGACCATACGATCCACCGGATACTTGCTGACCGTCAGACGACGCAGATACGTTACGTGCGCGCCGCAGCCCAGCTTCTCACCGAGATCGTCAACGATGGTGCGAATATAGGTGCCTTTGGAGCAGTGAACTTCCAGCTCCAGCTCGTTACCTTCATGGCGAATAAACAGCAGCTCATAGACGGTAATCGGGCGCGCTTCACGCGGCACTTCAATGCCCTGACGCGCATATTCGTACAGCTTCTTACCCTGATACTTCAGCGCCGAATACATTGACGGGATCTGCTCGATATCGCCGCGGAAAGTCTCCAGCGCGCTTGCAAGCTGCTCAGCGGTGAAGGTTACCGGACGTTCCTGCACGATTTGCCCATCAGCATCCGAGGTGTCAGTACGCTGGCCCAGACGGGCAACCACACGATAGCGTTTATCAGAATCCAGCAAATACTGTGAAAACTTCGTCGCTTCACCGAGGCAAATCGGCAGCATGCCTGTCGCCAGCGGATCCAGCGCGCCGGTATGCCCCGCGCGGTTGGCATTGTAGATGCGCTTTACTTTTTGCAGTACGTCATTGCTGGACATGCCTTGCGGTTTGTCCAGCAGCAGAACACCGTGAATGTCGCGACCACGACGACGAGGACGACTCATCAGTCCTCCTTGCTGTCGTCCGCTGGGTTCACACGACGCTCATCGTCATGTTTCACCACGCTGGTCACCAGGTTGGACATGCGCATCCCTTCGACCAGTGAGTTGTCGTAGAAGAAGGTCAGTTCCGGCACGATACGCAGACGCATGGCTTTACCCAGCAGAGAGCGGATAAAACCAGAAGCTTCCTGCAGCGCCTTAATACCATTTTTAACGGCAGCTTCGTCCTGGTCGTTCAGGAACGTCACGAATACTTTGGCATACGCCAGATCACGGGACATCTCAACACCAGACACGGTAGTCATCATGCCCACGCGTGGGTCTTTGATTTCGCGCTGCAGGATGAGTGCGATTTCTTTCTGCATCTCCTGCGCGACGCGCTGCGGGCGACCAAATTCTTTCGCCATAATAAATTCTCCAGAATAAAGACAAAAAAGGGGCAATAAGCCCCTTTTTAAATTTCTTGCCGGGTGGCGCTTCGCTTACCCGGCCTACGCTTAATCATCTTCTCAGGATTTTGGGCTGCAAGTTGCGGCCCAAAAGACGACGAAGATTATGCGATGGTACGTTTGATCTCAATGATCTCGAACACTTCGATCATATCGCCAACGCGAACGTCGTTGTAGTTCTTAACGCCGATACCACATTCCATGCCGTTACGGACTTCGTTGACATCATCTTTGAAGCGGCGCAGGGATTCCAGCTCACCTTCATAGATAACCACGTTGTCGCGCAGTACGCGGATTGGGTTGTGACGTTTAATCGTACCTTCGGTAACCATACAGCCTGCGATAGCGCCGAATTTCGGTGATTTGAACACATCACGCACTTCAGCCAGACCAATGATCTGCTGTTTCAGCTCCGGAGACAGCATGCCGCTCATCGCTGCTTTCACTTCGTCGATCAGATGATAGATGACGGAGTAGTAACGCAGATCCAGGCTTTCAGATTCGATAACTTTACGTGCAGATGCATCAGCACGGACGTTGAAGCCAACCAGAATCGCGTTGGATGCCGCTGCCAGAGTCGCGTCGGTTTCGGTGATACCACCTACGCCAGAACCAATGATCTTCACTTTGACTTCGTCGGTAGACAGTTTCAGTAAAGAGTCAGAAATCGCTTCGACAGAACCCTGCACGTCGGCTTTCAGGACGATGTTCACTTCGTGAACTTCACCATCAGTCATGTTAGCGAACATGTTTTCAAGTTTAGATTTCTGCTGACGAGCCAGTTTAACTTCACGGAATTTGCCCTGACGATACAGTGCAACTTCACGGGCTTTCTTCTCGTCACGAACGACAGTAACTTCGTCACCTGCAGCCGGAACACCGGACAGACCGAGGATTTCCACCGGAATGGATGGACCTGCTTCCAGTACTTCCTGACCCAATTCGTTACGCATCGCACGAACGCGACCGTATTCGAAGCCACAGAGTACGATGTCGCCTTTGTGCAGCGTACCTTCACGCACCAGTACGGTAGCAACCGGACCACGACCTTTATCCAGGAAGGATTCGATAACCGCACCGCTCGCCATACCTTTACGAACAGCCTTCAGTTCCAGAACTTCAGCCTGCAGCAGGATAGCATCCAGCAGCTCGTCGATACCGGTACCCGCTTTCGCAGAAACGTGAACGAATTGGCTCTCGCCGCCCCACTCTTCCGGCATGATGCCGTACTGGGATAGTTCGTTTTTAACGCGATCAGGATCCGCTTCTGGTTTATCGATCTTGTTGACTGCAACCACTACCGGCACACCTGCCGCTTTCGCGTGCTGGATTGCTTCGATAGTCTGCGGCATCACGCCGTCGTCTGCTGCAACAACCAGAACCACGATATCCGTTGCCTGAGCACCACGAGCACGCATGGAGGTAAACGCGGCATGACCCGGGGTATCCAGGAAGGTGATCATACCGTTGTCAGTTTCAACGTGGTACGCACCGATGTGCTGGGTAATGCCGCCTGCTTCGCCAGAGGCCACTTTCGTGGAACGAATGTAGTCCAGCAGAGAGGTTTTACCGTGGTCAACGTGACCCATGATGGTGACTACCGGTGCGCGCGGTTCAGCCGCAGCGCCGGTATCACGGTCGCTCATTACCGCTTCTTCCAGCTCGTTTTCACGACGCAGGATAACTTTGTGGCCCATCTCTTCGGCAACCAGCTGTGCGGTTTCCTGGTCGATGACCTGGTTAATGGTCGCCATTGCGCCCAGTTTCATCATCGCTTTGATGACCTGAGAGCCTTTAACTGCCATTTTGTTCGCCAGATCGCCAACGGTGATGGTTTCACCGATCACAACGTCACGGTTAACTGCCTGAGCTGGCTTCTGGAAGCCCTGCTGCAGAGCGGAACCTTTACGCTGCTTACCGCCTTTACCACCGCGAACCGCGGCACGCGCTTCTTCACGGTCAGCTTTAGATTCAGCGTGTTTGTTGCCTTTCTTCGCCGGACGCGCTGCTTTCGTGCTGCGAGTACGACCACGGCCGCCTTCGACTTCACGATCGTTCTCGTCTTCAGCCTGGCGAGCGTGCTGGGAAGTGGTGACGTGATAATCGCTGGTATCTTCAACAGGTTCAGCGTTATTCACACCATTTTTCTCATTTTCTTCCGCCATACGGCGAGCTTCTTCCGCTACGCGGCGCGCTTCTTCTTCAAGCTTGCGACGTGCTTCTTCTTCCGCTTTACGCTTCAGTTCAGCGGCTTCATTTTCACGGCGGGCTTTTTCGGCCTGGGCGGTTTTAGTCATATCGTCGGTCTGTTGATTGCTCACTTTGTCTTTTTCCGCAGCTTCACGTTTCGCTTTATCAGCGGCTTCACGCTTAGCTTGTTCTGCGGCCTCACGTTCGGCTTTTTGTTGCGCCTCGCGTTTGGCAGCTTCTTCTGCCTCACGACGGGCTTGCTCTTCCGCTTCACGCTGCGCCTGCTCTTCCGCGGCAAGGCGTTCAGCCTCTTGCGGATCGCGTTTCACAAAGGTGCGTGTCTTGCGGACTTCGATTTGTACCGATTTACTTTTCCCACCGGTACCTGGAATATTGAGAGTACTGCGCGTTTTACGCTGCAATGTCAACTTATCCGGCGCAGAGCCGTTTTCACGGTTCAGGTGCGCCAGTAAGGTTTGTTTCTCTTGTGCGGATACAGAGTCGTCAGCAGACTTCGGGATACCTGCATCAGCAAATTGCTGTACCAGGCGATCCACGGAGGTCTGTATCTCTGCAGCCAGTGTTTTTACGGTTACATCTGTCATACTGTTCCTTCCTGCTACAGTTTATTACGCTTCGTCGCCGAACCAGCAAATATTACGGGCAGCCATAATCAGCTCACCGGCTTTTTCGTCGGTCAACCCTTCGATATCAGCCAGATCATCAATGCCCTGTTCAGCGAGATCTTCCAGCGTACAAACACCACGGGCAGCCAGTTTGAAGGCCATCTCACGATCCAATCCTTCCAGATTCAGCAGATCGTCAGCCGGTTTGTTATCACCGAGGCTTTCTTCCTGGGCCAGTGCCAGAGTGGTCAGTGCGTTTTTAGCACGCTCGCGCAGCGCTTCAACGGTCTGTTCATCCAGGCCGTCGATTTCCAGCAGCTCTTTCATTGGCACGTAGGCCAGTTCTTCCAGCGTCGCAAACCCTTCTTCCACCAGAACGGTCGCGAAATCTTCGTCGATATCGAGATATTTGGTGAAGGTGTCAATGGCTGCATGTGCTTCTGCCTGATGCTTCGCCTGCAGGTCATCAACGGTCATCACGTTGAGTTCCCAACCGCTCAGTTGTGAAGCCAGGCGGACGTTCTGACCATTACGTCCAATCGCCTGCGCCAGGTTACCGGCTTCAACCGCGATATCCATGGTGTGTTTGTCTTCATCCACCACGATAGAAGCGACGTCTGCTGGCGCCATTGCGTTAATCACGAATTGCGCCGGGTTATCATCCCACAGGACGATATCAATACGCTCGCCGCCCAGTTCGGTAGAAACCGCCTGAACGCGCGCACCGCGCATACCAACACACGCGCCGACCGGATCAATACGCTTGTCGTTGGTCTTAACGGCGATTTTCGCACGCGACCCTGGATCGCGAGCTGCCGCTTTAATTTCGATCACTTCTTCGCCAATTTCTGGCACTTCAATGCGGAACAGTTCAACCAGCATTTCCGGTTTGGAACGAGTTACGAACAGTTGCGCACCGCGCGCTTCCGGGCGTACAGAGTACAGAACGCCACGAATACGGTCACCAGGGCGGAAGTTTTCACGCGGGAGCATGTCTTCACGCAGGATCACGGCTTCAGCATTGCTGCCCAGATCCAGAGAAATGTTGTCGCGGTTTACTTTCTTCACCACGCCAGTAACGATTTCGCCTTCGTGCTCGCGGAACTGATCAACAACCATTGCACGTTCAGCTTCACGTACTTTCTGTACGATAACCTGTTTCGCGGTCTGGGTAGTGATACGGTCAAAGGTGACAGATTCAATCTGATCTTCAACATATTCGCCCACGTTCAGACTTTCGTCTTCGAAACGTGCCGCTTCCAGCGTAATTTCTTTGGTCGGCTGAGTAACTTCTTCTACGATTACCCAACGACGGAAGGTATCGAAATCACCGCTTTTACGATCGATTTCTACGCGAACGTCGATCTCTTGCTCATATTTTTTCTTTGTTGCTGTAGCCAGCGCACTTTCCAGCGCTTCAAAAATTTTCTCGCGTGGCAGCGCTTTTTCGTTGGATACGGCTTCAACAACAGCCAAAATTTCTTTGTTCATCGCGGGCTTTTCACCTCAATCCAGACTGTTAAAAGTGGGGAACCAGGTTCGCCTTCTGGATATTACTCAGCGCGAACACTTCATCTTTGCCTTCGACTGTGACCGTGATCATCTCACCGTCCACCGCTTTGATAACGCCCTGCCATTTACGGCGGTTTTGTACAGCCATACGAAGAACCAGCGTGACTTCTTCACCCAGGAAACGCACGTAGTGTTCAGCTGTGAACAGAGGACGGTCGAGACCCGGAGAGGAGACTTCCAGGTTATAGGCAACGGTGATCGGGTCTTCGACATCCATCACGGCGCTTACCTGATGGCTCACATCAGCACAATCATCAACATTGATGCCATCTTCACTATCAATATAGATGCGCAGTGTGGATGTGCGACCGCGAATAAATTCGATGCCGACCAGTTCGTAGCCCAGGGCTTCAACCGGCGCTGTAATCATCTCTGTTAATTTTTGCTCTAATGTGGACAAGCCCACCCCCAAGACATAAAAAAAGGGCCTAAAGCCCAGTTATTCTGTAGTCAGATAACAAAAAACCCCGATAAATCGGGGCTTTAGATAACTGAACCCTATAACCGCACCTGCGGTTCGGAAAACCTTCCGAAAGAATTTTTTTCAAATCCAGCTACGAAGGCCTAAGTCTTCACAGTATATTTGAAAAAGAACTCTAAGGGAAAGTGGTTGCGGGGGCCGGATTTGAACCGACGACCTTCGGGTTATGAGCCCGACGAGCTACCAGGCTGCTCCACCCCGCGCCTGAAACGTGGCAAATTTTACGCGTTTTGGGTAAAAAATGCAAATACTGCTGGGATTTGGTACCGAGGACGGGACGTAAAATCTGCGCACAGTATATTGATTCACTATGCGTTATGTCAACCTTGTTACGACTATGCAAATCAATGAATGCTGGCCCGTGGATGTTCAGCAAGATAAATATGCCATCCACGCCGTTATTTAACGAAATTATCACTAAACTCTTCCTGTCATCCAGAAAAGATGATTAAATGAAAACTCATTTATTTTGCATAAAAATGCAATTAGTATAATAAGCCGACCTCTTCACCAGTCTATCAAGCAGGGTTTTATTTTATGACGACGATTCTCAAGCATCTCCCGGTAGGTCAACGTATTGGTATCGCTTTTTCCGGCGGCCTGGACACCAGTGCAGCACTGCTGTGGATGCGACAAAAAGGGGCTGTCCCATATGCATATACTGCGAATTTGGGCCAGCCGGATGAGGATGACTATGACGCCATCCCTCGCCGTGCAATGGAATATGGTGCTGAGAATGCTCGCCTGGTAGATTGCCGTAAGCAGCTGGTTGCCGAAGGGATCGCTGCCATTCAGTGCGGTGCATTCCACAACACCACCGGCGGACTGACCTATTTCAATACCACCCCGCTGGGTCGTGCAGTCACCGGCACCATGCTGGTTGCTGCCATGAAAGAAGATGGCGTAAATATCTGGGGTGACGGTAGCACCTATAAAGGGAACGATATTGAACGTTTCTATCGTTACGGCCTGCTGACCAACGCCGAACTGCAGATTTACAAACCATGGCTGGATACCGACTTCATCGACGAACTCGGCGGTCGCCATGAGATGTCCGAATTTATGATTGCCTGTGGTTTCGACTACAAGATGTCTGTCGAAAAAGCGTATTCCACCGACTCCAATATGCTCGGCGCGACCCACGAAGCTAAAGACCTCGAGTTCCTGAACTCCAGCGTCAAAATCGTCAACCCGATTATGGGCGTGAAGTTCTGGGATGAGAGCGTGAAGATCCCGGCAGAAGAAGTGACCGTGCGTTTTGAACAAGGCCATCCGGTTGCCCTGAACGGTAAGACCTTCAGTGACGACGTTGAGATGATGCTGGAAGCCAACCGTATCGGCGGCCGTCATGGTCTGGGTATGAGCGACCAGATTGAAAACCGTATCATTGAAGCAAAAAGCCGCGGTATCTATGAAGCCCCGGGGATGGCACTGCTGCACATCGCCTACGAGCGTCTGCTGACCGGTATTCACAACGAAGACACCATTGAGCAGTATCACGCGCACGGTCGCCAGTTGGGTCGTCTGCTGTATCAGGGCCGCTGGTTCGACTCTCAGGCGCTGATGCTGCGTGATGGTCTGCAGCGTTGGGTTGCCAGCCAGATCACCGGTGAAGTCACGCTGGAACTGCGTCGCGGTAACGACTATTCAATCCTCAACACCGTGTCTGACAACCTGACCTACAAGCCAGAACGTCTGACCATGGAGAAAGGTGATTCGGTATTCTCGCCAGACGATCGTATCGGTCAGTTGACTATGCGTAATCTGGATATCACCGATACCCGCGAGAAGCTGTTTGGCTACGCGCAGTCTGGCCTGCTCACCGCCTCTTCCGCAACCGGCCTGCCGCAGGTTGAGAATCTGGAAAACAAGGCGAAATAATCATTCATCGTCTTAAGGCCGCGAAAGCGGCCTTTTTTATGCGCGGAATATGAGAGATGTAGGCCTGATAAGGCGTTTACGCCGCCATCCGACATTATTACAACGCCTGATGGCGCTACGCTTATCAGGCCTACAGCCACAAATGACAGACGAAAAAAAAGACGCTTTGCAGCGTCTTTTTTTTGGAATTTGGTACCGAGGATGGGACTCGAACCCACAAGCCCGTTAGGGCACTACCACCTCAAGGTAGCGTGTCTACCAATTCCACCACCTCGGTACAGAATACTTAGTGCGGGATATCGCTGGTCGGCCGAGCCGGAGCAGCTGGCTGAGTTTGCTCGGTTTTCGCCGGTGCGCTCAGATTTTCCCACTCACTTCCTTTATTGGTCTTATTGCTGTTCATGTTACCCAGCACCAGACTGATAATGAAGAACAGAGTTCCTAACACAGCTGTCATACGGGTCATGAAGTTGCCAGAACCACTTGAACCAAACAGTGTACCAGAAGCGCCTGCGCCAAAAGAGGCTCCCATATCAGCGCCTTTGCCTTGCTGCAGCATGATCAAGCCTACCAAGCCAATTGCCACAATAAGGAAAACTACTAAAAGAGCTTCGTGCATAATCAACCTGTTCCTTGCGGAGTTGCCGCGTACAATGCTTCGACCATTAAAGCGGGAATATTTACTGTTTCCCACTGAAGCGGGTGTGAATACTAACCAAAGCGAATAACCTTCGCAAGGGCAATTTGTTAGCATTGTATCAAGTGCGGAAAAAATCGCCACATCAATCAAAAACGCAGCAACTTATCCCAGCATCGCTGCATTACTGACCGCTGATCGTCAAGGTTTGCCCAAACAACAATTGGGATCTCACAGACCAGATCCGAATTTTCTGGCCAACACTGAATGATCTCCTGATTCACCAGTTCCTCAGCCACCATTGATTCAGGTAACCACGCCATTCCCATATGGCGCAGTACCATTTCTCGTATTGTTTCGCTTAGCCCAGTCTCAAACACTTTTTTCAACCGTGGGCGCACTCGTTGTTCTGCCGGATCAATAATACGTCTGACAAAGGTATAGTCGCTGTAGCATAGCCAGGGGATCGCGGTATGCGGATCATCCAGTTTGTCCGCGAGTTGCGCAGAAACCACCGGGATAAAACGCTCATATCGCCATAAAGAACGTTTCAGCCCTCCGGCAATCTCCAGCCCCGGTTGTGAAGAGGGTAAATCGTACGTCACCAGCATATCAATTTGCCGGTTTATCAGGGCATTAAAGTGATTATCAATCCCCTGGATGCTGGCATTTACCGTGAAGTTTAATTGCGGTTCACTTTGGCGCAAATAGTTGATCATATCCGGCAAGATATTCACCGACAGCGTATGCAGACTAACCATTACCAGCGTATTGTCCGTTGCTGGCATCATCGCCGACAGCTCGTGGCGCGCCTCTGTTAACGTGCTGAGGACGTGCCTGGCATAAGGTTCAAAGCGTTCGCCATAACAGGTTAGTGTAACGGGCGTCGTGGTGCGGTCAAACAGCGGGACCCCCAACATCTCCTCCAGAGCCTTTATACGTCGGCTTAGCGCGGGTTGGGTGATATGCCGCTGTATCGCTGCCTGGGAGTAATTCCCATACTGACTCAACGCCAGAAAATCTTCTAACCACTTCGAATCCACGTCTCATTCCCCATCATGCCATAACCGTATCCACCGATGACAAATCGGCAATAGTCACAGTTATAGTAATGGCTTTAATGTGGGCATCATAACAACAATATTCTGTTTCACCTGCCGACTCTCACCCTCGACGTTTGACAGGACCGATATGTTTACTTTACTGACCAATGCCCGCGTTTTTTCTCCGGAGGATTTAGGCCTCTGTTCCCTGCTCATACATGCCGATCGCATTGTGGCTGTTGAAAAAGATATTGCACTCTTTGATGGTGTCAAAGAGGTCATCGATTGCCGCGGTAAGTGGGTAATTCCCGGAATTATCGATCAGCATGTTCATCTTACCGGCGGCGGCGGTGAAGCCGGCTTTGCCAGCCGGAC
>NZ_SZWR01000037.1:41310-43395 GCF_005280875.1 Citrobacter sp. wls827
GCGCGATCTGATTCAGGCCGGTATTACGACGGTCGTCGGCGTGCTGGGTACTGATGCGATATCCCGCTCCCCGAAAGATCTTTACGCCAAAATGCAGTCCCTCAATCTGGAAGGCCTGCGTGCGTATATGCATACCGGAGCCTACGCGGTACCCAGCCCGACAATTACACGATCCATTCGCGATGATATGGCATTTATCCCGGCAATCCTGGGTGTCAAAATCGCCCTCGCCGACCACCGTGGCTCTTACCCCTCTTTCCAGGAATTATTGAGGATAGTCAGTGATATCCGCGTGGCTTCACTGCTGGCCGGAAAAAAAGGGTTGCTGCACGTACACCTGGGCAATCTGCCGGAAGGGATGTCACAGCTGATGGAACTGTGTGATGCCGGTATTCCAATTCATCACATTTCACCGACGCATGTCGCGAGGACAGAAGCATTGTTCGAACAGGCTATCGCTTTCGCACATCGCGGTGGCCATATCGACGTGACGTCTGGCGGCAGTCGATTTATGCCCCAGGAGCAAGCGATTCTCCACGCGCTGGAATCACAGGTTCCGGCCGATCGCATCACCATTAGCTCTGATGGCAATGGCAGCGTGCCGCGCTTTAATGCGCAAGGCATCGTAGAAGGGTTAAGCGCCGCGCCGGTAGCTGGCAACCTCAACCTGCTGCCTCGTCTGATTGATGTCGGTATTCCAGTGTCTCAGGCGATCGCGATGTTGACGGCGAACGTCGCACGCTCACTGGGTATTTCTGGCGGCGTACTTTGCGCAGGAGAACGTGCTGATATTTGCGTGCTCAATGACGACCTCTCACTGGCCCACCTGTTTGCCGCTGGAAAGCCGCTACTGCGTGATGGTGAGTGTCTGGTTACCGGCAACTTCGAGTAAGGGGGCGAGAATGTCATTATTACTGGCGCTACTCGCCATCATTTTTGCCGGACGTCTGATCCTGAAAAAGTACCACCCTCAGTCGGTGTTGCTCTTAACCGGGATCGTACTACTGCTTGTCGCGCATTTTAGCGGGATGACCACGCTCAGTAACCTGGTAAAAAAGAGCACCGGATTTGGCCCCTTTGACGCCTTTGAGTTTATTCGCGACACCCTGAGCGTGCGTCTCGGCGGTCTCGGGCTACAAATCATGCTGATAGGTGGCTTTGCCACCTATATGTCGGCCATTGGCGCAAGTCAGGTGCTGGTGCGCGTCACATCCCGCCCCTTGCAACGTCTGAACTCCCCTTACCTGCTGCTAGGGCTGGCCTTGCTGCTGGGCCAATTTCTGTCGCTATTTATCAGTAGCGCCACCGGACTGGGTCTGCTATTGATGGCAACGCTTTACCCCCTGCTGACCCGTCTTGGCTGCAGCCGCGCCGCCGTTGCTGCAGTTATCGCCAGTACCTGTGCCGTTGAATTTGGCCCGGGTTCCGGGAACTCAGTTCTCGCCGCTAAAACGGCGGGTATCGAGGTAGTTAACTATTTTGTTCAGGATCAGTTACCGATCGTTGTCCCCGTTATTCTGTTCATCGCCCTGCTGCATATTGTTGTACAACGCTTTTTCGATCGCCGGGAGAGCGATGACAATACCGCGCAGCAAATGCAGACATTAACCTCAACCGAAGAAGCTGAAGCGCCGGTTGCCTGGCTATTCCTGCCGATGTTACCGCTGGTGTTGATGCTGGTGTGCAGTGATTTAGTATTCAGCTCACTCAAAATTACGCTCGATACCGCCGTACTGATAAGCCTGGCCATTACCCTGATTTGCGAATATTGCCGCCATCGTAAAGCTCGTGACGTGATGGCTGGCGTACAAAAAGTCTTCGACAGCATGGGCAGTGTGTTTGCCACGGTAGTCACGCTGATTATCGCCGGTGAAGTCTTCTCCGCCGGTCTGAAAGCGATTGGTGCGGTTGATGCGCTGCTGTCACTCTCAGGAGAATTTGGCCTCAGCGCAGCTTCCATAATCTTGCTGATGACGCTAATCACCTTTGCGATTTCAGCGTTAATGGGCTCCGGAAATGCAGCATTTTTCTCCTTCGCCCCGATGGTGCCGGATATCAGCCGCCATATCGGCAGCGACGTGGCGG
>NZ_SZWR01000037.1:43454-43763 GCF_005280875.1 Citrobacter sp. wls827
AGATCTCAGCGGGCATTGGACGGACATTGTCGCCTATTGCCGGCGTGATTATCGCCATCGCTGGGATCGCAGGTGTATCACCGGTGGATATCGTTAAACGCACCGCAATTCCGATGCTGGGAGGATGGCTGCTGATGATTGCGCTGACATTCGCCCGATCCGGGCACTTGTTGGCGGTTCTCCCGTGGCTGAGCGTCCTCGTGCTATTGATGGTCGGTGGCTACTTCTGGCAACGCCGACGTAAACAGCAGCTGGCAGTACAGTAAAAAAAAGCCGGAGTCTCTCAGACTCCGGCTCTTACTTTCTTCG
>NZ_SZWR01000037.1:43813-53870 GCF_005280875.1 Citrobacter sp. wls827
GCTTTCACAGCATCGGCAATACGGTGGGCGAATTCAGTCACCTGCGCTTCGTCTTCACCTTCAACCATCACACGAATTAACGGTTCGGTACCAGACTTACGCAGCAGGACGCGTCCACGGTTACCCAGCGCCGCTTCCACTTCCGCCATCACCGCCTTCACGTTTTCATGTTCCAGCGGATCGCCGCTACCTGCGGTGTAACGTACGTTAACCAGCAGCTGTGGGAACATTTTCATACCGCTGCACAGGTCGTGCAAACTCATATGGTTGCGCACCATCGCCGCCAGCACCTGCAGGCCCGCCACGATGCCGTCACCGGTAGTGGTTTTGTCCAGCAGGATCACATGACCAGAGTTTTCGGCACCGATACGCCAGCCTTTTTCCTGCATTTTTTCCAGCACATAGCGGTCGCCAACTTTCGCACGGGCAAACGGAATACCCAGCTGTTTCAGCGCCAGCTCGAGGCCCATGTTGCTCATCAGAGTTCCCACCGCGCCACCGCGCAGTTGCCCCTGGCGCAGCGCTTCACGAGCGATGATGTACATGATCTGATCGCCATCGACCTTATTACCTTCATGGTCAACCATAATGACGCGGTCGCCATCGCCGTCCAGCGCAATACCCAGATCGGCTTTTTCCGCGATTACGCGCGCCTGCAGCGCACGAACATCGGTCGCACCGACTTCTTCATTGATGTTCACGCCGTTCGGTTCACAGCCAATCGCAATGACGTTAGCACCCAGCTCGCGCAGTACATTTGGCGCAATGTGGTACGTTGCACCGTTAGCGCAGTCCACCACAATTTTAAGCTCGTTCAGGCTCAGTTCATTCGGGAATGTGCCTTTGCAGAACTCAATATAACGACCGGCAGCATCGACAATACGACTGGCTTTACCCAGTTCGGCCGAATCCACGCAGGTGATTGCTTTTTCCATCTCCGCTTCAATTGCTTCTTCAACTGCATCCGGCAGTTTGGTCCCGTCGATGGAGAAGAATTTAATCCCGTTGTCATAAAATGGGTTGTGAGAAGCGGAGATAACAATCCCGGCTTCAGCACGGAAAGCACGCGTCAGATAAGCAACGGCAGGTGTTGGCATGGGGCCGGTGAAAGAAGCTGACAACCCCGCGGCAGCCAGGCCCGCTTCCAGCGCAGATTCCAGCATATAGCCGGAAATACGCGTATCTTTACCGATAATGATTTTGCGTGAACCATGACGTGCCAGCACTTTTCCTGCCGCCCAGCCCAGCTTGAGCACAAAGTCAGGAGTGATTGGAGCGTCGCCTACACGACCACGAATCCCATCGGTGCCAAAATATTTACGATTACTCATAGCGTTTGTTTTCCTTTGCAGACAATGTGGCTTCCACCACACGCATCGCTTCTACGGTTTCTTTGACGTCATGGACACGAATAATCTGCGCTCCCTGCATTGCGGCAATGACCGCGCATGCAAGGCTGCCGCTCAAACGCTCAGATGGACCCACATTGAGCAATTGGCCAACCATTGATTTTCGTGACATCCCTACCAGCAGCGGCAGATTAAAATGATGAAATTCCGCCAGACGTGCCAGCAATGTGTAGTTGTGAGTAAGATTTTTACCGAATCCGAATCCTGGGTCGAGTAGCAATTTATCTTTTGTGATTCCGGCCCGTTCACAACGTGCTATTTGCTCAACAAAGTAACGATTTACCTCAGCAAATACATCCTCATACTTCGGTGCTTCCTGCATAGTTTTCGGCTGCCCCTGCATATGCATCAGGCAAACCGGCAATCCAGTTTCTGCCGCAGCTTCCAGCGCGCCCGGCTCCGAGAGTGAGCGAATGTCATTAATGATATGTGCGCCCACTCTGGCGCACTCACGAATGACCTCTGGTTTTGAGGTATCTACCGAAATCCACACTTCAAAACGTTGAGCAATTGCCTCCACCACCGGGATCACTCGCTGCAGTTCTTCTTCCACGCTAACATCCGCCGCTCCCGGTCGCGTAGACTCACCACCCACATCAATGATAGTCGCCCCTGCGTTAATCATCAGATTTGCGTGTTTTACCGCCTCAACCAGAGAGTTGTGCGCCCCGCCATCAGAAAAAGAGTCTGGTGTGACGTTTAAAATCCCCATGACGTGGGGATGGCTGAGATCCAGCGAAGATCCCTGAGCAAAGAGTTTCATAGTGTTATCCCTGGTATATACCCAATGAATTTCGAGTTGCATCTGCATTAGCTTTCCTCGCTCACCCCAGTCACGTACTGATGTACGCTCCAGGGGATTCCCTGCGTCGCCGCCTTGATGCAACTCGAAATTCATTGGGTATAAGTTGATAAATAAAAAAACCCCGGAGCAAGCCCCAGGGTTTTCAATTAAAACATGGTCATCAGATGACGATAACTTATTTGTCGCCTAACTGCTCTGACATGTTGCCCGGGTTCGGCGTACGCGGCTCTTCAGCCGGACGCGGTGCACTCGGGGTGCCATTGTTGCCAGAGTTGTTAGATGAACCAGACTCTTCCCAACCCGCTGGCGGGCGCACATCGCGGCGAGCCATCAGATCATCAATCTGCGGTGCATCGATGGTCTCATATTTCATGAGCGCATCTTTCATCGAGTGCAGAATGTCCAGGTTATCGTTCAGCAGACGGCGAGCACGGTCATAGTTGCGCTCAATCAGTGATTTCACTTCCTGATCGATAATACGCGCGGTTTCATCGGACATATGTTTTGCTTTCGCAACAGAACGACCGAGGAACACTTCGCCTTCTTCTTCCGCGTACAGCAACGGCCCCAGTTTGTCAGAGAAGCCCCACTGAGTGACCATGTTACGCGCCAGGTTCGTCGCGACTTTAATGTCG
Organism: Citrobacter sp. wls827; assembly: GCF_005280875.1. NCBI lineage: Bacteria > Pseudomonadati > Pseudomonadota > Gammaproteobacteria > Enterobacterales > Enterobacteriaceae > Citrobacter > Citrobacter sp. wls827. The sequence goes on from NZ_SZWR01000037.1 coordinate 46,663, forward strand.
TTGGACGCACCGGTAGAAACATGTTCAGCACCGTAGATGATCTCTTCCGCCAGGCGACCGCCGTACAGCGTGGAGATCTGACTTTCCAGTTTCTGACGGCTGGCGCTAATTGCGTCGCCTTCAGGCAGGAAGAAGGTGACACCCAGCGCACGACCGCGCGGAATAATCGTCACTTTGTGCACCGGATCGTGCTCCGGCACCAGGCGACCGATGATTGCATGGCCAGCTTCGTGATACGCGGTAGATTCTTTCTGCGCTTCCGTCATCACCATGGAGCGACGTTCCGCACCCATCATGATTTTGTCTTTCGCTTTCTCGAACTCAACCATCGATACAACACGCTTGTTACCACGCGCTGCAAACAGTGCCGCTTCGTTCACCAGGTTCGCAAGGTCCGCACCGGAGAAACCAGGCGTACCACGAGCAATGATTGCCGCATCGATATCCGGAGACAGCGGTACGCGACGCATATGCACTTTCAGAATCTGTTCACGACCGCGAACGTCTGGCAGCCCCACCACAACCTGACGGTCAAAACGGCCTGGGCGCAGCAGCGCAGGGTCAAGAACATCCGGACGGTTAGTTGCCGCGATAACGATAATACCTTCGTTACCTTCGAAGCCGTCCATCTCAACCAGCATCTGGTTCAGCGTCTGTTCACGTTCATCGTGACCGCCACCCAGACCAGCGCCACGCTGGCGACCTACGGCGTCGATTTCATCGATGAAGATGATACACGGTGCCGCTTTCTTGGCTTGTTCGAACATGTCACGCACACGAGATGCGCCCACACCAACGAACATTTCCACGAAATCAGAACCGGAAATTGTGAAGAATGGAACCTTCGCTTCACCCGCGATGGCTTTTGCCAGCAGGGTTTTACCTGTACCCGGAGGACCAACCATCAGGACGCCTTTCGGGATCTTACCGCCCAGCTTCTGGAAACGGCTCGGTTCGCGCAGGTATTCAACCAGTTCAGCGACCTCTTCTTTCGCTTCGTCACAACCCGCGACATCAGCAAAAGTGGTTTTGATCTGATCTTCGGTCAACATGCGCGCTTTGCTCTTACCGAACGACATGGCACCTTTGCCACCACCGCCCTGCATTTGACGCATAAAGAAGATCCAGACACCAATCAGCAGCAGCATTGGGAACCAGGAAATGAAGATAGAAGCCAGCAGGCTCGGCTCTTCAGGCGGCTCACCAACAACCTTGACGTTTTTGGTCAGCAGGTTATCAAGCAGCTTCGGATCGTTAACCGGAATGTAGGTCGTGTAACGGTTACTATCTTTCTTGGTAACGTTAATCTCACGTCCGTTGATACGCGCTTCACGAACCTGGTCCTGATTGACCTCTTGCAGGAAGGTAGAGTAATCAACCTTACGGCCATTAGACTCGCTGGGCCCAAAGCTCTGGAATACTGACATCAGCACAACGGCAATGACCAGCCAGAGTATTAGGTTTTTCGCCATGTCACTCAAGGGATTAACCTCATATTACAACTGTGTTAAAAACAGCGTCAGGATACTCTATATCCAGTGTCTTTCAAACTTTCGTTTGAAATCTACCGGTTATGGTTTACGCCCGGTCGCTACAATGTACACTTCACGCGAACGGGCGCGAGAAGAGTCCGGCTTACGAACTTTGACCTTCGTAAACAGGGAGCGAATCTCTCTTAGATACTCATCGAAGCCTTCGCCCTGGAACACCTTCACTACAAAACTACCACCTGGCGCTAATACATCACGAGCCATTCCAAGTGCCAGTTCAACCAGATACATGGCCCGGGGAATATCCACCGCCGGTGTTCCACACATATTTGGCGCCATATCAGACATGACAACTTGTACTTTACTGTCACCTACACGCTCAAGTAACGCTTTCAGGACTAATTCATCACGAAAGTCGCCCTGAAGGAAGTCCACACCAACGATTGGATCCATAGGTAAAAGATCGCAAGCGATAATGCGGCCGCTGTTTCCGATCTGCGTAACCGCATATTGCGACCAGCCACCGGGTGCAGCGCCGAGGTCAACAATCGTCATCCCCGGTTTAAAAATTTTGTCACTTTGCTGTATTTCATCAAGTTTAAACCAGGCACGGGAACGTAACCCCTTTTTCTGCGCCTGTTGAACATATTTATCGCTAAAGTGTTCCTGAAGCCAGCGACTCGAGCTGGCAGAACGCTTTTTACCTGTCATTTCACATTCCCAAAGGGCAGTTCATCGTAACCAATGGTGTAAATTTCTACACAGCTATTTGGTGATATATGGGAGATGGCGGTAGAATGACCCGTTTTCAATCCCAACGTAAGCAAAAATATACGATGAATCTGAGTACTAAACAAAAACAGCACCTGAAAGGTCTGGCACATCCGCTCAAGCCTGTAGTTATGCTTGGCAACAATGGTTTGACCGAAGGGGTACTGGCCGAGATTGAACAAGCGTTAGAGCACCATGAACTTATCAAGGTGAAAATCGCCTCGGAAGATCGCGATACTAAAACCTTGATCGTGGAAGCTATCGTACGCGAAACCGGCGCCTGTAATGTGCAGGTCATCGGCAAAACGCTGGTACTGTATCGCCCGACTAAAGAACGTAAAATCTCGCTGCCACGCTAAGAATATCCCAAAGTTGCACACGAAGTTTGTGTAAAACGCGGGGTTTTCCGCTAGCAGGAGAGCAAAATGCCACGCTCTCTTCGTTGATAAAAGGCCGCTATGCGGCCTTTTTCCTTTCTTTACAATACATCAACATCTTGAGTATTGGGAAATTCTTACAGGTATTCGACCTTCGTCACTTCATACTCAACTTCGCCGCCCGGTGTTTTGATAACCACGACGTCATCCTGCTCTTTACCGATAAGGCCACGAGCGATAGGCGAGTTCACTGAAATCAGGTTCTGTTTAAAATCGGCCTCATCATCGCCCACAATGCGCCAGGTCTGCTCTTCATCGTTATCAAGATTCAGAACGGTAACCGTCGCACCGAACACAACGCGGCCGTTATTTGGCATTTTAGTGACGTCAATAACCTGCGCGTTAGACAGTTTGGCTTCGATATCTTTAATGCGACCCTCGCAGAATCCCTGCTGTTCACGCGCCGCGTGATACTCCGCGTTCTCTTTCAGGTCACCGTGTTCACGCGCTTCCGCGATCGCGGCAATAATTTCAGGGCGACGCACAGATTTAAGAAAATCCAGTTCTTCGCGCAGTTTTTCAGCACCACGTAAGGTCATCGGGATAGCTTGCATTTGTTATACCTCTTGAACATTCCTGTAGGGGGTGGTTGTCCTCACCCCGGCTGCTAAGCCCACCCTGGCATACGCCATGCCAGAGTCAGAAGCAAAAAAATACCGACCCGGGGCACGAGGTCCCAGGTCAGCTACAATTCTCCATTTGATGTTCATTTTACCCTGGAGTTCCCTATGGGTCATCGTTTACTTTTTGGGGCGTTGCGCCGTAGTATGACGGCCTGTTTCCAGGTTGTTAGCGCGAGATTATGCGATTTTCCAGATTTACTATTGGATTGACTGCCAGTATAGCGTTCAGCGTTCAGGCTGCGAACGTCGACGAGTATATCAATCAGCTCCCTGCCGGGGCCAACCTCGCCCTTATGGTACAGAAGGTTGGCGCTCCTGCTCCTGCTATTGATTTTCATAGCCAGCAGATGGCACTCCCCGCCAGTACCCAGAAAGTGATCACCGCGCTGGCGGCATTGATTCAGCTCGGGCCGGACTTTCGTTTTACCACCACGCTTGAGACGAAAGGCAACGTGGAAGGCGGAGTATTAAAAGGTGACTTAGTAGCGCGATTTGGTGCCGATCCGACGTTAAAACGTCAGGATATCCGCAATATGGTGGCAACCCTGAAAAAATCAGGCGTGACGCAAATTGCCGGAAATGTCCTGATCGACACCTCTATTTTCGCCAGTCATGATAAAGCCCCTGGCTGGCCCTGGAACGACATGACGCAGTGTTTTAGCGCACCGCCCGCAGCAGCCATTGTCGATCGTAACTGTTTCTCTGTTTCACTCTACAGCGCGCAAAAACCTAACGATCTCGCGTTTATCCGCGTGGCATCTTATTACCCGGTCACCATGTTCAGCCAGGTGCGTACTCTCGCTCGAGGCTCTGCGGAAGCGCAATATTGTGAACTGGATGTGGTTCCCGGCGATCTCAACCGCTTTACATTGACCGGATGCCTGCCCCAACGTGCCGATCCGCTGCCGCTGGCGTTCGCCATTCAGGACGGCGCCAGCTATGCCGGGGCGATTATCAAAGATGAGCTAAAACAAGCAGGGATCACTTACAGCGGTACTCTGCTGCGCCAGACGCAGGTCAACGAACCGGGAACCGTAGTCGCCAGCAAACAATCAGCACCGTTGCATGATCTGCTTAAGATTATGCTGAAAAAATCAGACAACATGATTGCCGACACCGTTTTTCGCATGATTGGCCATGCGCGATTTAACGTACCGGGCACCTGGCGGGCAGGTTCAGATGCCGTACGTCAGATCCTGCGTCAGCAGGCGGGCGTCGATATTGGCAACACGATTATTGCCGACGGCTCTGGCCTCTCTCGCCATAACCTGATTGCCCCCGCCACCATGATGCAGGTGCTGCAATATATCGCTCAACACGATAACGAGCTGAACTTTATCACTATGCTGCCGCTGGCGGGGCACGACGGCTCCCTGCAATACCGTGCGGGTCTGCATCAGGCTGGTGTGGATGGCAAAGTATCGGCGAAGACAGGCTCGCTGCAAGGAGTCTATAACCTTGCTGGCTTCATTACCACGGCAAGCGGCCAACGCATGGCATTCGTGCAGTATCTGTCTGGCTATGCGGTAGAGCCTGCAGACCAGCGCAACCGCCGTATTCCACTGGTGCGCTTCGAGAGTCGGCTGTACAAAGATATATATCAAAATAACTGAGTATGTTTGCCGGATGGCGGCGCAAACGCGCCTTATCCGGCCTACAGCGCGTCCTGGAAACAAAAACCCCGGCAACATGGCCGGGGTTTTTATTGGGATTAACGCTTGTAAATGAACTCAACGCCTTCTTCGTCGTCTTCGTCCCAATCATCATCCCAGTCATCTTCCGCTTCGTCTTCGACTTCAGCGAGCTGCTGGCGGTGATAATCATCCCACATGAACTCAACTTTCTCCGGCTGTTTCGCTTCTTCAGCCTGAACGATTGGGTTCTCAATGATAAAGGTCATCACATCCCAGCAAAGATCCTTCACACCCAGCTGGCTGGCGGCAGAGATCAGGTAATATTTACCTTCCCAGCCCAGCGCTTCAGCGATGGCTTTCGCTTTTTCTTCCGCTTCAGCTTTGTCCATCAAATCAATTTTGTTGAACACTAACCAGCGCGGTTTAGACGCCAGATCCTGACTGTATTTTTCCAGTTCGCCAATAATGATACGGGCGTTTTCTACCGGATCGGAACCGTCAATCGGATCGATATCGATGAGGTGCAGCAACACGCGGCAACGCTCCAGGTGCTTCAGGAAGCGGATACCCAGGCCTGCGCCTTCAGCCGCGCCTTCAATCAGACCCGGAATGTCGGCAACCACGAAGCTCTTTTCGTTGTCCATACGCACAACGCCGAGGCTCGGTACCAGCGTGGTGAACGGATAATCCGCCACTTTCGGTTTCGCCGCAGACACTGCACGGATAAACGTCGATTTACCGGCGTTTGGCATACCCAGCATACCCACGTCTGCCAGCAGCATCAGCTCCAGCATCAGGTCACGCTTATCGCCAGGTGTACCCATCGTTTTCTGACGCGGGGTACGGTTGACCGACGATTTAAAACGGGTGTTACCCAGACCGTGCCAGCCGCCTTTAGCGACCATCAGACGCTGACCGTGTTTGGTCATGTCGCCCATAGTTTCGCCCGTGCCCTGATCGATAACACGCGTACCGACAGGCACTTTAATCGTGACATCTTTACCACGCTTACCGGTGCAATCACGGCTTGCGCCATTCTGACCACGTTCCGCACGGAATGATTTTTCAAAACGGTAATCGATCAGCGTGTTCAGGTTTTCGTCGGCTTCCAGCCAGACGTCACCGCCATCACCACCGTCACCACCGTCCGGACCGCCTTTTGGGATGTATTTTTCGCGGCGGAAGCTGACACAACCGTTACCGCCATCGCCTGCAACGACCAGAATCGATGCTTCATCAACAAACTTCATTTTACTCTCCGTAAATCATTCGCCTGAGCGGGGTTGCGAAACCACCGTTTCATGCTTACGTAAACCGCCCCAAATTCGATGACCAATGGCGGAATACATCGCGCCCGCAACCACGATAAACGCACCGAGATAACCTAAAAGGTTTAGCATCGGTCTGGCGAAGAAATCGGGCCAGGCCAGTGATAATAAATCTGAAAATAACAACGTAAACAGCGGCGTGAGCGTAATTATGGCGCTCACCTGCGCCGCCTGCCAGCGAGCCATTGCTTCCGCAAGGGCACCGTATCCTACCAGCGTATTCAGGCCGCAGAACACGAGGCATGCCAGCTGCCAGTCGCTGAGTTGCGCTATTACACCGGGTTTAGCCAGCGGCAACAACGCTATCGTACATAAAGTGTACAGTAAAAACAGGATCTGCGGTGATGCCAGCCGGCGCAATAACACCTTTTGCGCGACCCCATAACACACCCAAACCGTCGCGGCACCGACACCAAAGATCACACCCCAGGTGTAATCGGTCAGCCGGGTAAAAATTTCGATCAGACTGGTATTAAAAAACAACACCAATCCGCTCAGAAGCATAATAGCGCCAATAATCTGCGTGCCGCGCATCTTCTCCTTCAGGATAAAGACGCTGGCGATCATCATGCCAACCGGTGACAGTTGACCGATAACCTGCGAAGCCGTTGGGCTCAAATATTGCAAGGATGAACTAAACAGAATGAAGTTACCGAACAGCCCACCGGTAGCGATAGCCAGCAGTACCAGCCAACGCGCTTTGCGAAAAATACGCAATGGAGGGAGCTTTTTTTTAACCGCAAGAATAGCGCCAAGGCCAATACTTGCCATTAAAAAACGGTAAAACACCACGGTAGGAGGCTCCATCACCTCCAGCACTTGCTTCATCGCTATTGGTAAAGCCCCCCAACAGACAGCTGTCGTGAGTGCTAACAGAATATCAATGCCTGCCTGCTGCTTCATGCCGTATTCCCTGCAAGGGCTC
>NZ_SZWR01000037.1:54013-84867 GCF_005280875.1 Citrobacter sp. wls827
ACTTATTCAGCAACGATGCTGATGAATTTACGGTTTTTCGGGCCTTTCACTTCAAATTTCACTTTACCGTCTGCTTTAGCAAACAGAGTGTGGTCTTTGCCGCAACCAACGTTGGAGCCAGCGTGGAATTTAGTACCACGTTGACGAACGATGATGCTACCAGCCAGAACTGTTTCACCGCCGAAGCGTTTTACGCCCAGACGTTTAGCTTCTGAATCGCGACCGTTACGAGTCGAGCCGCCAGCCTTTTTATGTGCCATTTAATCTGCTCCCCTTAACTTAAGCGCTGATGCCAGTGATTTTCACATCAGTGAACCACTGACGATGGCCCTGCTGCTTACGGTAGTGTTTACGACGACGAAACTTAACAATTTTAACTTTCTCGCCACGACCGTGAGCAACGACTTCAGCTTTGATAACGCCGCCATCAACGAAAGGAACGCCGATTTTGACTTCTTCACCGTTTGCGATCATCAGAACTTCAGCGAACTCAACAGATTCGCCAGTTGCGATGTCCAGCTTTTCCAGGCGAACGGTCTGACCTTCGCTTACTCGGTGTTGTTTACCACCACTTTGGAAAACCGCGTACATAAAAAACTCCGCTTCCGCGCACACCTTTTTGATGATTCAGAGTGCGCTATAAATATTCACAATAGGGCGCGAATATTACGCAAAACGCGAGCCTTTGACAAGTGCTACCGTCAATACATGAAGAAAAAAAACACAACGTGTACCGTAACGTTTATCTGCGGCGTTTTTTCAGTACAATCAGCATATATTTCTAACCCTAAACCCGACGTTACCTTCTCAAATAGTGAGGTAATCGGGGCGAGAAGCCCGGCTTTTGCGATGAATTTAGAAAAAATCAATGAGTTAACCGCGCAAGATATGGCGGGGGTCAATGCGACAATCCTTGAACAGCTCAATTCCGACGTCCAGTTGATCAATCAATTGGGGTACTACATCGTGAGCGGCGGCGGAAAACGCATTCGTCCAATGATCGCTGTACTCGCGGCGCGCGCTGTTGGTTATCAGGAAAATGCCCACGTCACGATCGCTGCCTTAATCGAGTTTATCCACACCGCGACCCTGCTTCATGACGATGTAGTGGATGAATCCGATATGCGCCGTGGGAAAGCCACGGCGAATGCAGCCTTTGGTAATGCGGCCAGCGTTCTGGTCGGCGATTTTATCTATACCCGCGCCTTTCAGATGATGACCAGCCTCGGTTCGCTGAAAGTGCTGGAAGTGATGTCTAAAGCGGTCAACGTTATTGCTGAAGGCGAAGTCCTGCAGTTAATGAACGTCAATGACCCGGATATCACCGAAGAAAACTATATGCGTGTTATCTACAGCAAGACGGCTCGTCTGTTTGAAGCCGCGGCCCAATGTTCAGGTATCCTTGCAGGTTGTAGCGATGAGCAAGAGAAAGGCCTGCAGGATTATGGCCGTTACCTTGGCACCGCTTTCCAGCTTATCGACGATTTACTGGATTACAGCGCAGATGGCGAGCAGTTGGGTAAAAACGTCGGGGATGACCTCAACGAAGGTAAACCTACGCTACCGCTACTGCATGCGATGCGCCACGGCACTCCTGAGCAGGCACAAATGATTCGCCAGGCGATTGAGCAAGGTAATGGTCGCCACCTTCTGGAGCCGGTTCTGGAAGCAATGAACGCTTGCGGATCACTGGAATGGACCCGTCAACGTGCAGAAGAAGAAGCCGATAAAGCCATCGCGGCGCTTCAGGTACTTCCAGATACTCCGTGGAAAGAAGCCCTGATTGGCCTGGCGCATATCGCCGTACAGCGCGACCGTTAATTTCCCTCGTCTCGCTTCCCAGCATCCCGTGCAACACACGGGATGTTCTTATAAGCTCTAAAAAAAATCACAAAAACAATCAAACAACATGTGTGACCTTGGCATATTCTGAATATGTAAGCACTTTACGAGAACATTTTAGAATATTCGTTCTCGAGGCGTATAGTAACTCCACAGGCTGATTGTGAAACCGTAACTGGTTAACCAAAGGAGATGTGGAACTATGGAAAGCAAATTCATTGACTGGCATCCGGCTGACATCATCGCGGGGCTACGTAAGAAAGGCACGTCAATGGCCGCTGAGTCACGTAAGAATGGCTTGAGTTCATCAACGCTGGCAAATGCGTTAACCCGGCCATGGCCGAAAGGTGAATTGATTATCGCGAGAGCACTGGGAACAGACCCGTGGGTAATTTGGCCGTCACGCTACCATGACACCAGGACGCATGAATTCATCGACAGAACGCGGATGATGAGAGTACGGAAAGAAAAAAAGCGTCTTGAGTAGTGGTGAAACAGCAACCCCCGGATCAACGATCCTGGGGGTTACAACACGCGTAGGCGATTACTCGCCTTTAATGCGCTCTATGTTTGCGCCCAGCGCACGCAATTTATCCTCGATGCGCTCATAGCCGCGATCGATGTGATAAATGCGGTCAACAACCGTTGTGCCTTCAGCGATACATCCCGCTAACACCAAACTTGCTGACGCGCGCAGATCGGTCGCCATTACCTGTGCACCGGAGAGCGTTTCAACGCCGTGACAAATCACAGTATTGCTTTCGATTTCCGCGTGAGCCCCCATACGGCTCAGTTCAGGCACGTGCATAAAGCGGTTCTCAAACACGGTTTCCGTAATGAAGCCTGTCCCTTCGGCCACCAGGTTCAACAGCGTGAACTGGGCCTGCATGTCGGTCGGGAAAGCCGGATGTGGCGCAGTGCGCACATTAACCGCTTTAGGGCGTTTGCCGTGCATGTCGAGGCTAATCCAGTCTTCACCGACTTCGATATCCGCACCGGCATCACGCAGCTTCGCCAGAACAGCATCCAGTGTGTCTGGTTGCGCATTACGGCAGATAATTTTGCCGCGAGAAATCGCCGCCGCCACCAGGAACGTCCCGGTTTCAATACGATCAGGCAGAACGCGATACACACCGCCGCCGAGGCGTTCAACGCCTTCAATGGTGATACGGTCGGTACCCTGCCCTGTGATCTTCGCACCCAGCGCAATCAGGAAATTCGCGGTATCCACAATTTCCGGCTCACGTGCGGCGTTTTCGATGATGGTCGTGCCTTCGGCAAGCGTTGCCGCGCACATGATAGTGACCGTCGCACCGACGCTTACTTTGTCCATCACGATGTGCGCGCCTTTCAGGCGGCCATCAACGGACGCCTTCACATAGCCTTCTTCCAGCTTGATGGTGGCACCTAACTGCTCCAGACCGGTAATGTGCAGGTCAACCGGGCGCGCGCCGATAGTACAGCCGCCCGGCAGAGAAACCTGACCCTGACCAAAACGCGCAACCAGCGGCCCCAATGCCCAGATAGACGCACGCATGGTTTTCACCAGATCGTACGGTGCACAGAAGACGTTAACGTCACGCGCATCAATGTGCACAGACCCATTACGCTCTACTTTCGCCCCCAACTGGCTCAGCAGTTTCATGGAGGTATCTACGTCCTTCAGTTTTGGGACGTTTTGAATTTCTACAGGTTCTTCAGCCAGCAGCGCCGCAAACAGGATCGGCAGTGCGGCATTTTTAGCGCCTGAAATTGTGACTTCGCCCTGGAGCTTGGTTGGCCCCTGAACACGGAATTTATCCATTATTCTGTTCTCTGTTAAGAATTCATCTTCGCTACCGGCATATCACCCGTAGCTCAAAAACCGTTAAGTTTGCGATCGCGCGCCCATTCCGCTGGGGTAAACGCTTTAATCGACACAGCATGAATGCGGTTATCCGCAATATACTCCATCAATGGGCCATAGACTGATTGCTGCTTCTTTACCCGGCTCATGCCGTCAAACATCTCACCCACGGCAATAACCTGAAAGTGACTGCCGTCACCAGAAACGTGGACTTCCTGGAGGGAGAGTGCGTTCATCAGCACGCTCTGAATTTCATTATTTTCCATGGGCTCTTCATTCGTCAGATAGTGAAAACAGCCCAACATCTTAGAGCAAAGTGGCGCTGTCATAAATAAGCAAAAAGCCTCGCTGATAAATCAGACAAGGCTTTGGCGGTAGATCCCCTTCAGGGGTTTTGCCGGATGGCGGCACAAGGCCTTATCCGGCCTACAAAAATTAACGCGGAAGGACGTCGTCAGGCAAATTGTAAAGCTGTGCCAGGGTGTAAACCTTATCGTTAACCCCGGTAAGCGAAACGCGATTCCCCTGTTGCTTGCCCTGGTCAACCAGATGCAACAGCAATGCCAGACCACCGGTATCAACCCGGGAAACCTGGCTCAGATCGATGCAGGTGACCCCTTTCATCGCCTCAATACGTGCATCCCATAACGGATTTAACACGTCCTGATCCAGCTCTCCCGCGAGCGTCAGCTTGTCACCTTCACGCGTCCAGGTGAGTGACTGCGTCATTATTTCTTCTCTTCCAGGGTGATTTTCTGCTGAGAGATAGATTTCAGCTGCGCGGTCAGGCCATCAATACCTTTCGTGCGCAGCAGGTCGCTCCACTCATTTTGCTTGGTGGTGATCATACTTACGCCTTCGGCGATCATGTCATACGCCTGCCAGTTACCGGTCTGAGAATTTTTACGCCACTGGAAATCCAGACGCACCGGCGGACGTCCGTTTGGATCGATGATGGTTACGCGGATAGGCACAATCGTCGCATCACCCAGCGGCTGTTCCGGCGCGATCTGATAGGTCTGACCGTGGTACATTGCCAGCGCCTGACCGTAAGCCTGCTTCAGGTATTCGCGAAACGCGGCGAAATAAGCGTCACGCTGCGCAGGCGTAGCTTCTTTGTAGTAGCGCCCTAATACCAGCGCCCCCGCATATTTTACTTGCACATACGGCAGCAGCTCCTGATCGACAACCTGACGCAGATAGTCCGGGTTGGAACGAATTTTAGGTTGCTCGTTTTTCAGACGATCGAAAGTTTTCTGCGCCGCCTCATTCATCAGTTTATACGGGTTAGTCTGGTCCGCTGCGGTTGCCACGCTAAGTGGGGCAATGACCAGCATAGCCACCATCATCAATCGTTTAAACATACGTCGATTCTCCTGAGATTATTTCGTTGCGCCCGCAGGCGTAGTGGCTTCATTATTGCCTTCAGTTGCGGCTGGCGCATCGCCAGAATTCTTATTGTCATCACCTTTACTGTTGCTGTTGTAGAGGAATTGACCAATCATATCTTCCAGCACCATCGCGGATTTCGTGTCCTGAATCGTACTGCCATCTTTGAGGATAGACGTTCCCAGCTCAGGATCTTCAAAACCCACGTTTAATGCCAGATACTGCTCACCCAGCAGACCAGAGGTGCGGATGCTCAGCGAGCTGGTGTCCGGGATATGGTTAAAGCGCGATTCGATGTCCAGCGTTACGCGTGGCAGGTAAGTTTTGGGATCTAACGAGATATCCGAAACTCGCCCCACAACAACCCCCCCAATCCGCACGGGAGAGCGCTCTCTCAGGCCGCCGATATTATCAAAGGTCGCATAAACCGTGTAGGTTGGTTCAGTACGCATGGAGGTCACATTAGCCGCTTTCAGGCAGACAAATAGCGCCGCCAGCAGCGCAACCAGCAGGAATACCCCAACCCAAATTTCATTTTTTTTCGTTTGCATGAACTCAATTCCCAAACATCAGTGCGGTCAGCACAAAATCCAGCCCCAGAACGGCAAGAGAGGCGTGCACAACGGTGCGTGTCGTAGCCCGGCTAATTCCGGCGGAGGTCGGAATCGCATCATAACCATTGAACAATGCAATCCAGGTGACCGTAATGGCGAACACCACGCTCTTAATCAAACAGTTGACCAGATCCAGACGCCAGTCGACGGCATTTTGCATAGCCGACCAGAAAAAGCCGGCATCAATACCTTTCCAGCTTACGCCAACCAGTGAACCACCCCAGATCCCCACGGCGACAAAAATAATCGTCAGCAGCGGCAATGAAATGACACCCGCCCAAAAACGCGGAGAGACCACTCGACGCAGAGGATCAACCGCCATCATTTCCAGGCTGGAAAGCTGTTCGGTTGCCCGCATCAGGCCGATTTCCGCGGTTAACGCCGATCCGGCTCGCCCGGCGAACAGCAGCGCCGCAACAACCGGCCCCAGTTCTCGCAGCAAGGACAGCGCCACCAGCATACCGAGACTGGTTTCTGCGCTGTAGGTTGTCAGGACCAGGTATCCCTGCAATCCCAGCACCATCCCGATGAACACGCCAGAAACGATAATGATCAGCATCGACAGGACACCGACATTATAGAGCTGGCGGATCAGCAGCGGCGCATGTTTGCGAAACTCCGGCTTGCCGACTACCGCATTGAACAACATTAATCCGGCTCGCCCGAACGTCCTGAGGGTTTTTATTCCCCGATGTCCGAGTGATGCCAGCGCATTTAACAACATGGGTGGCTTAACTCCCTGTTTTGAGTAAATCGGTGTGGTAGTCGCCCGCTGGGTAGCGGAACGGAACCGGCCCATCGGCAATACCATCGAGGAACTGACGCACGCGCGGATCGGCATTTTCTTGTAGTGCCTGAGCACTACCGTAGGCCACTATCTTTTTGTCCGCCATAATATAGGCGTAATCCGCAATACTCAGTACCTCTGGCACATCATGAGAGACCACCACGCAGGTGACGCCCAGCGCGTTGTTCAGTTCTGAAATCAGCTTCACCAGCACACCCATGGTGATAGGATCCTGACCGACGAACGGTTCATCAAACATAATGAGATCTGGCTCCAGCGCAATGGCGCGTGCTAATGCCGCACGTCGCGCCATCCCCCCGGATAATTCAGAAGGCATGAGTTTTGCCGCACCACGCAGGCCGACAGCCTCGAGCTTCATCATCACCGTGCTCTTGAGCAACGCCTTGGGCAGCGTCGTATGCTCACGCAGTGGATAAGCGACGTTGTCAAACACGTTCATGTCGGTAAACAGCGCCCCGGACTGAAACAGCATACTCATGCGCTTACGCACGGTGTACAAACGTGAACGAGACATGGCTGGGACGTTTTCGCCGTCAAACAGGATTTCGCCCTTATCTGGCGGGATCTGCCCGCCAATCAGACGTAACAGCGTCGTTTTGCCGATGCCTGATGGCCCCATGATCGCCGTCACCTTACCGCGCGGCACCGTCAGGGAAATATTATCAAAGATGCAGCGGTCACCTCGGGAAAAGCTGACATCGCGCATATCGACTAGATTCGCCACAGACTGACCCATTGATTCATCCTTTACTATTGCCTCGTTGATCGAAGAGTTGGCGCTCAATTTAGCCCTGAACTCGACATATTTACAGATTATTGCCTGTCCTGGTTAGCGAAAGCTGGCATTTGTTTTACTTTTTAGCCGCATAAAGTCAAAATTAAGAATTCGTTACGGCTTCCAGAAGATCCTTCAAGTGGACCGGCGAGTATACCTGAAGAAAGGACTTTAGATGCTTTTAGCGACGGCACTGTTAATAATTGGTTTACTTCTGGTGGTCTACGGTGCCGACCGTCTGGTATTTGCTGCATCTATTTTATGCCGCACCTTCGGTATCCCCCCCATCATTATTGGAATGACGGTCGTCAGCATCGGCACATCCCTACCTGAGATTATTGTCTCTGTTGCGGCATCAATGAATGGGCAGCTCGATTTAGCCGTCGGTACCGCCATCGGCTCCAACATCACCAATATTCTTCTTATTTTAGGCCTGTCAGCACTCATTCATCCTTTTACCGTGCATTCCGATGTTCTGCGTCGTGAATTACCGTTAATGTTGCTGGTAAGCATTTTGGCCGCGTCCGTTCTGTATGACGGGCAGTTAAGCCGCAGTGATGGCCTCTTTCTTCTGCTTCTGGCCGTGCTATGGCTGCTATTCATTGTTAAAATCGCCCGTCTGGCAGAACGCCAGGGCAATGACAGCCTGACTCGGGAGCAAGTTGCGGAACTGCCTCGCGAAGGCGGATTGCCTGTCGCATTTTTATGGCTGGGGATAGCGCTGATCATTATGCCAATGGCAACGCGTATGGTGGTTGATAACGCCACTGTACTGGCAAATTACTTTGCCATGAGCGAGCTTACTATCGGTTTGACGGTCGTCGCCATTGGTACCAGCCTGCCAGAACTGGCAACCGCCATTGCAGGTTTGCGTAAAGGTGAAAGCGATATTGCCGTCGGTAACATCATCGGCGCTAACATTTTTAATATTGTTATCGTTCTTGGGTTACCTGCACTGATTACACCGGGCGAGGTCAACCCGATGGCCTTCGTCCGGGACTACAGCGTCATGCTGCTGGTGAGCGTTATTTTTGCATTACTCTGCTGGCGACGTCCGCGCCAGATTGGTCGTGGCGCAGGGGCGCTTCTGACCAGCGGTTTTATCATATGGCTGGCGATGCTGTATTGGTTATCGCCACTTCTCGTTGGATAACTGGAAACGCATTATGTCGCACTTAGAGTTGCAACCGGGTTTTGACTTTCAGCAAGCAGGCAAGGAAGTCCTGACAATTGAACGTGAAGGCCTGGCGGAGCTTGATCAGTACATCAACCAGAACTTTACCCTCGCCTGTGAAAAGATTTTCAGTTGCCCGGGCAAAGTCGTGGTGATGGGAATGGGAAAATCAGGGCATATCGGGCGCAAAATGGCCGCTACGTTTGCCAGTACCGGTACGCCCTCATTTTTTGTGCATCCTGGCGAAGCCGCACATGGCGATCTGGGTATGGTGTCACCGCAGGACGTCGTGATTGCCATTTCTAACTCCGGTGAATCTAATGAGATTGCAGCGTTAATTCCGGTGTTAAAACGCCTGCATGTCCCCCTTATTTGCATGACGGGTCGTCCGGAAAGCAGTATGGCGCGTGCAGCAGATGTCCATCTGTGTGTTAAAGTGCCCAAAGAAGCCTGCCCATTAGGTCTGGCACCGACCAGCAGCACGACCGCAACGCTGGTCATGGGCGATGCGCTTGCCGTTGCGTTACTAAAAGCACGCGGCTTCACTGCAGAAGATTTTGCGTTATCTCATCCTGGTGGCGCACTGGGGCGTAAGCTTTTGTTGCGCGTTAACGATATTATGCATACGGGAGACGAAATCCCGCATGTGACCAAAAGTGCCAGCCTGCGTGACGCCTTACTGGAGATCACGCGGAAAAACCTCGGCATGACCGTCATTTGCGATGACGCGATGAAGATTGACGGCATCTTTACGGATGGCGATTTACGTCGTGTCTTCGATATGGGCGTTGATGTACGCCAGTTAGGCATTGCGGATGTGATGACCCCTGGGGGCATTCGCGTGCGTCCAGGGATTCTTGCCGTTGATGCGCTGAACTTAATGCAGTCCCGCCATATCACCTCGGTAATGGTTGCTGATGGCGACCAGTTACTGGGTGTGTTACATATGCATGATCTGCTGCGTGCAGGTGTAGTGTAAGAAACTCAAGGATAAAGAAAATGAGTAAAGCAGGTGCGTCGCTTGCGACCTGTTATGGACCCGTCAGCACTGACGTCATCACCAGGGCAGAAAACATCCGTCTGCTGATCCTTGATGTGGATGGCGTACTGTCTGATGGTCTGATTTATATGGGCAACAACGGTGAAGAGCTGAAGGCGTTTAACGTCCGCGATGGCTACGGAATTCGCTGCGCGCTCACTTCCGGCATTGAGGTTGCCATTATTACCGGACGAAAGGCTAAACTTGTAGAAGATCGCTGTGCCACATTAGGGATCACACATCTGTATCAGGGGCAGTCGGACAAACTGGTTGCCTTTGGAGATCTGCTTAGCAAACTGGCGATCGCGCCTGAGAATGTGGCGTATGTTGGCGATGATCTGATCGACTGGCCGGTGATGGCAAAAGTGGGATTAAGCGTAGCGGTAGCGGATGCTCATCCGTTGCTGATCCCGCGGGCCGATTACGTCACCCGTATCGACGGGGGACGCGGCGCAGTGCGCGAAGTCTGCGACTTATTACTGCTGGCGCAGGGCAAACTGGATGAGGCCAAAGGGCAATCGATATGAGCAAAACCAGACGTTGGGTTATCATTCTACTGTCGCTGGCTGTCCTTGTGATGATTGGTATTAACCTGGCAGACAAAGACGACACCGCTCAGGTTGTCGTTAATAACAACGAGCCAACCTATAAGAGCGAGCATACCGACACCGTCGTGTACAGCCCTGAGGGCGCGCTGAGCTATCATTTGATCGCGCAACACGTTGAATATTATTCAGATCAAGCAGTTTCGTGGTTCACTCAACCGGTGTTAACCACGTTTGATAAGGACAAAGTACCGACCTGGTCAATCAAGGCCGATAAAGCCAAATTGACCAACGATCGGATGCTGTACCTGTATGGCCATGTTGAGGTTAACGCGCTGGTGCCTGACTCTCAACTACGCAGAATTACTACCGATAACGCGCAGATCAACCTTGTGACGCAAGATGTCACTTCCGATGATCTGGTCACGTTGTATGGAACAACATTTAACTCCAGCGGACTGAAGATGCGCGGCAACTTACGCAGCAAGAACGCCGAGCTGATTGAAAAGGTTAGAACCTCATATGAAATCCAAAACAAACAAACTCAGCCTTAATCTTGTGCTTGCCAGCTCACTTCTGGCCGCCAGCATTCCGGCATTCGCCGTCACCGGCGATACCGAGCAGCCGATCCACATTGAATCGGACCAGCAGTCTCTGGATATGCAGGGCAACGTGGTGACGTTTACCGGCAATGTCATCGTGACTCAGGGCACGATCAAAATTAATGCCGATAAGGTCGTCGTCACGCGTCCGGGCGGTGAAGACGGTAAAGAAGTGATTGACGGTTATGGCAATCCGGCGACCTTTTACCAGATGCAGGACAATGGTAAACCGGTTAAAGGCCGCGCCTCACAGATGCACTATGAGCTGGCAAAAGATTTCGTCGTCCTTACCGGTAAGGCTTATCTGGAACAACTCGATAGCAACATCACGGGCGATAAGATCACCTATCTGGTAAAAGAACAGAAAATGCAGGCCTTCAGTGAGAAAGGCAAACGCGTCACCACCGTTCTGGTTCCGTCGCAATTGCAGGACAAAAACAAGACCAAGGCTCCGGCAGAGAAAAAAGGTAACTGATTCGTTATGGCAACATTAACTGCAAAGAATCTTGCAAAAGCCTACAAAGGCCGTCGTGTGGTGGAAGATGTCAGCCTGACCGTCAACTCCGGGGAGATCGTCGGTCTGCTCGGCCCTAACGGTGCGGGCAAAACAACAACCTTTTACATGGTTGTCGGCATTGTCCCGCGCGATGCGGGCAACATTATCATTGATGACGAAGATATCAGTCTGTTACCCCTGCATGCGCGTGCCCGTCGCGGTATCGGCTACTTACCGCAGGAAGCCTCTATTTTTCGTCGCCTGAGCGTATTTGATAACCTGATGGCGGTACTGCAAATTCGTGACGATCTTTCCAGCGAGCAGCGTGAAGATCGCGCCAATGAGCTGATGGAAGAATTCCATATCGAACATCTGCGTGACAGCCTTGGACAGGCACTCTCCGGTGGGGAACGCCGCCGTGTGGAGATCGCCCGCGCACTGGCCGCTAATCCAAAATTTATCCTGTTGGATGAACCCTTTGCCGGTGTTGACCCAATTTCCGTCATTGATATCAAACGTATTATTGAACACCTGCGCGACAGCGGGCTTGGCGTGCTGATTACCGACCATAACGTGCGCGAAACGCTGGCTGTTTGTGAGCGCGCCTACATTGTGAGCCAGGGACACCTGATCGCACACGGTACGCCGACAGAAATCCTGCAGGACGAGCACGTTAAACGCGTATACCTTGGGGAAGACTTCAGACTCTGATAGGGTAGTAGACTTCACGTCACCGCAGGAGACAACAACTCTGAACATGAAGCAAGGTTTGCAACTCAGGCTTAGCCAACAACTGGCGATGACGCCTCAGCTACAACAGGCTATCCGTCTGTTGCAGTTGTCCACGCTGGAACTTCAGCAAGAACTTCAGCAAGCGCTGGAAAGTAACCCACTGCTCGAGCAAACCGATCTTCACGACGAAATTGATACCCAGGAAAAGCAGGATAGCGAATCCCTCGATACGGCTGACGCACTCGAACAAAAAGAGATGCCAGAAGAGCTGCCGCTGGATGCCAGTTGGGATGAGATTTACACCGCAGGGACGCCGTCTGGCACCAGCGGGGATTACATTGACGACGAACTGCCTGTGTATCAGGGTGAAACCACGCAATCGCTGCAAGATTACCTGATGTGGCAGGTGGAACTGACCCCATTCTCAGATACCGATCGTGCTATTGCCACGTCAATTGTGGATGCAGTCGACGAAACGGGCTATCTCACCGTCACGCTGGACGACATTCTCGACAGCATGGGCGATGACGACATCGGTATCGATGAAATCGAAGCCGTGCTTAAACGCGTTCAGCGTTTTGATCCCGTGGGCGTAGCGGCAAAAGATCTCCGCGACTGCTTACTGATCCAACTTTCACAGTTTGATAAAGTCACGCCGTGGCTGGAAGAAGCACGCCTGATCATCAGCGATCACCTTGATCTGCTCGCCAACCACGACTTCCGCACCCTGATGCGCGTAACCCGACTGAAAGAAGATGTGCTGAAAGAAGCCGTCAATCTTATCCAGTCGCTTGACCCAAGACCTGGACAATCTATCCAGACCGGTGAACCAGAGTACGTCATCCCGGATGTGCTGGTGCGTAAGCATAACGATCGCTGGGTAGTCGAACTCAACAGTGACAGCATTCCGCGTTTACAGATCAACCAACACTACGCCGCCCTGTGCAATAACGCGCGCAATGATGCTGACAGCCAGTTCATTCGTAGCAACCTGCAGGATGCAAAATGGCTGATTAAAAGTCTGGAAAGCCGCAATGACACGCTATTGCGCGTTAGCCGCTGTATCGTTGAGCAACAGCAAGCCTTCTTTGAGCAAGGCGAAGAGTATATGAAACCGATGGTTCTGGCCGATATCGCCCAGGCCGTCGAGATGCATGAATCGACCATTTCCCGAGTGACCACGCAAAAGTATCTGCACAGTCCGCGCGGCATTTTTGAATTGAAGTATTTCTTCTCCAGTCACGTTAACACTGAAGGTGGAGGCGAAGCCTCTTCTACAGCTATCCGCGCATTAGTGAAGAAATTAATTGCTGCGGAAAACCCCGCGAAACCGCTGAGTGACAGCAAGTTAACCTCTATGTTGTCAGAACAGGGTATCATGGTGGCACGCCGCACCGTTGCGAAGTACCGAGAGTCTTTATCCATTCCGCCGTCTAACCAGCGCAAACAGCTGGTTTGACCCAACCGATAAGGAAGACACTATGCAGCTCAACATCACTGGAAATAACGTCGAAATCACTGAGGCCCTGCGCGACTTTGTCACCACAAAGTTCGCCAAGCTTGAGCAATATTTCGACCGGATTAATCAGGTCTATATTGTGTTGAAAGTGGAGAAGGTCACACACATCTCGGATGCAACACTGCATGTGAACGGTGGCGAAATTCATGCCAGCGCGGAAGGTCAGGATATGTACGCCGCCATTGACGGTTTAATTGATAAACTGGCTCGGCAGTTAACAAAACATAAAGATAAACTGAAACAGCACTAACTTGTCCGGGCAGTTAGCGGGTGCAGGACGGCCTGTTGTGCAGCACAACGGGCCATTTGTACAGTTAGCGCTTAGGTGAAATTATGACAAATAACGATACGACTCTACAACTGAGCAATGTTCTTAACCAGGAATGTACGCGCGCGGCCGTTCACTGCCAAAGCAAGAAACGCGCACTGGAAATCATCAGTGAACTGGCGGCCAAACAACTCAGCTTGCCTCCTCAGGTGGTATTTGAAGCCATTCTGACGCGCGAAAAAATGGGCAGTACCGGTATTGGCAATGGTATTGCCATTCCGCATGGAAAGCTGGAAGAAGACACCCTGCGTGCGGTTGGTGTATTTGTTCAACTTGAAACGCCAATCGCGTTCGATGCCATTGATAATCAACCCGTCGATCTGCTTTTCGCCCTGCTGGTCCCGGCGGACCAAACCAAGACGCATTTGCATACATTGTCACTGGTTGCCAAACGCCTGGCAGATAAAACCATCTGTCGTCGCCTGCGCGCCGCACAGAGTGACCAGGAGTTGTATCAAATCATCACTGACACCGAAGGTGGACAGGATGAAGCATAACAACCCAATGGCATCCTTTTCTGTCGTTGTGAGGAGAAACAGTACATGGTACTGATGATCGTCAGCGGTCGTTCTGGGTCAGGTAAGTCTGTCGCCCTGCGTGCGCTGGAAGATATGGGTTTTTACTGCGTGGATAACCTTCCCGTCGTGTTGTTGCCCGAACTGGCTCGAACCCTCGCCGATCGCCAGATATCTGCGGCTGTCAGCATTGATGTGCGCAATATGCCCGAATCCCCGGAGATTTTTGAGCAGGCCATGAGTAACCTGCCTGAAGGCTTCTCACCGCAACTGCTGTTCCTTGATGCCGACCGTAACACGCTGATTCGCCGCTACAGCGATACGCGCCGTTTACACCCGCTGTCCAGCAAGAACTTGTCTCTGGAAAGCGCTATCGATAAAGAAAGCGATTTACTGGAGCCGTTGCGTTCACGCGCTGACCTGATCGTAGACACCTCTGAAATGTCCGTGCACGAACTGGCGGAAATGTTGCGTACCCGGCTGCTGGGCAAACGTGAACGTGAATTGACGATGGTATTCGAATCCTTTGGTTTCAAACACGGTATTCCGATCGACGCGGATTACGTATTTGACGTGCGCTTCCTGCCTAACCCACACTGGGATCCGAAGCTGCGCCCGATGACCGGTCTTGACCGCCCCGTCGCGGCCTTCCTCGACAGACACACAGAAGTACACAATTTTATCTACCAGACTCGCAGCTATCTTGAGCTATGGTTACCCATGCTGGAGACCAACAACCGCAGCTACCTCACTGTAGCCATCGGCTGTACCGGCGGGAAACACCGTTCGGTGTATATTGCAGAGCAACTGGCAGACTACTTCCGCTCACGCGGTAAAAACGTGCAGTCACGCCATCGTACGTTGGAAAAACGCAAATCATGACCGTGAAGCAAACTGTTGAAATCACGAATAAGCTGGGCATGCATGCCCGGCCGGCAATGAAACTGTTTGAGCTAATGCAGGGTTTTGAAGCAGAAGTTCTGCTGCGTAATGATGAAGGGACGGAAGCCGAGGCAAACAGTGTTATCGCTCTGCTGATGCTGGATTCCGCCAAAGGACGCCAGATAGAAGTTGAAGCCACGGGTCCGCAGGAGGTTGAGGCTCTGGCAGCCGTGATTGCGCTGTTTAATTCGGGGTTTGATGAAGATTAGGGCAGCATCGACTAATACAGCTTATTTTCACGCATAAACGACTCACCGCCCAGCTGGCGCATTTGGCGCATGATCCACGCCTGACGACTGCGTACATAGCCGGAAGGCGCACTCGCCTTAAAACGTAACGGATTGGGCAGCACCGCCGCCAGCAATGCCGCTTCAGACGGGCTAAGACGGCTGGCGGGTTTATGGAAATAGCGCTGTGATGCAGCCTCTACACCGAATACTCCATCGCCAAACTCCGCAATATTCAAATAAACCGTCAGGATTCGTTTCTTGCTCCAGACGGTTTCTATCCCCAGCGTTAACCCGGCCTCGAGCCCTTTGCGCACCCAGCTACGCCCATCCCACAAAAAGAGGTTTTTTGCCGTTTGTTGCGATAACGTCGAAGCGCCCCGAATACGGTTTTCATTACGTTCGTTATGCGCCAGCGCTTTCTCTATCGCTGAGACATCAAATCCCCAGTGATCGGGAAATTTCTGGTCCTCAGCGGCAATGACCGCCAGCCCCATCCACGGTGATATCTCATCCATACTGACCCAGTCAGAATGCGCCACATAGCCGAAATTACCCTGTATCCAGGCACCAAGCTGCCGCTCAATCATGACCGCTGAGAAAGGAACGGGCATCACGCTGAAGAGCGCTATACCCCCGCCCCAAAACACGGCGAGGACAATAACCGCCCGCAGAAGCAGACGTCGCAGAAAGGCGGTAGCCCCTTTTCTCATTCAGCCAGTACCAGAACACGCGAGACCAGTTTGTCGATCCCACTCGCCGCCTGGGCGATATCCTGCGCCAGCATGTAAGCAGGCGTGGTGACAACTTTATTATCTTCATCAACCACAATGTCATCGACCGGGCAAGGCACATGTTCAGCGCCCATCTCTTCCAGTACTTCCGCTGTATCGATGTCAGTGCCAATGGTCAGACGCAGCGGGAAGTCAAAAATCTTAGGTAACATAGCAGGAGCAATACACATGAATCCAAGAGGTTTACCGGCCTGATGCAGCGCCTTCGCCAGAGCAGCTAAGTCGCTATCAATCCGACACTCACTGCCCTGGCTGGCAAAATTGCTCAGATTTTTTGCTGCGCCAAACCCGCCAGGCACAATTAGCGCATCCAGCTCCGTTGCGACCGCCTGGGCCAGGGGACGAATATCACCACGCGTAATACGCGCAGCTTCAATCAGGACATTGCGCGTTTCCGGCATCGGCTCGCCCGTCAGATGATTAATCACATCCGCCTGCTGTTTATCTGGGGCAAAGCAGATAGCTTGAGCGCCATTGCGGGCAATAGCCAGCAGCGTGAGTACGGCTTCGTGAATTTCTGCACCGTCATACACGCCACATCCGCTGAGCACTACGCCAACTTTTTTCATCGTGATACTCCTTTCGCAACTGACTGAAGCATATTAATAATTCTGATTAGAATGCCACGCTTCACACATTTAACTGATTCATGTAACAAATTATTTAAGATTTGCTATCTTAACTGCGTGCGGCCTGAAAATTAGGGCTGCGCCCTTGTAAACAATGATAATAATTTACGGCGCAGCCACGATTTCCCTGGTGTTGGCGCAGTATTCGCGCACCCCGGTCAAGCCGGGGTCATTTTTTTTCCACGCTCGCAACCCAGGCTCTTAACACCGCCACGTCGTGCTGCCACTCCTGCTTCATCTCTTCAATCCATTCAGCCACGTTATCTTCCCAAGCAGGAAGGTCGGGTGATTGAATTTGCTGACCCAACTGTTGCAGGTGGCGCAGACCGACAGATCCGGCTGCACCTTTAATTTTATGACCTTCCTCAACCACGCCTTTTTTATCACGGGCAGTCAGATTAGACTCCAGCACGCTCAAATATCCTGGCATCATTTTCTCAAACACCGCCAGACCGTCGGTGATCAGCTTCGGCCCGACCAGTTCGAGGTATTGTTCCAACATGGGAATATCTAACAGCGCTTGCGATTTACTGCTTTCTTCAGACGTCACAGTGCTCTCCTCTTCGTTTCGGGTATCCCAGTATTTTTTGATCATGGCGGTTAACGCCGGAACTGACAGCGGCTTACTCAGCACGTCGTCCATTCCTGCATCCAGATATTCTTTTTTATCTTTCAGTACGTTGGCGGTGAGAGCCACCAGCGGCGGCAGATCTTCACGGGCGTATTTTTGCGTCAGTTCGCGTGAGATATCGAGCCCTGTCATATCCGGTAGCTGAATATCCAGCAGCACCAGGTCATATTCACCCGGTTTGAACATGTCCAGCGCGGCTTTCCCGGTCATGGCGACATCCACGCTGTTGCCCAGCTTTTCCAGCACCGAACGCGCAACAATAACGTTCAGTTCAATGTCTTCCACCAGCAGCACATTCAGGGCTGGTAACGGCATTTCATCGTCTTCAAAAGCATCTTCAATTTCTTCTGCCACGGCAGGAGCATGCACGGTTAGCGTAAAGATGGAGCCTTTTCCGGCCTGGCTGGAAACCGTAATATCACCGCCCATGTTTTTCGCCAGACGCTTCGAGACGGCCAGTCCAATCCCGGTTCCCGTTGCCGGTTTACCACCATGGCTGTCCTTCACCTGATAGTACATGGCGAAAATTTTATCCTGCTCATCCTGTGGAATACCGATCCCGGAATCCTCCACCTCAAAATGCAGTATGTCTCCCTCGTCATAGCGCGCCCGTACGGTCACCTGCCCCTGCTGAGTAAACTTCACGGCGTTGCTGATCAGATTCCACAGAATCTGGCGCAAACGCGTTCCGTCGGTGATGACCTTATGTGGCAGCGGTAGCGTCGGCTCAAGCACAAAGCGCAATCCTTTTTGTTGCGCCTGCAGGCCTGAGAGGTTTTCCAGATCCGCCATAAAACTGGTGAAATCAACAGGCTGGTTATCGAGCTGGACTTTACGCCGCTCCATCTTATCCATGTCAATAATATCGTTGAAAATATTCCCCAGCGTCACGGCGGAAACATGGATAGTTTTGAGATATTTTTCCTGCTCAGCGGTTAAATCTGTATCCAACAGGATCCGGCTTAAGCCGACAATGCCGTTAAGCGGAGTGCGCAGCTCGTGGCTGATGGTGGAAATGAAAGTGGTCTTATCACGGCTGGCGCGCTCAAGCGCGTCCTGATAACGCTTCCGCTCGGTAATATCGCGCCCAAAGCCCATCAGGCCATGTCGCTTACCTACGCGGTCATAGTAAGGCACTTTACGAATTTCAAAGCAGGCTTTGCGCCCATCCGGGTAGTCCAGCCACTGTTCATAGGTGAGCGAGACGTTATGACGGAATACCTTCTCGTCGGTTTCAATCACCTTTTCAGCCGCCTCTGGCGAATACACATCAGCCGGCTTTAGATTCACCAGTTGCTTTTCGCTCTTACCGGTCAGCAGCTCCATAGCACGGTTACAGCCGGAAAATTCTTTATCTTCATTGCGATAAAAAACCAGGTCCGGTGAAGCATCAAGGAAAGAGCGTAAAAATGAAGATTGTTGCTCGAGCTGGATCTGCGCTTCTTCGCGCTCTTTGATTTCAACCTTCAGTTGTTCGAACGTTTCCTGGCGCTCCGCTTCGGCTTTTTCGCGCTCGACAATTTCCTGGTTGAGCTGGGCAATATTATCTTTCAACTGCACATTGAGCTTGAGATCGCGCTCGCGCATCTCTTCCAGCTTTTGTACCAGTCGTGACAAGCGTTGCCGGGACTCTTCCAGTTGCTCCACCACCACAGAAAGGAAGTAGACGGCCCAGGGGGTAATTAACAGGCCAAAAAAGATAGAACGGATGACATCAATGCTTTCTACCTGGCCATGCAGCACCATGGTGACAGCCATCTGCACCACAATTGCCAACACAACCAAAGCCAGCGCCAACAGCAGCGAAAAGCGCACCAGACCTAACTTCATCATCAGGTCGACATAGTATTGCGCCAGCATACGAATTTGCTTCATAGAGGGTTCCTTCACGACAACTTGGCACAATAATACTCAATTCTCAGCGTGACGTTGAAGATTGTGCAAGAAATGCGGGGGTTATCGGTGAAATGACTGGGTAGGCGGTAGGCCGGATAAGGCATAGCCGCCATCCGGCAATGTGCGCCGGGCCACCTGATGGCGCGCAGCTTTCAGGCCTACATGACTACAGAGGGTTAGATCCCCGGCTGCACCCACGGCGTACCCAGCGCCGAGCCTTGCACGCCGTGCTCATTAAGGTACTTATCCAGTTCAACCATCCCGGTCCAGCGGTTTTCACACCATAGCGGTGCCAGCAGCGTTGGGCGACGCGCGCTGGCAGAAATGCGATGATAAATCACCTCTGGCGGCGTATGGCGGATCATCTCTCCGGCGGTAACCGTATAATCGTCCAGTTCAATACCGTTCAGCCGTCCGGCCTCCCAGGCTTTCGCCATCGTACTGCCTTTGACGATATGCAGCGGATGCAGCTTAATACCGTCGACACCCGTCTCCACCACACGTTCCATGGTTTGCAGACATTCTGCCTGCCCTTCTCCCGGCAAACCGACAATCAGGTGTGAACACACTTTCAGCCCGCGTTCACGCGCCAGTTGGGTCGTTCGCTGATAACAGGCAAAATCATGCCCACGATTAATGCGATGCAGCGTCTTGTCATGGGCCGTTTGCAAGCCCAGTTCCAGCCACACTTCGTAGCCCTGATCCTTGTACTCGCATAGCAGATCGAGCACGGCACCCGGCACACAGTCAGGGCGCGTGCCAACGCATAACCCGACGATGCTGGCCTGACTAACCGCCTGTTGGTACATCGAACGCAGCACCTGTACTTCCGCAAAGGTACTGGTATAAGCCTGAAAATAGGCCAGATAGCGCTTCGCGCGATTCACTAATTGCGCCTGATGCTCAAGCTGTTCAGCGATAGAATGATGCTGCTGCGCTTCGTCAGCAAAGGAGGCGACATTACAGAAGGTACATCCGCCACGTCCAATGGTGCCATCGCGATTTGGGCAGCTAAAGCCGCCGTGCAGCGTGAGCTTATGAACCTTTTGCCCATAACGGCGAGAAAGATCCCCACCAAACATATTGACTAATTTCTGTAACTGCATAATCTGGTAGACCGCGCCTTGAAAAGAGGCCAAAGCCTGCCATTTTTTGCCCCAGTCGGCGATGACCTGGATCAATCGCCCTGGCGAGCCTTTATTTATTGCATAACAAATCAAAATAATTGAAATTTCATTCACTCTAAATCTAATTACTTTTCCTTATATTCAGCGGTTTTTTTTATCTTCTTATACTCTCAGCGCAAAAACAGTATCTTTAAGACGCCGGAACTCTAAAAACCAGCATAAAATGCCAGTTATCTCGATAAATAAAGGGAGGACGAGGGATATCAGGCCTTTCTGACAGTGAGACAGATCACACTTCCAGGGGTATACTCCCCAGGTTAAATCAATGTAAAAAATCCTTTTATTTCAACATTTTCATAAAGTTAATCGCCCTATAGCACATTTTTGCATAAATAAGATTGCCATTTGACCTGTGTGTGGATTCCCGATAACTTGGAAATCCGCTGGAAGCTTTCTGGATGAGCAGTCTGCTCATCATATTTATGCAGTAATTGAGATTCCCTCTGAAGCAAGTCCTCAAACTTGTTTGACCTATGCGAAAAGGATAAAGAGGGCGAATGCGAGGTGAGCGTATGAAACGCAAACCCCGTCGCCATGCTCTTGGTGTGCCCGTGCGCAAACGGTATCGGAGAGGTGTCCCGCAGAGCCTGGGGAGGTTCACTGATATGTTGTACGATAAATCCCTTGAGAAGGATAACTGTGGTTTCGGCCTGATCGCCCACATAGAAGGCGAACCTAGCCACAAGGTAGTGCGTACCGCCATACACGCACTGGCCCGTATGCAGCACCGTGGCGCAATTCTTGCCGATGGAAAAACCGGCGATGGTTGCGGCCTGCTGTTACAAAAACCTGACCGCTTTTTCCGCATCGTGGCGCAAGAGCGCGGCTGGCGTTTAGCCAAAAACTACGCCGTCGGCATGATCTTTTTAAATAAAGACCCTGAACTGGCGGCGGCATCTCGTCGCATTGTTGAAGAAGAATTACAGCAGGAGACCCTGTCGATCGTAGGCTGGCGCGACGTGCCAACCAACGAAGGTGTTCTCGGTGAAATAGCCCTTTCCTCCCTGCCTCGTATCGAGCAAATTTTTGTTAACGCCCCTGCGGGCTGGCGTCCGCGTGATATGGAGCGTCGCCTGTTCATCGCGCGTCGTCGTATCGAAAAACGCCTCCTGCAAGACAAAGACTTCTACGTCTGTAGCTTGTCGAATCTGGTCAATATCTATAAAGGTCTGTGTATGCCGGCAGATCTGCCGCGCTTCTACCTGGACCTGGCAGACCTGCGTCTGGAATCGGCCATCTGCCTGTTCCACCAGCGCTTCTCCACCAACACCGTGCCGCGCTGGCCGCTGGCGCAGCCGTTCCGCTATCTGGCGCACAACGGTGAAATCAACACCATCACGGGCAACCGCCAGTGGGCGCGCGCCCGTACCTATAAGTTCCAGACCCCGCTGATCCCGGATCTGCACGACGCCGCGCCATTTGTTAACGAAACCGGCTCAGACTCCAGTTCGATGGATAACATGCTGGAACTGCTGCTGGCAGGCGGGATGGACATCATCCGCGCCATGCGCTTACTGGTTCCACCGGCATGGCAGAACAATCCGGATATGGATCCGGAGCTGCGCGCGTTCTTTGACTTTAACTCCATGCACATGGAACCGTGGGACGGCCCGGCGGGCATCGTCATGT
Source organism: Citrobacter sp. wls827 (assembly GCF_005280875.1). Taxonomy (NCBI): domain Bacteria; kingdom Pseudomonadati; phylum Pseudomonadota; class Gammaproteobacteria; order Enterobacterales; family Enterobacteriaceae; genus Citrobacter; species Citrobacter sp. wls827. The sequence continues at coordinate 76,173 of NZ_SZWR01000037.1, forward strand.
CCGACGGTCGCTTCGCCGCCTGTAACCTCGACCGTAACGGCCTGCGTCCGGCACGCTACGTCATCACCAAAGACAAGCTAATTACCTGCGCCTCTGAAGTCGGGATCTGGGATTATCAGCCGGATGAAGTGGTCGAGAAAGGCCGCGTCGGCCCTGGCGAGCTGATGGTTATCGATACCCGCAGCGGGCGCATTCTGCACTCAGCCGAAACCGATGATGACCTGAAAAGCCGTCACCCATACAAAGAGTGGATGGAGAAAAACGTCCGCCGCCTGGTACCGTTCGAAGACCTGGCTGACGATCAGGTCGGCAGCCGTGAACTCGACGATGACACCCTCGCCAGCTACCAAAAACAATTTAACTACAGCGCTGAAGAGCTGGATTCCGTGATCCGCGTGCTCGGCGAAAATGGCCAGGAAGCGGTCGGTTCAATGGGTGACGATACCCCGTTTGCCGTGCTCTCCAGCCAGCCGCGCATCATCTATGACTACTTCCGCCAGCAGTTCGCGCAGGTCACCAACCCACCGATCGATCCGCTGCGTGAAGCGCACGTTATGTCGCTGGCCACCAGCATCGGTCGTGAGATGAACGTCTTCTGCGAAGCTGAAGGTCAGGCACACCGTCTGAGCTTTAAATCGCCGATCCTGCTGTACTCCGATTTCACCCAGCTCACCACCATGAAAGAGGAGCATTATCGCGCTGACCGCCTGGATATCACCTTCGACGCGACCGAAACTACGCTCGAAGAGACCGTCAAAGCATTGTGCGATAAGGCGGAACAGATGGTGCGCAACGGCACGGTACTGCTGGTACTCTCTGACCGCAACATCGCCAAAAATCGTCTGCCGGTTCCGGCGCCGATGGCCGTGGGCGCAGTGCAAACGCGTCTGGTAGAACAAAGCCTGCGCTGCGACGCCAACATCATCGTTGAAACCGCCAGTGCCCGCGATCCGCACCATTTTGCCGTCCTGCTCGGCTTTGGCGCGACGGCCATTTATCCATACCTTGCGTATGAAACGCTGGGACGGCTGATCGACACTCAGGCGATTGCCAAAGATTACCGGACCGTGATGCTGAACTACCGTAACGGCATCAACAAAGGTCTGTACAAAATCATGTCCAAAATGGGCATCTCGACCATTGCCTCTTACCGCTGCTCGAAGCTGTTCGAAGCCGTTGGTCTGCACGATGATGTGGTTGCGTTGTGCTTCCAGGGCGTGGTTAGCCGCATCAGCGGCGCAGGATTTACCGACTTCCAGCAGGATCTGCTGAACCTCTCCAAACATGCATGGCTGGCGCGTAAACCCATCAGCCAGGGCGGTCTGCTGAAGTACGTCCATGGCGGCGAATACCACGCCTACAACCCGGACGTGGTGCGCACGCTACAACAGGCGGTGCAAAGCGGCGAGTACAGCGACTATCAGGAATATGCAAAGCTGGTCAACGAGCGCCCGGCAGCCACGCTGCGCGATCTGCTGGCGATTACGCCTGGTGATGAAGCCGTCAGCATTGACGAGGTAGAACCCGCAACCGAACTGTTTAAACGTTTTGATACCGCCGCCATGTCTATCGGCGCATTAAGCCCGGAAGCACACGAAGCGCTGGCAGAAGCGATGAACAGCATCGGCGGTAACTCGAACTCCGGTGAAGGCGGCGAAGACCCGGCGCGCTACGGCACCAACAAAGTGTCGCGGATTAAGCAGGTGGCTTCTGGTCGCTTTGGCGTAACCCCGGCGTATCTGGTGAACGCCGACGTGATTCAGATTAAAGTCGCTCAGGGTGCGAAGCCGGGTGAAGGTGGTCAGTTACCGGGCGACAAAGTCACCCCGTACATCGCCAAACTGCGCTATTCGGTACCGGGCGTGACGCTGATCTCCCCGCCGCCGCACCACGATATCTACTCTATCGAGGACTTAGCGCAGCTGATTTTCGACCTCAAACAGGTCAACCCGAAAGCGATGATCTCGGTGAAACTGGTTTCCGAACCGGGCGTCGGCACTATCGCTACCGGCGTGGCGAAAGCCTATGCGGATCTGATCACCATCGCGGGTTACGATGGCGGCACTGGCGCAAGCCCGCTGTCATCGGTGAAATACGCGGGCTGTCCGTGGGAGCTGGGGCTGGTGGAAACTCAACAGGCGCTGGTGGCTAATGGCCTGCGTCACAAGATTCGTCTGCAGGTCGATGGCGGTTTGAAAACCGGCGTCGATATCATTAAAGCGGCGATTCTGGGTGCAGAGAGCTTCGGTTTCGGTACCGGCCCAATGGTCGCGCTGGGCTGCAAATACCTGCGTATTTGCCACCTGAATAACTGTGCAACCGGCGTGGCGACTCAGGACGACAAACTACGTAAGAACCACTATCACGGCCTGCCGTTCAAAGTGACCAACTACTTTGAATTTATCGCTCGTGAAGTTCGCGAGCTGATGGCACAGCTGGGCGTTACCCGCCTGGTGGATCTGATTGGTCGCACCGACCTGCTCAAAGAGCTGGAAGGGTTTACCGCCAAGCAGCAAAAGCTGGAGCTGTCTCGTCTGCTGGAAACCGCCGAACCGCATCCGGGTAAAGCGCTGCATTGCACCGAGAACAACCCGCCGTTTGATAATGGCGTGCTGAACGCCCAGCTGTTACAGCAGGCGAAGCCGTTCGTCGACGAGCGCCAGAGCAAAACCTTCTGGTTCGATATCCGCAACACTGACCGTTCCGTCGGCGCATCGCTGTCGGGCTATATCGCTCAGACGCATGGCGATCAGGGGCTGGCTTCTGACCCGATTAAAGCGCATTTCAGCGGTACCGCAGGCCAGAGCTTTGGCGTGTGGAACGCTGGCGGCGTGGAGCTGTATCTGACCGGCGATGCCAACGACTATGTCGGTAAAGGCATGGCGGGCGGCCTGCTTGCGGTACGTCCTCCGGTTGGCTCTGCTTTCCGTAGCCATGAAGCGAGCATCATCGGTAACACCTGCCTGTATGGCGCCACCGGTGGTCGCCTGTTTGCTGCGGGTCGTGCGGGTGAGCGCTTTGCGGTGCGTAACTCCGGCGCAATCACCGTGGTTGAAGGAATTGGCGACAACGGCTGTGAATACATGACCGGCGGCATCGTCTGTATTCTCGGCAAAACCGGCGTTAACTTCGGTGCGGGCATGACCGGCGGATTCGCCTACGTGCTCGACGAAGACGGTGAATTCCGCAAACGCGTGAACCCGGAACTGGTCGAAGTGCTGAGCGTGGACTCTTTGGCTATCCACGAAGAGCACCTGCGCGGTCTGATTACCGAGCACGTACAGCATACCGGATCTTCACACGGCGAAGAGATCCTGGCGAACTGGCCAGCATTCTCGGCGAAATTCGCGCTGGTAAAACCAAAGTCCAGTGATGTGAAAGCACTGTTGGGTCACCGTAGTCGTAGCGCAGCAGAGCTGCGTGTGCAGGCGCAGTAAGGGGTAGCAGCAATGAGTCAGAACGTATACCAATTTATCGACCTGCAGCGTGTTGATCCGCCGAAGAAGCCGCTGAAGATCCGTAAGATCGAGTTTATCGAAATTTACGAGCCGTTTTCCGAAGGTCAGGCCAAAGCACAGGCAGATCGCTGCCTGTCCTGCGGTAACCCGTACTGCGAGTGGAAGTGCCCGGTGCATAACTACATCCCGAACTGGCTGAAGTTGGCGAATGAGGGACGTATTTTTGAAGCGGCAGAGCTTTCGCACCAGACCAACACCCTGCCGGAAGTCTGTGGCCGTGTATGCCCGCAGGACAGGCTGTGTGAAGGATCCTGTACGTTGAACGATGAATTTGGCGCGGTAACTATCGGCAACATCGAGCGCTATATCAACGATAAAGCATTCGAGATGGGCTGGCGTCCGGATATGACCGGCGTTCGCCAGACGGACAAGCGCGTGGCGATTATCGGTGCGGGTCCGGCGGGCCTGGCCTGTGCTGATGTGCTGACCCGCAACGGCGTAAAGGCGGTGGTATTTGACCGTCACCCGGAAATCGGCGGCTTGCTGACCTTCGGTATCCCAGCCTTCAAGCTGGAAAAAGAGGTCATGACCCGTCGCCGTGAAATCTTCACCGGCATGGGCATTGAGTTCAAACTGAACGTGGAAGTGGGCCGTGACGTACAGCTCAACGATTTGCTGAAGGATTACGACGCCGTGTTCCTGGGCGTCGGAACCTATCAGTCAATGCGCGGCGGGCTGGAAAACGAAGACGCTGAGGGCGTGTTTGATGCCCTGCCGTTCCTGATTGCTAATACCAAGCAATTGATGGGTTTTGGCGAAAGCAGCAACGAGCCATACATCAGCATGGAAGGCAAACGCGTCGTCGTACTCGGCGGTGGCGATACCGCGATGGACTGCGTGCGCACTTCGGTTCGCCAGAATGCTGCACACGTCATTTGCGCCTATCGTCGCGATGAAGAGAATATGCCGGGTTCGAAACGCGAAGTGAAAAACGCGCGCGAAGAAGGCGTCGAGTTCCAGTTCAACGTCCAGCCGTTAGGTGTGGAAGTGAATGCCAACGGGAAAGTGTGCGGCGTGAAAATGGCGCGCACTGAAATGGGCGAACCGGATGCGAAGGGGCGTCGCCGTGCGGAGATCGTCGCTGGTTCCGAGCACGTTGTTCCGGCTGATGCGGTGGTCCTGGCGTTTGGTTTCCGCCCGCACAGCATGGAATGGTTGAAAGAGCACAGCGTCGAGCTGGATTCACAGGGGCGCATTATTGCCCCGGAACGTAGTGACAACGCTTTCCAGACCAGCAACCCGAAAATCTTCGCCGGCGGCGACATCGTACGTGGTTCGGATCTGGTGGTCACCGCAATTGCCGAAGGTCGTAAAGCGGCAGACGGTATCCTGAATTACCTGGAAGTGTAATACTTCTGGCTCCCCTGATGCTGATGGATGGGGAGCCAATATTCCTCCACTAAATACATGCGGAATCATTTTTCGAAAGCCGCTCACAAATACAGCTGTATATTCAGTACATTGAAATTCCGCAGACAGTGTCTGCAGAATCTTACCATTTGGCGTAACTGACTTAATCTTTTCCACTACCCTGGTCGGCGTTTGTCCGCTTCTTATCGGTTAAAAATGTCGAGCCCAAAAATCAACGCAATCATCAACACCATAAATAATAACCATGTAAAGATTATACGTAATCGTTTGCTTTATTCTGAGAAGTGTATATGATGCGGCGGATTTTTTGGGCAAAATTCAAGGAGGCGTTGTGTCGCAGGACAACAATTATAGCCAGGGCCCCGTCCCTCTGGCAGCGCGGAAAGGCGTGATACCACTGACGTTTGTGATGTTGGGGTTAACATTCTTTTCAGCCAGTATGTGGACCGGTGGCACACTCGGTACCGGTCTTTCCTATAATGATTTCTTCCTGGCAGTTCTCTTCGGTAATCTTCTCCTCGGTATTTACACTGCATTTCTCGGTTTTATCGGCGCAAAAACAGGGCTCTCAACCCACCTTCTGGCGCGTTACTCATTTGGTTTGAAAGGTTCATGGCTTCCCTCACTGCTGCTAGGCGGCACACAGGTGGGCTGGTTTGGCGTCGGCGTGGCAATGTTCGCCATCCCGGTGGGTAAAGCGACGGGTATTGACGTCAACATCCTGATTGCAGTTTCCGGTCTGCTGATGACCATGACCATCTTCTTTGGTATCTCGGCACTCACCATTTTGTCCATCATCGCCGTTCCCGCTATCGTCATTCTTGGCAGTTACTCTGTCTGGCTGGCAGTGAGCGATGTGGGGGGATTGGATCATTTAAAAGCAATTGTGCCGCAGACACCGCTGAATTTCTCCACCGCCCTGGCGCTGGTCGTCGGATCGTTTGTCAGCGCAGGAACATTAACCGCCGACTTCGTTCGCTTTGGTCGCAACGCCAAAGGCGCAGTGCTGATCGCCATGGTGGCGTTTTTCCTTGGCAACTCCTTGATGTTCATCTTCGGTGCTGCGGGCGCGGCTGCGGTTGGACAGGCGGATATCTCCGACGTGATGATTGCCCAGGGGCTGCTGCTGCCCGCGATTGTAGTGCTCGGTCTGAACATCTGGACGACTAACGACAATGCGCTGTATGCCTCAGGTCTGGGATTTGCCAATATTACCGGCCTTTCCAGCCGTACGCTGTCGGTGGCTAACGGTATTATCGGCACATTGTGCGCGCTGTGGCTTTACAATAACTTTGTTGGCTGGCTGACTTTTCTGTCGGCAGCAATTCCCCCGATTGGCGGGGTGATCATCGCCGACTATCTGCTGAACCATCGCCGCTATGCCGACTTCAGCAAAGCGCAATTTATTTCCGTAAACTGGATAGCTATCTTGTCCGTTGCATTGGGCATCGCCGCAGGTCACTATATTCCCGGTATTGTGCCGGTCAACGCCGTACTTGGCGGCGTATTCAGCTATATCCTGCTGAACCCACTTTTCAATCGCAGCCTTGCTAAATCCCCGGAGGTCAGCCATGCAGAATAACACCATCACTCTAACTCAAATCCGTCTGCAGGGGCGTGAAGGATTGTGGCAAATCACGATTGAAAACGGGCGTTTTAGCCGTATTGATCCCCAGGAAACAGCATCTGCGCCACAGGGCAAGGTGCTTGATGCTGAAGGCGGGCTGGCCATTCCACCGTTCGTTGAGCCACATATCCATCTGGACACCACGCAAACTGCTGGGGAGCCCAGTTGGAACCAATCGGGTACGTTGTTTGAAGGTATTGAGCGCTGGGCCGAACGCAAGGCGATGCTCACCCACGAAGACGTGAAGACCCGCGCCATGCAGACTCTCAAGTGGCAGATGGCCAACGGCATCCAGTATGTCCGAACTCACGTAGACGTTTCCGATCCTACGCTGACGGCGCTGAAAGCCATGCTGGAAGTGAAGCAAGAAGTGGCACCGTGGGTGGAGCTGCAGATTGTGGCGTTCCCACAGGAAGGTATTCTTTCTTATCCCAACGGCGAAGCGCTGCTAGAAGAAGCTGTGCGTTTGGGTGCCGACGTCATTGGCGCAATTCCTCACTTTGAATTCACGCGTGAATATGGCGTTGAGTCGCTGCACAAAATTTTCGCTCTGGCGCAGAAATACGATCGGCTTATCGATGTGCACTGTGACGAGATTGATGATGAGCAATCGCGCTTTGTTGAAACCGTCGCGGCGCTGGCACATCGCGATGGCATGGGATCGCGCGTGACAGCCAGCCACACCACAGCGATGCATTCCTACAACGGCGCATATGCTTCCCGCCTTTTCCGTCTGTTAAAAATGTCAGGTATTAACTTCGTCGCGAATCCGCTAGTGAATATTCACCTGCAAGGACGTTTTGACACCTATCCTAAGCGCCGTGGCATCACCCGCGTCAAGGAGATGCTGGAAGCGGACATCAACGTCTGCTTCGGCCATGATGACGTTTTTGACCCGTGGTACCCATTGGGAACCGCGAATATGCTGCAAGTTCTGCATATGGGATTACATGTGTGTCAGTTGATGGGGTACGGACAAATCAATGATGGGCTAAATCTCATCACCACCCACAGCGCGAAAACCCTACACTTACAGGACTACGGTTTAAGTATTGGGAATTCCGCTAACCTGGTGATTTTACCTGCAGAAAATGGATTTGATGCGGTTCGCCGCCAGACACCTGCACGTTATTCAATTCGCCATGGGCGGGTTATTGCCGAGACAGTGCCAAGCCAGACCACGCTGCATCTGACGCAGCCGGAAGCAGTAACGTTTAAGCGCTAGATTGTTCTATCCAGTGTCGGATGGCACAAGCCTTGCCATCCGACACGGTCTGTCAGACGTGTAATAAGCTGGCGCGCACCTTAATCACCACCTTTTTAATGTCCATCGGGGCTTGCACCACACAGCCCGGTTTATGCGGCTCGCCCGGCATAAAAATCGCAAATCTCCCCGGCTTCAGTACGATCGCCTGCTCATCGGCAATCTCGCTGCACAGCTGATAATCCTCTGCAATATGCATCTCTTCACACTGCCGGGCAGACCCCGTCATACCAAACAGAATACGTTCTTCACCCGCCAGCAGTACCTGAATATCAATATATTGCTCGTGCAACTCCGCTTTCTTTTGCTCCGGTTGTTGCGTAACAAACTGCATGACGTTCATAAAGACATTCTCACCTTGCAGCTCATAGCGCCCCGGTGCTTTATCCTGCGGTTTTGCCGCAACAGCCTGCGTTAATGCCTGCTGCAATACCGGATGCAATCCAGCAGAAAGCTGAGACTGTAAATCCCCTGACATCATCATCATTCTCCCTGGGCCAACAACGCGGCCCCCAGTAGTCCAGCGTCATGACGGTAATGTGCCGCCAGTAATTTCACGTGATAAGTCGCGGGTTCCTGTGCCAGCCAGGCTTTCACCTGCGCCAGATAACCTTCAGCCAACCCGACGCTTCCGCCAATAACAACGCACTGGCAGTCGGTTGTCGCCTTCACATCGGCAACCAGACGTGCCAACGTGCATGCTGATCGCTGGATCAATTGACACGCCTGTTCATCCCCTTGTCTGGCCCGGCTAAAAATAATTTTTGCATCACATCCAGCAAGTGAGCCTTCGGCTGCCGCTGCAATCCCACGGCCGGAAGCGATAGCCTCCACGCACCCCACTCGTCCACAACCACATTGCGGACCATACGGGTCCGCCAGTGTATGACCTACATGCCCCGCCAGCCCCCCGGC
>NZ_SZWR01000037.1:84914-86070 GCF_005280875.1 Citrobacter sp. wls827
GTTAACAACTTTCCGTTGCTAACCACGCCGCCACCAACACCGGTCGATACAGTAATAAACGCCATATCGTGGTATTTCCCGCCAAGTGCATGATATTCAGCCCACGCAGCGGCCTGTGCGTCATTCACCGCCAACGTCGGTAGACCGGTGAATGACTCCAGCGTTTGCACCAGCGGGAAATGCATCAATCCCCCCAGATTTAATGGATTCAGTGCCAGGAGCGCACCCTCACGGATGATGCCGGTTGAGGCAATCGCCACGCGCTGAGCCTGTGCCAGCAACGGCTCAATCAGCGCTTCCAGAGCAGCTCGCAGCGCTTGTGGTGTTTTGCTGGCGGGTGTCGGAAGTTCGTGACGGTCACGCATTTGCAGGCGACCATCAACCAGTGCAGCGGCCAGTTTAGTACCGCCGATATCAATCGCCAGGGTGGTCATAGCGCGGCCTTTTTCATCGCCGTGGTGTACCACTGGCAAATGTGTTCCAGTCGGGTAATAGCAGAACCCACTGTCACCGCCCAGGCCCCGTGGCGCATGGATTCAGCTGCTTGTGCTGGCGTGTTATAACGTCCTTCGGCAATCACCCGACACCCGGCATCACGTAACGCTTTCACCAGCGCCAGATCCGGCTCATCTGGTGTTTCTGGTGTCGTATAACCCGACAGCGTCGTACCAATAATTTCCGCGCCGAGTTGCTGGCAGGCCAGGCCGTCTTCCAGCGACGAACAGTCGGCCATGGCCAGACAGTGATGTTGATGAATTCGTGCCAACAGTGCGGCGACGGGAACAGGACGCACGCGGTCTGTACCATCAATCGCTATAATGTCAGCTCCCGCCTGCGCCAACGCATCGACATCATCTAAAAATGCAGTGATGCGTACAGGGGAGTCAGCAAGATCGCGTTTCAGAATACCTATAATTGGCAGCGAAACGACCGCCCGGGTCGCCTGCAGGTTTTCCACGCCTTCAATACGCAGCGCCACCGCACCAGCCTGCTCGGCTGCCAGCGCCATGGCGGCGACAATTTCAGGTTTATCCAGCGGGCTGTCAGGAACGGGCTGGCAGGAGACAATCAGTCCGCCATCAGCGGCAATCTTTTTATCCAGTAGCTCAAGTAACGACATACATCTTCCCTTTCGAAGCTTGCCCGGCTCAACGCC
>NZ_SZWR01000037.1:86143-100907 GCF_005280875.1 Citrobacter sp. wls827
GGTGCTTTTATCGCCGCCAAACGGCACGGCTCCACTAAACGGTTTACCATCAATGGCATCATGTGTACGTAGTGCTTCAGGCCGCAGCCAACGCTGTACACGAGATGGCATATCAAGGCCAATCAACAGGATCACCACAAATGTCAGGCCGAAAGAGAGCGATCCCAGCGCTGTGCCCAGATCCAGACGTTGTGCAATCAGCGCCCCGATGATCGGTGCCAGTGCCCCACCAAGTGCCCCTACGTTGTAGGTGAACCCCAGGCCCGCGGCACGTTGGTCGGTATCGAAATAACCACCAATAAGTTTTGGTAAGATCCCGGAGATCCCCTGCCCAAGCATTTGCTGGAAAAACAGTAGCAAACCCAGAACCCAGACGTTGGCCCCGCCAATCGCAAACACAGGGATAATCAGCAACTGCGAGGCCAGCAGACTGCACACATAAGCCTTGCGGGTACCCAGCCAGTCGCCAAGGAAACCACCGACGCAGCAGCCAACCGCCGCACCAAAGCCACTAAAGAACAGGACCCTGGCAACCGTTGAAGGGTCATACATCAGTTCAGTTTTCAAATACGTTGGCAGCAGCGCCTGAATCGGCCACGAGTAGAGAAATGCGAACAGCACGACAACCATCAGCATCACACCCGTCGGCCAACGTTTACCGCTGCTTTGCACCATAAAGCTAATGAAAATAAACGCACATATCAGGCCGAGGACCGCCACGATAGCCGCATTTTGCAGGTCGCCAGCAAAGCAGAACCACAGCGCGGTTGCAGCGGCGATCGTCATCAGAATATTAATTACCCGATGCTCGCCCCGGTAGAGAATATCCACCATCGTGCGTACCGGCGCTTTACCTGCGTGTTTTTCTTTCCAGTCCTCTGCCTCCGGAATATTTTTACGTAGCCAGAGGGCAAAGATAATCGGCAGAATGCCGATGAAGAACAGCGCACGCCATCCCCAGACCGGAACCACCAGGCTGTAGACCTGCGCAGCGATCACCGCGCCAACGGAGAAGCCGGAAATCAGGAAGCCGCTGGCTTTATTTCGCAGGTGTTTAGGCCAGCTTTCAATAACATAAGTCGCGCTGGAACCGTACTCACCTGCCATTCCCATACCGATTACCAGGCGGGCGATAAACATGGTGGTGTAGCCTGGCGCGAAGCCACAGGCCAGCGTCCCCACTGAGAACAGAATGATGCTGGTGACCATCGCCAGGCGACGTCCGTAACGGTCACCCATCGCCCCCAGCATTAACCCGCCAAACCAGCGGGAGATAAAGGCGGCGGAGATCAAACTGGCCGCCTGCACCGTCGTCAGTCCGAATTCGCCTTGTACTTCCGTCAGTACAAGGGCGATTAATACAAAATCAAAACCATCAAGCAAATATCCCAGCCAGGCGGCGGAAAATGCCCGCCATTGTGCCCGATTGAGATGGCGATACCACGGGATGCTCTGGGTAGAAGTACTCATTTTACTCTCCCGACGATCTTTGTTGTTGAGCCGGATGGCGGCTTCGCCTTTTCCGGCCTACGGTCGAAAAATCCAGGCCGGGCAAGCAAAGCGCCCCCGGCTACCCGCGGTTACGCTTTTTCCGCCAGCAGTTGGTTCGCCAGGGCTTTCAGTTCTGACAAATATTGTTCATCTACGGGAGCGAACGGTTTACGGCACAACGGTACAGAAACCACATCCATATAGTGCAGTACCGTTTTCAGACCGCGGAATACGCCAACCTTGATGAGCAGATCGATAACCTCATTGCACTCGGTTTGCAGCTTTTGTGCAGCCCGGATATCGCCTTCTTTGAGCGCTTTCACAATTCCCTGATAACGCCATCCCATGATGTTGTAAGTACTGCCAATCCCACCATCCGCACCGGCCAGCAACCCAGAAGCGAAGATCTCGTCATAGCCGTTGTAAAGCACCAGATCGGGGTGAGCGCGGCGGATCTGTTCCATCTGATAGAGATCGCCTGAGGTTTGCTTCAGCGCACCAACGCCCGGCAACGTCACCAGCGTGTTGATCTGATCCAGCGTCAGTTTTACGCCGCTCAGTGCCGGGATGTTATAGACCACCATCGGTAAGCCATCGGCGGAATCAATAATTGCGCGGTAGTGATCGCAGTGCTCTTCAAAGCTGAACGGATAGTAAAACGGCGTAACGGCCGAAACCGCATCAAATCCGTAGCGATGCGCAGCGCTCGCCAGCTGCTGGCTCTCTTCAGTGCTCACCGTGCCAACGTGGGCAATTAAGGTCACTTTACCTTTCGCTTCTTCAGCAACAATTTCCAGCACCTGCTCTCTTTCAGCGCGGTTTTGGACAAAGGCCTCACCCGTTGAGCCACCGACATAGAGCCCATCAACGCCCTGTCCAATGTTGAAACGCACCAGACGGCGCAAGCTCTCGGTGTCCAGTTTCTGCTGGTTATCGAATGGAGTTAATAACGCTGGCATTACGCCTTTTAAATTTCTTGCCATAACGACCTCTGAAGATGATTAGTGTTGTCTGACTGCATACCTTTATACCTGTTATACCAGATCAAATAAGCAGCAATACAATACAGAACGCTTATAGTGCGATCTGCTTCACTAAAAGATCGTCAGGATCGCGATTACTTACGCAATTTTTTACTTTTGCTGAAGGCGTGCCAGGTTGCGGAAACGCTATTGAGATGTTCTTGCAGTGCGCGGTCTGCTTCTTCAGGATCGCGCTGGCGAATCGCGTCGACAATAGCGATATGCTGCTGATAACTCACGTTATTGTGCTCATACAATTCTTGATCGGCGACGGCCGGACGGGCAGCTATTAACCAGTCTAACAGCGCAACATGGATCGCCATAAAGATGGGGTTGCCCGGGATCTCTGCCAGCACACGGTGGAAGTCAACATCTGAACGGATGAAGAGCGCATTGTCTTCCAGCGACTGACTGTTGATCTCCAGCGCTTTCGCCAGCCTGTCGATTTGCTCGTCAGTGGCATGCTCTGCGGCATAACGCACCAGGCTGGACTCAAAGAACAATCGCAGCTGCTCAAAATGGGAAATACCACCAGGATGTGAGAGGAAATCTTTCGCCATGCCGGACAGTTCGCTGATAATCGTATCGGCCGAAGGACGTGAAACGCGGGCGCGTTCACCGTTGTTAATTTGCACCAGACCTTTACGCTTTAACGCCGCCAGCGCTTCTCGTACAGAAGGACGGCCAACATTGAAAAAAGCCATCAGTTCTCGCTCTGACGGCAACTGTTCCCCTTCGCCAAATTCCCGACGGCGAATCATCTGTTCAAGTTCTTCCTCAACCATTTCAGACAGTTTTTTACGCGCCAGCGGGCGGCTGCGTAAGCTACGGCCAATGGTGGATGGAGAGTCTTCAGCTTGCGAATCAAATGCGTTCATAGGGTCCATTCAGCTAAGTCGTGGTGACAAATAACAGCGAGTTCATCGTAACACAGGATCGAAAGCAGGGTGAAATGGTGGTCTGTGGGGGATATGCTCATACCGATGATATATAAAATTCATATATTTAAATATGAATGATTGAGCGGACAGTTTTTTATTACCATGGGATAAAACTAACTTTATGAAATCTGCGAATATCATCTTTAAAATAAATCATAAGCCACTATTTTAAAACGAAAAATAACCAAACCTCGATTATAAAAACACGATATCCACTCCAAAACACATGCCAGAAAAAATATAACATCCGCATTTAAAACAGCGTTATTACCGGATTTATCTTCTTCTCTGGCATGGAGTGAAAAAATGTTCGGCATTATTATCTCTGTCATCGTTTTATTAACGATGGGTTACCTGATCCTCAAAAACTACAAACCACAGGTAGTACTGGCAGCAGCCGGGATCTTCCTGATGATCTGCGGCGTCTGGTTGGGGTACGGCGCACTGGTCGCCAGCGACAAAAGCAGCGGTTATCTGCTGGTCGATATTTATAATGAAATTCTTCGTATGCTTTCAAACCGGGCGGCCGGACTGGGGTTATCCATCATGGCGGTGGGCGGTTATGCGCGCTATATGGACAGAATGGGAGCCAGCCGGGCAATGGTCAGCCTGTTGAGCCGCCCACTTAAGCACATCCACTCACCCTATATTGTGCTTGCCGCGACGTATGTAATTGGTCAAATCATGGCACAGTTCATCACCAGTGCTTCCGGATTGGGCATGCTGCTGATGGTTACGCTCTTCCCAACGCTGGTCAGCTTGGGCGTGAGCCGTTTATCCGCGGTAGCGGTCATTGCCACTTCGATGTCGATTGAATGGGGCATTCTGGAAACTAACTCAATTTTCGCCGCACAGGTTGCGGGGATGAAAATAGCCACTTATTTCTTCCACTACCAACTTCCTGTTGCATCCTGCGTCATCATCGCCGTCGCCATCGCACACTTTTTCGTTCAACGCCGGTTTGATCAAAAAACACAACCAGACAGCACAGGCTTCAATGAACAAAAGACGCTGGAAAATGTGCCGCCACTCTATTACGCCATTTTACCGGTGATGCCGCTGCTCCTGATGTTGGGCTCGCTGTTGCTGGCGCATATGGGATTAATGCAGGCAGAGTTGAATCTGGTGGTGGTGATGCTAATGAGTTTGTCGCTGACCATGTTTGTGGAGTTTCTTCATAAACATAATCTGCGTGAGACTATGGATGATGTGCAGGCGTTTTTTGACGGCATGGGAACACAGTTTGCCAACGTCGTCACACTGGTGGTGGCCGGTGAGATCTTTGCCAAGGGTTTAACCACTATCGGCACCGTCGATGCGGTGATTAAAGGTGCGGAACACTCCGGGCTTGGCGGTATCGGTGTGATGATCATTATGGCCGTGGTTATCGCCGCCTGCGCAATTGTGATGGGATCCGGGAATGCACCGTTTATGTCATTCGCCAGTCTGATCCCGGATATTGCTGCGGGGCTGCATATTCCTGCGGTTGTGATGATTATGCCGATGCACTTCGCCACCACGCTGGCACGTGCGGTTTCACCGATTACCGCTGTGATTGTCGTGACATCCGGTATTGCTGGCGTGTCGCCTTTTGAGGTAGTAAAACGGACAGCCATCCCAATGGCGATAGGATTTGTGGTCAATATGATTGCCACTATCGCGCTGTTTTATTGATATCTGACGCAGAATGCAAAACAGGCCCGCAAGGGCCTGTTTGATTATTTCACTACGCGTAGCGCCGGACGCCCACCGCGAGGAGGCGGCGGTGTGTCGTCAGGATCGTCATCGTGATTATCCGGTTTATCGCCATCAATCACCGACATCACCGTTTCGTTTTCGCTCTCAGGCGCGACATCGTCATCATTGAGGCTGTCGACATCTTCGTCATAGGCCGCTTCAGGTTCAAACATCGTTCCTGCGCCATTTTCACGGGCATAGATCGCGAGTACCGCCGCCAGTGGTACGGAAACGTTGCGCGGCACGCCGCCAAAGCGCGCGTTAAAGCGCACTTCGTCGTTTGCCAGTTCCAGATTGCCCACGGCACGCGGCGCAATATTCAAAACAATTTGCCCGTCACGTGCATATTCCATCGGAACCTGCACGTCCTGGAGCGTCACATCCACCACCAGGTGCGGCGTGAGCTGGTTGTCTAGCAACCACTCATAGAATGCGCGCAGCAGATACGGACGGCGTGGCGTTAACTGTGGCAAATCCATACAGGTTAACCCCGGCCCAGACGCATTTCACGTTCAGGCTCAGTCAGAGAAGCCAGGAAAGAGTCACGTTCAAAGACGCGGGTCATATACCCTTTCAGTTCTTTCGAACCTGCACCGTTGAATTCAATACCCAGCTGCGGTAAACGCCACAGCAGCGGCGCCAGGTAGCAATCGACCAGGCTGAACTCATCGCTCAGGAAATACGGTTTTTGACCAAAGACTGGGGCAATTGCCAGCAGCTCTTCACGCAGACGTTTACGTGCAACATCGGCTTCAGATGCGGAACCGTTCACGATGACGTTCATCAGCGTGTACCAGTCTTTTTCAATACGCTGCATGTACAGGCGGCTCTCACCACGCGCAACCGGGTAAACCGGCATCAGCGGAGGATGCGGGAAACGCTCATCCAGGTATTCCATAATGATGCGAGATTCCCACAGGGTCAGCTCACGATCCACCAGTGTCGGGACGCTCTGATTCGGGTTGAGGTCGATCAGATCCTGCGGTGGATTGTCCTTTTCCACGTGCTCAATCTCGAAACTAACACCTTTTTCAGCCAGCACGATGCGGACCTGATGGCTATAGATGTCAGTAGGACCAGAAAACAGCGTCATTACCGAACGTTTGTTGGCAGCGACAGCCATGAAAACCTCCAGGTATATTCAGAATTTTTACTGCTACCAGCCACTATGTGACCAGCCAGAAGTGATGTCACCCAGATTCGGGAAAGCCATTACTGTTCAAAATACAAACAAAAAATGAGCGATACCGGACATTTGGGCAGAAAATTGGATGATAGTTTACCAGATTTTGTGACCTTTGTGGTGAGTCGATTCTGGAAATGGGGAAAAAGAGGTGGCAATCAGCGAATTACCGTGGTTCTACGCGGAGAAAATAACCATAAAAAAACCCGCCGAAGCGGGTTTTTTCGCAAATTGTCGTCTGCCGGAGCAGAGTACAATTAACGTTTGGAGAACTGAGGACGACGACGTGCTTTACGCAGACCGACTTTCTTACGTTCAACCTGACGAGCATCACGGGTAACGAAGCCAGCTTTACGCAGTTCGCCACGCAGGGACTCGTCGTACTCCATCAGAGCGCGGGTGATACCGTGACGGATCGCACCAGCCTGACCAGAGATACCACCACCTTTAACAGTGATGTACAGATCCAGTTTCTCAACCATGTCGACCAGTTCCAGCGGCTGACGAACTACCATGCGGGCAGTTTCACGACCGAAGTACTGTTCCAGAGAACGTTGGTTGATTACGATTTTACCGCTACCCGGTTTGATGAAAACGCGAGCTGCGGAACTTTTGCGGCGACCAGTGCCGTAGTATTGATTTTCAGCCATTGCCTATAATCCCGATTAGATGTCAAGAACTTGCGGTTGCTGTGCCGCGTGGTTGTGCTCGTTGCCAGCGTAAACTTTCAGTTTACGGAACATAGCACGACCCAGCGGGCCTTTTGGCAGCATGCCTTTAACCGCGATTTCAAGCACACGCTCAGGACGGCGAGCAATCATCTCTTCAAAGGTCGCTTGTTTGATACCACCGATGTGGCCGGTGTGGTGATAGTACACTTTGTCAGTACGCTTGTTGCCGGTTACAGCAACTTTGTCAGCGTTCAGAACGATGATGTAATCACCGGTATCTACGTGCGGAGTGTATTCCGCTTTGTGCTTACCGCGCAGGCGCAGAGCCAGTTCGGAAGCCAGACGGCCCAGAGTTTTACCGGTCGCGTCAACAACATACCAGTCGCGTTTTACGGTTTCTGGTTTAGCTGTAAAAGTTTTCATTAAAAGCTTACCCAAATAAATAAGTTACACGTTGGTGAACACCCAAACGTTTTGTCAGTTGAGGTTCACACGACATTGTCCAGCAAACCTACCCCTTCGAATAGCCTATGCCGGCGCATAGAAAGTTTTGGGAAAAAAACTCTCTCGTAACGTGGGGTCGCAAGATTATAGAGAAGTCAGGGTCAAAGATCGACCCCTTTATGTGATTTGCGGCAGGTTTAACCAGCTAAATGTTCCCGCTTCAGATACTCCTCGCTTTGCATCTCCTGCAAACGCGACAAACAACGCTGGAATTCAAACTTCAGGCGCTCGCCCTGGTAGATTTCATATAAAGGCGCTGCGGCGCTGACCACCAACTTAACGTGGCGTTCGTAGAACTCATCCACCAGCGCGATAAAGCGTCGTGCCTCACTCTCCATCAGCGTCGTCATGACCGGTACATCAGACAGCAGCACCGTGTGGAACAGGCGCGACAAGGCGATGTAATCGTGCTGACTGCGGGCATCGACGCAGAGCGTGGTGAACGATACCGCCAGCGTCTGGTTCTCAACGGCCAGCGTCTGCATCGGGCGGTGGTTAATCTCCAGCGTCGGCGCGTGATCACCTTTCGCGCCCGCCAAGACCACCCAGAGCTTATCCATCTGCCGCTGCGTTTCATCATTAAGCGGGGACAGCCATAAGTGTGCCTGAGTTAACGTACGTAACCGGTAGTCAACGCCGGCGTCCACGTTCATGATGTCGCAATACTGTTTAATGGCTTCGATAGCGGGAAGGAAGCGCGTACGTTGCAAACCGTTACGATACAGTTCATCTGGCGGAATATTGGAGGTCGCGACCAGCGTAATGCCACGGGCAAACAGCGCCTTCATCAGACCGCCGAGCAGCATGGCATCGGTGATGTCAGAAACAAAAAACTCGTCAAAGCACAGCACGTCCGTTTCGGCCTTAAAACGGTCGGCAATGATTTCCAGCGGATCGCTCTGCCCCTGCAGGGCGGTAAGCTCTTCATGGACGCGCAGCATAAAACGGTGAAAGTGCAAACGCTGTTTACGTCCGCCCGGCAGGCTATGGTAGAACAGATCCATCAGCCAGGTTTTTCCACGCCCTACGCCCCCCCACATATACAGACCACGCACCGGCGTGTTTTCCTTCGGCTCACGCTTACCCAGCAATTTACCAAAGCGGGCCATCAGTCCACTCTCCTGCGCCGCTGGAGGTGTAATCGTCGTGAGCTCCTGGTAAATCGTTTCCAGTCGATTCACCGCTTCTTGTTGTACGTTGTCGGGTTGATGGCTGCCGTCGTTAAGGGCCTGCAGGTATCGCGATGTCGGGGAAAGGCTTTGCATGATGTTATTGTTATTCCTTGAGAATCGATGTGCCGTCGCTCACGGTTGACGAAAAAAAGGCCGTTCTACATTACGTGATATAAACACGGGATTCCACTTCTACGGGATTAGCGGTTATAGTGGCATAATCAGGCGCAGGCATGGAGCCTAAAGCCAACACCCTACGGAAACAAAAGACAACGGGAGATGTTCATGACCTGGGAATATGCGCTAATTGGGTTAGTCGTCGGTATCATCATTGGTGCTGTAGCCATGCGTTTTGGTAATCGTAAATTACGCCAACAGCAGGCATTACAGTACGAACTGGAAAAGAACAAAGCTGAACTGGAAGAGTACCGCGAAGAGCTGGTGAGCCACTTTGCCCGCAGCGCTGAATTGCTGGATAACATGGCGGACGATTATCGTCAGATCTACCAGCATATGGCGAAAAGTTCCAGCAACCTGCTGCCGGGTATGTCAGCGGAAAACAACCCGTTCCGCAATCGTCTGGCTGAGTCTGAAGCGGGTAACGATCAGGCGCCGGTTCAGATGCCGCGTGACTATTCCGAAGGGGCTTCCGGCCTGCTGCGTAGTGGCGCAAAGCGCGACTAACTGCACATCGTTAAGAAATTTATGGGGCGCAGCAATTGCGCCCTCCGCTTCTCTTCCCGTCCCAGCTATTATTTAGTCGTTAGCCTCATTGTGACCAAACCGAAAATTCAATAACATCAAACTGTTTTGAATCATCTTCCGTTTACTCAAGGTACGAGAGCAGGATCCATGAAAAAACAAACCCAGCTGTTGAGTGCATTAGCGTTAAGTGTCGGGTTAACTCTCTCGGCGCCATTCCAGGCCGTTGCGTCGATTCCCGGCCAGGTCCCCGGACAGGCAGCGCTTCCCAGCCTCGCCCCTATGCTGGAAAAAGTGTTACCAGCCGTGGTTAGCGTGAGAGTCGAAGGTACCGCCACTCAGGGGCAGAAAGTCCCGGAAGAGTTCAAAAAGTTCTTTGGTGATGAACTGCCCGACCAACCTTCCCAACCTTTTGAAGGGTTAGGTTCCGGGGTCATTATTGACGCTGCCAAAGGCTATGTTCTGACCAACAACCACGTTATTAATCAGGCACAGAA
This sequence comes from Citrobacter sp. wls827, assembly GCF_005280875.1. Lineage (NCBI taxonomy): Bacteria > Pseudomonadati > Pseudomonadota > Gammaproteobacteria > Enterobacterales > Enterobacteriaceae > Citrobacter > Citrobacter sp. wls827. Next base: position 96,064 of record NZ_SZWR01000037.1, read on the forward strand.
AATTAGCGTTCAGCTGAACGATGGCCGCGAGTTCGACGCTAAGCTTATCGGCAGCGACGATCAGAGCGACATCGCTCTGCTGCAAATTCAACATCCCAGCAACCTGACGCAAATTGCCATTGCCGACTCCGACAAACTCCGCGTGGGTGATTTCGCGGTAGCCGTGGGTAACCCGTTTGGTTTGGGGCAAACTGCCACCTCCGGCATCGTATCGGCTTTGGGTCGTAGCGGGTTGAACCTGGAAGGTCTGGAAAACTTTATTCAGACCGATGCGTCTATTAACCGCGGTAACTCCGGCGGTGCATTGCTTAACCTGAATGGTGAGCTGATTGGTATCAATACCGCCATTCTGGCGCCTGGCGGCGGCAGCATTGGGATCGGCTTTGCTATCCCCAGTAACATGGCGCGTACGCTGGCGCAGCAGTTAATGCAGTTTGGCGAAATCAAACGCGGCCTGCTGGGTATTAAAGGTACTGAAATGACCGCTGACATCGCTAAAGCATTCAAACTGGATGTACAACGTGGCGCGTTTGTCAGCGAAGTTCTGCCTAACTCAGGTTCCGCAAAAGCGGGCGTGAAATCCGGTGATGTTATTACCAGTCTTAACGGCAAACCGCTCAGTAGTTTCGCCGAACTGCGTTCACGTATTGCGACAACCGAACCGGGGACCAAAGTCAAACTGGGCCTGCTGCGTAACGGTAAACCATTGGAAGTTGAAGTGACGCTGGATACCAGTACATCATCTTCCGCCAGTGCGGAAATGATTGCACCGGCGTTGCAAGGGGCCACGCTCAGCGACGGGCAGCTAAAAGACGGTGCCAAAGGTATTCGAATTGATAACGTTGAAAAAAGTAGCCCAGCCGCACAGGCCGGCCTGCATAAAGATGACGTCATCATCGCCGTTAACCGCGATCGGGTGAACTCGATTGCCGAAATGCGTAAAGTGCTGGAAACGAAACCGTCAATCATTGCTCTGCAGGTCGTTCGTGGAAACGAGAGTATTTACCTGCTTTTGCGTTAACCTGGACAACCGGACATCAGCCCCCCGTGTGATGTCCGGTAAACTCGTGATATGCTGCTGCCGTTCCCTTTTTTAATGACGCCGCCATCATGTTTGTGAAGCTTTTACGTTCGGTCGCGATTGGTTTAATCGTCGGCGCCATTCTGCTGGCCGCGATGCCCTCTCTGCGCAAAATTAATACGCTTACCGCACCACAGTTCGACAGCACAGATGAAACACCTGCCAGCTATAACCCGGCAGTTCGCCGTGCTGCGCCTGCCGTGGTCAACGTGTACAACCGCAGTATGAACAGCACGACGCATAACCAGCTTGAGATCCGCACGCTCGGTTCAGGCGTGATCATGGATCAGCGCGGCTATATCATTACCAACAAGCACGTCATTAATGATGCCGACCAAATCATCGTCGCATTGCAGGATGGGCGTGTCTTTGAAGCGCTGCTTGTTGGCTCCGATACCTTAACCGACCTTGCGGTGCTGAAAATCAACGCAGCAGGCGGGTTGCCGACGATCCCGATTAATAACAAACGTGTACCGCATATTGGTGATGTCGTGCTTGCCATTGGTAACCCGTACAACCTTGGGCAAACCATCACTCAGGGGATCATCAGCGCCACGGGGCGTATTGGCCTGAACCCAACGGGCCGGCAAAACTTCCTGCAAACGGATGCCTCCATTAACCATGGTAACTCTGGCGGTGCGCTGGTTAACTCTCTGGGTGAGTTGATGGGGATTAACACACTGTCGTTTGATAAAAGCAATGATGGTGAAACGCCGGAAGGGATTGGCTTTGCCATTCCGTTTCAGTTGGCGACGAAAATCATGGATAAGCTGATCCGCGACGGGCGCGTTATTCGTGGCTACATCGGCATCAGCGGGCGTGAAATTGCACCGCTGCATGCACAAGGTAGCGGCATGGATCAAATTCAGGGGATTGTCGTGAACGAAGTGGCACCGGATGGCCCGGCGGCCCAGGCCGGAATTCAGGTCAACGACCTCATCATTTCGGTAAATAATAAACCGGCAGTATCAGCGCTGGAGACCATGGATCAGGTCGCTGAGATTCGCCCCGGTTCGGTTATCTCCGTGGTCGTGATGCGCGATGACAAGCAGTTGACGCTGCAGGTCACGATTCAGGAATATCCGGCGACGAACTAACGCGGATATAAAAAAACCGGAAATCATCCGGTTTTTTTTACATTTCGATGGGCTTGTAGGCCGGATAAGGTGTTTACACCGCATCCGGCATCTGTATGCCTGATGGCGACGCAAAACGTCTTATCAGGCCTACCGAAAAGAGTTATTTAACGAACTCTTCGCCCAGCGTGATATCTTTCTTCAGCGTATCCAGCATGCCTTCCAGCGAGCTTTGTTCGAACGCGCTCAGTTTACCGATGGACTGACGTTCTTCTACGCCATTTTTGCCCAGCAGCAGCGGCTGAGAGAAGAAGCGAGCATACTGGCCATCGCCTTCAACATAAGCACATTCCACCACACCTTTTTCGCCGCTCAGCGCGCGAACCAGTGACAGACCGAAACGTGCTGCAGCCTGACCCATAGACAGGGTTGCAGACCCGCCACCGGCTTTTGCTTCCACAACTTCAGTACCCGCGTTCTGGATACGTTTGGTCAGGTCGGCCGCTTCTTGTTCAGTGAAGCTTACACCAGGGATTTGTGACAGCAGCGGCAGAATGGTCACACCAGAGTGTCCACCGATAACCGGGACTTCAACGTCGCCAGGCTGCTTGCCTTTCAGTTCCGCCACAAAGGTGTTGGAGCGGATGATGTCCAGCGTAGTTACGCCAAACAGTTTGTTCTTATCGTATACGCCTGCTTTTTTCAGCACTTCAGCAGCAATAGCAACGGTCGTGTTCACTGGGTTAGTGATGATACCGATACACGCTTTCGGGCAAGTTGTAGCAACCTGCTGCACCAGATTCTTCACGATGCCAGCATTCACGTTAAACAGGTCAGAACGGTCCATACCTGGTTTACGTGCAACACCCGCAGAAATCAGCACCACGTCAGCACCTTCCAGTGCAGGGGTCGCATCTTCACCGCTGAAGCCTTTGATTTTCACAGCAGTAGGGATATGGCTCAAATCAACGGCCACACCAGGCGTTACTGGAGCGATGTCGTACAGGGAGAGTTCTGAACCTGAAGGCAGTTGGGTTTTTAACAGTAATGCTAGCGCCTGACCGATACCACCAGCAGCGCCGAGGACTGCAACTTTCATCCTAAACTCCTTATTATATTGATAAGCAAAATGTCTATTGCTCCGCGGCGGCGACCTTAATTCACAAATCCAACGAATTCAATAACCACGCGTCAAGAATGCGTAGTCACGCAAATTTGGCTTTTATGCATTTAACTTACGTAAAATAAAACCTAAGTTACGTAATTCAAAACCACTCGCACAGTAGAGCAACTTTCCAACAGGTGCTGACAATATACCCTACAGCCATCTCAAAACAACATCAATTTGATAACATTTAATTTACTTTTAATCTTATTTGCGAGCCGTGACACAGGCATGTTTCTTGATAACGAAATTTGATAAAATTCCGCTCTTTCATAACATTATTTCAGCCTTGAACGAGGCAGACCGTTTGCATAAAAATTCATCTGTATGCACAATAATGTTGTTTCTACCGCCATATTACGGGTGACTTATGCGAAGCTCGGCAAAACAAGAAGAATTAGTAAAGGCGTTTAAAGCGCTGCTTAAAGAAGAAAAATTCAGCTCTCAGGGCGAAATCGTCCTCGCGTTGCAGGATCAGGGCTTTGATAATATCAACCAGTCCAAGGTTTCACGCATGCTGACCAAGTTTGGTGCCGTGCGTACCCGCAATGCGAAAATGGAAATGGTGTACTGTCTGCCTGCAGAGCTGGGAGTCCCGACAACGTCAAGCCCGTTGAAAAATCTGGTGCTGGATATCGACTACAACGATGCCGTTGTCGTTATTCATACCAGCCCAGGCGCTGCGCAGCTAATTGCCCGCCTGCTGGATTCACTGGGTAAAGCAGAAGGTATTCTTGGAACGATTGCTGGTGACGATACCATCTTCACCACACCGGCCAAAGGTTTTACGGTCAAAGACCTGTACGAAGCCATTCTGGAACTGTTTGAACAAGAACTGTAATCCCCTTCCCCGTCACGCCCTGTGGCGGGGAAAAATCTCTCTTTTCTGCTCCCCTTCTCAACTTTCCACTACCGAACATTTAACAAATAGTGCGTTTCACCGCCAAAATACATTCACGCAGTGAATGATCCCAATCAAAAACGCACAATTTGCAAAATATCATATACTCATGAATTTATTGATTTTATTTTTAAAAATAAGTTCTAACCTGTATTTTTAATTCCATATAGTTATAAAAAATAATTTTTTTAACACTTGATTACCTCAGAAACAATTAGCGTGGTATTAATTTATCGCGTGATTAGTGTATACTTGATTTTGTGATGAGGGTCACGAAACAAAGACCCCTAGTAAAAGAATTCGACGAGGTAAATATCATGAAAATCAAAACCACTGTTGCAACTTTAAGCCTTCTCTCAGTTCTCTCTTTCGGTGCAAGCGCCGCTGTTAATCAGGTGAACTCGCAAGAAGCACAGAATCTGCAATCCATGGGTACCATCTCTGTATCTCAGATCGGTAGCTCACCAATGGATATGCGTCAGGCAATCGCCGCTAAAGCAGAAAAAGCGGGCGCCAGCAGCTATCGTGTCACTGAACTCCGTGAAGGTGCTCACTGGCATGCAACCGCAGAATTGTACAAATAAACCCTCGTCGTCTAGTCCGACGACTTGCCCCCGCCTG
>NZ_SZWR01000037.1:100959-139643 GCF_005280875.1 Citrobacter sp. wls827
TTTTTTATACCTGTTTTGAGTGACGAACGTTAAAGCGTAACTGTCCTTCGAGCTCTTCTTCTGCTTCATCGAACAGTAAAATCAGCGCGCCATATCGCCTGCGTAACTTATCCGGTAAATGAACAAATTCGATTTCCAGAGGTAAAGGCAAGATTTCCCCAACCACAACCTCCCACAAAGAATCTAAATCAACCACCTTTTCCCGGGCCAGACCGAATGTACGTGCAAACTCACGGTAGAAATCACTCTGATTTTCAATCTCGTCAAAATCAAACGTATAGATATTCATCTATAGCCACCATCCCGACGCCAGTTACTCCACAGACCACCGATATGCAGGGTCTTCCTCAACCTGTTTCCCCTATCCCGCCAGCAAAATTTTATGTTCCTGCGGTCCAGGCATCGTTTATCACCCCAGCTAAATACTCGTCTTAAGTATAGCCCTGCCTCAGTGTGCGTAATACGTCAGGAATGAACTGTTCATCGTTTAGACAAAGAGAGATACATCACATTTTTGTGCAATCCTATGACCGCGTTTCGGAAACAGTATGAAACAGGTTGGCCATAACTTTCTGAAAAATAATAGATCCGATATTTATCTGATTTTTTCAATATAAAAATCATATCAATAACCGCATTTATCATATTGGATTTGTAATTGAAGCCTCCACAAAATGCCTGCAACTGAATAGTCTCTGGAGTCGATATGTCCATGTCTGTTGTCAACGATACCCCGTATGAAGCGGCTGAAATTCTGCGTTCTGCAAAACCCAATTTTCATCCACGTATCGCTCTGATACTTGGGTCAGGTCTGGGGGCTCTTGCCGATCGCATGGAAAATAAAACCACGCTTTCATATCAACAATTACCTGGGTTTCCGGTCAGCACTGTAATCGGCCATGCCGGGGAAGTGGTGATGGGAACGCTTTATGGTATCGACCTCATCTGCATGAAGGGACGTGGGCATTTTTATGAAGGGCTGGGAATGGGCATCATGACCCATGCCGTACGTACCTTTAAACTGTTGGGCTGCGAATTTTTATTCTGTACCAACGCCGCGGGTTCGCTGAACGTAGATATTCCTGCAGGTAGTCTGGTCGCCCTCAACGATCACATCAACACCATGCCATCTACCCCACTTGTCGGGCCGAACGATGAACGCTTTGGTCCTCGCTTCTTTAGCCTCGCTAACGCATACGATCGCGAACTGCGCCAGCAGCTTCACGGTGCCGCAGAGCAGTTGGGTATCACGCTTCATGAAGGGGTTTTTGTCTCTTATCCTGGACCTAATTTTGAGACGGCTGCGGAGATTCGCATGATGCAGCGTATGGGCGGCGATGTCGTCGGTATGTCGGTGGTACCGGAAGTGATAGCTGCACGCCACTGTGGCCTGAAAGTACTGGCCGTTTCAGCCATCACAAATATGGCTGAAGGTCTCAGTGATGTTGAGCTTTCCCATGAACAAACGCTGAAATGCGCTGCCATGGTAACCGAAGATTTTATTCGTTTGATCAGCCAGTTCCTCAAGCAGTACGCCTGATCGTGGTTCCGTAGACGGACAGGTCGCCCTGCTCCGTCTGGAGAAAAGTTATGCCAGACAATCAGTTTTCTCGCGCAAATCTCAATGCCGTTTCGTACCTGAGCTATTACTTTGTTGGCGCACTGGTGTCGACACTGGGGATTGTGCTTGGGCCACTTTGTGCCGCTTTTCATAAAGACCCCAGCTTTATCGGGCAGGTCTTTACTCTGATGAACATCGGAATGTTTGTGCCTATTATGCTTGGCGGCATTCTGATGAAAAAATGGGGGCTGAAAAAACCATTAGTTATTGCTGCAACGCTCACCGTGATTATCAGCGTAGTACTTTTTATCCAACCAACCTTAACGCTGTTTAGCGTTGCAGTGGCCGGAATTGGTGCCTGCGGGGGCGTGTTTATGACCATCGGCAGTTATCTGGTGGTCCGTATTAATCCCGATGAAAAGAGCCGCTCTTCCAGCCTGATTTTTACCGATTTCTTTTTCAGCTTTGCCGGAGCAACCCTTTCCTTACTGTTAGCCTGGATGTTTAAACTGGGTGCCAGTTGGATTGCGATGTATGGGATTATGGGCGGTCTGGGCGCGTTGATGTTGGCACTTACCCTGCGTTGTCGCTTCCCATCGACAGAGGCTGCGCAGCCGCAGCAACACGAGAAAACGGAAGAGTCAGAACCCTGGGGGATCTCTGTCTATTTGATCTGTTTTACTCTCTTTGCTTTCCTGCTGGCTGAACCCATTTTTACCATGTGGACACCGGGCTACCTGCAATCGCGTTTTACACTTCAGGCGCAGGATGCCGCGCTATTCACTACTGTGTATTGGGTGACGAAAGCCATTGGCCTGTTCCTGAATCAGTTCACCGTGAAATGGATGAAACTGCGCACTTTCCTGCTGATCTGCGCAAGCATTGGTCTGGTCTCTATTGCGCTAATTGCCAACAGCAACAATACCACGCTGATTCTGATAGCGTGCGGCGTGTTTGGTTTCTTTAACTCCGGTTTATTCTCCGGCCTGATGAGCTATGGTTCACTGCAGGTGAGTCGCAGTTCACCAACCTTGATCTCCGCCTTGTTGACGTGCGGCACAGTGGGCACGCTACTGTTTGCCAGCGTCTCCTCCATGGTAAACAGCCACTTTGGTCTGCAGGGGGCGGTGAATACGTCAACTGTCGCCTATTGTGTGTTACTGCTGACGCTGGTTATCGCTGTCACCTGCAGCCAGGCCGAGCGTCTCGCCCGCCCGCCATCCGCTGCGGTTTGACAAGCTTTGGGGAGGACGGCATGATGCCGTTTCTCTCCCTCTCTTACGCGTAACCAGCATGATTGATCTCCAGGCCAATAGCCGAATTCGTCTTCGAACATTGCGTTATTTTCAGGTTCTCGCTGACGAGCTGCACTTTGGCCGGGCCGCGGCCCGGTTAAACATCTCTCAACCGCCGTTGAGTATGCAGATTAAAGAACTGGAAGAGATCCTTGAAACGACGCTATTTGAACGTACCAGCCGTAAAGTGGTTCTCACGCGAGCCGGGCAGGTATTGAAAACGGAAGTCGATCGTATCCTGAGTACCACCGATCAATCCCTCAATTATGTGCGACAGATTGGCCGTAGCGAACATCAGCATTTCAACATTGGGATAGTCGGTAGCGCATTGTGGGGAACGCTGCTGACACGTCTAAAGGACTTTAAGAAGCAACAGCCGTACGTAAACTGGAGTTTGCAGGAGCTTTCCCAACATCAGCAAATTGAAGCCTTGCATGCCCGGACGATTGATATTGCGATTAGCCGGAACGTACTGCCCCAATCCGAGACGAATATTCGTAGCCAATTGATTTCCCGCGAAGCGGTTGCTCTCGCCGTACCTGAACACGATCTTCTCTGCCAACACCAAAGCGTCTCACTGGCGATGCTCGCTGAACGCCCCATCATTTCGCTTTCATTCAATCAAAGCAATTTCGCCCGTCAGGTACATGACCGCTGTGTTGAGGTAGGATTTTATCCTCTGATTACCCACCAGGTTAACGAACCGCAAACAGCGCTGGCGCTGGTTAGCGCAGGAATTGGTCTCTCTTTGCTGCCAGAAACCTGCGGATTGATCCACTGGCCAGGCGTTCGTTTCTTACCGTTGAATGACCCTATTCCAGCCGATCTTTATGCCTACTGGTACGACGAACAGCTCTCCACATTAATGAACGCGTTTATCATGACATTACAGGGGCGGTAAAACTGAAACCGGAAGAGATATCCTCTTCCGGTTAGATGAGTTATGAATTGCTGGTCAGCGCATGCTGGTATTTGTGCAACATTCCCGTGAGTCGTTTCACTGGCTCCGTCACCTGAGGCGGGGCTTCCCAAAGCGTTAATTTTTCCTGGTAGATATCAAGCTCCTCCAGCAACTGACCAAAGTAGCGTCGGCGTTTGTCATCATTGACTGCAGAAATAACTTGATCGGCGGTACGGCGAAGCTGGCGATGAAACGCCGATAAATCGTCGTTTACCGGTACAGGCGCATCACGTAAACGCTGGTGAGCAATAATCATCGTCAGTGCCAGGCGGAACTTTGCCAGATCACCGGGGAATTTGTTCATCAGTAAAAACAGCTGCTGATACAACGCCGGAAGGTGGTTTTCTTTACGGCGCACAACATTGGTGGTCATTGCGGAAACCGCTGCCGACACAAACTGGTTAAGCAACACACGACCTGTTCTGTCACGCGAGTTATCCCGCACCAACAGAATAACGATAAACGCCAATACGCAGCCAACAATCTGCCCCAGTGCACTGTCGAGGAACTGACTAAAGTGGAACGTCATCGGGTTATCAAGCACGATAATGTTAATGGTGCTCGCCAGCGCCCCCATTGAGCCCAGACGCCGCTTCTGCACCTCAATACCCAGAAAGAATCCCAGCACCGCCAGACTCAGACACAGCAACAACATGCTTTGCTGGGTATTGGGGATAATCACCAGAAAATAGAGCGCCCCCAACGGCAATGCTGCCAGCGTGCCATAGATAAAGTCGATGGCCACCATGCGGGGGTTAGGCAAACGCATGGCCAGCGAGGTGACGACTGCTATCATGACCATCGCGCCGCTACCTGATGTCCAGCCGGTCCACAACCAGAATAAGGTTCCCAGCACACAGGACAGCGTAGTACGCCAGAAGTTGACCAGCGCATGGTGATGTTCGGCGGATTCCACCTTCACCACCGGTTCGCCTTGCAGGATCTCTTCTTCAATAGCGCTAATTTTGGTATTGCTGATCACACCGCGTTTCAACAGCAGGTAGCGCGTCGCCGCGCCGGCCCAGCTATAGATCGTCACTGGCGTATCACGCTCACCGGTCCAGACAATCACGCGGCGCATCCGCTTCAATTGTTTATGTACGTCCTGCACCGTTTCAACCGGCGTATCAAACAACTCGCGGAAGGTATCTGTAATCAGTTCTGGTCGCGTATTCTGAATAAGATAGGTTTCGCAGGACTGCGTGATGAGTGTGAGCGACAGCGTATTCAATGCCTTGAGTCTACGATTGGCGCGCACCCAGCGTGAGGATTCCATGTTCAGGTTGCTGCGCATACCTTCCAGCGCCGCCGTACGACGAACTAAAGCGCCCCAGGCCTTGTCCACCTCTTCGCTATCGCCATGCTTTATACACAGTTGCATAAGCTGATATTGCGCCACCAGAAGACTGTCTAACTCGACATCTATCTCCTGTTTCACTGAACGGGGCGAAAAGAGCAGGTCGGCGATGATAGCGCAGACAATCCCCATCACAATCTCGCTGCAGCGTTCAAGCGCAAATTGTGGCGTCAGCAGAGGCTCCGCCTGAATGGTAATGACGATAATCAGAGCCGTGTAACCCGAAAGCCCCCAGGCATAGGAGTTTTCGATCTTTACCAGTGAAGAGATCCAGGTACAAAAACCGGCCCAGATACAACACACCAGGATCATCAATAGCGGGGCGCGGATCATGCTGATGATAATGATCAGTGCGGCAATACAGCCGATAAATGTCCCGACAATACGCAACATGCCGCGATAGCGGATAGCGCCTGAATAAGGTTCTCCGCCAGCGGCAAAGGCAGGGCCTGCCGCCACAATGGCTGCGGTCAGTACCGCCCAGCGAGGGGTCTCAAGCTGGAAGTGAAAGCCAACGAACAGCGCCAGTACAATCGCGCAGGCCAGTTTTACCGCAAAGCGGATATGCTGGTTGGCAATGGAGAAAATACCCATCGCGATTAACCAAACTCGCGCAGGCGGTGCGCCATTTTACGGAAGAAAGATTCCTGGCTGGCATCGCGATCCTGCTTGCCGGTAATGACGACGGTCGCCGTCGTCCCGGCAGGCCACAAGGTTCCCTGCTGCTCATCAAGACGAATTCGCACCGGCACGCGCTGCGCCAGACGCACCCATTCAAGATTGGAATCAATGGTCGCCATACCCTTTGCGTCCCGCGTGCTGCTGGCATTCGTTACGCCAGCCGCCACGCTATCAACGGTGCCTTTCAGCACATTATTACTGCCAAGCGGGGTGATTTCAGCGCGATACCCTGGGCGAACGCCTTCCAGTTTGGTCTCTTCCATATACGCCAGTACATAGAATGAGTGCTGTTTTACCAGTGCCACCGCCGTGGAGCCGCGCGTAATAAATTCACCGCTATAGACGTTCAGGTTAGTCACCCATCCGTCTGCAGGCGCACGGATAACGGTACGTTCCAGATCTAATTTTGCCAGGTCGCGGGTCGCTTGTGCTTTCGCAAGCTGGTGTAATACGGTTTGCAGGACGTTGTTTGACTGGTCGATCTCTTCGCGAGACATAGCCTGCACGCCCAGTCGGTTACGACGACCGGCCTCCTGGCGTTTTTCCTGCGCCAGAACCTGATAATAAGCGACGTCAGCTTCGGCCTGCTCAAGGGCTTTCTTATAGCGTGGCTGGTCGATGGTGAACAGGATCTGATCCTTTTTCACCAGTTGGTTATCATGGATGTTAACGTTGGTAATAAGCCCCGCAACATCCGGCGCAATCGCGACGACATCGGCGCTGAAACGCGCATCACGCGTCCACGGCGACTCGGTGTAGAACACCCATGCGCGGAAAATAGCGATGAAGGCCAGAATGACCAGTATCACGGTAATGGCCGTGCGGGAGAGTTTTCTTGTTAGTGTTTTCACTTCAACCTCAAACGAACAGGCGCGTTATTAAATAGAACAGACAGCAATACAGCGCAGTGTTAAACAGAGCCGGATGCCAGACAAAATCATAGATGCCAGTCGGAACAAGCACCCGGCGCACCAGCCAGAAAATCGCCAGTGACAAAAGTAATTCGAAAAAAATCGGTGGGAAGGACAGACCAAACACCACGATAACGGGAAACAGACTCATGTTGACCTTGGTAACGTAAGAGAGTGCAGATGATAGATTTTCTAGCGTATGTCACCGCAGAGAAGGGCAAGGATGAGCCAGGCGAGAGCGACATAGCCGTTATTTGAATAATAATATATTAACGTAACTGTTATGCTGTTATCTATATTATGTGATCTAAATCACTTTTAAGCCAGAGTGAACAATGGAACGATTAAAACGTATGTCGGTGTTCGCCAAAGTTGTCGAACTGGGCTCCTTCACCGCCGCCGCAAGACAGCTACAAATGAGCGTTTCATCGATAAGCCAGACGGTCTCAAAACTGGAAGATGAGCTACAGGTCAAGCTGCTAAACCGCAGCACGCGTAGCATTGGGCTAACTGAAGCCGGTAAAATTTATTATCAGGGCTGCCGCCGGATGCTGCACGAAGCGCAGGATGTTCACGAGCAACTGTATGCTTTTAACAACACGCCCATTGGCACGCTGCGCATTGGTTGTTCTTCAACCATGGCACAAAATGTCCTCGCCGGACTGACCGCAAAAATGCTCAAAGAGTATCCTGGGCTGACGGTAAATCTGGTGACGGGAATACCGGCACCCGACCTGATTGCCGACGGTCTGGACGTGGTTATCCGCGTGGGTGCCCTGCAGGACTCCAGCCTTTTTTCGCGTCGTCTGGGGGCTATGCCGATGGTGGTCTGCGCGGCAAAAAGTTATCTCGCCCAGTTTGGTGTCCCGGAGAAACCCGCCGATCTCAGCAATCATTCGTGGCTGGAATACAGCGTTCGTCCGGATAATGAGTTCGAATTAATTGCCCCGGAGGGGATTTCTACCCGTCTGATCCCAGAGGGACGTTTTGTGACCAACGATCCGATGACATTGGTGCGCTGGCTGGCCGCAGGCGCGGGCATTGCCTATGTACCGCTGATGTGGGTGATCAATGAGATCAATCGTGGCGAAGTGGAGATCCTGCTCCCCCGCTACCAGTCGGATCCGCGTCCGGTGTATGCGTTGTATACCGAAAAGGATAAGCTGCCGCTCAAGGTGCAGGTGGTGATTAACTATCTGACGGATTATTTTGTCGATGTGGCGCAGCTGTTTCAGGGAATGTACGGTCGAGGAAAAGAGAAATAAAAAGAGTCCAGGCCGGATAAGGCGTTGACGCCGCATCTGGCAAGATGCCCGATAGCACTGGTGCTTATCGGGCCTGAATCATGATGTTACGCGGTGCCACCTACGGTCAGGTTATCCACCTTCAGCGTCGGCTGGCCCACGCCAACCGGCAGACTCTGTCCTTCTTTACCGCAAACACCCACGCCGTTATCCAGTTTCAGGTCGTTACCCACCATCGAAATCTGCTGCATTGCTTCGATACCGGAGCCAATCAGCGTCGCGCCTTTCACCGGTTTGGTCACTTTACCGTTTTCAATCAGATACGCTTCGGAGGTAGAGAACACGAATTTACCGGAGGTGATATCCACCTGGCCACCGCCGAAATTAGGCGCATAAATACCGTATTCAACGGATTCGATGATTTCCTGCGGCGTGGATTTGCCCGGCAGCATATAGGTGTTGGTCATACGAGGCATGGGCAGATGCGCGTAAGATTCACGACGACCGTTACCCGTTGGCGCCACGCCCATCAGGCGCGCATTGAGTTTGTCCTGCATATAGCCTTTCAGAATGCCGTTTTCGATCAGCACGTTGTACTGACCCGGCGTTCCTTCGTCATCAATGGCTACTGAACCACGACGATCCGCCATCGTGCCATCATCAACGACGGTACACAATTCTGACGCCACCAGCTCACCCATGTGACCGCTGAATACCGACGTGCCACGGCGGTTAAAGTCACCTTCCAGACCATGACCGACCGCTTCATGCAGCAGAACGCCCGGCCAGCCAGCGCCGAGTACCACTGGCAGCGTACCGGCAGGCGCGGCTACCGCAGAGAGATTGACCAGCGCCATGCGTACGGCCTCTTTCGCCCATGCGTCAGCACGAACTTCGCCATCGAGGTCGCCAAGGAAATAGTCATAGCCAAAACGACCGCCGCCACCGCTGGCGCCACGCTCGCGTTTGCCATCCTCTTCAACCTGTACGCTTACGGACAAACGCACCAGAGGACGGACGTCAGCGGCCAGCGTACCGTCGGTCGCCGCCACCAGAATCAATTCATACACACCGGTCAGGCTCGCCGTCACTTCCTGCACACGCTTGTCGGCGGCACGCGCCACGCTGTCTACGCGGCGCAGAATATCCAGCTTCTCTTCGCGGCTCATGCTCTGCAGGGGATCTACTGAGGTATAAAGCGCCTGATGCTCTACCGCCCCCAGCGTTTTTACTTTGCCATCACCGCTGTCGCGCACGATAGTACGCGCGGCATGAGCACTTTGCTCCAGCGCCAGCAGGCTAATCTGGTCTGCATAGGCAAACCCGGTTTTTTCGCCGCTGATGGCGCGCACGCCAACGCCCTGATCGATATTGTAAGAACCATCTTTAATGATGCGGTCTTCTAAAACCCAGGATTCGTGATAGCTCGACTGAAAATAGAGATCGCCGTAATCAAGACGGCGTTCGGCCAGTTGGCCCAGGATGGCAAACAGATCCTGATGTTTCAGGCCATTCGCCGCTAGCAATTGTTCACTTACCAGGTTCAGACTCATCGTTTTGCTACTCATTAGTTACTGTTGTAGGCCTGATAAGACGCGCCAGCGTCGCCATCAGGCGCTTCAATGCCCGGATGGCGGCGTAAACGCCTTATCCGGCCTACGGACTGCGGTAGAAGTTCTATGTTGAGATTGGGGCAATTACTCGCCCCCGTCAAATCATTGCTGGCTTTCTTTGCGCGGCTGGCGCAGAACTTCGTTGATCTGTGGCTTATCGACCGGACCGGTAATGCGATAGCGCAGAATTGAAACTTTGCTCCACAGCGGTCCCAAAACTTTACTGGCGGCAAATACCGCCGCGCCGACAATTGGGTTGACGGCAAACGCCGCGGCCACCCCAACGGTGGCAGAAATTTCAGGTGCGACAACGGCTTCCATATCCAGTTCGCGACGCACCAGATTCACCGAACCTTTCATGGCGATGTCAGCTTCCAGGCCATCCACCAGCGTATCATCAGTGTGCATCACACCGTCTTTGATCCACGCCGTACTGCGGATAGAGTCAAAGTAAAAACCTTCGCTGAACGTATCGCTAAAATCAAAACGCAGTTTACGCAATAGCGCATCAAAGCTCAGCAGACGTAACAGTTGTCCCGCATGTCCGGTGCTAAGTTCAGTCAATTCACCTTTGCCCAAACGGGTACGCAAAATCCCATTCAGTGAAGCTTCATCCGGATCCCAGGGCGGATTACGCCAGTGCAGATCGTACTCGACGTTAAAGGAAGAGTTACGAATCGGGGTAGATACGCCAAAGAAACCCGCGGCTGAATCAATCTTGTTGCCATTCAGCTTTCCTTTCAGTGACGTACGCTCCTTGCCCGGCACATTGACCCATTCGCCATCGGCGGTCAGCCGGGCAAACCCGGTATCCAACAAACCATTGCTCAACGTTAATGTGTCACCTTTTATCGCGACATCGGCATCAATGCGCCCATACTTTTGCCCCCACATCCAGCACTCTTCGCAGCGTATCTGCGCATCCGGCCAGCCACGGAAACTGACGTTACTGATAGCAGAGAACGGCGAGGCTGGCGTTGTATTTGGCGATGACGTTGCAGCGTTCGGGTTGTAATACAGGTACTTGATATTGGCAAGCCACGGAGCATTATTGCGCATAGCCAATGTGGCGTTAATCTCACGCCCCTGTGCCCGTACGCTGGTACCATTAAGCCCAGGTTCAGACACAATGCTCAGGTTATTCCACTGCTGGCCGCCCAGGGATAAAGAAGGCGTGCGCACCGCAATACGCTGCGGGAAGTTCGCATTACTTCCGACGTTATCTGCCGCGCCTTTCTGGAACAATGCCAGCCATTGCGCACCGTCCATGGGCGGAAGATTAAGTTCGATGCCCTGCTGGTCAGGAAGCGCTGGCACGGTACGGCTTTCCGAAGTCCAGATTGCGCGGTCAAGCGTCAGTTTCTGATTCAGCAACCAGTGGCTGTTAAAGTGGTTCTTGCTTCCGGCGTTACCGGTCAGATCGAAGCTGCGCAGGTTACCATCTGCCTTAACATTAACCGGTAGCGACTCACCTGCGACTTTGTTTAACGGAGCAGGTAAGTGACTGCTTACATTTTTCAGGTCGCCTTTCAGCTCAATGTTGTAGGTCGCTCCGGCATGATATGGCAGGTCAATGCCAACCTTACCGTTCCACGCCATACTGCCGCTTAAGGCATCATTCACCTGTGCGGGGAGTATCCCCATGCGAGTTGGCTGCCAGTCACCGTTCAGATTCACAGCAACCTGGTAAGCTTTTGCACCCTCGGTAGTGGAAAAGTCGACGTTCAGCGGCTGATTAAACCAGTTCGCCGTCATCGGCTCACTCTTGAGATCGCCGTTGATAAAGCTGAATTTACCGTTCAAATTCTTCAGCGTGCTATCGAGCGGCTTGATAAACAGACTGTTATTACGCAGGTTCACGTCGCCTTTGGCCGTAACCAGCGAACCATCTAACGGGATATCAAGATGTAAGCGAGCACTCACATCACCGTCAATTTGCAGCTGTTCCAGCGTGGCACCAAGCGACTCTTTCAGCGGTGTTTCGTCGAAATAAGGCCCAACCGCTTTGCCCGGCCCGTTGATGTCGGCATCAATCAGCAGTTTTTCTTTTGCGTAGTCAGGGATATTTGCCGTCAGGTTAGTGGCTTTTACCCCCCCTAAATTGACGCTATCCGTCTTCATCCACAGGCCATCGTTAATGAAGTTCAGTTCAATATTGAGGTCAGTCAGTGCGGGCCAGTCCGGCTGGAAGGCAAATTTTGCATTACGCAGCGGCACCAGCACCTGGAACTGACCTTCGTTATGCAAATACGGGAACAGATGTGGGTTACCGCCATAAACCAGTGTTGCGTTATCCGCCTCACCGCCCTGAATTGCCCCACTGAGATAATCAACCAGCTCTTTTCCCATCAGATTTTCCGGGAAATAGCGCCAGGCCTGGGAGCCATCGTGAGTGCTAATCCCCGCCAGAATCCCCAGCCACGGTTCATCACCGGTTGGTTGCAGATAACGAAAACCGCCGCGCGCATGTACCGCTTTCGCTTTAACGTCAATATTGCGCCCGTCTAGCTGAAAGCCATTTTCATTCTTCAGCCAACTGAGCGTTGCCACGCCATCTTCTATCTCCAGCGGGGCACGAAAGACGGTTTCATACGGCATTTTTGCCTGCTTCATGGAGGCCGTTAATGCGCCATTTTCCACGCTGCCAGACAATGTACCGGAGAAATGTTCTGCCCCCGGCAGCAGCTTCCACTGTTTCCAGGCCAGATCGGTCCACGAGGACTGGAAACGGGTTTTTTCGGTCGCCTGTAACGGGATATCCAACGCCAACACATTTATCTTGCCGCTCGGTTGCGTGGCCCGCCAGATATCACCCAATGCCGGAGATAACTTAGCGGCCATCGGGCGTAGCCCCTCTAACCCGGCTAGCTCCAGGTTACTGGCGCGAATACGTAATTCGTCACTGCGCTTATTATTGGCGCCCCCCACTTCCTGCCCGGGGAACCAGGCCAGCGTTAATGCCCCACTCGGCCAGGGTTTGTCATCCATCGTGATGCGCGTATCCGGGATAGCGAACAACCAACCGGAGTGCTCACGGCTGATATGCGCAGTCAGGTTATCGACGGACAGCGTGTGGATGTTGCTCTCTCCCTTCCAGCTTGCGCCGCCCTTTTTCAACCAGACATCGCCACCAGAGATTTCGCCTTTGTTGAGCGTCATCCAGCCTTCCAGGCTAAAGCGCGCAGTTTGCAGCGCAACATTGTCCTGCATCCATTTTCCCAACCACGGCTTAACGTCGATGTCGTCAGCCTGCAGCCAGACTCGACCATTATTCAGCAGGCCGTCATCATCACGCAGATCCATACGCACCTGCATAACACCGTGCTGCCCGGTCAGGCTGGAGAGGCTGACCTGGCCTTCAGCACGATGCCGGTTTTTACCGTTCAACCAGGTTAGCTGAGGGATCGCCAGTTCCGCACGCTGGCCTGACAGGGTCAAAAAACTAACCTGGCTGTCGCGAAGATCAAAATGATCAAACTGGCGCAGGAACAGATCGCTGATGTGGCTGGTTTCAATCCCGTCGCCGCTATCGCTGCGCTGGATCGGTGTATTGGTGCGCAACTGCAGTTGCCAGAAGGTGAGATCGCGAAACTGCCAGCGCATGTGCAGCAAACTTTGCCAGACATCCAGCGCCAGCGTGACACGCTTTACCGAGAATTCGCCACCGTCTTTCAGCTGTGCATGAATATCGCGAGCTTCGAGCGTAGGGCCAAAATTTTGCCAGTTAGCAGAAAGCTGGCTGGCGGAAACGGGCATACCGGTGGCAGATTCGATCTTGCCCAGAATGGTCGGACGCCAGCTATCGAGATGCGGTAGAGCAAGGCGCAGCCCACTGACCAGCAGCGCTGCGATGACAACGAATGCGGCTCCAGTGAGCAGTAAAATCCCCGGCAATCGCCTCACGCGCCTCTCCTTGTCTGCCAAAAAATGTGACTCACACCCCTTGAGTGAATATTGCCGGATAGCGGCGTTTGTGCCTTATCCGGCCTACATGCGCGGGTGCCACTACACGATTTACATCATTACCACGTCAAACTGCTCCTGGTTATAGAGCGGTTCGACTTGTACTTTGACCTGTTTGCCGACAAAGATTTCCACTTCCGCCAGCGCATGCGACTCTTCCCCTTTCAGGGTTTCAGCCACTGCCGGAGACGCATACACCAGGAAACGATCGGAGTCGTAAGCATGGTGCACGCGGACGATTTCACGCATGATTTCATAACATACGGTTTCGACCGTTTTCACCGTGCCACGTCCGTGGCAGGTTGGGCACTCGTTACACAGCACATGCTCCACGCTTTCACGCGTGCGCTTACGTGTCATCTCTACCAGACCCAGCTGTGAAAAACCGTTAATGCTGGTTTTTACGCGATCCTTGCTCAGCGCCTGCTCCAGAGAGTGCAGCACCCGGCGGCGGTGATCTTCATTATTCATGTCGATAAAATCGATAATGATTATGCCGCCCAGATTACGCAGACGCAGCTGACGTGCGATGGCCTGCGTTGCTTCAATATTAGTATTAAAGATAGTGTCGTCGAGATTACGATGCCCAACAAATGCGCCGGTGTTGATGTCGACGGTAGTCATCGCTTCGGTTTGGTCGATGATCAGATAGCCGCCGGATTTCAGCTCAACCTTGCGCTCCAGCGCGCGTTGGATTTCATTCTCAACGTCGAAGAGATCGAAAATCGGTTGGCGTCCGCTGTAATGTTCCAGTTTGCTGGTCATCTCCGGGATGTATTCCGCCGTAAATTCCAGCAACGCTTCATAAGTCAGACGGGAATCAACGCGAATTCGGTCTAACTGAGCATCAGCAAAATCACGCAGAACGCGCTGTGCCAGTGCCAATTCACCATACATCTGGTAGCGCGTTTGTGGCCGCTTCTTACGCTCCATGACCTTCGTCCAGACACGCTTCAGGTAGGCAGCATCCGAAGCCAGATCCTCTTCACAAACGCCTTCAGCCGCCGTACGAATGATGAATCCGCCCTGTTCGTCGCAGTAATCCGCCACCACCTTTTTCAGGCGTTCGCGTTCGGTTTCGCTCTCGATTCGCTGAGAAACCCCCACGTGCGACGCCCCCGGCATAAAGACGAGATAACGGGAAGGTAGCGTGATGTCCGTTGTCAGGCGTGCGCCCTTCGTGCCCAGAGGATCTTTCACCACCTGTACCATCAGGTCTTGCCCCTGACGCACAAGTTCGGAGATATCGCGTACAGTGAACTGTTTTTGTTCTTCACCCGCTACGCATTCGGTATGCGGCATGATGTCTGATGCGTGGAGAAATGCGGCTTTATCCAGCCCAATATCTACAAAAGCCGCCTGCATACCCGGAAGTACACGACTTACACGACCTTTGTAGATATTGCCTACGATTCCGCGTCGCGCCTCACGTTCAATATGAATTTCCTGCAGAATACCGCCATCAATGTACGCCACCCGCGTTTCCGATGGCGTTACGTTTACCAACAATTCAGCCGTCATGTTTATCCCTTTTCTCACGCAGTGCGTTAAAATTGCTCAGCAACTCATACGTTTCTACCAGCGGTAAGCCGACTACGGCGTGATAGCTGCCATTGATCTTCCTGACAAAACAGCCACCCAACCCTTGAATACCGTATGCACCTGCTTTATCCATAGGCTCACCGCTGGCAACATAACCGGCGATGTCCTCATCTGTTAGTGTTCTGAATGTCACTTCCGTCACCACCAGACAGTCCAGGTTGTGCTGGCGATCGGCTAATGCGACAGCCGTCATGACCTGATGCGTTTTGCCTGACAGCTTGTGCAGCATCGCTGCTGCATGGTCGGCATCATGCGGTTTTTCCAGCACTTCGCCATTAAGGATAACAATGGTATCCGCCCCCAGCACAGGTAAATCGCGCACAGCCATTGCTACGCCTGCCTGCGCTTTTTCACGCGCCAGACGAACAACATACTGCTGGGCGCTTTCCTGCGGGTGCCGCTGTTCTTCAATTCCAGGAACCAGCCGTTCAAACGTAACACCAAGCTGAGCGAGCAACTCCTGACGACGTGGAGAACCTGAAGCAAGATACAGAGTATTCATATCAACCTTTATTGCACCGCAAACTGCTGGCGGACTTTACGCATCAGTAAGAATAGCCATGGCCAAAGCACACCATTTACTACACTACTCCAGAACACTTCAGGTCTGAAAGAGACGTTGATCACTAAAAACTCGGCCCAGAAAACAATAATATCCACGACCAGTGACAACAACATAACTACCAGCGCCTGCTGCCAGAGCGCGAGGTTACGGAAGAGCTGAAATTTCAGTGCGACCAGATAAGCAATGATACTCATCGACAATGCCCGCACACCAAGCGTAGAGCCGCTAATGAGATCCAGTATGGCACCCACGATAAATCCTGTGCCCACATTTACGCGATGCGGCAGCGCCAGGATCCAGTACAGCAGAATGAGCAGCACCCAGTTCGGCCGGAAAACGAGGATCTCGTCCGGCCAGGGCATGACTTGCAGCAGAAATGCAATTAGGAACGAGAGCCAAATGACCCAACGTCCCTGGTGACGGATGCTTGCCACTTACTGCCCTCCCGGCTTACGCGGAGCAGGTTGTGACGGCGTGGTTGTTGCAGGAACCGGCGTTACACCTGTCGCCGGAGCAGGAACTGGCGCAGGAGGCCCCATGGCATCCGGTGCCGGCAGGACTTGCGGCATCATTTGCATCAGACGTTCATTAGCTACACGGTGCACTTCTTCTGGCGTCATCGGGTTAGCACCATTACGATCGGCTCCCCACAGCAGCAGCAGATAGCGCAGACGCTGTAAACCCGCCGTCGGGCGCGCCTGAATCACGGTGTATGCGCGCTGGGTATCCAGCTTCACAGAGGAAACGACACCGACTGGATAGCCTTCAGGGAAACGCCCACCCAGACCGGAGGTAACCAGCACATCGCCAACGCGAATGTCAGTATTAGCCGGCAGGTGTTCAAGCTGAAGATCGTCCGTGCAGCCGTTACCGGCAGCGATCACGCGAATATCGTTACGCAATACCTGGATTGGCAGTGCATGCGTCGCGTCACAAATCAGCAGTACGCGGCTGGTCAGTTTGGCCACCGCAACAACCTGGCCCACTACGCCTTTATCGCTGATGACTGGCTGACCTTCATAAACGCCGTTAACACTCCCTTTGTCGATCACCACCTGATCGCTGTAAGGATCGTTAACCGTTGAGATGACCTGCGTCACCATTTTTTGTTCGTCCTGGCGCAGCGGCGATCCCAGCAGCTCACGCAAACGCGCGTTCTCCTGTTTATATTGCCCCAGCATCAGCAGTTCACTGTTTTTCAGCAGCAGTTCCTGACGCAACGCCCGGTTTTCAAGTTCGAGTTGGTCACGAGAAGCCAGCGTTTGCGACACGCCGTCGAGTAATTCACGGGGACCATTAGAGATAAAGTAGAAAGGACTGACGGCGGTATCCATGTACGTTCGGATTTGACTAAACGTACCCAGGCGGCTGTCGGCAATAATAACGCCGAGCGCCACCAGCACCGCCAGAATAAGGCGAATCTGTAGCGACGGGCCACGGCTAAAAATTGGCTTCATAGTCTATGCGTATTCTCGCATCAGAGCGGAAGAGCAACCCAGGGCTACCCTTCCTGCATCCGATTACTCTTCGCTGAACAAGTCGCCGCCGTGCATATCGATCATTTCCAGTGCTTTACCGCCACCGCGAGCCACACAGGTCAGCGGATCTTCGGCAACAACAACTGGAATACCGGTCTCTTCCATTAACAGACGGTCAAGGTTACGCAGCAGCGCACCGCCGCCGGTCAGGAGCATACCGCGTTCTGAGATGTCAGACGCCAGTTCTGGCGGACACTGTTCCAGTGCAACCATCACCGCGCTTACGATACCGGTCAGGGGTTCCTGCAGCGCTTCAAGGATCTCGTTAGAGTTCAGGGTAAAGCCACGTGGAACACCTTCTGCCAGGTTACGACCGCGAACTTCGATCTCGCGTACTTCGTCGCCAGGATAAGCAGAACCGATTTCGTGCTTAATACGTTCTGCGGTAGCTTCACCGATCAGAGAGCCGTAGTTACGGCGAACATAATTAATGATGGCTTCGTCGAAGCGGTCACCACCAATACGCACGGAGGAGGAGTAAACTACGCCGTTCAGAGAGATAACGGCGACTTCTGTGGTACCACCACCGATATCGACAACCATTGAGCCGGTTGCTTCAGAAACTGGCAGGCCCGCACCGATCGCTGCCGCCATCGGCTCTTCGATCAGGAACACTTCACGTGCACCTGCACCCTGAGCGGATTCACGGATGGCACGGCGTTCAACCTGAGTTGCTCCAACCGGTACACACACCAGTACGCGCGGGCTTGGGCGCATGAAGCTATTGCTGTGCACTTGTTTAATAAAGTGCTGGAGCATTTTTTCAGTCACGAAGAAGTCAGCGATAACGCCATCTTTCATTGGGCGAATTGCAGCAATATTGCCCGGCGTACGACCCAGCATCTGCTTCGCATCATGACCTACTGCAGCCACGCTTTTCGGCGAACCGGCACGATCCTGACGAATGGCCACAACGGAAGGCTCATTCAATACGATGCCTTGTCCTTTTACATAAATAAGGGTATTCGCGGTACCCAGGTCAATGGACAGGTCATTGGAAAACATGCCACGAAATTTTTTCAACATACTAAGGGATAATCCTGAAAGCTGGGGCGGAAAACAAAATCCGCTTACTTTACCAACCACACGCAGCAGCGACAAGGCGCAAAAATCATCTGCTACGGTGAAAATTAGTGCAGTTCGTTTCCTTTGTTACAAAACCGGCCTGAGTCCATCAGGGCTGAAAAACTCAGCAGCAGTCCTCGCTTTTGTTTGCAACCTGTCAAAGGTCATTCACCTGCATGTTTGCTGTTACAACCTGGCGAGCAGACAAGCACACCCCCAGAAGGCACAGCGCGCGTTATTCTACGTGAAAACAAATTAAACGGCAGGTTAAACCGAGTATCTTTGCGAATATTTTTTCACGTTTGTGTCAAGTGGCTGTGATGCGGCAAAAAAATCACCCTGCCCACCCGCGACTCCACGTTCTGTCAGGGTATGCCACTCGCTGCGCGAACGAACGCCCGTGGCATAAACCTGCGTTGGCGTTCCGGTACACGTCTCTACCAGGCTTTGAACCAGCAGCTGATTTTCCGTTCGCTTATCAATGTTTCTCACCAGACTGGGATGAAGCTTCAACAATTCGACATTCAGCTCTTTGATCCAACTGGTACTCACCAACGTTAAACCGGCCTGCGTAACGGCA
Source organism: Citrobacter sp. wls827 (assembly GCF_005280875.1). NCBI lineage: Bacteria > Pseudomonadati > Pseudomonadota > Gammaproteobacteria > Enterobacterales > Enterobacteriaceae > Citrobacter > Citrobacter sp. wls827. Next base: position 119,896 of record NZ_SZWR01000037.1, read on the forward strand.
ATACGTACGCCAAGCGCATCCATCAATCGGATAACCGGTTGTAACCGGCTGATGTGTTGACAAACATCCGCCTCAGCAAGTTCAATAATTATGCGTTTACGTAGCGATTTTTCGCACTGCATCAGAGTATCTCGCAACCAACGCTGAAAACGTGGGCGAATGAGCGATTCAACCGTCGTCTGCATCGCCAGGCTTTCCTGCGGCCAGTACCCCAACAACAGGATCAAACGGCTGATTTGCAGACGGTCATACTCTTCCGCCAGACCAAATTGCAGCACCATCGGCATATATTCCGCCGAAATAACCTCTTCGCTGCCATCGAAAATACGGCACATCAGCTCGCGATGGTGCACCCGCCCTTCACGCGTTACGGCAGGTTTTTGATAAATTCGCGGTCCGCCCCGACTGAGCATCTGTTCAATCAGCGTTCGCCAGCGCACATTGCCCCGGCCTTTTTCCGGCAGAGAGTCGTCATACACCGACCAACTGTTCCCGCCTTGTAATACTGAATTCCGGGTGGCGGCTTCAGCGTGATCCATAACTTGTTCAGTCGACTGACCGCTGCGACAGACACAAATGCCAATATGAACCATATCGGCACGATCGATCATTTTGTTAGCCGGAAGTGCATCCACCGCCTTTAAGAGTTGCCCCGCGATACTTTCCGCTTCTTTTAACGTGCGGTGTGGCAGCAGGATGGCAAAATCGCTTCGGTGGTAACGCGCTAACAGTGCGCCCGGATAGCGCATCATAAAAGTAGACAACAAATTGATAAGCGTTGAAATTTGTTCTTCCGCCTGGGTAATGCCCCAGCTCTCGCGTAGCAGCGTAAAGTCCGGCAAACGAACCATCATCACCACACCATGCGAGCCGACTTTTTCCTGATCTTCCAGCAGCGTCGCCAGTTGGTTATCAAAAAACAAGCGGTTGCTCAGCCCCGTTTTTGTATCCTGCGCGACATAGGAGCGAATTAGCGTATCCAGCCTGCTGCGCTGCTCACGAGCATTTTGAATTTCGGTCAGTAGCATGTCGAGCGCACTACTGGTACGCGCTGGCCACTCATAGACCGTTCCCCGCACGTTTGGCCCGCGTTCACCGTTGAGGATCCGCGTTGAACGAATCTCCAGTAATTCCTGTCCGGAAAGTTGACGTTGAAGCCAGCGCACCGACAAAAACAGCATCAGGATAATAAAGCCTATCGATAGCGTGAGCGGTGCCGTAGTCATCAACGAATGGAAATAGTTGCCCATCGGATCCTGGTAAACCATACGCAGCGACATCCCCGGATGCTTGACCAATGGCACGGTGAGATTGCGATAAAGGTTATTCGTCCCCGCCGGGCGGTAGCTACTGGTTCGGGAATGGCTATAAACAACGCGGTCATCCTGAAGCAATTCAATACGGACGATATCAACCGAAATCATCAGTTCATCAATTTGCGGCGTTAAGGACACGACATCCCTGGTGACCAGATGGGTATCGATCGCCGTCGCGACGGCATGGACGCGGGTGGTGAACTTATATTGAATAGCGTTATAGAAACTCAGCGAGCAACCTATCAGCGTCACGAAAATCGTTAACCCGGTAAGCAGCGTGACAAAGGCTGAAAATTTCGTCGTTAATCGCATCCTTGTGTTAACTCCGACAGTGATGAATCAGGTGTGAAAGTGAAAAAGCGACACGAAAATGCAAAACTGAACGCGAAATCCGTCAATTTACACAAATAATGTGGGCATACTACCAAATCAGGTATATCTGGCAATTTATTGCGCAGAATCGGCATCATGTTTTAATTAGCGAGTATAGTCTTCACAGATAATTTTCCAATCCACTATATGAATTGAGGACAGGTTATGCAGGCTTTGATCTTAGAACAGCAGGACGGAAAAACCCTCGCATCCGTTCAACCCCTCGACGAAAATCAGCTACCTGAAGGCGATGTGACGGTGGATGTTCACTGGTCGAGCCTGAACTATAAAGATGCCCTCGCCATCACCGGTAAGGGTAAAATTATCCGCAATTTTCCGATGATTCCTGGTATCGATTTCGCCGGTACCGTACGCGCAAGTGAAGATCCTCGTTTTCATGCAGGTCAGGAAGTCTTACTGACCGGATGGGGCGTGGGTGAGAATCATTGGGGGGGACTGGCCGAACGCGCTCGTGTGAAAGGCGATTGGCTGGTTGCGCTGCCAAAAGGACTGGACGGTCGCAAATCCATGGTCATCGGTACCGCCGGTTTTACTGCCATGCTGTGCGTCATGGCGCTTGAAGATGCCGGTATCCGCCCGGAAGACGGCGAAATCGTCGTCACTGGTGCCAGCGGTGGCGTAGGCAGTACTGCCGTTGCGCTGCTGCACAAACTGGGTTACCAGGTTGCGGCAGTATCGGGCCGCGAAAGCACCCACGACTACCTGAAAAGCCTGGGAGCCAACCGCATTCTGGGTCGTGATGAGTTTGCTGAATCTCGTCCGCTGGAAAAACAACTGTGGGCGGGTGCCATTGATACCGTTGGCGACAAAGTGCTGGCAAAAGTACTGGCGCAGATGAACTATGGCGGTTGTGTTGCCGCCTGTGGTCTGGCTGGCGGTTTTGCGCTACCCACCACGGTGATGCCGTTTATTCTGCGCAACGTGCGCTTACAGGGCGTCGACTCCGTGATGACGCCTCCGGATCGTCGTGCACAGGCCTGGCAACGTCTGGTTAACGACCTGCCAGAGTCGTTCTTTACCCAGGCAGCGACAGAAATCACGCTTGCCGATGCGCCGAAGTTCGCCGATGCCATCATCAATAACCAGGTGCAGGGCCGTACGCTGGTGAAAGTGAAATAAAACAATTTGCAGATACAAATTTACATTTAATTAACTAAATTTCTCTGCACATTGACGGACTCCCTGCCATAGTAACTACGCGCCAGTATGAGCCTTTGCGCGTATGTCGGGAGTCCGTTATGAAGAAAATACGTCCATTCACTGAAGCCGATGTAACAGCCGAGTCGGCTTTTTTTATGCAGCGCCGCCAGGTGCTGAAAGCGCTGGGTATCAGCGCCGCCGCTTTGTCTTTGCCCTTTTCTGCCGAGGCCGATCTTCTGAGCTGGTTTAAAGGCAATGACCGTCCGCCCGCGCCTGCCGGTAAACCCCTTGATTTCACCAAGCCGGCAGCCTGGCAAAATACACTTCCTTTAACACCAGAAGATAAGGTTTCTGGCTATAACAACTTCTACGAATTCGGCCTCGACAAAGCCGATCCTGCAGCCAATGCCGGCAGTCTGAAAACCGATCCCTGGACGCTGAAAATCAGCGGTGAAGTCGCTAAACCGTTGACGCTCGATCATGATGCCTTAACCACCCGCTTCCCACTGGAAGAGCGTATATATCGAATGCGCTGTGTTGAAGCCTGGTCGATGGTCGTACCGTGGATTGGTTTTCCTTTACATAAACTGTTAGCGCTGGTTGAACCCACCAGCAATGCAAAATATGTCGCGTTCGAAACACGTTATGCCCCTGAAGAGATGCCGGGACAGAAAGATCGCTTTATTGGCGGTGGGTTAAAATATCCTTATGTTGAAGGGCTACGTCTGGATGAGGCCATGCACCCGCTCACGCTGCTTACAGTGGGCGTGTATGGCAAGGCACTTCCACCACAAAATGGTGCCCCTATTCGCTTAACGGTGCCATGGAAATACGGGTTTAAAGGCATTAAGTCGATCGTCAGTATTAAACTGACGCGTGAACGCCCGCCAACCACCTGGAATATGGCTGCGTCCGATGAATACGGTTTTTATGCCAATGTGAATCCTCATGTCGATCATCCCCGCTGGTCACAAGCGACTGAACGCTTCATCGGCGCGGGCGGCATACTGGATGTACAGCGCCAGCCCACGTTGCTGTTTAACGGCTATGCAAAGGAAGTCGCTTCCCTGTACCGAGGTCTCGATCTGCGGGAGAATTTTTAAGTGCGCCTGACTGCAAAACAGATTACCTGGCTGAAAGTTTGCCTGCATCTTACCGGACTTTTACCGTTTCTCTGGCTATTTTGGGCGGTAAATCATGGGGGACTGAGCGCCGATCCGGTCAAAGACATTCAGCACTTTACCGGTCGGACAGCTCTGAAATTCCTACTGGCTACCTTGCTGGTGGCGCCGTTGGCGCGCTACGCTAAACAGCCATTATTGATACGCACTCGTCGCCTGTTAGGGCTATGGTGTTTCGCCTGGGCGACGTTACATTTAACCAGCTATGCGCTACTGGAATTAGGCATTAATAACCTGGCATTGCTGGGGCGGGAACTTACTACTCGACCTTATTTGATGTTGGGTATTTTCAGCTGGGTCATTTTATTCGCCCTCGCCTTGACCTCTACACAGGCAGCCCAGCGAAAACTGGGTAAATATTGGCAGTATCTGCACAACTTCGTCTATCTTGTGGCGATCCTGGCACCCATACATTATTTGTGGTCGGTAAAAATTATCTCTCCGCAACCGATTATTTATGCCGCACTTGCAGCGGTGCTGTTAGCCTGCCGCTACAAGAAGTTTCGCCAGTGGTGGCGGTAGTTTCACGATATGTGCAGTACGTTGCAAAACACAGACGAACCCATGTTCTTTACATGCCAGCGGTTGATTATCTTCCCTGATAAGACCAGTATTTAGCTGCCAATTGCTACGAAATAGTTATAATGTGCGCCTTTGCTCTCCCCGGTAGCGTTTTTACAGCGCAGAAAGGGTGACAATCGCATATTGAAGGTATATTTTGTCTTTTACCCGAAAATGGCAGAAGATAGCCGCACAATGACTAACAAGTCTGGCAATCTCATATAATGGCCGCAGCACGCAGTGCAACGCCTGAGATGTGTGGCATCTTGTCACTCACTGTTATAAAAATGCTATACAGACGGCGGTAAAACGCCTGTCACAATCTCACTAAACAAAGAGTACGGAACCCACTCATGGATATTCGTAAGATTAAAAAACTGATCGAGCTGGTTGAAGAATCAGGCATCTCCGAACTGGAAATTTCTGAAGGCGAAGAGTCTGTACGCATCAGCCGTGCAGCGCCAGCTGCAAGTTTTCCAATGATGCAACAGGCTTATGCTGCACCAGTGATGCAGCAGCCAGCTCTGTCTAACGCTGTCGCACAAACTGCCACTCCAAGTATGGAAGCGCCGGCAGCAGCGGAAATCAGTGGTCACATCGTACGCTCCCCAATGGTTGGTACGTTCTACCGCACCCCGAGCCCGGATGCTAAAGCGTTCATCGAAATCGGCCAGAAAGTGAATGCGGGCGATACCCTGTGCATCGTTGAAGCCATGAAAATGATGAACCAGATCGAAGCCGACAAATCCGGCGTAGTGAAAGCGATTCTGGTAGAAAGTGGTCAACCGGTAGAATTTGACGAGCCGCTGGTCGTCATCGAATAACGAGGCGAACATGTTGGATAAAATTGTCATCGCTAACCGCGGCGAGATTGCCTTGCGTATTCTTCGTGCCTGTAAAGAACTGGGCATCAAGACTGTCGCCGTGCACTCAAGCGCGGATCGCGATTTAAAACACGTATTGCTGGCGGATGAGACGGTCTGTATTGGCCCGGCTGCGTCCGTAAAAAGCTATCTGAACATCCCGGCAATCATTAGCGCCGCTGAAATCACCGGCGCAGTGGCAATCCACCCGGGTTATGGCTTCCTCTCTGAGAACGCCAACTTCGCTGAACAGGTAGAACGTTCTGGTTTTATCTTCATCGGCCCGAAAGCCGACACTATCCGCCTGATGGGCGACAAAGTGTCCGCGATCACCGCGATGAAGAAAGCTGGCGTACCGACCGTTCCAGGCTCTGACGGCCCGCTGGGCGATGACATGGACGCTAACCGCGCGCATGCCAAACGTATCGGCTACCCGGTTATCATCAAAGCCTCCGGCGGCGGCGGCGGTCGCGGTATGCGCGTCGTGCGCAGCGATGCCGAACTGGCACAATCCATCTCCATGACCAAAGCGGAAGCGAAAGCGGCTTTCAACAACGACATGGTTTACATGGAGAAGTACCTGGAAAACCCACGCCACATCGAAATTCAGGTGCTGGCTGACGGTCAGGGTAACGCGATTTATCTGGCTGAACGTGACTGCTCCATGCAGCGTCGTCACCAGAAAGTCGTCGAAGAAGCACCTGCGCCGGGTATTACCCCGGAACTGCGTCGCTACATCGGCGAGCGTTGCGCCAAAGCGTGCGTTGATATCGGCTATCGCGGGGCAGGTACTTTCGAGTTCCTGTTCGAAAACGGCGAGTTCTACTTCATTGAGATGAACACCCGTATTCAGGTTGAACACCCGGTAACCGAAATGATCACCGGCGTTGACCTGATCAAAGAGCAGCTGCGTATCGCGGCAGGACAACCGCTGTCCATCAAGCAGGATGAAGTTGTGGTTAAAGGCCATGCGGTAGAATGCCGTATCAACGCCGAAGACCCGAACACCTTCCTGCCAAGCCCGGGTAAAATCACGCGTTTCCACGCGCCGGGTGGCTTTGGTGTGCGCTGGGAGTCTCATATTTACGCAGGCTACACTGTACCTCCGTACTATGACTCAATGATCGGTAAGCTGATTTGCTACGGCGAAAACCGCGACGTAGCGATCGCCCGTATGAAAAACGCATTGCAGGAACTGATCATCGACGGTATCAAAACCAACGTTGATCTGCAGATCCGCATCATGAATGACGAGCACTTCCAGCATGGTGGAACCAATATCCACTATCTGGAGAAAAAACTCGGACTTCAGGAAAAGTAAGCATGCGTTAACCGAAAAGGCCGGAAATTCCGGCCTTTTGTTTTTCTCCCCTCCCGAACGCGCCATAAGGTACAATCCCCGCTTTCTTTATCCACAAGGGACAAAAAATGGACGCTCGTTTTGTTCAGGCCCATAAAGAGGCGCGCTGGGCGCTGTGGCTGACCCTTTTATATCTTGCCACATGGTTAGTAACCGCTTACTTACCAGATTCCACGCTCGGTTTTACCGGCTTACCGCACTGGTTCGAAATGGCCTGCCTGCTAACGCCGCTGGTTTTCATCGTACTGTGCTGGGCGATGGTGAAGTTTATCTATCGCGACATTCCGTTGGAGGATGACGATGCAGCTTGAAGTTATTTTGCCGCTGGTCGCCTATCTGTTGGTGGTCTTCGGTCTCTCTGTTTACGCTATGCGTAAGAGATCGACCGGTACTTTCCTGAACGAATATTTCCTCGGCAGCCGCTCGATGGGCGGGGTCGTGTTAGCCATGACGCTAACGGCAACCTACATTAGCGCCAGTTCGTTTATTGGCGGCCCTGGCGCGGCTTATAAATACGGATTGGGATGGGTATTACTGGCGATGATCCAGTTGCCTGCCGTCTGGCTCTCTTTGGGGATCCTCGGGAAGAAATTCGCCATTCTGGCGCGCCGTTATAATGCCGTTACCCTTAACGACATGCTGTTTGCCCGCTACCAGAGCCGTCTACTGGTGTGGCTGGCAAGTCTTAGCCTGCTGGTCGCGTTTGTCGGAGCAATGACCGTACAGTTTATTGGCGGCGCACGTTTGCTGGAAACGGCTGCGGGTATTCCTTACGAAACCGGTCTGCTGATCTTTGGCGTCAGTATCGCTTTATATACGGCATTCGGCGGATTTCGCGCCAGCGTACTGAACGACACCATGCAAGGCATGGTAATGCTGATTGGGACTATCGTTCTGCTGGTCGGCGTCGTTCATGCCGCCGGCGGCCTTAGCAATGCGGTAGTAACCCTGCAAACCATCGATCCGAAACTGGTCTCACCGCAGGGCGCGGATGACATTCTGTCACCCACGTTTATGACCTCATTCTGGGTACTGGTGTGTTTTGGCGTGATTGGACTTCCGCATACGGCGGTACGCTGTATCTCCTATAAAGACAGTAAAGCGGTACATCGTGGGATTATCATCGGCACCATCGTGGTGGCGATCCTGATGTTTGGCATGCATCTGGCGGGTGCGTTGGGACGTGCGGTGATCCCTGACCTGACGGTACCGGATCTGGTGATCCCGACTCTGATGGTCAAAGTGTTGCCACCGGTAGCTGCCGGGATCTTCCTCGCGGCCCCCATGGCCGCGATCATGTCAACGATCAATGCCCAATTGCTGCAAAGTTCCGCTACGATCATTAAGGATCTGTACCTGAACCTTCGTCCGGAACAGTTGAAAAACGAAACCCGGCTGAAGCGCATGTCCGCTGTGATCACCCTACTGCTGGGCGCGTTACTGCTGCTGGCCGCCTGGAAACCGCCAGAGATGATTATCTGGCTCAACCTGCTGGCGTTTGGCGGGTTGGAAGCGGTCTTCCTGTGGCCGCTGGTGCTGGGCCTGTACTGGGAGCGAGCAAACGCGACTGGCGCATTGAGCGCGATGATTGTCGGCGGCGTGTTGTATGCCGTACTTGCTACCTTTAACGTTCAGTACCTGGGCTTCCATCCGATCGTGCCCTCGTTGCTGATAAGTTTGCTGGCTTTCCTGGTCGGAAACCGTTTCGGTTCTACCGTCCCGCAAGCTGCCATATTGACTACTGATAAATAAAGAGTTTTGCCATGCCATGGATCCAACTGAAACTGAACACAACGGGTGCTAACGCAGAAGAGTTAAGCGATGCACTGATGGAAGCGGGCTCCGTTTCCATCACTTTCCAGGATACGCATGATACGCCGGTGTTCGAGCCTCTGCCGGGCGAGACTCGCCTGTGGGGCGATACCGATGTTATCGGCTTGTTCGACGCAGAAACCGACATGAAAGAAGTCGTTGCCATTCTGGAGCAGCATCCGCTGCTGGGTGAAGGCTTCGCGCATAAAATCGAACAGCTTGAAGATAAAGACTGGGAACGCGAATGGATGGATAACTTCCATCCGATGCGCTTTGGCGAACGCCTGTGGATTTGCCCGAGCTGGCGCGATGTCCCGGATGAGAACGCCGTCAACGTGATGCTGGACCCGGGTCTGGCGTTTGGTACCGGCACTCACCCCACCACCTCTCTGTGCCTGCAATGGCTGGACGGTCTCGATCTTAACGGCAAAACGGTTATCGACTTTGGCTGCGGCTCCGGCATTCTGGCCATTGCGGCATTGAAACTGGGCGCAGCGAAAGCCATCGGCGTGGATATCGATCCACAAGCGATTCAGGCCAGCCGTGATAACGCCCAGCGTAATGGCGTTTCTGAGCGTCTGGAGCTTTATCTGCCGAAAGACCAGCCAGAAGCCATGAAAGCCGACGTGGTGGTCGCCAACATCCTCGCGGGCCCATTACGTGAACTGGCGCCGTTAATCAGCGTACTGCCCGTTGAGGGCGGTCTACTGGGGCTTTCTGGCATTCTTGCCAGCCAGGCGGAAAGCGTCTGTGAGGCCTATGCCGATCTCTTTACACTCGATCCGGTCATCGAAAAAGAAGAGTGGTGCCGTATTACCGGTCAGAAAAAATAATCGTCACGCGTTACTATCGCTAACCCCAAAATCGCTTTCGTTTTCGCAAAATGATTTGCGGAAATGAGAGCGAGATCGCATTACAAAGTCACTATTTGTACACAAAAACAGCTTTTTATCCTGATGTCCTGAGCCTGAGCGCAATAAAAAAAGAGAAGTTTTCGGAATTTATAAACGGATGATAAATTAGCGCAACTACGTATCCAAATGATTATTAAAGCTTTTAATTTGAAACTGTGTACTTAGTCAGCAATTCATTGATCCACCTCAGTGGATTGGTCAAAGTTTGGCCTTTCATCTCATGCAAAAAATGCGTAATATACGCCGCCTTGCAGTCACAGTATGGTCATTTCTTAACTCATGCGCATCGGACAATACCAGCTCAGAAATCGCCTGATCGCAGCACCTATGGCTGGCATCACTGACAGACCATTCAGGACGCTGTGCTATGAGATGGGAGCAGGATTGACGGTATCCGAGATGATGTCTTCTAACCCGCAGGTTTGGGAAAGCGACAAATCTCGTTTACGTATGGTGCACGTTGATGAGCCAGGAATTCGCACGGTGCAAATTGCCGGTAGCGATCCTGTTGAGATGGCTGATGCCGCACGTATTAACGTGGAAAGCGGCGCCCAGATTATTGATATCAATATGGGGTGTCCGGCTAAAAAAGTGAATCGCAAGCTCGCAGGTTCAGCCCTCTTGCAGTACCCGGATTTAGTGAAATCGATACTAACCGAGGTCGTCAATGCAGTGGACGTTCCTGTCACACTCAAGATTCGCACCGGCTGGGCTCCGGAACACCGTAACTGCGTAGAGATTGCCCAACTGGCTGAAGACTGTGGCATTCAGGCTCTGACCATTCATGGACGCACCCGCGCCTGTTTGTTCAATGGAGATGCTGAGTACGACAGTATTCGGGCAGTTAAGCAGAAAGTTTCCATTCCGATTATCGCGAATGGCGACATTACTGACCCGCATAAAGCCAGAGCTGTACTCGACTATACGGGGGCGGATGCCCTGATGATAGGACGTGCAGCTCAGGGAAGACCCTGGATCTTTCGGGAAATCCAGCATTATCTGGACACTGGGGAGCTGCTGCCCCCGCTGCCTCTGGCAGAGGTGAAGCGCTTGCTTTGTGCGCATGTTCGGGAATTGCACGACTTTTATGGTCAGGCAAAAGGGTACCGAATTGCGCGTAAACACGTATCCTGGTATCTCCAGGAACACGCTCCGGATGACCAGTTTCGGCGCACATTCAACGCCATTGAAGACTCCAGCGAACAGCTGGCGGCGTTGGAGGCATACTTCGAAAATTTTGCGTAAACAGAAATAAAGAGCTGACAGAACTATGTTCGAACAACGCGTAAATTCTGACGTACTGACCGTTTCTACCGTTAACTCTCAGGATCAGGTAACTCAAAAACCCCTGCGTGACTCGGTTAAACAGGCACTGAAGAACTATTTTGCTCAATTGAATGGTCAGGATGTTAACGATCTCTATGAGCTGGTACTGGCTGAAGTAGAACAGCCCCTGTTGGACATGGTGATGCAATACACCCGCGGTAACCAGACCCGTGCTGCCCTGATGATGGGCATCAACCGTGGTACGCTGCGTAAAAAACTGAAAAAATACGGCATGAACTGATACTAATCAGCGAAATGTTTGTTTTAAAAGGCGCTACTCGGCATGGGGAAGCGCCTTTTTTATTCGCGTCACACGGAGGCTTTGGTGATGAAAGCGAGATGTGAACCTGTCTACTTTGGTGATGAATCAAAAAAGATAATCCAGGGTGATGCGCTGACTGAACTGAAAAAGCTGCCGTCTGAAAGCATCGATCTGATCTTTGCCGACCCACCTTATAACATCGGGAAAGACTTTGACGGGTTGGTAGAATCCTGGGACGAAGAGAGCTTTCTGGCCTCGCTGTTCGAGTGCATTGATGAATGCCATCGAATATTAAAGCCACAAGGCACCATGTACATCATGAACAGTACAGAGAACATGCCGTACATCGACCTCAAATGTCGACAGCTTTTTACCATCAAGAGCCGTATTGTGTGGGCCTATGATAGCTCAGGGGTACAGGCCAAAAAGTACTTTGGCTCCATGTATGAACCGATCCTGATGATGGTCAAAGACCCAAAAAGTTATACATTTAACCGTGATGATATTTTGGTTGAAGCGAAAACCGGGGCGAAACGCGCGCTAATAGACTACAGAAAAAACCCACCTCAGCCCTACAATCATAAAAAAGTACCCGGTAATGTCTGGGAGTTTCCACGTGTTCGCTACCTGATGGATGAATACGAAAACCACCCCACGCAGAAACCCAAAGCCCTGCTGGAGCGCATCATTCTGGCTTCCTCCAACCCAGATGACAAAGTGCTGGATCCGTTTGCCGGTAGCTTCACAACCGGTGCCACTGCCGTGGAATTAGGTCGCAAGTTTGTCGGGATTGAAATCAATGCCGAATACGTAAAAATGGGGCTCAGAAGATTGAGTATTGGTTCTCATTTTTCAGAGAATGAGCTTGCAAAGGTGAAAAAGCGCAAGACGAAAAACCTGTCTAAAAAGAGTCGATTACCGGAAAAGAACAGTGGAATTTCAGCAAAGTAAAAGCATTGTAAGTCTGCTTTTCAGCTTTTAGATTTCGTGTATATTCCCTGCACGCTTGGGCATGAATACACAGGATTTGGTAATGATTCGCAAGTATTGGTGGCTGGTTGTTTTTGCTGTCTTTGTTTTTCTTTTTGATGCGCTACTCATTCAGTGGATAGAGTTGATGACAACAGAGCACGATAAGTGCCGGAATATGAACTCAGTAAACCCCCTCAAGCTGGTCAACTGTATCGACCTCGAATAGTACGTCCGGTGACTTACCGTTCTGCAACTGCCGTCAGTCCATGGCGGCAGAAACTAGCCAGCCTGATCCTCACCCTGAATCAATTGCAGCATGCAGCCATCAGGGCTTAACATTTTTAATACATTATCAACTAATACTGGCGCTTGTTTATAAAGATCATAACTCATTGGATTAATGAGCCAGTTCTTAACAATGCCACTAAAACTCCCATGAAGAATAATTATTATAACGTCTAAATCAAGGCTGGTTGCGATAAGCCCATCGTCCATACATTTCTGCAAGGCAATGCGCATACCCAGATGGTTGATACCAATTTTTTCACGAATAGTCTGTTCCGATATCATATCATTATGGAATTCACATTTATGATATAAAATCTGCATTAATGCCTGCTGTCGAGGATTCTCAGCAATATATTGCAAACCCACAACTAATCTTTCTTGTAGCCGCTGTAGTGGGTTATCTCCCCAACGGCCCACGAGCCGCTCCTGAATAAGATCGCGCAAGGGCGGCTGCTGTAACCAAAGCTCATTAAAAAGCTGCGTTTTATTTTCGAAATGCCAATAGAGCGCTCCCCGCGTAACGTTGGCCGCATCAGCAATGTCGTTGAGCGTCGTATTGCTTACGCCGCGCGCGGCAAACTGCGCTATCGCTGTTTCAATCAGGTGCTGCCGCGTTTTGAGAGCATCAGCTTTCGTTCTTCTGGCCATGGTTCCGACTGTCCGGAGTAGAGTAGAGAATGATTAACTTTCTTATCTAATATTTGCTAAACGAAATAAATGTATCACTTAGCGTTTATTTAGACGAGGTCTAAAAGCGTTAATTGCTGACATTGCACACGAATAAACAAAGCATATAAAAACTTTAAATACATTCACCAGCCAAATACTTATTTCAATATGTATTTATGCGCATCATAGTATTGCTATTAACACCATAATAAAACAGCAGAGGATTAATCTTTTTTTGTTTTTATGTGCCGTGTGTCGCGCCCATAAATAAGTATTGCTTACATCGCAAGCTAATAATTTGTAGGATAGCCAACTATTATTTTTCTTGTGCGCGTTATCGCCTCTGCGTTACCCGGTTAATAACGAGCGTTCGGTTTTTTAAGGAATAGAAATGACGAAAAATGCCAGGTTTTCACTCCTGCCCTCATTCATCATCATCTCCGCTGCATTACTCGCCGGTTGTAACGATCAGGGAGAAACACAAGCTCATCCCGCAGAGCCGCAGGTGACTGTCCATGTCGTCGAAAAGGCGCCCTTAGCCGTGACGACCGAATTACCCGGGCGCACAACGGCATTTCGTATCGCAGAAGTCCGTCCTCAGGTTAGCGGGATTGTACTTAAACGGAATTTCACTGAGGGAAGCGATGTTGAAGCAGGTCAGTCGCTTTATCAGATCGACCCCGCGACTTACCAGGCTGACTATGACAGCGCCAAAGGCGAGCTGGCAAAGAGTGAAGCGGCGGCAGCTATCGCGCATTTAACGGTAAAACGTTATGTTCCGCTGGTAGGCACTAAGTACATCAGCCAGCAAGAGTACGATCAGGCCATTGCTGATGCCCGCCAGGCCGATGCTTCCGTAATCGCAGCAAAAGCCACGGTCGAAAGCGCACGTATTAACCTGGCCTACACCAAAGTGACATCGCCCATTAGCGGACGGATCGGTAAATCTAACGTCACCGAAGGCGCATTAGTCACGAATGGCCAGGCGACTGAGCTTGCTACCGTTCAACAGCTTGATCCTATTTACGTCGACGTAACGCAGTCCAGCAATGACTTTATGCGCCTCAAACAGTCAGTTGAGCAAGGGAGCCTGCATAAAGACAGCGCCAGCAGTACCGTCGAACTGGTAATGGAAAATGGTCAGTCGTACCCACTGAAAGGTTCTTTGCAATTTTCTGACGTGACGGTTGATGAAAGTACCGGATCCATCACCCTCAGGGCCGTCTTCCCTAACCCGCAGCACACGCTGCTGCCGGGCATGTTCGTGCGTGCGCGCATTGATGAAGGTGTTCAGCCAAATGCCATTCTCGTTCCGCAGCAGGGGGTAACGCGTACGCCTCGCGGCGATGCCACCGTGATGGTCGTTAACGATAAAAGTCAGGTTGAGTCTCGCGCCGTTGTTGCCACACAAGCCATTGGCGACAAGTGGCTCATCAGCGAAGGTCTGCAACCGGGTGACAAAGTTATCGTGAGCGGCTTACAGAAAGCACGCCCTGGCGTCCAGGTTAAAGCAACTGCCGACACCGAAATCTCTGCCACGAAAGCCCAATAAGGTAACCGGACATGGCTAACTTTTTTATCAGGCGTCCTATCTTTGCCTGGGTACTGGCCATCATTCTGATGATGGCGGGTGCTCTGGCAATCATGCAGCTCCCCGTGGCGCAGTACCCAACCATTGCACCTCCTGCAGTCGCTATTACCGCAACCTATCCAGGTGCGGATGCGCAGACGGTACAAGATACTGTTACGCAGGTTATCGAACAGAATATGAACGGTATCGATAACCTGATGTATATGTCCTCCACCAGCGATTCCGCTGGAAGTGTGACCATCACGCTGACCTTCCAGTCCGGTACCGACCCCGATATCGCCCAGGTTCAGGTGCAAAATAAACTGCAGCTCGCCACACCTTTACTGCCGCAGGAAGTCCAGCAGCAGGGGATCGGCGTTGAGAAATCCAGCAGCAGTTTTTTAATGGTCGCGGGGTTTGTTTCTGATAACCCGCAAACCACACAGGATGATATTTCCGACTACGTTGCCTCTAACGTTAAAGACTCAATCAGTCGTCTTAATGGCGTGGGTGACGTACAGCTGTTTGGTGCGCAGTATGCTATGCGCATCTGGCTGGATGCGAACTTGCTGAACAAGTACCAGCTTACGCCGGTTGATGTGATCAATCAGTTGAAGGTCCAGAACGATCAGATAGCCGCAGGTCAGTTAGGCGGTACGCCAGCATTACCTAACCAGCAGCTTAACGCTTCTATCATTGCGCAAACGCGACTGAAAGATCCTGAAGAGTTCGGCAAAGTCACTTTACGCGTAAACAGCGATGGTTCAGTTGTTCACCTGAAGGACGTTGCACGGATCGAGTTGGGTGGTGAGAACTACAACGTGGTGGCGCGTATTAACGGTAAGCCTGCGTCCGGCCTCGGTATTAAGCTGGCAACCGGGGCAAACGCGCTGGATACCGCTAACGCTATCAAAGCCAAACTGGCTGAGTTGCAACCGTTCTTCCCGCAGGGAATGAAGGTGGTCTATCCGTACGACACCACGCCGTTTGTGACCATCTCCATCCACGAAGTGGTAAAAACGCTGTTTGAGGCGATCGTGCTGGTGTTCCTGGTCATGTATTTGTTCCTGCAGAACATCCGGGCAACGCTCATTCCAACCATCGCTGTCCCCGTCGTATTGTTAGGCACATTTGCCGTACTTGCCGCGTTTGGCTACTCAATAAACACCCTGACGATGTTCGGGATGGTGCTCGCCATCGGTCTATTGGTCGATGATGCGATAGTGGTAGTGGAAAACGTCGAACGTGTGATGATGGAAGATAATCTGCCGCCTAAAGAGGCGACGGAAAAATCCATGTCACAAATTCAGGGAGCGCTGGTCGGCATCGCCATGGTGCTGTCTGCGGTCTTTATCCCGATGGCCTTCTTTGGTGGGTCGACAGGTGCTATCTACCGGCAGTTCTCCATCACCATTGTTTCCGCCATGGCGCTTTCTGTTCTGGTCGCGCTGATCCTGACTCCCGCGCTTTGCGCAACGCTGCTGAAGCCGGTATCGGCTGAACATCACGAGAAAAAAAGCGGTTTCTTTGGCTGGTTTAATGCCAAATTCGATCACAGCGTCAACCACTACACCAATAGTGTCAGCGGTATTGTGCGTAAAACCGGGCGTTACCTGGTTGTCTACCTGATCATCGTGATCGGAATGGCGGTGCTGTTTATGCGTCTGCCGACCTCCTTCCTGCCGGAAGAAGATCAGGGCGTATTTATGACTATGATTCAGCTCCCGGCGGGGGCAACACAAGAGCGCACCCAGAAAGTGCTGGATCAGGTCACCCAGTATTATCTGAACAATGAGAAAGCTAACGTCGCAAGCGTCTTCACGGTTAACGGCTTTAGCTTCAGCGGTCAGGGACAAAACTCAGGTCTGGCGTTCGTCAGCCTCAAGCCCTGGGATGAGCGTAGCGGAGAGGAAAACAGCGCCGAAGCGGTTATTGCACGCGCCACTCGCGCCTTCAGCCAGATCCGCGATGGTCTGGTCTTCCCCTTCAACATGCCGGCGATTGTTGAATTGGGTACTGCAACCGGCTTCGACTTCGAGCTGATCGATCAGGGCGGTCTGGGACATACGGCATTAACGCAAGCCCGTAACCAACTGCTGGGTATGGTGGCTAAACACCCAGATTTGTTAGTCCGCGTGCGTCCGAACGGCCTGGAAGATACCCCTCAGTTCAAACTGGATGTCGATCAGGAGAAAGCACAAGCACTGGGCGTTTCGCTGTCGGACATTAACGAGACCATCTCTGCATCGTTGGGCGGCTATTACGTCAATGACTTTATTGACCGCGGCCGAGTGAAGAAAGTGTACGTTCAGGCGGATGCTAAATACCGCATGCTGCCAACGGACATCAGTAATCTGTATATCCGCAGTGCCAATGGCGAAATGGTTCCGTTCTCTGCGTTCAGCGCATCGCATTGGGTTTACGGCTCACCGCGCCTGGAGCGTTACAACGGCATGCCATCGATGGAAATACTGGGGGAAGCCGCGCCGGGTCGAAGTACGGGTGAAGCAATGGCACTAATGGAAAGCCTCGCAGAAAAGCTGCCAAACGGTATTGGTCATGACTGGACGGGTATGTCTTATCAGGAACGACTGTCGGGTAACCAGGCACCTGCACTTTATGCCATCTCGCTAATCGTCGTCTTCCTTTGCCTGGCCGCGTTGTATGAGAGTTGGTCGATTCCCTTCTCCGTCATGCTGGTTGTACCGCTCGGTGTGGTAGGCGCACTGTTAGCTGCATCAGTGCGTGGGATGAATAACGACGTCTACTTCCAGGTGGGTCTGTTAACCACTATTGGCCTCTCGGCGAAGAACGCCATCCTGATCGTCGAATTTGCCAAAGACCTGATGGATAAAGAGGGCAAAGGATTGATAGAAGCCACTCTGGAGGCGTCGCGCATGCGTCTTCGTCCAATCCTGATGACATCCCTGGCGTTTATTCTGGGGGTTATGCCTCTGGTTATCAGCCATGGTGCAGGTAGCGGTGCGCAGAATGCTGTTGGTACCGGTGTTATGGGGGGGATGCTCACCGCAACATTGTTAGCGATCTTCTTCGTTCCCGTCTTCTTCGTTGTCGTTAAACGGCGTTTTAGCCGGCACCACGAATAATTTGTAAAATAAAGGCGTCCATAGACGCCTTTTTACATGATGATGAGTTCTTTATTTATTAATGAGATAGACATTTAATTTTGCTGAAGCATTGCAGAACAAACTTTCAGGTGCCCCATTTTATCCATTATTTTTACAATCCACATGAATTGAGATTATTCCTCATGTCAGTCTTTTTTTAAGCAGTGGTAAAATAGCAGTCGAGTTCGCAGATGGCTGAGCGTTTACCTTTGCTCAATTAGCGAAACGCTTATTTTTGAGGTAACACCATGAAAAGATTAATACCCGTTGCACTGCTTACCGCATTACTGGCTGGCTGTGCACACGATTCCCCTTGTGTGCCTGTCTATGACGATCAAGGGCGTCTGGTTCATACCAATACCTGTATGAAAGGCACCACGCAGGATAACTGGGAAACTGCAGGAGCGATAGCCGGTGGTGCAGCCGCTGTTGCCGGCTTGACGCTTGGGATAGTTGCCTTGACGAAATAAAAAATCATAAAAGCGCGGCCGTTACCGCGCTTTTAGCAATACGAATTAAATCTTAATATAAGACAAAATGTTAGTTCATGGCATCATTCATAAAATAAAATTATTATAGATTCGCTTCACATATCCATGAACTCAAATTAGCATTTTCTGTATTCTTCGTTATAACGCACATCCCTTTCATTATTCTCACGCTACGGATATTCACGCCCGAAATCGTTATCATGCGTCCTGTCTTATTTTTAAATTTTTTGCGCCGAAATGTGGCTTACGTTTCAATTTTGCACCACTTCAGGGCGCTGCATTTATTCTTTCCTGTCTACACTCTGCATATTGCGTCGAATAATCGTGCGCAAAAACCTGGCACTACCTTTGCTTAGAAGAGTATGGCCATAGCCACAGACAGGTAAAAGACGTTTTCAGAACGTTTCCATAACAATAATTCCTCCACACAGGATGCTCTATGAAAAAGATGATAATAGCCAGCCTGGCTGCGGCCGGCGTGCTGCTTGCGGTTGCAAATCAGGCACATGCCGGCGCAACTCTCGATGCCGTACAGAAAAAGGGTTTTGTGCAATGTGGTATCAGTGATGGCCTGCCTGGTTTTTCTTACGCTGATGCAAGCGGTAAGTTCTCAGGTATTGATGTCGATGTATGTCGTGGCGTTGCCGCTGCCGTATTTGGTGATGACAGCAAAGTAAAATATACCCCACTCACCGCCAAAGAACGCTTCACCGCGTTACAGTCTGGTGAGGTCGATATGCTTTCCCGTAATACCACATGGACCTCTTCTCGCGATGCCGGAATGGGAATGTCTTTCACTGGCGTAACGTATTACGACGGCATCGGTTTTCTTACCCACAATAAAGCGGGCCTGAAGAGCGCTAAAGAGCTGGATGGCGCAACGGTTTGTATTCAGGCAGGAACAGATACTGAACTGAATGTGGCCGACTACTTTAAAGCCAATAAAATGAAGTATACCCCTGTCACCTTTGACCGTTCTGATGAGTCCGCTAAAGCTCTCGAATCAGGGCGCTGCGATACACTTGCCTCCGACCAGTCTCAGTTGTACGCCCTGCGGATCAAGCTGAGCACCCCCGCAGAATGGATTGTACTGCCAGAAGTTATTTCTAAAGAGCCACTGGGGCCAGTCGTGCGTCGTGGTGACGACGAGTGGTTCTCGATTGTTCGCTGGACGTTGTTCGCTATGCTGAACGCCGAAGAGATGGGGGTTAACTCGAAAAATGTTGACGAAAAAGCGGCAAATCCTGCAACACCGGATATGGCGCACCTGCTAGGTAAAGAGGGGGATTATGGCAAGGATCTGAAACTTGATAACAAATGGGCTTATAACATTATCAAGCAGGTAGGTAACTACTCGGAGATCTTTGAGCGTAACGTTGGATCGGAAAGCCCGCTGAAGATCAAGCGTGGGCAGAACAACCTCTGGAATAACGGTGGCATTCAGTATGCACCACCCGTGCGCTAATGCGCAGTGATGCAACGAGCGCCGCAACGGCGGCGCT